>CBFGTM010000001.1:0-135981 GCA_965652025.1 uncultured Gemmatimonadales bacterium
AAGGGCTACGTCACCGACGGCAATATCGTGGCGAATATCACCCTGCGATCCACCATCAGCTTCAGCGCCGGCCTGACGCTCACCTACGCGCTGGCCGTGCCACAGCGAGACGTCTCGGTCAATCTCACCATCAGCATGGCCGACGTGACCACGCCGGGGAGCCCGATCACCATCAGCATGACCATGCGGGGGCCCAACGGCACGGTGAGCATGAGCGGACAGTTCACCGAGACCAGCGGCACGCTCAATATCCGGGTCAACGGTGACCAGTTCGCCACCATCACGACCGACGGCGCCACCACGACCATCACCCGGACCGATGGAACGGCGCTGACGGACGAGGAATACTCGGCAGTCAACGGAGTATTCCAGCTGCAGTCGGGCGCGTTCCTGGCCTTCGATCAGATGCTGGCGCCGGTCGGTGGGCTGTTCAGCCAGTGAAGTAGGAGGGTAAGCCGGTAGGCGGGTAAGCGGGTAAGATGATAAGGTACGAAGCAGCAGAACAGAAAAGGAAGAGCCCGGTCATCATGGCCGGGCTCTTTCTTTGGGGCGAAGCCATTCTCGGGATCGTACGTAGTTACCAGGTACCCACTCACTCTTACTCCCTTACCCGCCTACCCGCCTACCCGCTTACCCGCCCAGCCACGCCTTTCCTCCAATCAGTTCCCTGACGATATCCTCGCTGGTGCGGTCGGCGGCTTCGGCGGCGAAGTTGGTGACAATGCGGTGGCGCAGGACCGAGGCGGCGACGGCGCGGACGTCTTCCAGATCCGCCATCGGCCGGCCGGCGATGGCCGCCCGGGCCTTGGCGCCGAGGACGAGGTACTGCGAGGCGCGAGGGCCGGCTCCCCACTCGACGTATTCCTTAATAAAGGGAGGCGCGTCGGCATCCCCCGGACGAGTCATTCGGGCGAGACTCACCGCGGCCCGGATCAGTCCCCGCGACACCGGGATCCGGCGCACCAGGGCCTGCATAGCCAGCACCGATTGGGCGTCGAGCACCGGCTGCAGCCCCACCCGGGCGGTGCCGGTGGTCTGTTCTACGATTGCCTCTTCCTCCGCCCGACTGGGATAGCTCACCCGCAGCTCCAGCATGAAGCGGTCGAGCTGGGCCTCGGGCAAGGGATAGGTGCCCTCCTGCTCGATCGGGTTCTGGGTGGCCAGGACGAAGAAGGGATCGGGCAGCCGATAGGTAGTGCCGGCCGCGGTGATCTGGTGCTCCTGCATGGCCTGAAGCAGGGCGGCCTGGGTCTTGGGCGGCGTGCGGTTGATCTCGTCGGCCAGCACCACGTTGGCGAAGATCGGTCCCTGCACGAAGCGGAAGGCCCGCCGGCCGGTGGTGAGGTCTTCCTCGATGATCTCGGTGCCGGTGATGTCGCTGGGCATGAGGTCGGGCGTGAACTGCACCCGGTTGAAGCTTAGGTCCAGGGCCTCAGAGACGGTCTGTACCATCAATGTCTTGGCCAGTCCGGGAACGCCGATGAGCAGCGCGTGCCCGCCGGCCAGGATCGCGGTGAGGATCCCGTCCACCACGTCTTCCTGGCCCACGATGCGCTGGGCTACCTGGCTCTTGAGCCCGGCGACGGCGCCGACCAGCCGCTGAAGCTGCTGGACGTCGTCGTGCGGGGTACTGTGCGCAGGGGTTTGCGTGGCCGTCATTGGGCCTGCATGTGGGGCATGAGGTTGAGATTACCCGGGTCGGGAGATGGACGCCAGCGCTCAGCGCCAAGCAAGGCCTAAGGAAACGACGCGCGGGTCGGGGTTTTGGTTGCGCGCGCTATTAAGCGGGCTCCACTCGACTCGATCCCGATCAGCGACCCGCGACCGCCACATTGCGAAAAATTTCACAAGCGCATAGGTTCTCCCCCGTGAACACCCCTGATCGGCCCGGCAACCGAGGGCCGAGCGGCATGAAGTACGCCGGGCTCGGGGTCCAGCTCGCGGCCAGCGTCCTGGTCTTCGTATTCGTCGGCCAGTGGCTGGACCGAAAGCTAGGCGCCGGCGGACTGATCACGGTGATCGCGGCTTTCCTGGGGTTCGGGGGCACGATGTACTGGCTGATCCGATCGCTGACCCGCAAGGATCCCCGCGAGTGAGGACCGGCTCCCGGTATCTGACCGGTATGGCGTTGGTCGGTCTCGGCTTCGCGACGCTGGCACGGGTTGTTTCGCCCGACCTGCGGGACGAGGTCGGATGGGCAGTGGTGGTCGCGCTTGCAGTCCAGGCGCCGCTCGGCTGGTGGACGCTCCGCAGCATCGGCCGCCCCGGCTTTCAGCTGGTCTGGTCGCTCGGCATGCTGGTGCGATTCGCGACCGTCGGACTCGCCGGTGTGGTATTGGTGCCGGCGTTCGGATGGGAGCTGGGCCCGGCTCTGGGCACGCTGGTGGCAGCGATGATGGCGTTGGTCCTGGTTGAAGCAGTGACGGCGGTGCGGGAACATTCCTAGACTCGATACGATGGCTCGATTCGGCAGATTGTTAGTGTGGGGTTGGGCTCTCGCTGCAGCCGGCGGCGCGCCCGCGCGCGTCCGGGCCCAGGAACCGGCCCACGAGGTCGGCCGAGAGGCAGTGGCGCCGGAGAGCCAGCATCAGGCCAGCGGCAATCAGATCGACATCGCCCATCATATCGGCAATGCCCACGAGCTGGAGACTCCGTTCGGGGTCATCCACCTTCCCGACAACTGGAAGATCCCGCTCGGCACGGACGCGCACGGCCAGCCCCGCTATCTCGACCTCTCGCCCACCCGGCACCTGGTCTACATGATCCTCGCCGCGGTGCTCGTCACCCTGGTTTTCATCCCCAGCGCCCGAGCGGTTGCGGGGGCCCAGTCGCGCGGCCGCCCGCCCAAGGGCTTCTCCGGAGCGATGGAGGCGATGGCGCTCTGGGTGCGGCAGGAAGTGGTTCTGCCCAATGTCGGGGCCCACGGGGAAGGCTACGCTCCCTTTCTGCTGACCGTCTTCTTCTTCATTCTGGCGATGAATCTCCTGGGGCTGCTCCCTTGGGGCGCCACGGCGACGAGCAACATTGCGGTGACCGGAGCCCTCGCGGTGATCGCGTTTCTGGTCATCGAGATCAGCGGGATGCGGTCGCTCGGGTTCAATGGCTACATGAAGACGATCTTCTACCTCCCGCCGGGACTGCCCGGTGGAGTGGGTGGCGCGCTGCTCAAAGTCCTGCTGCTGGTGGTGATGACGCCGATCGAGATCATCGGCAAGCTGGCCAAGCCGTTCGCTCTCGCGGTGCGACTCTTCGCCAACATGACCTCCGGGCACGTACTGGTGCTCGCACTGCTGGGACTCACGTTCCTGTTCCAGAGCTATCTGGTTGGGATCGGGGCCTCGCTGCTCGCCACCGGGGTGATGCTGTTGGAAGTGTTCGTGGCCTTCCTGCAGGCCTTCGTGTTCACCCTGCTCACGGCGGTGTTCATCGGGCTGATGCGGGCGGAGCATTAATGAGGCCGGGTAAGCGGGTAAGGGGGTAAGCGGGTAAGAGGGTTGCAGTCGAAGAAGCTGGGCCGGGGAGGCGCTCTAACCGGTCGAGAGGTACTCCGCCGGATGGCGGACGAAGCCCACTGTTTCGATGGATTCGGAACGTTGGTGGGAGCCAAGGCAAGCCCGTTCCGGGAGAGTCGGTGGTTGCCAGGGCGAGCGCAACGGTGATCCAGGTCTCCCGTTGCTCATGGAGTAGACCATGCTGTACATGCTTGCACTCATTCAGGATGCGGCCGCTGCCACCGGGGCCACCGGACGGGGTCTCGGCCTGATCGGGGCCGGGCTGGCTGCCGGTCTCGCGGTGCTCGGCGCCGGTGTCGGTATCGGCCGGATCGGCGGCTCGGCGACCGAGGGCATTGCCCGGCAGCCGGATGCTACCGCGCGAATTCAGACCGCCATGATCATCGCGGCGGCGCTGATCGAAGGTGTTGCGCTGTTCGTGGCAGTTATCGGATTTCTGATTCAGTCGAAGATCACGTTCTAGTAGTCGCTAGACGCTAGTCGCTAGTCTATGGCGGAGCAGTGGCGGGGATATGAGGTCGGAGATCCGTCTGGAGACTAGCGGCTAGTGATTAGCGACTAAACACGAGGTCAGCATGCTGTCACTCACGTTCGTACTCGCCCAGCAAGAACACGCCGCCCGCGGGCCCCTCTCGGTCGAGCCCGGCCTCATGATCTGGACCGTGCTGGTGTTCGTGGCATTGCTCCTGGTGCTTCGGAGGTTTGCCTGGCCCGCACTGCTGAGCGCGGTGGAAGCCCGAGAGAAGGCGCTCGAAGACATGATCGCCGAAGCCGAGCGGAATCGGGAGGAGGCGGCTCGGCTGCTGGCGCAGCACGAGAAGCTTCTCGCCGAAGGCCGGGCGTCGGCCCACGCCCTGCTGGCAGGGGCCCGCACCGCTGCCGATCAGGAACGGGCGCTGGCGATGGAGAAGACCCGGCAGGAGCAGGAGGAGCTGCTGGAGCGGGCGCGCCGCGACATCGGCGCCGAGCGGGAGCGCGCGGTGCAGGAGCTGCGCCGGGAGGCGGTGGATCTCTCGCTGGCGGCGGCCAGCAAGCTGATCGGTGAGGAGCTCAACTCGGAGCGAGACCGCCGCATCGTGCAGGAGTATCTGGCCAGCCTGGGATCGCGGCATTGAGAACCGAGACGATCGCCCGTAACTACGCCGAGACTCTCTTCGAGCTGGGGGAGCAGAGCGGGAACACGGAACGCTTCGTGGACCTGCTCGACGCGGTCGCGGCTGCCGTGGAGCAGTCGCCCCAGATCCAAGGGATCCTGATGTCGCCCAAAGTGCCAAAATCCGAGAAGAGCCGGATGCTGGGGCAGGCACTCCGGGGCGCCCCGCGGGAATTCGTGCTGTTCCTTCAGGCCCTGGTGAAACGCGGGCGGCAGCAGCTCCTGCGGGAGATCGCGACCCAGTACCTGGCCCTGCTGGACCAGAAGCTCGACCGGGTTCGGGCTGGAGTGACCCTGGCTCGGCAACCGGATGAGAAGCTGAAGCGTACCATTCAGGATCTCTTGAGCCGGCAGCTGGGCAAACAGGTGCTTCCCTCATTCAGCGAGGATCCCGAGATTCTGGGCGGAGCGATTGTCCGGGTGGGCGACCGGGTGCTGGACGGCTCGCTGCGGCGTCGGATGACCCGGCTCCGGCGACAATTGTTGATCCAATAAAGCCGGCGCGACACGCGACTGCGCCCAGGGCCACCCACGAGGGTGGCCTCGTCGTATCCGGCAAGTGACATCAATCCGGTACCTGCGCCGGGTCGTAGGCGACTCCGTGCCGTTCGAGGATATCCCGGTATTCGCCACCGAAGCGGTGTTGCCGATGGTGATGTTCCTGGTTTCGGATGTAGTCGCGGATCTGCGCGTCGGCGTATGGTGTGACGCTGAAAGCTCCGTAGCCCTGCTGCCACCGAAAATCTCGCCGGTGGGGAAAGGTGTCGTGGATCCAGCGTGAGGTTGTGGACTTGATGTTGTTGACCAGCTCGGTCAGTGCCAGGGTGCTGGGAGGCTCGAGGTAGAGGTGGATGTGGTCTCGCGTGCCTCCAGCACACAGCAGCTCACCGCTGCGCCGCGCGATGATTGTTGAGGCGCAGGCGTACAACCTGGGCCGCCACTCGGGATCCAGCCAAGGCCGCCGGTTCTTGGTGGCCCAGACGAGATGCACTCGGAGTGAGAGATAGGTATCCGCCATCCTTGCCATCAGGCTAAGGGATCTGGGGGGCCCAGCTGAACCCAGGTACCGCTGTATGGTGCCAAATTCTTCGGTGCCTCCGTATTTTTTGGGCCGACGCTCGCCCGGTGCTCGACTCCTGACCCGAGTGCAATGTGATCATTGCAGCCCTCTTGCTGCTTCAGCAGGCAACCGCCGCTTCCGATCCGCAGCCCTACTGGCAGCAGCAGGTTGCCTATGAGATCGATGCCCGGCTGGATGAGCCGAGTGGGGTCCTGAGCGGCACCCAACGGATCCGCTACCAGAATCGGTCCCCTGACACGCTCAGGACCTTCTCGCTCCACCTGTACCTCAATGCCTTTCGGCCCGGATCGCGCTGGTCAGCCGCGGATTCGGCCGAAGGGCGGCGTCGCTTCAACGACCTCCGCGATCCCGACTTCGCCTTCAATCACGTGCGCAACGTCCGGATCATGGATACCCCGGTCAAGCCGATCTATCCCTTTGCGCCGGACAGCACGATCGTGCGCTTCGTGCTGCCTCGTCCCTTGCTCCCCCAGGATTCGATGGCGGTCGAGATGGAATGGGATGCGCGGCCTTCTACCGTTCCTCGGCGCCAGGGGCGGGAGGGCCGCCGTTTCGACTTCGCCCAGTGGTACCCGAAGGTGGTGGTATACGACCGGTATGGCTGGCAGGAGCACCCGCTCTATCCCGCCGGCGAGTTCTATGGCGAGTTCGCGTCTTTCCTGGTGGACCTCGACGTTCCCGCGGACCAGGTGATCGGTGCCACCGGGGTGCCGGTGTGCGGTGATCCCGGTTGGGAGCGCGCCAACCAGAACCGGGCCCAGCCGGTGGAGTATCAGCGCAGCTATTACGGAAGTCGCACCCCGCCGGCCAGCTGCGCCGGCGCCGCGGCGGGACGCAAGCGGATTCGCTGGTACGCGGAAGACGTGCATCACTTCGCCCTGTCCTTGAATCCCCGGTATCGCTACGAGGGCGGCAGCTTCGGCGACGTGGCGGTGCACGTGCTCTATCAGCCGGGGGACGAACCCATCTGGGGAAACGGGGTGGCCGTGGACCGCACCGTCGCGGCGCTGACCTGGCTCGACCGGCTGTACGGGAAATTTGCCTGGCCTCAGATCACCAACCTGCACCGGATCGAGGGCGGCGGGACCGAGTTTCCCATGATGATCATGGACGGCTCCGCCGATCAGGGACTCATCGTGCATGAGCTGGGGCACAACTACACCATGGGAATCCTGGCCAACAACGAGTGGCGGGAAGGCTGGCTGGATGAAGGGTTCACCAGCTTTCAGACCGACTGGTTCTGGGAGACGGTGGGCAGGCCCGGGCCCTACGGGGAGACCGAGGCGAACATCCTGCTCCTGGACCTCGACGATTACTCCGAGCCGACGAGTTTAGTGGCCGAAGCCTATCGTGATTTCAGCTCCTACAACACGGCGATCTACACCAGGGGCAATCTCTTCTTCCATCAGCTGCGCTACATCGTCGGCCACGACACCATGCACCGGATCCTCCAGACCTTCTATGAGCGCTGGAAGCTCAGGCACGTGGATGAGGCGGCATTTCGCGCCGTGGCCGAGGAGGTCTCCCAGCGGGACCTCTCGACCTTCTTTGCCCAGTGGCTGCATACGACGACGCTGTATGACTACTCCATCGGAACGGTGAAGACGGTCCGGCGGACTATCGAGACGGCAGGAGACTCCGCCCGGCAGGCTGCCCGACGCACCGTCGGCTGGGTCACCCGCATCGAGGTCGTCCGAAAGGAGGAGGGTCGGATTCCGGTGGTCGTGGCGGTGGTGGCCGAGCGGGATACTGGAGTTGTTCGGGCCGAAGGACTGGCGGAGCGCGAATGGGTCGAGGTGCGGACCAGCAGCAAGCCGAAGGAGGTGTTGCTGGATCCCGGGGTGTGGACCCACGACTGGAACATGCTCAACAACCGAAAGCGAGTGAACCGGACCTTTCCCTGGATCTTTGGCAGCGACACGCGCATCGAGCGCTACTTCCATCCCTACTTCTCCACCCGTTCGCGGCGCGACCGGCTCACCGCGGGGTGGCATCCCACTGTGTGGTACAACGATGCCGGCGGAGTGACTGTCGGCCTTCGGAGCCTGACTGATTATCTGGGCCGCTTCGAGCAGAACCAGACCCTGATCAGTCTGGCGCAGGGCTGGGGCTCGGATGAGGATGTCAAGGACGTCGATTTCTTCATCCGGCGCCGCAATCCTGTGGCTCTGCGGGCGCCCAACGCTTCGCAGACGTTAGATGGATACAAGGTGGAGGGTCGCTACGGTCTTACTGCCGGGGCGGAGTGGAGCCGCCGCGCTCATCTTTCCTTTGGTCCTACCTGGACCCGGTCGGCCACCCTGCAGTGGGTCGCGGTGGACGACGTACGTTACCTGGATCCCGGACTCTACAATGACGTCGGCACGGTGGAGCTTCAGTTCGGCAGCGGAGTCTCCACCGAGAGCGGGGACTGGCAGCTGGCGCTGCGGAGCTCGCTGGGCGGCGGGCTGGCCTATAATAAGGATGGGCTCGCGGCCAGCGGCCGTCCCGATCTCGATCCCTTTTATTTCCGCGGTTCGATCGAGGGGAGTGCCCGCCGCCCGCTGGGCAGCTTCGACTTCGGTGTTCGGCTGTATGCTGGGGTGGCGAGTGGCGACCAGGCAGCAGCCAAGCAGCGGCAGATCTATTTTCAGGGCGCTGATCCTCTGCAGCAGCTCACCAATCCATTTCTCCGTTCCCGCGGCGCGCTGCTGGTGCGGGACGACTTTCATTACCAGTCGCCCGGTGGCGCCGGGGTGCGAGGCGCGGATCCGCATCTCTCGACCGCTACCATCGTCGCCCTCAACCTGGAGCTGGAACACACCGTGATGACGCGGCCGTCGTCGGGGCTATTCCACCGAATGGCGCTCGCAGCGTTCACCGATCTGTCGCACGGGATCGGGGGCAGCTCCCGGGATTTCAGCGGGGGACGGCTCCGATTCCTGGGCGACGCGGGTGTGGGCATTCGGGCCCGGCATCGCATCGGCGACACCGAGTTCAGTACCCGCTTCGACTTTCCGCTGTACGTGAGCCGGCCTGAACTCGCCCAGGACCGGGATCCGGGCGACAGTGAGCTGGAGTTTCGCTGGACCTTCAGCTTCGAGGAGGCATTCTGAGAGATTGCTTCGGCACTCAGTGCCTCGCAATGACTGCGTCTTCCCGCCGCCTGCTAGCTTCCGAGCTTCCCCGCTTCCCCGCTTCCCGACCATATTTCCCGCCCATGCTGACCTCATTCCCGGAAAGCTGAGTGCCGGACGTCCCGTATCGGGTGGAGAAGCCTTGGGGGTACGAGTTGATCTGGGCACGCACCGAACGCTATGTCGGCAAGATCCTGCACGTGAAGGCCGGCCACGTGCTCAGCCTGCAGTATCACAACTTCAAGGACGAGACGATGCACGTGCTCCGGGGTGAGCTCATTCTGAGAACCCAGCCGGGTGACGCCCTGCTCGCGCGACCATTCCGGGCCGGTGAGTCGGTGCACATCCCGGCCAAGCTGATTCACCAGATCGAAGCCGTGGTGGATACCGACGTGCTCGAGGCCTCCACGCCCGAGCTGGACGATCTCGTGCGCCTCCAGGACCGCTACGGCAGAGGCTGAGATGCAAGTAATCATTCCGCTCGCCGGCAAGGGAACCCGGCTCAGGCCCCATACCCATCTCGTGCCCAAGCCGCTGCTCAAGGTGGCGGGGCGCCCGGTGATGGACTGGGTGATGGACCGGCTGGCTGGTCTCGACGTGACCGAGCTGATCTTCATCACCGGCCATTTGAAGCAGCAAGTGGAGGCCTTTGCCCGGTCGCGCTACAAGATCCCGTCCCGCTTCATCGAGCAGAAGGTGCAGGACGGCACCGCGGGAGCCATCAACCTGGCCCGCCCCCATGTGAAGGGGCCGGTGCTGATCATCTTCGTCGACACCGTGTTCGAAGCCGACCTTACCTTAATCAATCGAACCGACGCCGACGGGATCATCTGGGCTAAGGAGGTGGAAGACTACCAGCGGTTCGGCGTAGTGGTCACCGATGCGAAGGGCTACATGACCCGAATCGTGGAGAAGCCGTCCACTCCAATCTCGAAGCTCGCCAACATTGGGCTCTACTACATCCGGGCGGTAGATAGTCTCTGGCAAGGCATCGACCACGTGCTTGCCAGTCCGGCCAACAAGGGCGAGTGGTACCTGACCGACGCGTTCCAGTGGATGATCGAGCATGGCAAGCGGATTCTGACCGCCGAAGTGGGTGGCTGGTACGATTGCGGCAAGCTGGACACCCTGCTGGAGACCAACGAGATCCTGCTCCGCAAGGGGGCGACCCGCCGGGTAAACTTCCCGGGGGTGACTATCCGCGATCCGGTCTACATCGAGGACGGGGTCACCATAGAACGGAGCGAGATCGGTCCCAACGTCTCGGTGGAGAAGGGGACCGTCATTCGAGACAGCCGGATTCGCAACTCGATCATCGGCCAGGATGCCAGACTCAACCATGTCGATCTCGACGGGTCCCTGCTCGGCAATGCCGTCCTTCTCGAAGGCTACAAGGGGAGCGGAAGCATCGGAGACCACTCTGAAGTAACGGCGAAGCCATTATCCTGAGCGATACCTGAGCCCAGCGAAGGCGAGCGAAGGATCTCTATGACGGTACACTCCGCTGTCGACGACCTCTGCCGGTCCTACCTGGACCTCAAGTACCACTTCGATCCGTCAGCCGCCAGCTCGGCCGGACTGGTCTCGGAGGACGGGCGGCTGGGCCGATTCGATGCGGAAAGCACTCGCGCGCACCTCTCCGCCCTGCGCTCGATCTCCGGCGCCATCGAGGAGCTCGACACCGACGACCTGGACTCCGAGATCGATCGCACCGGCCTTCTGGGTGAAATCCGGAGCACGATCTACCGCCTGGAGCACGAGCAGCCACACGCCAGGAACCCGGCGTTCTGGCTCTCCCACCTGTTCCAGTCGCTCTATGCACTGCTGACTCGCGACTCCGATCCCGCCGCGCGGGTGTCGCCGGTGCTCTCCCGGCTCCAGGCGACCCCCGATTTCCTCGATGCGGCCCGGGCCACGATCACTCTGCCTCCATCGGTATTCGTGGACACCGCCCTGGCGATGCTGGGTGGCGGTGGCGAGCTGGTCACCCGAGTGGTTGCGCTATTCAGCGGAGTCGCTCCGGATGTGGCCGACGAGCTGAGGCGCGCCGGCGAGTCCGCGCTCAAGGCTCTGGTCGCCTTCGGATCGGCCCTGCGGGATGAGATCGAGCCCAATCCCGACATCCATGCGTTCGCCATCGGAGAAGCCCAGTTCAGCCGCCGGCTCCAGCATGAGCACGCCCTGATGGCCGGTCCCGGTGAGCTCTGGCGCTACGGCCGCCAGTTACAGGACGAAGTCACCGGCGAGCTCGAGGCCCTGGCCGCGAGACTAGACTCCCGCCCCTGGCGGCTACTGGTGGAGGAGCTTCGGGAGGATGCTCCCGAGGCGGAGCAGTTGCTGGAGACGTATCGCGGCGAGGTCGAGCGCGCCGGCCGCTTCGTCGCAGGGAACCAGCTGGTCAGCATCCCATCGGGCAACGTGGATGTGGTGCCCACGCCCTCCTATCTGGCACCGCTGGTTCCCTTCGCCGCGTATGAGCCACCTCCGATTTACCTGAAGCAACGCACCGGACGGTTCTACGTGACCCGCCCGGAAACGCCGGCGTCCAGCGGCTCGTCGCGGGTTCAGGGCCACAGCCGTCACAGCATGCCGGTGATGGTGGCTCATGAGGTGTATCCCGGGCATCATCTGCACCTCCTCACCATGCAGGGCCTCGGATCGGAAGTCCGGCGGCATATCTGGGCGCCGATCATGATCGAAGGCTGGGCCCTGTACTGCGAGCAGCTCATGGGTGAGACGGGCTTTTATCCCGGCGATCAGGTGCGATTATTCCAGTTGGTGAATCTTCTGTGGCGGGCGATCCGGATCGTGCTGGATGTGGGTCTTCACACCCGGGGCATGACGCCAAAGGAGGCCACTGACTATATGGTCGAACACCTCCCCATCGAGCGGAGCAACGCGGAGGCCGAGGTCCGGCGGTACTGCGCCTGGCCGACCTACCAGCTCTCATATGCCGCGGGCTGCCGCGAGCTGCTCCAGCTCCGGGACGCATATCGGCAACGCCACGGGGCCGATGTGGCGCTGCGGCAGTTCCACGACGCCGTGATGCGATACGGCGGGCTCCCGGTATCACTGGCGCGCTGGGGCATGGACCTGGCGGAGTGAGCATGAAGATCACCGTCCTGACCTACCTCGACAGCGATGACGAAAACTCGAAGGATTACGAGGCCGTGGTGCCCCAGGTGGCGCGGGCGCTGCGAACCCTGGGTCATCGCGTGTCCATCCTGGGGGTGCATGGGGACGTCAAGCGGCTGATCGCGGGCCTCTCCCGGAGGAGGCCCGATCTGGTTTTCAATCTGATGGAGATGTTCGCCGAGAATGTGTTCGGCGACATTCCCGTGACCGGACTGCTCGATCTTCTGGGCCTGAAGTACACTGGAAGCGGACCGGGAGAGCTCTATCTCAGCCAGGATAAGGGCCTCACCAAGAAACTGCTGGCCTTCGAGGACATCCTCTATCCTCGCTTTGCGGTGTTTTCCCGGCAGCAGGCGTTCGAGACCGGGGGCAATCTGCGGATGCCGCTCTTCGTCAAGCCGCTCCGCTCCGATTCATCGCTCGGCATCGGAGGCAAGTCGCTGGTGCACGACGCGGGAGCGCTGATGGAGCGGGTAGCCGCGATCCGGAAGGAGCTCAACGACGCAGCTCTGGCGGAAGAGTTCATCGACGGCCGCGAGTTTTACGTTGGCGTGTTGGGCAACGGGCAGCCCAAGGCCCTCCCGCCGGTGGAGGTGGACTTCACCGGGTTCCCCGAGGGCGTGCCCAAAGTGCTGGACAGCAAGGCGAAGTGGGACGAGCGCAGCAGGGAATTCAAGGGCACCAAGTCGGTGCTCGCCAACCTGCCGGACGAGCTTCGCGCCCGGCTACAGAAGGTGGCGGTCGATGCCTACCGCGCGCTCCGGGTGCGGGACTACGGCCGGGTGGATCTCCGGCTCACCGATACGGGCGACATCTATGTATTGGAGGTCAACGCCAGCTGTTATCTCGAGCGCAACAGCGAGTTCGCCATGTCCGCGGCAGCAGGGGGCATCGAATATCCGAAGCTGATCGAGCGCATCGTGGAACTGGCATTGGAGCGCTATAGGAAATAGATCCTTCGCTTCGCTCAGGATGACAGACAGCCTCCGACCCTCCGACCTCCGCCTCTCCGACTCTCCGACTCTCTCACGGTAAGTAGTTCCCGCGCTGAACGTGGTTCATGGCGAGCCCAGTCACCAGCGTGGTCAGTGCCATGATGGCTGAATCCTCACGTTCCGCAGGGTACCCTTGTTCCAGCTGGGCAGCGCGCTCGGCCAGGTAGCGCAGCAGCGCACGGGTACGCTCGGGGAAGTGGCCGGTCCAGCGAAAAATGTTGGCCATCAGCTCCGGCTCCAGCCGCCGGATCAGGTCGGCAGCCGGACGGAGCTTCCCGGGCGACCTGCCACCCGAGCTTCCCAGATCTTCGAAGATGGCTCTCAGCGCGCCGTCCAGTCCTGGAGGTAGATCGCCCAACGCCTCGGTCGACCTTCCGTAGTACTGATCGAGCGAATACTCGATGTCCCCCACGTCCTCATCCAGCTCGCTGCTGGTGACGACCGGGTCCTGATCCCGCAGCTCTCCCATAATGCGGCTGCAGTAGGTGAGCTTCCCGTAGGCCACAGGCCACCCGCCGTACTCCGCGCGCCAGTCCATTCCCGGTGTCATCCAGACGGCGAAGGTCTCGGACCAGTCTTCGTCGGGATGCTTCTGGGCGTACCAGCCGGGGAGGTGGCGAACGTACCGCCGACTGAACGGCTCCGGCCGGTATTCCTCGAAGTAGGGCTGGGTGATGGAGCCGAACTGCTTGACCCACTCCTCATGGTCGTACAGCCGGTAGGCGTAATTGATGACGTGCCCCATCTCGTGCCGGAGATACCGGAGGATATCGGCCCGGTCGAACCCTTCCACATGCCCCACCCGCTCGGCGTGGAGTGCAGTGAGGTCGGGATGAGCGAGGTAGAACGGGATGGCCATGGCCACGGTCTCGAACGGAACCCCCCATTCGGTCGAGAGATAGAAGCGGGGGCGCACCCGGGTGATGCCAGTCTGCCGAACCTCCTCCATGAACTCCGACAGGATCGGCTCCAGCCGAGTGCCCTCGATGGTCAGGCGAAGATCCCGAATGGGGGTGGACCAGAGGTTCGACTCGTGAAACCGGGCGAGGTCCGTGTGCATGCGGCAAAGATATAGGCTAGCGCCGGGGGGGGCGCCGGGTCGGAGGTCACCCCGACTACATTCACCCATGCCGAGTCGCCAAGGTGCAGCCGAGATGAGCGCTGCGGTTCCCACGACCGTCAAGGGCCTTGCCCTGGTCTCGCTCTTCAACGACTTCGCCAGCGAGATGGTGTACCCCCTGTTGCCGGCCTTCGTGACCCGCACGCTGGGGGGCGGACCGCTGGTGCTGGGTGCGCTCGACGGCGCATCGGAGCTCACCTCTTCGCTGCTCAAGTGGCTTAGCGGCGGTTTAGCGGACCGGCCCGGCTGGAGACGACCGCTGATACTGGTCGGGTATGCCACTGCAGTGCTGGTGCGGCCGCTGATCGCGGTGGCCAACGCCGCGTGGCAGGTGGTAGGGTTTCGGATCATCGACCGGCTGGGAAAGGGCATCCGCACTCCCCCTCGGGATGCCATGATCGCTGAAGTCACCGATCCCGAGCTGCGGGGACGGTCCTTTGGCTTTCACCGCGGCGCGGACCACTTCGGGGCGGTACTGGGGTCGCTGGCCGCATGGTGGCTGCTCGAGCGCGGTGCCGATGTCCGGAACGTGATTCAGTGGAGTGTAGTGCCGGGAGTGGTGGCATTTGGAGTACTGGCGCTAGTGCTTAAGGAGAGGAACCGGGAACTGAGAAACACCCGAGCCGCCGCCGTCTCATCCGGTTCCCGGTTACCCGTTCCCAGGTCCTCTTCATTCTGGTTACCGATCACCGCGCTCACCACCCTCACTCTGTTCCGGCTGCCCGAGGCCCTTCTCATCCTGCGGATCCAGGATCTCGGGGTCTCGGTGGCTGCCGTGCCACTGATCTGGGCTGGGCTCCACGTGGTGCGCAGCGCCAGCTCCTATCCCGGTGGACGGCTTGCCGATCGCCAGGGAGCTCCCCGGGTGGTTGCCACCGGCGGACTCCTCTTCGCCGCGGTCGCCTTCGCCCTGGGCCTTCCGGTGGAGCCGGCAGTGGCAACCGCCTTGTTCCTCCTTTTCGGGCTGGTGGCGGGACTGACGGAGTCGGGTGAGCGGAGCCTGGTGGCCCGCCTGGCACCGGTTCGGACCGGGCGTGCCTTCGGAGCTTATCACGCGCTGACCGGGTTTGCGGCGCTTCCCGCCGGGCTCTTCTTCGGCGCCCTTTATCAATCCCTGAGTGCACGCACCGCGCTCTGGGCCTCGTCGGGGGGGATGCTGCTGGCGGTGCTGCTCTGGCTCGTCGTGTCTCCGGGGCGGGATCGCAGGCGAATATGAAGACCTGGTCCTGGTCGGCCGCGATCGCCTCTGCCCTGATGATGTTCCTGGCGAGTTCCTCCTCGGCGCAGGTCCAGGTCCGGGTGGGAGTACCGGGCAGGGCGACCTATTCCGAGCTCCATGAGGCACTCAGGGAAGGGACACCGGCCGCCGATTCGGTCGCGGCCATCCTTCGCTCCAAGTCGCCTTCCCGATTGTGGCAGCGGCTGCGTCAGGCGCTCGACGGGACTGGTGACTGGAACGCGGCCCTGCTGGCGCTCACCCGACTGGCGGAGCTCCGCAGTCCGGCCTTTGCCGACAGCGCCGCACGGATGCGGCGGCGGCTGGAACGAGCCGAGTTTCCGCCGTTCCCGGCCAACCCCGGGCTCAAGGCCGAGGACCTGCAGCCTTCGTTGCAGGCAATTGTGTTGGAGCGACAACGTGCGCTGCGGGGGGATGGGGCAGTACTCCAGGATATTCTGCGCCGGATTCCCAGCCGAAAATACGATCACGGTGACGCCTGGGTGCTCGGCCGGCTGCGGGCCGGGGCCATGGATTCGGTGGTGGCCCGCTTTCAGGCGGCGGACTCCGAGGAGTTTCGGGTCCGCTACCTGACGCTGCTCTCCTATTTCACCGATCCCCGGCTAATCCCGCTGCTGACGAGGATCTACGTCGCACCGGACAGCTTCGCGCTGCCCAAGCGTTACGCAATTCGCGCCTCCGATGGGCTACTCTGGATCGGTACCCGCGAGAGCCTGCAGGCGTTACTCGACGCGCGGGGGGAGGCCGCGAGGCAAGGCATCTACGCCGATTCCAGTCTCGCCCGCGGCGGGTACGACTTTTTGGCCAACGACAGCTCCGCGGTCATTTCCCGGACCGGAAAGTGGCTCACCACCTGGGTGGAGGAGCTTTCTGCTGCTTCGCCTTCGCCCTAGACAGGCGCCGGACTTACCCAAGTCAACAGCAGCGCGTCGGCCCGTCACCGTAGCGGGCCCGCACAAAGTCCTCAAAGAACTGGCGTTCGGTAGGAATGGACAGCTCCGGGTGACACTGGCGCAGATGCTGAACGTGGCGCTCGTAGTCCGGCATCCCGGCGACGCTTCGGAGGAAGCTCACGAGCCACTGACCGGCCGACTGCCTGACCGCCTGTCCGCCTGTCCGCCTACCCAGCATATGCCGTCTCCACGAATGGGGTCTCCTGCACTCGGGCCGGCTTGCGGCGGGTAAGAATGAGTACCCATTCTCGGGCAGATGCCAGCAGAACCAGCACCGTGACCACCATGAACACGACGGTGACGACCGCGTCCAGGCGATCGTTGAAGATGAGCCGTGCGCCCCTTCCGGCCTCCATGCTGCCGTCCGCAACCTGCTGAGCCACGGCCGCCGCGTGCGCCAGGAAGCCGAGCCGCGGATCCGCGGCAAACACCTTCTGCCAGCCGGCTGTGAGCGTGGCGGTAAGGAGCCAGCCCAGTGGAAGCAGGGTGACCCAGGCGTAGCGGGCCTTTCCGCTCTTGATGATCAACGTGGTGCCCACGCACAGCGCGACCGCTGCCAGCAGCTGGTTACTGATGCCGAAGAGGGGCCAAAGCGAGTTGATCCCTCCCAATGGGTCGAGGACGCCCTGCACCAGGAAGTATCCCCAACCCGCGACGATGAGCGCTGAGGCGAACACGATGCTGGGATACCAGGAAGTGCGGCCAAGCGGCCGCCAGACTTGGCCGGCCAGTTCCTGGAGCATGAAGCGGCCCACCCGGGTGCCGGTATCAACCGTAGTCAAGATGAAGAGAGCCTCGAACATGATGGCGAAGTGGTACCACAGCGCCATCAGTCCGGCGCCAAAAGCGTTGCTGAAGATGTGCGCCATCCCTACCGCCAATGATGGGGCACCGCCAGTTCGTCCCAGCAAGGTCTTTTCACCGACGTCTGTGGCCAGGCGGCTGATCTGTTCTGGTGTCACGGTAAACCCCCAGCCCCGGATCACCTCGGCCGCTGAGTGCACGCTCCCGCCCAGTGTCGCCAGAGGCGAGTTGATGGCGAAGTAGATGCCCGGCTCCAGCAGCGCCGCCGCACAGAGGGCCATCACTGCCACGAACGATTCCATCAGCATCCCGCCGTAGCCGATCAGGCGGGCGTCGCTCTCCCGGGTCAGCATCTTGGGCGTGGTGCCGGAGGCAACCAGGGCGTGAAAGCCACTGATGGCGCCGCAGGCAATGGTGATGAACGCAAAGGGAAAGAGCTTCCCCGCGAACACCGGTCCGGTCCCGTCCACGAATTGGGTAACCGCCGGCATCCGGAGGGGCGGGAGCACCAACAGAATTCCCAGGGCCAGCAGGAGGATGGTGCCGATCTTCATGAAGGTTGAGAGGTAGTCCCGGGGGCAAAGCAGCATCCAGACCGGCAGCACGCTGGCGATGAAGCCGTAGGCGATCATGCCGTACGCAATGGTGAGCCCGGAGGCCGTGAAATACGGCGCCAGCGTGGGTGACTCGGCGACGTGGCGCCCGGCAACTAGAGCCGCGAGCAGCAGCACGACTCCGATCGCCGACGCCTCGAGGGTGCGGCCGGGCCGCCAGGCCTTCATCCAGAACCCCATCAGGATCGCGATGGGGATGGTGCAGAGGATAGTAAAGACTCCCCAGGGGCTGTCCTTCAGTGCATTGACGACCACCAGGGCCAGCACGGCCAGGAGAATGACCATGATCGCCAACACCGCGACCATGGCGAGTAATCCGGTCAGCGGCCCGGTCTCCTCCTTGGCCATCTGACCCAACGACTTGCCGTCCCGCCGCATGGAGCCGAACAGGATCACAAAGTCCTGGACCGCCCCGCCGAGTACCACCCCGAAGACGAGCCAGATAGTACCCGGCAGGTAGCCGAACTGGGCTGCCAGGACCGGGCCGACCAGAGGTCCGGCTCCGGCGATCGCGGCAAAGTGATGGCCAAACAGGACCCAGCGAGAAGTGGGAACGAAATCCCTGCCGTTGGCCAGCCGCTCGGCCGGGGTGGCGCGACGGTCGTTCAGCCCGAAGACCCGATCGGCCAGGAAGCGGCTATAGAAGCGATAGCCAATGAGATAAGTGCCGGCCGCAGCGACAATCAACCAGGCCGCGCTGATGCTCTCGCCCCGGTGCAGAGCCAGGACCCCCCAGGCGATTGCCCCGGCGGCCGCAAGGATCAACCAGCCGATTTTTATCCAGTGCATGGGACTAAGCTATATGTCACCCGGAGCGCAGCGAAGGGGCCAGAGTTGGAGTCCTTGCCCCTCCTTCAGACGCCCCGTACCTTCGACTTCCATGCCATTGCCACCATTCGGCTTCGGTCACCGGCCCTCATGGGAATATGAGGCGCCGGAAGGAGCCGGTGCCGCGCTCGCCGAACCCAAGCCCCAGCCCATCACCAAGGGTTGGCGGGGGAAGGTTGTCATCGTGACCGGGGGAGCGACCGGGCTGGGCCGGCACATCTCCATGGAATTCGGCAGGCTGGGCTGTCACGTCGCATTCTGCTTCGTAACCATGCCGGGGCGGGACGTGAGCGAGCAGGCCCTCCTCACCGAGACCGCCCTCACCGGGATGGGGATTCAAGTCTATGCTCACCGCTGTGATGTTCGGGACCGCAGTGCGGTCGAGCACTTCGTGGGTGAAACCAAGCAGCGGCTCGGCGGGGTGCATTTCCTGATCAACAATGCCGGCATTGCCAACGATGGAGCGCTCTGGCGGCTGTCGCAGGAAGCCTGGAATGAAGTGCTGGATACCAACGTCACCGGGGCTTTCAACTGTATCCGCGCGGTGGCTCCTATCTTTCGAAGCCAGCACTACGGGAAGATCGTCAGCGTGAGTGCCCACCAGGCGGATCGGCCTGGATTCGGGGTGGCCAATTACGCAGCGAGCAAGGCCGCGCTGCTCGGCCTCACCCGGGCAGCCGCGGTCGAGCTGGGGCCGGCCAACGTGAATGTCAACGCCGTCGCTCCCGGCTTCATTCGCACCGAACGGCTGGCCATGCTTCCGTCCGAGGTCATCGAGCGGGCCCGGAAGAGCTCCGTCCTCGGGCGAGTGGCTGAACCCGACGATGTCGCCCATGTCATCTCCTTCCTCTGCTCCGATTCCGCCCGACACATCACGGGACAGACCATAGTTGTTGACGGGGGCCTTTCCTTAGAGTGAGAGTGAAGGTCAAGGGTGAAAAGTGAAAAGTGAAAAGTGAAGCGGAAGCCCATTCACTCTTCACTCTTCACCCTTTCCTTTTCACTTTTCACTGCCTCCGGTTTACGTTTTTGCATGCCTTCAACCAATCGGAAGTTGTCTCCCGCGCTGTGCGTGGGATTGATTGCCCTGCTTGCCTGCCGGCTCAACGCTCAGGACGAATCCAAGCCCCAGCCGGAGGTCGGGTCCAAGCCCCAGCAGGAAGTGCGGCCTCTGGCGACCGGGCCACTGGCGGGGCAGACCATTGCCGTGCTTCCCCTTACCCTCGTGGTTGCCGATCCAGCGCTCGAATCCGACTCGCTCTATACCCGGTACCGGGCGCGGCCGGCCGGGCTGCTCCACGCCGACTCACTTCTGAATGAGGAAATCAAGTCGCGAAGCCCGGAGGTGAACTGGGTGTTCCCACCCAAACTGCGAAAGATCGCCCGACGATCCGCCGGCTTCGTGGGAGACCCCGATCAGATGGGCCAGGCCGTGTTGCGCTCACCCAACTTCAGCAAGGTTCCCGACCCGCTCCGGTCCTCGTTGCGTGGACTGGTGGCGCTGGTGGATGGACGGTTCGCGCTGGTGCCTGCGTCGTTGGGCTTCGGACCGGAGCCCAACGGGCAGATCCGGGCGGACCTCACGCTGGTGCTGGCCGACGCCCGCAGCGGCAAGATCCTGTGGCGGAGTCTGGCCTACGGACGGGGGACCTCGCCGGATCAGGCGCTGGACGCGGCGGTGGCCGCGGTGCTTCCCGTCTCCCAGGGTCCATGACCTACGATGTAACACTCATCCCCGGCGATGGCATCGGGCCGGAGATCACTGCCCAGACGCTGAAGGTCCTCCAAGCCACTGGGCTCCGCTTCAATTGGGACGAAGAGCTGGCCGGGATGGCAGCGGTCGAGGCGACCGGCACACCGCTTCCCGATGCCACCGTCGAGAGCATCCGCAAGAACGCCCTGGCCCTCAAGGGACCGCTCACCACCCCGGTGGGCAGTGGCTTTCGCTCGGTCAACGTCGGACTGCGAAAGGAATTCGAGCTGTTCGCCAACATTCGTCCGGCTCGCACAATCGTGCCGGGGGGGCGGTTCGAGAACGTCGATATCGTGCTGGTACGGGAGAACCTGGAGGGGCTCTACATCGGGGTGGAGCATTTCGTCGCCATCGGCGACGATCCCAGAGCGGTGGGCGAGTCGATGGCCATCGTCACCCGGCGAGGCTGCGAGCGGATCATCCGCTACGCCTTCGAGTACGCCCTCAAGCACAACCGGCGCAAGGTCACCATCGTCCACAAGGCTAACATTCTCAAGATGGTGAGCGGACTGTTCCTGGAAGTGGGCCGGACCGTCGCGAAGGAGTACGAGGGCCGCATCGAATCCAACGACATGATCGTCGACAATACCGCCATGCAGCTGGTGCTGCGGCCGGAGCAGTTCGACGTGATGGTCACGACCAACATGTTCGGTGACATCCTGAGCGACGAGGTATCCGGTCTGGTGGGCGGACTGGGCCTAGCTCCGGGAGCCAACATCGGCACCAAGGCGGCGATTTTCGAGGCGGTGCACGGGAGCGCGCCGGATATCGCGGGGAAGGGCATCGCCAACCCATCGGCCCAGATGTTCGCCGCCGCGATGATGCTGGATCACCTGGGCGAGCTGGACCGGGCCGAGCGGGTCCGCCACGCCATCATTACCACGATAGTGAAAGACGGAATCCGCACCCGCGATCTCGGGGGGACCGCCTCCACTGAAGAGTTTGGCAATGCAGTGGCTAACCGGGCTGCTGCCTGAGGTCCCCTGCGTTCGCTGCCAACGCCGGATCCGGGGACTCGGCTGGGGCGAGCTGTGTCCCGACTGCCGGGCGGAGCGGAAGCGGCGTGCAAGCCGACTGGCCAGCCGCATCTCCCTTGGCGCGACGGTGCTGATGGCGGCATACGTCGCGCTTCGCGTGCCCGCGGCTCCCATGGCGCGGCTCTACGGCGCCATCGCGGTCCTGGCCACCTACATCATCGTGCGCCGGATCGCCACTCTCGTGGCCATGGAGTATCTGAAATGAAAGACGGAAAGCGGGGAAGACGGGAAGCGGGGAAGTTCGCTGGGGATATGGGGCAGCGGGGGAGCAAACTGGTTGGTGCGCGTGAATACAGTGCATGGCTGCGAGTCACTGCCATTCTAATTGGTTTTGCCTCGCCGCTTCCCATCATCCCCGCTTCCCCGCTACCAGCCCAGACCTCACTGACCATTTACAATGATGGCCGCGTACTGATGCGCCGCTCGGTCCAGGCCAATGTCCCCAAAGGGGCATCTACTCAGCGGCTCTCCCTTGGCGCGCTCGACCCGTCCACCATTTTTTCGCTCGACCCGGATGTGACCCTGGACCGGGTGTCGTATGACGGTGCGGTGGATGAGGCGAGTGTGCTGCGGCGCTCGGTGGGAAAGCGGCTGGTATTTCGTCTGAGCGACCCTCGGGACACCGTAAGCGCCCTGGTCCTCGGCGTGGATCCGCTGCGGCTACAGCTACCGGACGGCCGGATCAGCTTTACGGCGCCGGGGCTGGCCCTGTACCCCAGCGATGTCGTAGTGGTCGAGCCAACTGCGGTACTCACGCTCCGCAGCGATCGAGGCCAGGACCAACTTCGGCTGGGCTATTTCACCAGCGGCGCCTCCTGGCAAGCCAGCTATCAGGTGGTCTTGGGACGGGAGGATGCCCGGGTCACCGGCATGGCGGTTCTGCCGTCGGAATCGCTTCGGGCCGAGAACGCGGAGATTCACCTGCTGGCGGGAGCGGTGGGGCGGGCCCAGCCGCCAGGCATGCCGCCGCAGCCGCTGATGCGGAAGGAGATGCGCGCCGCCGCCGATGCCATGCAGGTGAGCGAAGTGGCAGTCGAGCAGCGGGTGGGCGAGTTCCATCTCTATTCTCTGCCGGGCCGCAATACGCTGCTGCCGGGCCAGACCACCTCGGTGTCGCTCTTCGACCCCGCCCAGGTCAAGTACGAGCACAACTACATCGTTCATGGTGACGTGCCTTACTGGGGGTTCCTGCCCCAGCAGGGCGAGCAGGTGGATGTTCCGGTCGAGATCACTTACACCCTCAAGCGGCCACGCAAGACCAGCTTTGGAGACCGGCCCCTGCCCGGCGGCGTGGCCCGGGTCTATCAGCGGGACAGCGCCGGCGGGTTGCAATTGGTGGGAGAAGCCGCGACGGAGCATACCGCGCCGGGCAACGATCTCGAGCTCAAGGCAGGGAATGCCTTCGATATCACTGCCCGCCGGGTGCAGACCAGCTACGTGACTCGGCGGGACAGCACCAAGGCGCGAGGGGTGCACACTGTTGCTACCGCAGACTATCGGGTCACCTTGAAGAACGCGCTTGATACCGCGGTGACCGTCGCTGTTCAGGAGGAGAGGGCGGGCGAATGGAGCGTGGTGTCGAGCTCGGTGCCGGCGGAGAAGGTCTCGTCTACCATTACCCGCTTTCGGGTGCGGGTACCCGTACGCGGGGAAGCAGTGCTGAATTATCGGATTCGTGTGATATGGTAAACATGACAGACCCACGATGACCTTGCCCGTCACCATTGTTCATCTGTCTGATCTTCACTTCGGCGGCTTCGCCGACCTCAAGCAGATCGAAGCTCTGGAGGCGTTTCTTCCCTCGCTCAATGCGACGGCGCTGGTGGTGTCCGGTGATCTGAGCCAGCGGGCCCGCCATGGGGAATTTCAGGCGGCGCACGTCTTCCTGTATCGGCTGAGGATGAAGATTCCAGCGCTGATCGTCCCAGGCAATCACGACGTCGAGTGGTGGAAGAGCCCGTTCGGGCTGCTGGGCGAGAAGAGAAAGTTCGCCAAGTACCTGCGCTACTACGGAGAGCTGCGCCCCACGCTGGAGGTGCCCGGCGCCCTCATCGCCGGCGCGGTGAGTGGCTACGGACTGGCGTTGGGCTCGCTCACCTGGAATGTGCGGGACATCGCGGTGAAGGGGCACCTGCCCCGCTCCGAGACCAAGCGGATCAAGAAGGTCTTTGCCCAGACCGCGCCCGATCTGGCCAGGGTACTGGTGGTGCATCACAACGTCCTGGCCGGCGGAACCGGGCGGATGGGGTTGGCCCGCTGGCGCTCGGCCCACAAGCGACTCCTCGACACCGGGGCCGACGTAATTCTCTGCGGCCACGATCACTACGAGGGCGCCGGTCAGATCGAGGGTGGAGTGGCGGTCAGCACCTCGGGGACCCATAGCTACCGGCAGCGGGGCGGGCGGCCATCGGTCTTCAACCTGGTGACCATCGACGATCAGTCGGTTCACATCCAGCACTTTCGCTGGGTTTCCGAAAACCTCCAGTTCATTCCCTCGGACAAGTTCTCCTTCGCCCGCAAGGGTGCGCCCAAGGTAGCGGTGTCGATTGCTGGTGGGGATCAGGGGTTGTGAGGGCGGGTAAGGGGGTAAGTGGGTAAGCCGGTATGGGAGACCCTGTGCTGAGCGCAACGAAGGATCAATGTTTCCTATTTGAGGATTGTCTGCCGGAACGGCTGGTGGCGCTCGGCTTAAAGAATGTCGAACGCGTCGTCACCCACGCCAATCAGACGGTCATGTTGAGCCTGAGCCGCCGAGTGCTGCGGATCCACCGGGGCTACGCGTTTGCGCCGGATGGAGTGCTCAAGGCAGTGGTTCGGTTTCTCAATCCCAGGGTGCCGCGGTCCCTCCGCCGAGTGGCTGAGCGGGAATTCCTGGCGTTTCCGGTCCAGGCGTATGCGCCGTCCGCTGCCAAGCCGCGAAAACCCGAAGCGGCCCGGCCGGGCGATGTGCGCCTGCTCCACCGCCTGGAAACGCTTCACCGGGAGCTGAACCAGCGTCACTTCGGCGGGCAACTATCCGAGATCCCGATCCGGCTCTCCAGCCGAATGAAGCGCCGACTGGGTGAGCTGTCGGTCGACGGCAGAACGGGACAGGCTGCCGAGATTGCCCTGAGCCGGCGGCATATCGATCGCCATCCCTGGGCCGAAGTCGAGCACACCATGCTCCACGAGATGGTGCATCAGTGGCAGGCAGAGAACGGCTTCCCGGTTGACCATCGAGCGCACTTTCGGAGGAAGGCGCAGGAGGTCGGAGTCCTGCCGCAGGCCCAGCGCCAGGTGGATTTCAGCCGGTTTCTGGCGTCTGCATCCGCTACTGAGGATGACCTCAGACTGACCGACTGACCGCCCTTCCGCCTGTTATATTCCCGCAAACACCTACTCCACCTGCTCGAGGCACCTGATGGCGACGGCGACCGGCACCTCCCAGTTCACCGGAGTCGATTTTCTCAACTTCGATTCGCTCCTCTCAGAGGAAGAGCGGGCCGTGCGCGACACCGTCCGTACCTGGGTAGATGAGAACCTGATTCCCATCATCGGCCAGGCCTACGTCGACGGGAAATTCCCCAAGCAGCTGATTCCGGGGATGGCGGAGCTGGGTCTCTTCGGCGCCAACCTGCCGGAGGAATACGGCTGCGCCGGGCTCAACAACGTGGCCTACGGACTCATCATGCAGGAGCTGGAGCGGGGCGACAGCGGCATCCGCTCCTTCGCCTCGGTCCAGGGCGCCCTGGTCATGTACCCGATCTACGCCTTCGGGAGCGACGAGCAGAAGAAACACTGGTTACCGCTGCTTGCCTCGGGACAGGAGATCGGTTGCTTCGGCTTGACCGAGCCGGACTACGGGTCCAACCCGGGTGGCATGGTCACCGCCGCCCGGGAAACCCGCGATGGCTGGGTTCTCAACGGCACCAAGATGTGGATCACTAACGGCTCCCAGGCCACGGTCTCCATCATCTGGGCCAAGACCGGCGATATCCGGGACCCCAAATCGATCCGGGGATTCATCGTGCCGACGGATTCGAAGGGCTACACCGGAAAAGACCAGAAGGGGAAGCTCTCGCTTCGTGCTTCCGATACCAGTGAGATTCACCTACAGGACGTGCAGCTCCCCAAGGACGCCGTTCTGCCCAAGTCAGGTGGGCTCAAGAGCCCGCTGATGTGCCTCACCCAGGCCCGCTATGGGATCGCCTGGGGGGCCATCGGGGCCGCTATGGCGTGCTACGACGAGGCGCTTCGCTATGGCACTCAGCGGGTGATGTTCGACAAGCCGATCGCAGCGACTCAGATCCAGCAGGTGCGCCTGGTCGAGATGCTGACCGAAATCACCAAGGCACAGTTCATGACCCTGCAGCTCGGCAAGCTCAAGGATGCAGGAACCATGACGCCGTACCAGGTGTCACTGTGCAAGCGGAACAACGTCAACATGGCCTGCGAATGCGCCCGGGAGGCCCGCCGGCTGCTGGGAGCCAACGGGATCCTGGCCGAATACCACTCCATGCGTCACATGGCGAATCTGGAGTCGGTGTACACCTATGAGGGAACCCACGACATGCATTCCCTGATCGTGGGTGAAGCCATCACCGGGCACGGCGCCTACACGTGACCGTCGTCACCGCCTGAACCGGCCTAAGTAACGACCCTGTAGGGGGCTTGACGCACCTCTACAGGAGCAGATTAATGGTCAGGCGGGTGACTGTGTGGTGGCAGGGTGAAGAGTACGATGCGGTCCGGAAGGACGGTCCTGAAGCTGCGCCGGAACCAGGTCCTGTGTGGCAGGTGCTGCATCAAGGGGCTCCGCTCACCAGTTTCGCCGCCCCGCCGGACGAGCCTCCCGGATCGGTGAGGGAAAAGATCCTTGGGTGGCTGGAGGCCAACCGCTCCCGACCCACGATGGATGTCGGTCGGCAATAGGCTGCGGTGCTGATTCCAGTCCGAGCCCCCCGCTGTTCTGTTCGGGGGGCTTTGTCTAAGTGGACTGGTGACGTTCAGATAGCGGCAGCGTAATAGGAGTATGCCCCCGCAAATGGGCCCGATTCGGCTTCCGGATTTGCCCCCGACCCGGGCCGAGACCCCCGCCCAGGTCGCCTGCCAGGAGTGGTACCAAGCCCACGGCCGAGCGCTGTACAGTTACTTACGCTTTCACCTGGCCTCGCCCGATCTGGCGGACGATCTGACTGCAGAGGTGTTCCTCCGCGCTTTACGGCACATCGAAACTTTCGATCCCGCGCGAGGTAGCCCGAAAGCCTGGCTGTTTCGGATTGCCCAGAACGCGCTGCGTGACCACCGGCGTCAAGCCCGACGCCGCGCAATTCTTCCTCTTACTTCATTTCGGGATCTCGAGCACCAAGCGCCCTCGCCCGAGGAGCGTTTGCTCTGGGAGGAGGAGGTGGCCCGACTGCTGGGCGCGGTTGCAGCGCTCCCGCCGCAGGATCAGGAGATCCTTGGATTGTGCTACGGGAGCGACCTGTCTCCCGCCGAGGCAGGCGAGATCCTGGGACTCACCGCCTCCGCCGCGCGGACTCGACTCTGGCGTGCCCTGCGGCGCCTCCGGAAGGCGCTGGTTGAATGAGGAGTCCCGAGCGCGAGGAACCGGCCCCGGAAGACATCAGAGATCTCGATGCCTTGCTGCGCCGCGTGCGGTTTCAGCCGCGTGAGTCGCTGGAGCCCGAGCTGTTGGGCCGGGTAACTCGGAGTGAGCAGCCGACAATCCGCAGCTCGCCGGGGGTGCGCCGCTGGTGGCCCGCCGGGCTCGCGGTCGGTCTAGCCATCGCTCTGCTGTCCTTCCTCCTGCTGTCGCCCCGTCTGGTGACCATTGATCGGTGCTGCTACGACCTCGACGGTGGCGGTGACATGGACGACGGCGCACTGGTCGTCGCTGAGCGCGACGGCCGGGTGCACCGGCTTTCCGTTTACGAGGACCGCGACCGATCGGGAACCTTCACCTCAGCTGATATTGTCCGTCTCACCCGAGTCGGGGTACCGATTCGGGAGGAATCCATCCCCGCGGGACTCACCACGATCCGGCAATGCTGTCAGGATCTTGATGGTGGTGGGCCGGCCGATGACGGTCTCCTGGTCGTCGCCACGCCACCCGATCGGGTTCATACTGCCGCCATCTACGAATTACGGTGAGTCATCTTTTGACGTATCGACTGCTCACCTTAGCTGTCCTAGCTACACTCCCTGCGAATTTCGCTGAGGCTCAGGAGCCGGACACCTCGGCTGCCGACACGACCCGCGCTGATACGAATCGGGTCACCCAGTTGGAGACCATCGAGGTGACCAGCTCGATCGCGCCGACGGCCGGACCGGTCATCGGGTCCGGGATTCCGGCCCGGATCTCGACCGTGACCGGAGAAGCAATCGATGCCTGGGAGCCGCGACTGCTGGCCGACGCGCTGGCAACGCAGCCCGGCATCTCGCTGTACGACGATCTGGGATCGCCGTTCAAGCTGAACCTGAGCACCCGGGGCTTCAATGTGGGCCCGGTGGTCGGCCTGCCTCCCGGCATCTCGGTCTTCCTCGACGGGGTGCGCCAAAACGAGCCCGATGCCGCCGAGGTGAACTTCGACCTGCTTCCCATGGAGCACGTGGAGCGGGTGGAGCTGCTGAGCGGCTCGGGTTCCCTGCTCGGCCCCAACTCGCTGGGTGGGGCCGTAAACCTCATAACCCGGAGGGGAACCGGCCCCCTCGAGGCGGAGGCCGAGATCTCCGGGGGCAACTATGGGTCCTACTCCGGAGAGGCATCGGTTGGAGGCGTGAGCGGAGGCGGGTGGGACTACTACTTGGCGGGCGGCTATGAGAATGAAGACGGCTGGCGCGAGGCGACGGGGGCCGAGAACCTGAATGGCTTCCTCAATCTGGGACGTAGGGGTCCCTATCGCGGGCTGACGCTCCAGGCCTTTGGCGCCGAATCCCGGGCCGAGACCGCCGGCTCACTGCCGGAGAGCATATTCAGCACGGCTCCCCGGACCAACTTTACTATCGGTGACTTCGAGGACCTCAACCAGCTGCAGGCCTCGCTCTCAGGGTATTCCCGTTTTGGAACCAGCAGCCGGGGATCGTTCACCGCCTACGTTCGCCGAACTGCGGCCGAGCGCTTCAACGTCAACCAGGCACCCGACGACAACGTTCGCAGCTTTACCCACAACCGGACCCTCGGCGGGAATCTGGACTGGCGCTGGACCACCCCAAGACCTAACGGGAGCTTCTCGCTCCGGCTCGGTGCCGACGGTGGGGCAAACCGGGTACACATCGAGCTGCTGGAAGAGACTCCAACCACTCCTTCCACCAGTGCCCTGACCACGGACGTCGAAAGCCCGAGCTATGACGTGGCGGGGTACGCGCTGGCCGATCTGAAGATCGATCGGGTGACGTTCTCCGGCGGGCTTCGCTTCGACTACATCCACATCCCGTTCGAGGACCGGCTCGACCCGTCGGCGGACACCACTAACAGCTTCAAACGGCTGAGCCCGCGCGGGGGCGTGAGTTACGAGATTGCTCCCGGCGCGTCGGCGTACGTTTCGGTGGGACAGAGCTTCCGGGCGCCCGCAATCCTGGAGCTGGCCTGCGCCGACGAGACCGCGGCGTGTCCCCTCCCCTTCGCCCTGGGTGACGATCCTCCGCTTGATCCGGTGGTGGGCACGACCTTCGAGCTGGGTGGCCAGCTGGTGCGCGGCCCGGCCCTCCTCAACGCCTCCGTCTATAGAACCAATGTCCGGGACGATATCTCGTTCATCCAATCCGAAACGGCCGTGTTCGAAGGGTTCTTCGACAACATCGGCACAACTCGCCGGGAAGGGGTCGAGCTCTCGGTCCAGATGATCCCCAGCGACCGCCTGTCCCTCTACGCCAACTATGCCTTCACCCGGGCCACTTTCCGAGATCCGGCAGAGATCTTCAGCATTCGGGCGGAGGACGCCTTCGGGGGATCTCCCCTGGCCGGGGAGAACGACGTGACCGAAGGCGACCGGATTCCATTGGTGCCGGATCATCAGGTCAAGGCGGGTGGATTGCTCTCTTTTCCAGTGGGACTCCAGCTCGGAGCGGACCTCCGCTATACCGGCAAGCAGTGGCTCCGCGGCGACGAGGCCAACGAGACCAGTCCCCTGGGTGGTTACTTCGTGGCCAACCTGCGGGCCGGGTTCAGCCGCGGCCCCTGGGAGATATCGGGCATCGTGACCAACCTGTTCAATGAGGATGGACCGGTCTTCGGCACCTTCAACGAGAACCGGCAGACGGGTGCCCTGGAGCGGTTCATCACTCCTCTCAATGCCCGTTCTTTCAAGCTCGTCGTTCGGCGCAGTTTCGGCGGCGAAACCTGACGTTTCTCGGTGACCCTGGTCACCGACCGCCATGGGTCGCCTTCCCATCCTGTTGGCGGGTTTGCACCAGCAACAATTCAGGGTGGGAGGCGTTATGCAGGGCACTGCCGTCGCGGTACCGGTGCAGAGTACCGGTGACGCATTCAAGGCCTCTCTGGCCGGGGCTCTCAACACATTCCTTTCAGCTATCCCGCGGATTCTCGGGTTCGCCGTCGTTCTCATTGTTGGCTGGATCATCTCCTCCCTATTCGCCCGCGGGGTGAAGGCGTTGCTCCATGCGGTGAAATTCAACGAACTGGCACAGCGATCGGGTTTCGCCGACTTCGTGCACAAGATGGGCGTGCAGGACGACTCGGCCGGGGTGATCGCCGGGGTGGTCAAATGGTTCGTCCGGCTGATCACCCTGGTGGTCGCGTTCGATACCCTGGGACTGCCCGCGGTCTCCAACGTCCTGCAACAGCTGCTCCTCTGGTTGCCTAATCTGGTGGTGGCGCTGGTGGTGCTCGTGATCGGTGGGCTGGCGGCCAAGGCGCTGTCCCAACTGGTGCGTGGCGCCTCGGCGGAGGCGGGCTTCAGCAATCCCGACACTTTGGCCACCGTTACCCAGGTTGCGGTCTGGGGATTCACTATCGTCGTGGCCATCAACCAGCTCGGCATTGCGACGACCCTCATCAACACGTTGCTCATTGGACTGGTCGGCGGGCTGGCGCTCGCCTTCGGACTGGCTTTCGGACTGGGAGGCCGCGACCGCGCTGCCCAGGTTCTGGACCGGGTTGGCCGCAATGTGGAACGGGCAGGCCCCCGGCTGGAGCGCGCGGCCCATGCAGCGCGGCACCAGGCTGAGGGGATGGCCCAGGAGGCCCGAGGAGCCATGCATCAGGCCCAGGGGGTTGCGCATCATCCGACCCCTCTGGGAGATGGCTGGATCGAGCGGTCGATCAGCGATCGCCGGCGGGTAGAGCGCCCCGGCATCCGGGATCGCCGGAGCAGCGAGTCCAATTGATCCGGCTGCACTCGCATGACGAGCGAGGCCACCAGCGATGGTGGCCTCGTTGCGTTCCCCTCCGAGATCGCGATACTTTGCCGCGATGAAAATCGCCGTCTGCATCAAGCGGGTCCCCGATATGGAGCTGCGCTTCTCCATCGCGGGTGATCGGAAGACGCTGGACTCCAGCGGGCTGAAATACGAGATGGGCGACTTCGATGGCTACGCGCTCGAAGTCGGCCTGCAGCTCACCGAGAAGCAGGGGCCGGGCGAAGTAGTGATCTACTCCCTGGGCCCCGATGGAGTGCAGGAGACCCTTCGCAAGGGGTTGGCGATGGGCGCCGCCCGAGCGGTCCAGCTCAAGGCCGAGGAGGTTCCCTTCGACGGGCTGGCCATCGCCCAGGCTCTCGCGGCCGAGCTTCGAGACGGTGGCTACGACCTGATTCTGTTCGGCCGCATGGCCACCGACACCGCCCATGGCTCGGTAGGCCCGATGACTGCCGAGCTGTTGGGCCTCCCCTGCGTCACTGCCATCTCGCACCTCGACATTGCCAATCAGCGAGGCACCGCCCGGCGGGACCTCGAGGGAGCCTCCGAGACGGTGGAGTTCCCGCTCCCCGCGGTGCTCACCATCGACGAGGGAATCGCCCGCCCCCGGCTCGCGTCACTCAAAGGGATCATGGCCGCCAAGAAGAAGCCGCTCGAGGTGAAGCCCGCTCAGCTGGGAAAGGTCAGTCTCACTGTGGAAGCCATGGAGCTGCCCGCCGAGCGGCCGCCGGGCCGGATCATTGGCGAGGGTGCCGAAGCCGTGCCCGAGCTTCTGCGGCTGCTCCAATCGGAGGCCAAGGTGCTCTGATGGCAAACTTCCTGGCTTTCGCGGAGTCCCGTGGAGGCGAGCTTCGCAAAGTGGCGTTCGAGGCCGTCACCGCGGCACGGCAGGCCGCTGACGCTTCGGGACAGGGTGAGGTGCACGCCCTCGTCATCGGATCGCCCGGCATCAGCGCGCGGGCGGGGACTCTCGGCAAGCATGGCGCCGATGTGGTGGTCGCCGTGGAGCACCCGCAGCTCGAGCGTTACAACCCCGAAGTCTTCGTCGCCACCACAGCCGAACGACTCAAGGGCTCGTCCTACCGAAGCGGGTTCTTTGCAGCCTCGGCCCAGGGTCGAGATCTGGCGCCGCGAGTAGCCGCGCGGCTGGGCGTGAGCCTGGCTTCGGATGTAACAGGGTTCGAGCTCCAGGGCGACGCAGCGGTGGTGCGCCATCCGGCCTACACCGGGAAGGTGAATGTCACCCTGCGGCTCGCCGGCAGCCCGGCCCTGATTTCGCTGCGGCCGGGATTTGTCACCCCAGCCGAGCAACCGCGGGCCGGACGGGTGGAAATGCTCCAGCCGGCCATGGATCCCGCTGCCGCGCGGGTGACCGTTACCGAGCTGGCCCAGCGAAGCACCACCAAGCTGGATCTGGGCGAGGCACCGGTCATCGTAAGCGGCGGGCGCGGGCTCCGGGCAGCGGAGAATTTCAAGCTGGTGGAGGACTTGGCTGCCGCGCTGGGCAACGCGGCGGTGGGAGCGACCCGCGCGGTGACTGACGACGGGTGGCGACCGCCCACCGACCAGATCGGGCAGACCGGGCGCCTGGTTAGTCCTGATCTCTACATTGCAGTCGGCATCTCCGGCGCCATCCAGCACCTGGCCGGCATGCGAACGGCCAAGACCATCGTGGCCATCAACAAGGACAAGGACGCCCCGATCTTCAAGGTGGCCGATTACGGGATCGTGGGGGACCTGTTCGAGATCGTTCCCCGGCTGACCGAGGAGATCAGACGGATCAGAGGCAGTCAGTAAGCCGGAGCTACCATGCCCACAATTCTGCCAGTTCGCCATCAGCCGCTGCTGCCACTGGATCGCCTGATCCGGCGGGAGCCGCCCGGTGCCGAAGCTATCGAGATGGACGTGCTGATCGTCGGCGCCGGCCCGGCGGGCCTGGCCTGTGCCATCGAGCTGGACCGGCTGGCGCGTCAAGCCCAGGAATCCGGCGGCCCGGCTGAGCTGAGTATTGCCGTGCTGGAGAAGGCGGAGAGCCTCGGCGAGCACAGCCTCTCCGGTGCGGTGGTCAACCCGCGCGCCTTTCGCGGGCTCTTTCCGGAGGTGGTAGCCGGCGACCTTCCCTTTCGGCAGGCGGTGCCCGGCGAGGCGGTATACCTCCTGACCGAGGGGCGAGCCCAGCGGATTCCCACGCCGCCGACGATGCACAACAAGAGCTTCTATACCGCGTCTCTCTGCGAGATCGTGCGCTGGCTGGGCGAGCGGGCCGAGGCCGCCGGGGTCAATCTGTTCACCGGATTCCCGGTGGATGCGTTGCTGGTGGAAGGGGATACAGTGAAGGGTGCTCGCACGACGCCGTCGGGTCTCAACCGAGACGGAAGCCCCGGCAGCAACTACACCGAGCCTACCGACGTGTCCGCCCGGATCACGGTGCTCGCCGAGGGAAGCCGGGGACTGCTGACCCAGGCCTACCGCGAGTGGCAGAAGATTGGATCACCCAATCCCCAGCTCTATGCGCTGGGGGTGAAGGAGGTCTGGGAGACGAAGCGGCCGCTCGACAAAGTGGTGCACACCCTGGGATGGCCGCTTCCGACCGATGCCTTCGGCGGCAGCTTCCTGTACCCGCTGGGGCCCACTCAGATTGCCCTCGGGCTAGTCGTCGGGCTCGACTACCACGAGGCCCACCTGGATGTCCATCAGTTGCTCCAGCGGATGAAGCTGCATCCGCTCTTCCGGCCGTATCTGGAGGGGGGGCAACTGCTGGAGTGGGGGGCCAAGACCATCCCCGAGGGCGGATATTACTCCTTTCCGGAGCGTCGCTTCGGCGATGGCCTCCTGATGGTGGGCGACGCGGCGGGGTTCGTGGACGTGCCGTCGCTCAAGGGAATCCACTACGCCATGGAATCGGGGATTCTTGCCGCCCGCGCCGCCTTCGAGGCGCTGCGGAAGGGGGACACCTCCGGCCCGGCGCTCGCGTCTTACGATCGGATGGTGGACCAGAGCTATATCGCCGGCGATCTCCATCGCACCCGCAACATGCGGCTTGCCTTCAAGGACGGCTTTTTTCTGGGAGGTGCCAAGGCCGGCCTGATGACGCTTACCGGGGGCCGCTTTCCCGGCAGCAGGATCACGATGCCGAGCGATGCAGCCGTCCCTCGCCGCCGAAACGGAACGACACCGCTCAGCCCGGACAATGTGTTGACCTTCAGCAAGCTCGATGCGGTGTTCAAGTCCGGTAACGCCACCCGCGATACCATTCCCTCGCACCTGCTGACCGGGCCTGACATCACTCCGGAAGTGGCCCGGTTCTACAGCCATGTGTGTCCGGCCGGAGTCTATGAGGAGGTGGACGGGCAGCTCCGCGTCAACCCCGCGAACTGTGTCGACTGTAAGGCGACCGATGTGCTCGGGCCGCGTTGGACTCCTCGGGAGGGCGGAAGTGGACCGAAATACCGGCTCATGTGAAGGCTTGCACTTCCACCCTACCGGCGATTGCATCAGCTAGCATCACACACCGTAAACAATTCCGCAGTTGCGCCGATCCTGCAGATTCTTGCCTGCCTGTATTCTTGACGCTGTCTGGTTCTTATGAATTGTGAGTTTACGCCTCCTTGCCGAAAATACCTGTGCCTCAAAGCCTTCGGTACATGAGGGACGGACGGACCGGCTGAAGAATCGCCACCGCCCGACACTGGTGGTCCGAATGCAGGGGGAGCGATGTCTGGAGCTCGGCACATCACAGCCCACGCACTCGTGCTCGGACTGAGCCTCGGCGCGCCGGTTGCGGCCCTGGCCCAAGCTGGGAACTCGTCGTGGCAGTCGACGCCGGCATCGGTTCTGAAAACGTCGTTGCGAAATGTCGTCGCGGCCCAGGACGAGTATCGGACTTCGCACCCGGTGTATGCGAGTACTCTCGAAGCCTTACAGCTGAGCCCTGGAGCCGACGTGAAAGTTCAGATTCTCGGCGTGACCCCCAATGGGTTTCGGGCCAAGGCCACACACAAGGCCCGGCCCGGTCGCAGCTGTGTCGTCTTTGTGGGACCACTGAGCGGGCCAGAGCTGCCCCGGACCGACGGGGACGGGGAGACAGCCGGCGAGGAAAGGGTGCCGCTCTGTGACCGGATGGAGTAAGCCGGCCCCGGCAGTTGGAGCCAAGCCTTCGCTTCCTCAAGCCCTGCGCCCCCACGGCTTGATCAGCAACGCTTGGCGGTGGGGGGCCGGCGTGATCTCGGCAGGAGCGGGACTGGTGTCGATTCTCTCGTACACCCACTCGCTCAAGTCGAAGTTCGAGGCGGACTCGCTGGCCGCCGCCACGCTGGTCCCGGTCCGCTGGATCGGCATCTCGCCGGTGGTCGATACGGCGACGGCGGTGGGAGACACGATTCAGCTGGCGGTCACGGCGACCGATGCCCGGGGCAATGCGCTCCTGGGAGCGCCGACGGTGTGGACCAGCGTGGATACCAGCGTCGCCACGGTGGACAGCGCGGGCACAGTGGTCGCACGAGGCGGGGGATGGACCTCGGTGATTGTTGCGGTGGGAGAAAAGTCGGTGCGGGCTAAGGTGTACGTGGTCCAGCGGCCAGCGGGGCTCCGGATTCCAGGTGACAGCCTGCTCCGGATCCCTGAGGGCGACAAGGGCAACGCGGTGGCCCAGCTGGTGGACGCTCGAGGATATGAGATCAAGGGATCCATGCCTCGGTGGCGTTCGGCCGATCCGTCGATCGCGGCGGTGGACAGCACGGGCCACGCGACGGGAATAGCACCTGGCCGCACCACGTTTACGGCCAGCACCGACGCGATGGTGACGCAGCTTGCGGTGGAGGTCTACCCGGTACCGTCGTCCCTGACCTTGCTCTCCGGCGACGGACAGCGAGCGCCGGCGGGGCGCCGGGTGCCACAGGCGGTGACGGTGCAGGTGGTCTCGCGCAGTGGACGGCCGATTCCAGGAGTGGCGGTCCGCTTCAATCTGGACGAAGGCGCCGGTCAGGCTGAGCCCCAGGCGGATTCGTCGGATGCGCAGGGGATCGCCCGGGCAGCCTGGACGCTGGGAGGGTTCCCCGGCCGGCAGATGCTTTCGGTTACGGCCGAAGGGGTTGCCAGTCCCACGGTGGTGACGGCGGAAGCGGAGCCGGTGGCAGCCAACACCAGAGTCACGGTGTTGAGTGAGCGGCTGGAAGGCCCGGTAGAAGCCACTCTGGAAGAGCCAGTGGCGGTCAGGGTCACGGACACGAGTGGTGTCGCCCTGGTGGATGTGCCGGTGGCGTGGTCCGGAGCGGATGAAGGGAGCGTGGTGGCGGCGGAGTCGCGCACGGACTCGCTGGGCGAGGCCCGGGCCCGCTGGACCCTCGGTCCCCGGAGCGGTACGCAACGGGCCTACGTACAAGTGGGAAGTCCGCGGGTCGTGCCCCGGTTCACCGTGACTGCGAAAGCGGTAGCCGGTGCCGCGGCCAAGGCCTCGGTGGTCGAAATGGCAAAGCACGACGGTACGGTCGGCCAGATACTCCGGCCGACCATTCGGATAAAGGTGCAGGATCGGTCGGGGAACGATGTGCCTAGTGTCGCCGTCACTCTGGCCCCGGCGGCCGGAACAGTAGGCGACAGCGTGGTCATGACGGATTCGACCGGTCGGGCGGCGGTGTCCTGGACCCTGGGACGGACCGCGGGCGTGCACCACCTGGTCGTAAGAGTCGAGGGCATCGAGCGGCCGATTCAGATCTCGGCCCGCGCCCGAGCTGCGGGACCGGCCAACCTGGTCTTCGTGGCGCCCAAGCCGGGAACCGCTAACCGGGCGGTGCAGTCCCTGGATGTCGATCTGACTGACGCCTATGGGAACCCGGTGGCGGATCAGCCGGTGGGGTTTAGCACCAAGAGCGGGACGGTGAGTCCCGCACGGGTGATGACGGATGCAAAGGGTCGAGCCCACACCCGCTGGACGCCGGGCTCCAAGACGGGCAAGCGAACGCTGGTGGCAACGGTGAAGGGAACCGATGCGCGCGCCAGCTTCGTGCTCGAGGCGCCGGAAGCCGCGGCGCCAGCCAAGACGGCCTCGGTGCCGGCCAAGACGGCGCCGGCCAAGAATGCAGGTGCAGTGAAGAATGCAGGATCGGTAAAGAAAGAAAGCGGCAAGCGGGCGCTGCACTAGGCGCCCGAGGAGCGGTCGACCGAAGGTTTGCGGTATTCGGTCGGCGGCGGACAAGAAGTTGGTTCAGGACCTTGGGTAGTCAGTACACAACAGGTTAGTACAAGTCCACTGGAGTCGGCACAAGTTCACGCTCAATGAGAGGACCGTTACCCGTAGTTCCACCTTCGCACTAGTGGAGGAAATTATGACCGGCCCCCGCACTTCAACCGTGCACCCATTGCCTCGCCGGCCATGGCTCCTCCTGCCATTCTTGGCAAGTGTCGCATTTCTGCTGGTCGGGTGCAGCGACCAGCTGACCGAGCCCATTGCCACGAAAAAGCCAGTCGCCGCGGTAGTTCGGCACCCGGTGCCGAAGCCGGCGGGCAGCCAGATGGCAGTCAGCCAGTCGACCGCGCCGAAGTCGTTAGTCAGCTTCTCGGCGGCACAGTCGATTTCCGGCATGGGGCCCAGCGTTCTCGTCCTGGCGGACACCGACGTAGTGTCCACGACCGCGCTGGCCACCAGCCTGGCTAACGCTGACTTTCAGGTGACGGTCCGGCCCGGGCCCGAGTACACCTGGGACGGCACCAATCCGTCTCTCACGGGCTTCGACGTCGTCGTCCACCTGAACGGCTCGAGCTATGAGACCTCGCTCCCCGAAGCCGGCCAGAACGCCCTGGTGAACTTCGTCTCCAACGGGGGCGGATTCATCGGCTCGAAATGGAATGGCTTCGAGTATCAGCCCCAGATGGAGAATCTGGCGCTGCAGGGCTTCGGTGACGATCCGTCCGGCCCGGCGCAGACCTGCGGCCATTGCGAGATAACCTACCAGGCGACTGAGGCCGGCGCGGGACATCCTGTGCTCGCTGGTCTTCCGGCGTCTTTCAGCTTCACCGCAGACGGTCACGACGCGGGGCCGCAGACGGTCTTTGCGAGCAACCCCTCGACCGTGCTGATGCAGGTGCCGAATGGAGGCGCGGCGGTGCTGGTTCGTGAGTTGGGAGGCGGGCGGATCGTGAACTTCAGCTTCGCCCCGAACTACTACTGGGACGACCTGGGTAACGTCCGTGATCCCGTGACGCTCCAGGATCCGACCATTCAGCAGCTCTACATCAACGCGGTACAGTGGGCCTCAGCTGGAACTGCCGGCACCACTCAGCCGCAGACGATTACGTTTGGCCCGCTGCAAGGCAAGGTCTACGGTGATCCGGCCTTTACGCTGGACGCTACCGCCAGCTCGGGCCTGCCGGTGAATTACACCGCCAGCGGGACCTGCGGTGTCCTCGGGGTCACCGTGACCCTGACCGGGGCTGGTAGCTGCACTATCACCGCGCACCAACCGGGCAATGAAAGCTACGAGCCTGCGGTCGATGTGTCGCAGTCGTTTGAGATCGCCAAGGCTCCAGCGACGATCACGCTGTCGGGGCTGTCGTTCACCTTTGACGGCGCCATCAAGAGCGCTACCGCTACTACCACGCCGGCCGGGTTGTCCGGAGTGAGCCTGGCGTACACTCAAGGCGGTGTCACGGCCGTGCCCCGTAACGCGGGCAGTTACCAGGTCGTGGCTACGCTCGACCATCCGAACTATCAGGCGTCGTCGGCTAGCGCGACCCTGATGATTAATAAGGCGAACCCGGCGATCAGCTGGATTCCGGCTTCGATCTCGGCCGGTACTCCGCTGGGTAGCGCGCAGCTCAATGCGACTTTCCGGGGTGTTGGCAGCGTGACCCTGAGCGGCACCGCCTTGTACACACCGGGCTCAGGCGCTGCATTGCCTGGTGGCCCGGCCACGCTCTCGGTGCAGTTCACGCCGAATGATGCCAACTATGCGGTTGGTAGTCGCTCCGTCTCGATTACAGTACTGAGCGGCATGCGGTTCTCCGGCTTCTTTGCGCCGCTGAAGAACATGCCTGCGGTGAACGTGGTGAACGCCGGCAGTACCGTCCCGATCAAGTTCTCGGTCGGCGGCTATTTCGGGCTGCAGATTCTGAGTGGAACCCCGACCTCGATCCCGGCGCAGTGTGGCTCGGGACCCGAGGCCACGATGCGGCCGACGCCGGTGATGCGGGATGGGCTCACCGCGTCGGGCTTCAGCTACACCTACGCGTGGAGGACCAACGCGAGCTGGGCTGGTAGCTGTCGCAAGTTGATCGTCACGCTGGCCGATGGCAGCACCCACGAGGCGATGTTCCGCTTCCCGGCCAGGTCGAATACAGGTACGGCCGCCCGCCGGATTCTCGGCCGGTAATTCGCAAACGCAGTCGGGCGAGGCCAGGGTCTCCTTGTGAGGTCCTGGCCTTCGTCATTCTCCTAGCACCTTGATAATTACCCGTTTCCGGCGCTGGCCGTCCCATTCACCGTAAAACACCCGCTGCCAGGGCCCCAGATCCAGCTTACCGGCGGTAATGGGGACGATCACCTCGTGCCCGACGGTGAGACTGCGCAAATGGGCAGCCGCATTGTCCTCCCCGGTCTCGTTGTGTTGGTACCGCTCCGGATCCCACGGGGCGATGGTTTCCTCTAGCCACTTGAGGATGTCATGCCAGAGCCCCGATTCGTGGTCATTGACAAACACGGAGGCGCTGATGTGCATGGCGGAGACCAGCACCATCCCTTCGCGCACGCCGCTTGCCTTTATCTGCTGGGCGACCTGGTCGGTAATGTCGATGATCTCCTGGCGCCGCTTGGTCTCGAACCAGAGGTAATGAGTGTGGGAAGTCATTCCTGATGAGGAGCGTGACAGTAAAGAGTGAAGAGTGAAGAGTGAAGAGTGAAGAGTGAACAGTTTATCTGAGTAGCTCCTCCAGCCTTACTGCAGTGTCGGTCTTTTCGTCCCGATACTTCACGATGACCGGCGCGTAAAGGGCAATTCCCGCCGCCGCGCCCGGGCCCGATTTGACCGGCCGGCTGCCGGGGACGACTACGGCGCCAGCCGGGATCTCGAGCGGCCGGTTGCCGTCCCGCCGATACACCCGATCGTGCACCAGATCGAACACGCTGGTCCCACCGGAGAGTATGGTGCCGGGCGCCAGCACCGCCCGCTCCCGCACGATGGTACCCTCGTACACGCCCGCGTTCCCACCCACCAGCACCTCGTCCTCGATGATTACCGGCAACGCGCCGGCCGGCTCCAGGACTCCGCCGATCTGCGCCGCAGCCGAGAGGTGCACCCGCCGGCCGATCTGGGCGCAGGAGCCCACCAGTGCGTGGGAATCGACCATGGTGCCCTCGCCCACGTAGGCACCGGCGTTGATGTACATCGGGGGCATGCAGACGACCCCCGGGGCCACATAGCAACCATCCCGGATAGCGGATCCGCCGGGAACGACGCGTACGCCATGCTCTCCCTCGAACGCCCGCAGGGGATACGTGTCCTTGTCGAAGAAGGGGAACGCACCGCCAGCGTCCGCTGGGACCACCCGACCCAGCCGAAATCCGAGCAGGATCCCGCTCTTGATCCAGCGGTTGACCCGCCAGGTTCCGTCCGTCCCGCGCTCGGCCGCCCTTACCGTGCCGGCATTGAGTGCGGCCTTGAGAGCGCGGAATGCCTCCAGCGCCGGTTTCTCTTCCCCCTGGGGTACGCCGTCGGCATAGCGCTCGATAGCTGCCCTCAGCTCTTCGATCCTGCTGCCCCGCTGCCCGGCTGCCTTGCTGCCCCGCCTAGGCATCCACCCCCGCCTGGCGCAGGGCGGTCCGCAGGGCCGCCGTTGTCGCTTCGCTCACCGGCACCAGCGGCAGCCGGAGCACGTTGGCGATGCGGCCCATGCAATGCAGGGCGGCTTTGACCGGCGCCGGATTGGTCTCCAGGAAGTTGGCATCCATGAGCGGCAGAAGACGGTAATGCCAGGTGCGAGCCTGCTCCAGGTTGCCGGAGAGCAACAGGTGGACGAGGCCGGTCATCGCGGCCGGAATTTCGTTGGAGACCACCGAGATGAGCCCGTTTCCGCCGCTGGTGATGACCGGAAGGGTCAGCCAGTCGTCCCCCGAGAGGACCGCAAAGTCGTCAGCTCGCGACTGCAAGAGGCTCATGATCTGTCTCAGGTCGCCGCTGGCTTCCTTGATGCCCATGATGTTGGGGTGGGCGGCGAGCCGGAGTGCGGTAGCCGGCGTCAGGTTCACCGCAGTGCGGCCCGGCACGTTGTAGAGGCATACCGGCTTCGTGGCCGCATCGGCCACGGCGCTGAAGTGCCGGTACATGCCTTCCTGCGTCGGCTTGTTGTAGTAGGGGGTGGCGCTCAGGATATAGTCGGCGCCAACCCGGCACATCCGCTCGGTCTCCTCGATGGCGCGTGCGGTGTCGTTGCTGGTGGCCCCGGCCATGACCGGAACCCGCCCGCCGGCCGCCTCTACCACTTCCGCCACCACTCTCTCCCGCTCGGCGTCGCTCAGCGTCTGGGCCTCCCCGGTGGACCCGCACGCCACCAGGAAGTCGATGCCCTCCTCGATTTGCCAGCTCACCAGGGCGCGCAGCGCGGCGAGGTCCAGGTCACCCTGAGCCGTGAACGGAGTTACCAATGCCGTTCCGCAACCCTGGAGCCGGCTCATGCCGATTCGCCGAAGAGCATTTCGTCGAAGGTGAAGACGCCGGTCTTGCCCGGCAGCCATTCGGCGGCAGCCAGGGCGCCCACCGCAAAGACCTCGCGGCTGCGGCTCACGTGACTCAGGGTCACCAGCTCATGCCGGCTTTCATAAGTCAGGGTATGAGTTCCAGCAGCGTCGCCTTCACGCACCGAGGTGATGGGAAACCGGCGGCCCGGCTCCTTGGTCCACAACTGGCGCTGCAGCAGGAGGGCGGTTCCCGAGGGCGCGTCCAACTTGGTCTTGTGATGTTCCTCCCGGATTGCAACGGCGAACTCCGGCCGGTCCCGGAAGCTGCTGGCCAGCTCCTGCGCCGCTCGTAAGAAGAGCTGCACCCCTACGGAGAAGTTGGGTGAGTGCAGCAAGGCAGCGCCACGTTCCAGCACCAGGGCACTCACCTGGGGAAGGTCGTCACCCCAGCCGGTGGTTCCGGTCACTGTCGGAATCCGTAGCGCGATCAGCCGCTCCAGGTTGGCCACCACGGCATCGGGACGGGTGAACTCCACGGCGACGTCCACTCCGGCCAGGCGCTCCGGCGTCAATGCCCGCCCGCCGGGGTTCTCGATCCGGTTAACGACGGTCTGCACCACATGGCCTCGCTCCTGGGCCAGGGCTGCCACCGCCTTGCCCATCTTCCCGTTTCCTATGATGGCGAGCTTCATCCTCAATCAGATCCAAAGAACTCACGGTGCAGTCTCCGCACCACATCCGGCCCGTCCTCCTCCCGCACCACGAAGGTCATGTTGATGGAGGAGGAGCCCTGAGAGATCACCTCGACATTGGCCGGCCAGACGGCGTTGAAGACTCGGGCTGCAAGGCCCGGCGTGTTCCGGAGTCCGATGCCGACCACGGCGATGATGGCGCGATGCTCTTCCACCCACACGTCTCCCAGCTCTGACAGGTCGCGCAGCAGCACACCCAGCCGGGAGCGGTCTTCAATGGTGAGCGAGACGCTTACTTCGCCACTTGCCAGTACATCCACCACTGTCTCGTGCTGCTCGAAGATCTCGAAGATGGCCCGGAGGAACCCAAAGGCACCCAGCATGCGAGGGGCCTTGAGGTTGATGACGGTGATCCCCTGCTTCCAGGAGATCGACCGGATAGGAGAGTCGCCGACCTGCTCGAGCACCGCCTCGGGCTCGATCGTGGTCCCGGGTCGCTCGGGACGGGTGGAGTTCAGGACGATGATAGGAATGCCCGCACGGACGAGCGGGAGGGCGGTCGCGGGGTGCAGGATCCTGGCGCCGAAGGTGGCCAGCTCCGCGGCCTCATCGTAGCTTGCCCGCGCCAGAGTTCGGGCGCTGGAGACGATACGCGGGTCTGCGGTCATGAGGCCATCCACGTCGGTCCAAATTTCTACCCTCTTGGCTCCCAGCGCCGAGCCCAGGAGCGCGGCGGTGAAGTCCGAACCTCCTCGCCCCAGTGTGGTTGGCGTGCCGCGCGCGGTCGAGCCGATGAAGCCCTGGGTCACCGGTATCCGGCCGGCTTCTAGCAGCGGCTGCAGACACTCGCGGGCCCGCTGATTCAAGATTTGGAGGTAAGGAGTGGCCCGAGTGTGGCGGTCGTCGGTGACCATGAGTGGACGCACGTCCACCCAGATTGCCTCGAGCCCGGCGCCGGCGAGTGCTGCCGTGACCAGCCTCGAGCTCCACAGCTCACCCCGGCTGGCAATCGCATCGAGATCTGCTCCAGTGACCGGTCGGTCCTGAAGGACTGTCAGATCTCGGCGGAGTGCGTCGATATCCGCCGCTATAGTCTCGAACGATGCCCCGGCGCCAGGCAGGGAGGCCGCGATCTGCTGGTGCCGCTCGTAGAGGGCGCTGAGCCTCACGTCGATTGCCTCGTCGTCCGGTCTGGCGAGTCGTACCAGACCAAGGAGGGCGTCGGTCACCCCAGCCAGTGCCGAAGCCACGACCACGGGGCGCTCCGCCAGCCGGTGTCGAACGATGCCGACCAGTCGCCCAATGGCCGCTGCATCGGCCACTGACGTGCCGCCGAACTTGGTCACAATCACCGGTTACGCCCGCCACTGGCTTGAGGGACCCTGCCGCTGGCGAGGAGCAGCTCCGCGATCTGCACCCCCTGACCGGCGGCTCCCCGCACCGTGTTGTGACCCAGGACAACCAGGCGCAGATCGAGAATGGGGCAGGCCCGGATCCGGCCCACGGTCACGGCCATCCCGCTGCCGCGGTTCAGATCGAGCCGCGGCTGGGGCCGGTCGGTCCTCTCATCTACTTCGACCGGCGGATTGGGTGAGGACGGAAGGGCCGCCACCGATGCTGGGGCCCGGAACTCCCGCAGCACGGATGCGGCAGCTGCTGGACTGACCCGTTCCCGGAAGCCGACCGACACCGTCAGGAGATGACCATCCACCACGGCCACCCGGTTGCTGTGGACGCTCAGGCTGATCGCCGCCGGCTCGACTGCTCCGCTCGCGAAACGTCCCAGTATCTTTCGGCTCTCCCGCTCGATCTTCTCCTCCTCTCCGCCGACGTACGGAATCACGTTGCCCACGATGTCGAGCGATGGGACCCCCGGATAGCCCGCTCCGGAGATCGCCTGCATGGTCGAGACGAAGAGCTGTTCGATTCCGAAGGCGCGGTGCAGTGGCGCCAGCGCGAGCGCCAGCGCGGCCGTGGAACAGTTCGGGTTGGCCAGAATGGCGCCGCTCCACCCTCGGGTCTCCCGCTGACAATCGACCAGCGCGACGTGCTCCGGGTTCACTTCCGGAATCAGCAGCGGCACATCCGGCTCCATCCGATGAGTACGGGTGTTCGTGACCACGGTCGCACCCGCCTTCGCGAACGCCTGCTCGATCGGCCCGGCCACCTCGGCGTCCAGGGCGGAGAAAACCACCGCGCCTGGCAACGGCGGAGTGCAGTCCCGAACCGGCAGCTGGCCAACGGACGCAGGAGGCTCGCCTGACTCCCGCCAGCGCACCGCGTCCCGGTAGGATCGTCCGGCGCTGTTGGACGAGGCCGCCACCGCCACCAGCTCGAACCAGGGATGATCGGCCAAAAGCCGGACGAACTTTTGCCCCACGGTGCCGGTGGCGCCGAGGATGGCGACAGGGGTCTTCATCGGGAGGCCGGGGTCGAGGCCAGGAGATCGAATGCCAACTGGATGTAGAGCTCGATGCCCCGCAGCAGATCGGCCTTCCGGATGTGCTCATGGCTGGTATGAGCGACTCGAATGCTTCCGGGCCCCAGCTGGTAGCGCTCGCCCCAGGACGAGAGAAAGGGGAGGTCACTGGCGTAGCTGACAACCGTCGTGTCCCACCCAGATGGAGCCGTTCCCCCCTTGTAGAAGGGAAGCTCGACCGGAAAGGCCACTGAAACGCCCGGACTGAGCAGCGCTCGAATGGATTCCTTGAGTGGGCCGCTGGGCTCCACCGTTCGGATCAGAAGTTGAGCGCTGGCTGCCGGTGGGATCACGTTTGGGGCCACGCCTCCCCGGATGAGCCCGAGGTTGAGCGTCGAGGGACCGAGCAGTGGATCCACCGGCAGCGGCATCCGCCGGATCCGCTCGATCGTGTCCAGCAATGCGGCGATGGCGCTGACTCCCTCTTCGGGATAGGCCGAATGGGCCGCCCGGCCGGCCGCTTCGAGGTCTACCCGCATCGAGCCCTTCTGGCCGATCGAAAGCCGGTTTTCGGTGGGCTCCCCATTGATCAGAAAGCGGCCCCGCGGCATCAAGTCGGCCGCGGCCCGGGCTCCATCCGAGCCGTTCTCCTCGCCCACCAGAAAGAGCAGTCCGATGCGTCGCTCACCCTGCTGGGCCAGGCGCTCGGCCGCGGCTACCATCGCGGCGGCGAGCCCCTTGGCGTCGCAGCTGCCCCGGCCGTGGATCGATTCGGCGTCTTCGGCGAGCGGCACATAGGGAGGGACGGTGTCGAGATGGGTGGAGAACACCAGAGCCGGAGGCTCCCGATAGGCGTACAGGTTGTCGCGTCCCGGAGTGACCGGCTGACGCACCGTACGATATCCGGCGCGGCGTAGCGCTCCGTCCAGAAGATCGGTGGCCGGTCCTTCGGACCCCGTCGGTGTATCGAGCGCCACCAGCGCCCGGGTCAGTTCCAGTGCATCCATGAACGAGAGGCCCCGCCAACGCATGCGTGGCGGGGCTCCTGGCGTGAGGAAAGAAGCACGACGGCTGAAAGCTAGGAAACGAGTATGGGGGCGGCAAGAGGTTCTCCCGCCCGTCATCGCCTCGTCACAGGGTGTGGCGAAGCTCGCGGGCGCCTAGGCCGCAGGCACAGCCTGGCGGTCGGCCGCTCGGGCGATCCGCTGACCCTGCGCCACATCGACCCGGGCCAGGAGCCAGGCGCCGACGGCGAAGAACAGGATAACCGAGAGAATAGCATTCCGGCTCGAGGCAGTGGCTGCGATGGTGCCGGCGAAAATCAGCGGTCCAAAGATGCCGGCAAACTTCTCGAATACGCTGAAAAATCCAAAGAACTCACCCGACTTATGGTGGGGAATCATGCTGGCAAAGAGCGACCGGCTGAGTGCCTGGGTGCCACCCTGGACCATTCCCACCAGACCCGCCAGCACGAAGAAGTGGGCCGCGGTCTTCATGAAGTAGCCCAGCACGCTGATCACGGTGTAGGCCAGCAGTCCCAGGAAGATGGCGCGCTTGGCGCCGATCCGTCCGGCCAGCATCCCGAAGACGAAGGAGCAGGGAATGCCGACGAACTGCACCAGCAGGATCGCGGTGATGAGCGCGTTCTGGCCGATCCCGAGCTCAGTCCCGTAGGCGGTTGCCATCTTGATGATGGTCTGGATCCCGTCGTTGTAGATCAGAAATGCGAGCAGCATGAGGAACGCTTGGCGATAATTCCGAAGCTCCCGGAACGTGTCGCGCAGGCGAGTGAAGGCAGTCACCACCGGGTTGGCGCCGGGATGCTCGTCCGGCTCGATTGTGGCTGGGGGCTCGGGCACCCGGCGGAAGAGCGGCAGCGAGAAGAGAACCCACCATACGGCTACGGATAGGAACGCGAGCCGCACCGGTAGCGTGGACTCCGAGGGTGTGAGCCCCGGTCCCGACGGCAGGCCAAACCAGTCGGGTCGCTGAATCCAGGCCAGGTTGAGGGCAAGCAGGACACCGCCACCCAGATAGCCCAGGGCATAACCCGCGGTGGAGACCCGGTCGATCTCGTGCCGCTGGGCGATGTGGGGAAGGAGTGCCTCATAGAACACGATGCTTCCGGCCACCCCGACCAGCGACACGGCAAACAACACGGACGCGAGGTCCAGATCTCCTTTTTCTATGAAGAACATGCCCGCAACCGAAGCAACGCCAATCAGCATGAATAGGGCGAGCAGCGGCTTCTTGCTTCCTCGGTAGTCCGACACCGCACCCAGCACGGGAGAGAGCAGTGCGACGATGACCAGGGCGACCGAATTGACGGCTGCCAGTCGTTGAGTGGCACCACTCTCCGGAACTCCGGCTCCGGCAACCTTCACGAAGTAGATCGGAAAGACCGCCACCATAATGGTGGTATACATGGCGGAGTTAGCCCAGTCGTACATCGCCCACGCGCGCAGCTCGGGGCGGTCCAGGCCGATGCGGGAAAGCAGAGAAGTCGGCGTCATGCCGCCAGCTGCTCCTCGCGCGCGCTGTGGCGAAGGGAGAGGCCGACGGCAACAGCCAGGGTGGTGATGATAACCAGCAGAGAGAGCAGAGTCGGGATGTGGATCCACGCGCTCAGGGTCATCTTGAATCCGACGAACACCAGGATGAAGGCAACTCCGGTCTTCAGATACACGAACTTGTCGAGCATGCTGGCCAGGACGAAGAACAGAGCCCGCAGCCCCAGAATGGCAAAGATGTTAGAGCTGTAGACCAGGAAAGGATCCCGGGTAATCGCAAAGATCGCCGGGATGCTGTCGATCGCGAACACGAGGTCCGACCATTCCACCACCAGCAGGACCAGGAGCAGGGGGGTGCCCAGCCACTTCCCTCTCACCGTTCGGGTAAAGAACCGGGTCCCGTCGTAGGAGTCGCTGAAGGGAAGGAAGCGGCGGGCCAGCCGGACCACCGGATTCCGCTCCAGGTCCACCGGCGCTTCCTTCTGGAGAAACATCCTGATCCCGGTCACAATCAGGATGCCGCCAAATACGTAGATGATCCAGTTGAAACGCTCCAGCAAGAGCGCGCCCAGAGCGATCATGATCAGGCGCATGACGATGGCGCCCAGAATTCCCCACTTCAGGACCTTGGGCTGGGCGTCGGCCCGAACGCAGAAGTAGGAGAAGATGAGGAGGAAGACGAAGAGATTGTCGACGCTGAGGGAGAGCTCGATCAGGTAACCGGTGTAGTACTCCAGGGCCGACTGGGCCCCCTCCCGCCACAGCACGAAGAGACCGAACAGGAGGGCCACGGTAATGAGACCGCCGCTCCAGCTCAGCGCCTCCTTGAAGGTGAGAACATGGGAGCGGCGGTTCAGAACTCCGAGGTCGAGGACCAGGAGCCCGACGACCAGGCCGGTGAAGCCTAGCCAGACCGAGAGATCATGCTGACCCACTCAGCGGCCCGAGGCCATCGCCTCTAGGCGCGCCACCCGCTCCGCCGTCGGCGGATGGGTGCTGAACAGCTTGGCCACCGGCCCCCCTTGATAGGCCAGCGGGTTTACCTGGGCCAGGGGCGCCGCCGCTGGGGCTACGTGCATTGGAATGCGATGGGCCAGCGAGTCCAGACGCAGGAGGGCGCTGGCCAGCGGCTGAGGGCGCCCCGTAATGAGGGCGCCCACCCGGTCGGCCTCGAACTCCCGCTGCCGGGAGACCGCAAACTGAATCAGCATGGCCCCGATCGGCGCCAGCAGGATCAGCGCCAGCTGGGCGTAGGGGTGACCGCCGTCGTCGTCCCGTCCACCGCCGAACATGAGCAGATAGGGGAGGTTGCTCAGGGCGCCGGCGATGCCCGCTGCCACGGTGCTGATCAGCATGTCGCGGTTCTTGATATGGGCCAGCTCATGCGCCAGCACGCCCTCCAGCTCCTCCTGGGGGACGTACTTGAGAATGCCGGTGGTGACGGCAACGACAGCGTGCTCCGGATTGCGCCCAGTGGCAAACGCATTGGGCTGCTCATGGGGGGCGACGGCCAGGGTTGGCATCGGGAGACCGGCCCGCTGCCGCAGCCGGTCAACCATCGCATACAGCTCCGGCGCCTCCTGGGCGGTGACCACCTTGGCCCCATACATCCGAAGCACCAGTCGGTCCGAAAAGAAATACATGATGAAGTTGAAGATGCTGCCGATGACAAGCGCAGCGACCAGGCCGCTGGATCCTCCGATGAGCTGACCCACCAGCACAAACAGCCCCAGCAGTCCCGCCATGAGCACGAAGGTCTTGATGTTGTTCATCTGTCCTCCCGTGGGGCCTAAATGAAAGAGCGAGACCCCGTCCGCTCCGCTTTCGCGTGGACGAAGGTCTCGCTCTAAGGCCATCCTGCTCTGCCTTCCGAATGAACCGTGCTCGCCTTCGGCGAACAGTCCTGACGATTCATTCGTCCGCCCAAGGGCGGATAAGCTACTCCCCTTCTTGAGGGTACAAAACTAACAAATCCAGAAAAGAAGGTCTAGGGTCGAAGGGCTGGGCTCGGGACCTTCTAGAACCCTGGCTCCGCTTGATGTACGGGATCGTCCAGGATGAGCGCGGACACCGTGGAGCCAGCCGCGGTCTCGAACTGGCCCTCCGGGATGATCAGCAGTGCGTTTGCTTGGACCATGGAGGTCAGAATGCCCGAACCCTGCGGACCGGTGAGCCGCGCCTCGAAGCCGGACGGCCCCTCGCTCACCACCCCCCGCAGGAAGTGTTGGAGCCGGGGTCGTACGCTGATCGTCTCCGCAACCCTGACTGGGGCCGAGCGTCGAAAGTAGAGCCGGTGTCCCATCATCCTCCGAATGGCAGGGCGTACGAATAGCTCGAACGTCACCATTGTGCTGACCGGGTTGCCGGGCAATCCGATCCAGGGCAGACGGTCCAGGACTCCGAATCCCACCGGTGCGCCGGGCCGCATCCGCAGCTTCCAGAAACGAAGCTCACCGCCCATGTCCTCCATCACCGACCGCAGGTAGTCATGCTCGCCCACGCTGATCCCGGCAGTGGTCACCAGAAGGTCGCAGTCCATCGCTCGTGCCAGATGGTCCCGCAGACTCCCGGGATCATCTGCTGCAATCCCCAGGTTCACCGGCTCTCCGCCGGCTTCCCGGACCAGTGCCACCAGGGTGTGGGTGTTGCTGCTGGCGATCTTTCGGCCGCTCAGGATCGCCTCGGGCTGGTCCACGTCGACGATCTCATCGCCACTTCCGAGGATGGCCACCCTGGGCCGGCGGTACACCAGCGGGTGGGCCACAGCCAATGACGCGAGCACCCCGAGATGTGCGGGTCGAAGCTCGGTGCCGGCCGTGAGCACAGTGCTGCCCCGTTTGATGTCTTCGCCCGCCCGGCGGATGTTCACCCCCACATCCCGATCCTTGACGATGGTGACCGTCTCAGCGCCGAGGTCGGTGTCCTCCTGCCGGATGACGCTGTCACTGCCGTTGGGGAGTGGCGCACCGGTGAAGATCCTGGCGCACTCGCCGGGACCGATCGGCCGGCTAGGAAACTTGCCGGCCGGCAGGTGTTCGACCACCCGCAGCTGCACTGGGCTCGATTCGGAGGCACCGCGCACGTCCTCGCCTCGCGCGGCGTAGCCATCCATGGCTGAGTTGGTCCAGGCCGGGATGTCCAGCGGGCTGACCACGTCCTCTGCGAGAACGCTGCCCCGGGCGTCATCCAGGGGGATGCGCAGCGCCGGCTGGCGCTCAATATCCTCCAGGATGCGGCCAGCGGCTTCGGCCGCGCTGAGCGCGGTCACCCCTCGAGGACCAGCGAGCGCTCCCAGGCCAGATTGGCGAGGAGTTGCAGCCAGATGGTGTCGTGAAAGTGGAGGACCGGACATTCCGCTTGAAAATCGGGATCGTCGGTGATCACCGCCACCCACTCATTGGCATTGGGCGCGGCGGCGTCATACAAAGCCTCCCGGGCGGCGGCCCGGCGGAACACTTCGATCTTGGGCAAGGGAGCGGCCTTGTACCCCTCGGTGAGCACGATGTCGGCTCCCTGCATGTATTGCCGGGCCAGATTCACCGGGTCGTACGTGTCGGGGCTCCGCTCGAACAGTACCCGGAGATCCGGGGAGGCGATGAGCACCCGCTCCGCCCGACCCTCGTGGAAGTGGCGCCAGGTATCGCTGCCGTGGCGGTCGGCTTCAGCGGGATGATGACCATGCTTGATGGTCATCACTCGATATCCCCGACGCACCAGCTCGCTGGCCAGGGCCACGGCGAGCGTGGTCTTGCCCGCGTTCTTCCGGCCGATTACCGAGATGATGCGCGTTGACGCCACAGCTGGTCCGCTCGGGTAAGATCTTCCGCCGTGTTGACGTTGAAGAACACCAGCTCCGGGTCGGCCAGCGCTTCAACCTGATCGAGAGAGAGGCTGCCCACCCGGATGCGGCCATGAAACCCGATCGCGCGCAAGTCCCCCTGGTCGAGGCTGACCGCGATCGCCTCGGCACAGGCCGGTCCGTATCCGGCGCAAAGTGGCTCGACGCCGCGTCTCCCGCCGCTCTCCGGAAGTATGGCGTCGTAGATGGTGAGACCATCGGCCAGTGCCTGAAGCAGCGGTTCCGACACGAACGGCATGTCCCAGGCAACGCAGACGACCGGAGCGGGAGCGCTGAGGACCGCAGTGTAGATCCCGCCGAGGGCTCCGTATCCAGGCTTCGAGTCACTCACGGTTCTCAGGTCGGGTCTCCAGCCAGGTGCATCGGGAGCATTCGCCACCAGGAGTGGGGGCTCACCCAGCGCGTCGGTCATCACCCGCGTCAGCCGGTCGAGAATCCGTTCCCCGCCGACGACCTCCAGCCCCTTAGGCCGGCCGCCGAATCGGGTCGCACCACCTCCCGCCAGAATAGCACCCCGTACCACGCTGCTCTAATACCTCCTGCCCGGCCTGCGCTCCAGCACCACGTCGAATCCAAAGGTCAGGCTGAAGAGATGCTTGTAAACCACCTCGTGGGGCGGGATGGTGCGGGCCTCGGGGGTGGCACCGGTGACCTTCTCCACGCCCATGATGTTGTCCCGCAGCTCCAGCCGCAGATGGTATCCCTTCGCGACGGCAGCGGTGACACCGATCCCCAGTCCGAGGTACGGTGCCACCCGGGACTCGCTGTCGTCGTCATATACCACGAGATCGACGGCACCCTCGGGACTGGGAAATTGCCCGACCATCCTGATGGAGCTCTGGCTGCTGAAGAGCAGGCCCAGATTGGCTCGGCCATAGGGCGAGAAGGAACTGCGGCTCATTATTCGATAGATGGGGCCGGTTGACACCGACACCGCGGTTGCCGACTTGGTAGCACCCTGGATCGAGGTGCAGGCGGTAGCCACGTCGGTGCGGCCGGAGGAGAATACGTGACGGCAGCCATCCTCGTAGCCCAGTCCCACCAGAAATGCTTCGCCGCCCCAGCCAAAGTGGTCACCGGGGAAGTAGGTGCCGGCGAAACTCACCCCGAGGGTGCTTCGAATCTTTCGGGTCAGGGCGAAGGTGTCGGCTGGAACGATGAACTGCACCGGCTGTGCCGGCACCGCCCAGAGATCCGCACCGGTGACTACACCAGCGGAAACTGTGAAGATCAGCCGGGCCTGATCCTTGGTGGCCTGAGCCAGGGCGGACGATGGCCCACCAACCATCCCGAGGACCAGGACGACACGGGCGAGTTCTCGGACGTGCATCAGACCCCCAGGAATTGATGATCCACCGCGAGACAGCGGTCCATCACCACCGCGATGCCGGCAGCCTCGAGTCGCTGGGCCACCTCCTCATGCCGGATTCCCTGCTGCATCCAGACCAGCTGGGGTCGAACCTCCAGCAGCTGGTCCAACAGCGCCGGGATGTGCTCCGAGCGGCGGAAGATGTTCACGATGTCGATCGGACCGGCTACGGCCGCGGCGGTCCGCAGATCCGGGTGCACCGGCTCCCCCAGGGTCACCCCGCCGGCGGGATGCACCGGCACGATCTTGTATCCCGCTCGCTGGAGATAGCCCGCCACCGCGTGGCTGGGCCGGTGGGGCTTGCGGCTCAGCCCCACCACCGCAATCCGGTGAGCTGCCCGGAGAAGCTCGGCCAGCCTGACGCGGTCGGGAGGCACCTCAGACGGCGCCGTGATGCTGAGGATGGCCGCTCACCGCTCGACCTACCAACACCATGCCGCTCCGCCGAGCGATCTCGACTGCCAGGGTAGACGGAACCGAGGGTGTGGCCACATACGCCAGGCCCGCCCGTGCAGCCTTGAACGCCAGCTCGGCCGAGATACGGCCGGTCACCAGCAACCCCAGGCCTTCGATTCTCCGGTTGGCCAGTAAGGCGCCTCCCACCGCTTTATCCACGGCGTTATGGCGCCCGATGTCTTCGGCATGGGCGATCAGCTCGGGTGAAGGAGCATCCACCAGCGCGGCAGCGTGAATGCCACCGGTGTCCTTGTACCGCTCGCCCCGGGCAAAGAGGGCCTTGAAGAGGAACCGAAGCTGCTCCAGCTCCGGTACGGGGCCTCGAGCCGGTCTGGATTCGACCGTAGCGGGGTCTGCTAGAAAGGTGGAGACGGCGCCGCACCCCGATGCCAACACGGGCCGCCTCCCCTCGGCCACGACTGCTGCCAAGCGGTCTTCCGGGATCTGGGCCCAGAAGCCGAGGTCGGTGGCGCAGGGACGCAGGTGCACCTGATCGATGCCCTCGATGTAGCCCTCGCCGTACAGCCATCCGATCGCCAGCTCTTCCAACAGGTCGGGGGTGCACATCCAGGTCACCACCGGACGGCCATTCACCTCCAGCCAGACCGGCACCTCTTCCACCGCGGCCAGGTCGGACATCCTGCCGCCCCGCTTCAGCGGCTGAATCAGCTCAGACGGATCCGGTGCAGTCGGCATAGAGCGTCGGGTCTTCCTCGATACGCACGCGCTCCAGCACGACTCCGGCCGGCAGACGGGCGGCAATCCGGGGAAACAGGTAGGCGGCAATCGCCTCACAGGTGGGCAGGGTCTGCCCGTAGGCGAAGGTGGGGAGATCGAGGTTCAGATGCTTGCCGGCCAAAGGTGTGAGGACCTCATCGTGCAGAACACTGTCCAGAAGCTGAAGGTCGACCACCATTCCCATGGGGTCGATGATACCGCCAACCGTCACCCCGCACCGATAGTCATGACCATGTCCCGGCGGATCAGCCAGCGGCCCGAAGATCTCTCGATTGCGCTTCTCGCTCCATTCCGGCCGATAGTACCGGTGCACCGCGTGAAACCGGACGGTTCGAGTCAGTGAGGCCCGCATCTAAAGAGAAAACGAGAAGCCAAGCCCCGCTTGAACCCACCAGCTGGTATCCCATTCGTCCAGGTTGTTGCCCGGAATCACCGCGGGAGTCTCCGGCTCCTGAGCCGGCCGCTGCTGAAATGTGGTCGGGTAATCGAGCTTCCAGAAGGTCGCCCGGCCCTCGAGCCGGAGGTGAACTCGGTCGGTCACGAAGACTCGAGTACCCCCGCCGGGCGCCAGGTAGAACTTGGTGCCAAAATCATATCCGCTGGTATCGGCTGCAGTGCCGCTGCCAAAGGCGAGCCCACCCGCCGCACTGAGAAAGGGTGCCAGCCGGTGCCAGCTCTTTCCGCCGGTCATGTTGAACTGCAGGTCGATTTCGGCGAAGGTCACCGACTGGTCGACCGGATCGGAGAATCGGTTGGCCAGCCCGACAAAGGGATCCACGATGACTCGCTCGAGCTGGGCATAGGAGACTCCCAGCCCCAGCTGAATGGAGCGCGAGGTGCGGATATCGTAGCGAACTCCGTAGATAGGGCCGTCATGCGGACCAATGCCGAAGTCCCCGCCTTCGCCGAAGAAGTACCCTCCGAGCAGGGTGAAGGTGTGCCCCCGCCGGATGTCGCGATAGGGTGAGGACTGGGGCGGATGGCCGACCTGAGCCAGGAGTGCGACTGGGCCGACCAGGAGCGACAGGCCTACCAGCAGTGCCACCCTGCGACCAACCACCCCGGGTCGACCCATCAGTCGCTGTCTCTCAAGTCGCGTCCCGTCATCTCCGCTGGCGACTCGAGGCCAAGCAGTCCCAGAACTGTAGGTGCCACGTCCCGCAGCGAGCCGCCGGGGCGAAGCGCGTGCGCGCCCGCGCCGACCGCTACCAGCGGGACTGGGTTGGTGGTGTGCGCCGTGTGCACTCCTCCCGTTGCAGGGTCGATCATCATCTCGCAGTTGCCGTGATCGGCGGTGATGAGGACGCTGGTCCCCGCCTTCTCTGCACTCACCAGCACTCGGCTCAGGCAGCTGTCCACCGTTTCAACCGCCCGAATGACGGCCGGGAGCACACCGGTGTGGCCCACCATGTCCGCATTGGCGTAGTTGCAGAGGATGAAGTCGTGGGCTCCGCTCTCGATGGTGCGGCAGAGTGCATCGGTGATCCCGGGGGCGCTCATCTCCGGTGCCAGGTCATAGGTGGCTACCCGCTGCGAGGGGATCAGGCAGCGCTCCTCTGCGGGATAGGGCGGCTCGTAGCCGCCGTTAAAAAAGTAGGTGACGTGGGGATACTTCTCGGTTTCCGCGGTGCGAAACTGGGTACGCCCCTGGTCCGCAAGGACCTCGGCCAAGATCCGGGCCAGACTGAACGGCGGGAAGGCCTGGGGAATGTCGAGGGTCTGGTCGTACTGGGTCATGGTGACGCAGGAGAGCCGGGGACGGTTGCGAATCGGGAAGCCGTCAAATCCCGGGACCGCGAGCGCCGCTACGATCTGACGCATGCGGTCGCTCCGGTAATTGAAGAAGAACACCCCGTCGCCATCCCGCATCGTCGCCACCGGAACACCGTTCCGTACGTGCACCCGGGGCGTGATGAACTCGTCGGTTTCGCCCACCTGGTACGCCGCCTGGATAGCCAGTACCGGATGCTCGACCGGGGTACCGATGCCGTGGACCATCGCGTCGTAGGCCAGCCTGGTTCGATCCCACCGACGGTCGCGGTCCATTCCATAGTACCGGCCGGTGAGCGTCGCGATGTCCACTTTGCTGCCGGCGATTCGGCGCATGTCCATGAGCAGAGTGCGCACGACTTCGGCGCCGAGCGTCGGAGCGGAATCGCGCCCGTCCAGGAAGCCGTGAATGGCAATCGACTGCACCCGGTGACGCACTCCCAGCTCGACGCAGGCGAGCAGATGCCGGTCCAGCGCGTGCACCCCGCCGGGGCCCAGCAGGCCCACCAGGTGCAGCGTTCCCCCGGTCTGGCGCAGCCCCTGACACAGCTGCACCAGGGGGTCCAGATCATAAAAGGACCCGCCCTGAATGCTCTGGGAGACGCGCACCAGGTCCTGGGGCACGACCCGGCCGGCTCCCAGGTTCAGGTGGCCGACCTCACTGTTGCCCATCTGACCTTCGGGGAGTCCGACGGCGAGCCCACTGGCTTCGAGCAGGGTGCGGGGATAGGAACGCCAGAGCCGCTGCCAGTTCGGGGTGGAGGCCAACTCGATTGCGTTGCCCTCGCGCTCCGGCCGGTAGCCCCATCCATCCAGCACCACCAGGACCACCCGTGGAGCGCGTCCGTTTGACATGGATCTCCGCGTGTTCTACAATGCGCCACTGTGATTTACGCGCCGCAATCTAGTCCCGCCCTGCGTTGGCTACCAGCCTGGGTGACGGCCGTTTCTCTGGCTGCGGCTGCCCCCGTCGGCGCCCAAAATCCGAGCGAAATTTCCACCGATACCCGGCTGCGGAAGGAGCCAGACGGCACGCCCCTGGTTACCCTGCCGGCTGGCGCCGAGGTCGAGCCTCGGGAGGCTCGGGGAGACTGGCATGAGGTCGTGGTGGAAGGCTGGATCTTCAGCAGCTCTACCGGCCCAACCGACCGGGACGGCTTCGATCTGGTGGTCAGGGCCCCCGACGGAGAGAATCTGCGGGAATCACCCAATGGAGAGGTAGTGGGCCGGGTCCGGTCGGGCACGCTGCTGCGGAAACTAGAAAGCCGAGGCGGCTGGACTCACGTCAGTCGAGCAGGATGGGTGCCCAAGGCAGCGATCAACCTGCCTCCGGCTCCGGATACTCCAGCGGTGGCCCAGTCTCCAACTGCGTCGCAACCCACCACATCGCGGCCTTCGGCGGATGGCGACCGGGCGGCCGTGTCTCGGCAGGCTGCCCTGCTGGCCACTCCCCAGGGCGGTCCCTATGGCACCCTGCAGGCTGGCGCTCCGGCGCGAATCCTGGGACGTTCCGGGGAGTGGGTCCGGGTGGCGCTGGAGGGTTGGGTTCGCGAGAGCGACCTCGAGGGCGCCTCGGGCGGGGCGCTCACCGGGGTCACCGCGGCCGAAGTCCGTTCCGAGCCGAGCCGTTACGTGGGTAAGGCGGTGGAATGGAGGCTGCAGCTGATCTCAATCCAGGCCGCCGACGAGCTGCGGACCGAGATGCCTCGGGGCCAGAAGTATCTCCTAACCCGGGGCCCGCTTCCCGAGCCGGGATTCGTCTATGTGACAGTGACCGAGAGCCAGGCTGCGGAGTTGCAGAAGCTTCCGGCACTCCAGGAGATGACTCTCCGGGTTAACATCAAGTCGGCGCGGACCAAGTATCTGACCACTCCGGTGGTTGAGTTGGTCGCGAGGGTAGATTAAGACATGAACGATCTCCTCAAACAGCGCATCACCCGCCTGCTCGAGTCTCTTGACGACGAGAAGGCTTACCAGGTTCTCGACTATGCCGAGTTCCTGACCAGCAAGTATGCGGCGCGGTCGGAGCCGGGCGGGCTTCTGGCGAAGATCACCCAGACGGTTGAGAACACCATGCGGGCGGGAAAGCTGCCGGTCCAGGCCATTACCGGTACCATGACCCTCATGGACAGCGCGGCCAAGGTCATGAAGGGGCTCGCGGCCGCCGGTCAGGCTGTGGTCGAGGAGGCGGTGAAGGCGGCGGAGGAGCGCGGAAACGCGGAGTCCAAGGTCAAGAGTGTAGGGTCTGGCACCCAGCCTGCCACATCCCAGGACGCGGGACCGTCGACGTTAGACTCTCGACCCTAGACCCTCGACCTTGACCGCCCCAGCCAAAGCGCCTCCAGCCACATCGCCGCCTTCGGAGTTCATCCGCGGCATCGGGCCACTGGCCGCCATTTCGCTGGTCGTCGGATCGATGATCGGGTCGGGCATCTTCATCGTGTCGGCTGATATCGGCCGGCAGGTGGGACCCTGGGGGCCCGGCGCCCTGCTTCTGGTCTGGATCATCACCGGCGCGATGACCGTCACCGGCGCTCTAGCCTACGCCGAGCTGGCGGCGATGATGCCGCGCGCCGGCGGCCAGTATGTCTTCCTGCGGGAAGGGCTCTCGCCGGCGACTGGCTTCCTCTACGGCTGGACTCTCTTCGCGGTGATTCAGACCGGCACCATTGCCGCGGTTGCAGTCGCGTTCGGCCGGTTCCTGAGTGTCCTGGTACCCAGCGTCAGTCCTGACGTATTTCTCCCTCTGGGACAGCTCCGCCTTCCCGGCGCGACCGACGCGATACAGCTGGGGCTCTCGCCTCAGCGGATCGTCGCAATCGTGATGATCCTTGCCCTCACCGCGCTCAACATTCGGGGAGTCAGGCTGGGGGCCGCGGTGCAGACCGTCTTCAGCGTGGCCAAGATCGGCGCTCTGGCCGTTCTGGTCCTCCTCGGCCTGACCTTCTTCCGGCAGCCCGACATCGCCGCTGCGAATTTCTCCAATTTCTGGGGCACCGGCGACTGGACTCTCGCGGTCATCCCGGTCATTGGCGCCGCTATGGTGGGATCGCTCTTTTCCTCGGATGCCTGGAACAACGTGACCTTCGCCGCGGCCGAGGTGCGCGACCCGACGAAGAACCTGCCGCGGGCGCTCGCCATCGGCACCGGATTGGTCAGCCTGCTCTACATCCTGTCTAACGTGGCGTACCTCAACATCCTGCCGTTTTACGGAGATCCTAACGGGACCGACGTGCTGGCCCGGGGCCTCCAGTACGCCGCGCAGGACCGGGTCGGCACTGCAGCCATTGAGGTCGCGCTCGGGGCCGGCGCCGCGACCATCATGGCCGTCGCCATCCTGCTCTCGACCTTCGGCTGCAACAACGGTCTCATTCTTTCCGGCCCGCGGGTCTATTACGCCATGGCGCGCGACGGGCTCTTCTTCGACCGTGCCGGCCGGCTGCACGAGGTCTACCGGACGCCTGTGTTCGGTCTCATAGCTCAGGCGATCTGGGCCAGTGTCCTCTGCATCAGCGGTACCTACGGGCAACTGCTCGACTACGTCATCTTTGCGGCGCTGGTGTTCTACTTCCTCACTACCCTCGCGCTCTTCCGGCTACGCGGAAGGCGCCCGGATCTGCCTCGGCCGGTCCGGGCGTTCGGCTACCCGCTGCTCCCGGCGCTCTATATGGTTGCGGTAGCCGCGCTCATGATCATCTTGCTTCTGTACCGGCCTCTCTATACCTGGCCGGGGCTTATCATCGTCGCCTTGGGAATCCCGGTGTACGCCATCTGGCGGCGCGGCGCCCGGACATAGTTCCCCTCTCTCGCCAGTACTCTTCACGGCCTTCTCGCATGCCTCAACGTCGAATCAGCAGACCCACGGGAACGCGAAGCATCCCTGACCCCGCCTCGGCCGCATCACCCAACGGAGGCTCACCGGGCGTACTGTCCTCCGGGGTGCCGGGGCTGGATAGCGTGATGGCCGGCGGTTATCCCCAGGATCACCTCTTTCTGGTCGAGGGCGATCCCGGTACCGGCAAGACCACCCTCGCCCTGCAGTTCCTGCTGGAAGGGGTTCGTCGCGGGGAGCGGGGACTCTATATCACTCTGTCAGAGACCGCGGCCGAGCTGGTCGGAGTGGCGACTTCTCACGGCTGGTCGTTGGAAGGGATTGAGGTCTTCGAGCTGATGCCTGACGAGGAGGCGCTCCGGCCGGACGCCCAGTACACCGTTTTCCATCCTTCCGAAGTCGAGCTGACCAGTACTACCCAGGCGATCTTCGAGGTGGTAGAGCGGTCGAAGCCGGTCCGGATTGTGGTCGACTCCCTGTCCGAGATGCGCCTGCTGGCCCGGGATTCCCTCCGGTATCGCCGTCAGATCCTCGGCTTCAAGCACTTCTTCACCCATCACCAGGCAACCGTGCTGCTGCTGGACGATCGAACCGCCGAGGATGGTGACGCCCAGCTCCGGAGTTTGGCTCATGGCGTTCTGCTGCTGGAGCAGCTGGCGCTGGAGTACGGGGCCGAGCGGCGCAAGCTGCGAGTCATCAAGATGCGCGGCGTACGGTACCGCGGAGGAAATCACGACTACACCATCCGCACTGGCGGGCTCGAGGTGTTTCCCCGGCTGATTGCCGCCGAGCACCACTCGCCATTCAAGGGTGGCGCCATAGGGAGTGGGATCGCCGAGCTGGATACGCTCCTGGGTGGAGGACTCGACCGGGGGACCGGCTCCCTCATTATGGGGCCGGCAGGCGCGGGCAAGACCATCCTGAGCACTCAGTACGCCTGCGCCGCCGCCGAGCGAGGCGACCACGTCGCCTTCTATCTCTTCGATGAGCGACTCAACACCTTCGTCGATCGGGCCGAGCGCCTGAAGATGCCGTTCCAGAAGTACGTGGATCAAGGGCTCCTGCTCCAGCGCCAGATCGACCCCGCCGAGGTCTCACCCGGCGAGTTTGCCCACACCGTGGTGGGAACGGTCGAGCGGGAGGATACCCGGGTCGTCGTGATCGACAGCCTCAACGGATACATCAATGCCATGCCCGACGAGCGACTGCTGGACATCCGGCTGCACGAGCTACTCAGTTATCTGGCTCAGCGGGGTGTCACTACCGTGATGACCCTGGCCCAGCATGGAATGTTCGCCTCTCCCTCGGGCAGCCAGGCCGAGGTCAGCTACTTGGCCGACACGCTGCTGGCGCTGCGGTTCTTCGAGGCGTTCGGTCAGGTACGGAAGGCTATCTCGGTGCTCAAGAAGCGGAGTGGTCATCACGAGCACACCATCCGGGAATTTCAGATCACCGATCGAGGGGTCCGGGTGGGAGAGCCGCTGCATGCATTCCAGGGGGTGCTGACCGGAGTTCCCGACTACCTCGGCGAGCGGCAACCGCTATTCTCTCAAGGGGGCGTCGGGGCTGGTGAAAGCTGAGGGCGAACGGATCCTCATCCTGGCGCCGACCGGCCGGGACGCGGAGCTCCTGGCCGGCGCCATCGAAACCGCGGGCCTCGAAGCTGCGGTGTGCCCCGACATCGATGGGCTGTGCTCGTTGCTCGCAGCTGGTGGTGCTGTAGCGGTGGTCGCCGAGGAGGCGCTGGCCGGCTCCGGCTCCGCCCAGCTGGACGAGACACTGGCGGACCAACCCTCCTGGTCGGATATCCCGGTCGTGGTGCTGCTGTCTCCCGGCGCAACGCTGTCCTCGAGCCGCGCGCTATTGGCGCGGTTCGCTCAGAATGGGAACCTCATCCTGCTGGAGCGTCCGGTTCGGAGTATCGCCCTGGTGAGCACGCTCCAGGCCGCGCTGCGCGCCCGCCACCGCCAGTACGAGGTTCGCGACCATCTGATCTCCCGTACGGCAGCGCAGGCGGCGCTGGAGCGGAGTGAGGCTCGGTACCGGTCGCTCACTCTGGCGTCGGCATCGATCGTCTGGATCACCGATCCGGACGGGACTATCGCTGCCGACTTGCCCACCTGGGAGGCCTTCACCGGCCAGGACCAGGAATCATATCGTGGGTGGGGATGGCTCATGGCGGTCCATCCGGAGGACCGGGAAGCGACCCAGGCGGCCTGGCGTCGCGCCGTCGAGCGCAAGGAGGCGTTCTACGCCGAATACCGGCTGGTGCGAAACGACGGCCAGTACCGCCGGGTCAACGCTCGCGGAGTACCGGTGCTGGGGCCTGAAGGCGAAGTGGTGGAGTGGGTGGGAACCTGCGTGGACGTGGAGGACGAGCGCCGGGCCGCCGAGCACCTGCGTCAGGCGCAACGGCTGGAGGCGGTGGGAAGCCTGGCTGGCGGAGTGGCCCACGAGGTCAACAATATGATGACCGCCGTGATCGGCTTCGGCGGCTTCGTGCTCAAGGCTCTCGAGGCGCATCACCCGCACCGTTCCGATGTGAATGAGATGGTCAAGGCGGCCACTCGCGCGGCAGGAATCACTAAACAGTTGCTGGCGTTCACCCGGCAGCAGGTGCTCCAGCCCTCGGTTCTGGACCTCAACGCGGTCGTGTCTAACGTGAGCCGGATGCTGGGCAGCCTGCTCGGCGCAGACGTCGAGCTGGTGACCGAGCTCGATCATTCCATAGGCCGGATTCAGGCCGACCCGAACCAGCTGGAGCAGGTGATCGTCAACCTCGCATTGAACGCTCGGCATGCCATGCCCTCCGGCGGCCGGCTGGCGCTGCAGACCTCCAGTGTTCAACTCGACGGTCCGTACCTCGCCCGCCATCCCGGGATCACGATCGAGCAGGGGCCTTACGTGGCCCTCAGCGTCACCGACACCGGCGATGGGATGGATGCCAAGACCCAGGCCCGGGCCTTCGAGCCGTTCTTCACCACCAAACCGGTCGGGGAGGGCACCGGACTCGGCCTCTCCATGGCGTACGGCATCATCAAGCAGTCAGATGGCTACATCTGGCTCTACAGCGAGCCCGGCCGGGGGACCACAGTCAAGGTCTACTTGCCGGTGGTGACCCAGAGACTCGACCAAGTGGGCGAGCAGGAGGAGATGCCGCGGGGCCAGGGCGAAACCATTCTGGTGGTTGAGGACGAGGAGGCGGTGCGGACGCTGGCCCGGCGGTGCCTGGAAGAGGCCGGTTATCGGGTGATGGAGGCGGCAGCGGGACGAGAGGGTCTGGAGCTGGTCACGAGCAGCAATGGACAGGTAGATCTGGTTCTGTGCGACGTCATTCTGCCGGAGATGACTGGACACGAGCTGGGGCGCTCTCTGGAGGCCATCAGGCCCGAGCTGCCCATTCTGTACATGTCCGGCTACCCTGGCCTGGAGGTTTTGAAGCGGGGACTGATTGCACGGGAGGCGCCCTTTCTGGAGAAGCCGTTCAGTCCGGAGAGCCTCGCCTCGGCAGTACGGGGTCTGTTGGACCGGAAGGCCCAGCTTCATTTTGGTAGTAGGGAACGATGACCTTCAAATCTCCTTTCTGGCAGCCACTCGCCATCGTGCTGAGCGCGGTGAACCTCGTTGCTGTCGGGTTCGCGGCCTCGACCGCCGAGCCTTGGCATGCCGGGGTGCACGCCGGGCTCGGACTGGCGTTTGGACTGTGGGCTCAGCGCCTGAGGCAGCAGCGGCCCGGCAAGTACGATCGCGAGGAACGGCTCGATCTACTCGAGGGCGAGGTGACCAGCATGCGGCAGGAGCTGACCGAGGCCCAGGAGCGGCTCGATTTCACCGAGCGGGTGCTGGCGCAGGGCCGGGAGGCGCGCCGGGTGGGTCCCGAGCAGTAACACCGCAACATCGTCCGCTGGCAATGACGAAGTCGGCGGCCCTGTTAGAGCGACTTCAGGTACTGTACCAGGTCTGCTTTCTGATCCGCTGTGAGTCCTAGCCCTTTCCTCGAATCGTAGAGCTCCACCACATCATCCAGCGTTGCTGCCACCCCGTTGTGAAAGTACGGAGGGTGCTGCCACACGCCTCGCAGTGGCGCCGTGCGGTACATCTTGGTCGCGCTGCGCGAGGCATAGCTCGGCGCCCCATTCGGCTCCGGCTCGCTCACCACTTCGGCCGGCGAATGGAGCCGGCTGTTGGCGTCGGTGAATTGCGAGCCGGCGTGACAGGTGGCGCACTGTCCGGGTCCATTGAACACCTGCTGGCCCCGGGCGGCCGCGGCCGGATCGAAGCTTGCCGCCGGCGGTGCCGGAGCGTTGAGGCTCAGCTGGTACGCCTCCAGCGCGGCGAGCTTGGATGAGATGAGATCGGGCGGATTGTTCACATTCACGCCGGTTCGCGGCTCGCTGAAGGAGCCGTGCCCGTGCATCTGGGTCACCCCCACATAGCGATTCCAGTACGCCACATCCGTGCCATCGCCGGTCGCGGTGATGCGGTTGATGCCGAGTAACCCGTATGCCGGAGGAATGACCTGGGGACCGTTCTGCCCATCGAAGTTGAAGCGGGGATCGTACTTTCCCGGGCCCCAGGAGTTGTACACCGCCTTCACGTCGGGAGTGAGGGCAGGGGAAAGTGCGATGATCGCTCCAGGGTTGAGCTCGTGATTGGGCCAGCCGTCGAGCCGAGCCCCGATCCCTTCGTCAAACGAGTTGTCCACCGTCGAGTGACACAGGGCGCAGGTAATCCCCACTGCCTTGAGGGTGTCCTTGCCATTCACATTCTCGACCGTTCCTTTGAGTCCCACCACCGCATTCAGCTTGAGCAGCGCCACGGTAGTCGCGGGATCGGTCAGGCTGATGCTGCCATCCTGGATGCCCTGAACCACCTCGGCGGGAAGCGCCTGGGCATCGACCTTGAGCCCGACACTCAGAGCGGTAGTGGGATCGACGGCTGCGGTGATGACATCATGGATCCGAAGCGTATCGGTCCAGAAGGACTCGTCGCCGTAGGTGTCGAAACGAAAAATGTCCTTCCCCTGGGCGGCGAGCCCTGGGTCCGGTGGCTGAGGGCCGGTCGGCTCATCATCGCCGCAGGCCGCCATCAGACCTAATCCGATGCCCAAGAGGATGGCTCCAGCCACCCCAACGCGTCTCGTATTCATTGCTTCTCCATCAGGTGAACCACCAGTGTCGAATATTGGCCCACTGACCCGGGCCGTATGTGGTCCACCTAACATCCAGCCTTCAGGTCTGGCTGATGGAATCCAGGAGGTCTCCCAGCGCCTGGCGATCGATCACGATGAACCCGCGACGGCTGTAGCTGATGAATCCGGCCTTCCTCAGCTGATTGAGCAGGCTGGAAACGACCTCGCGCCGGGCGCCGATCAGCCGGGCCAGCTCTTCCTGAGTGATGTGGTGAGCGATCTGAGTGCCCTGCACGGTGGTCTCACCCACCTGCGACGCCAGATCGAGCAGTGTGCGGGTGAGCCGGCCCATTGCAGGCTCGACCGAGAGACTCTGAAGCCGCTGATAGGTCTGGAGGAGGTGGCCGGTAGCGGCGGTAGCGAAGTCCAGAGCTGCTTGAGGGTCCCGCCGGAGCCGGGCGAGCAACAGGTCGAGAGGGATCTCCACGACTTCACTCTCCTCCAGAGCCACCGCCTGCTCGCGGCGCTCATCGACGCATAGGCAGAGCTCGCCGAGAATGTCTCCCGCCTTGTGGATCCTGAGGGTCAGCTCCTGGCCGCCCGGGGATACCATGGCAGTCTTGACCAGTCCGCGTCGAATCAGGTAAACACTGCGCGCGGGCTCGCCCATGTGGTACAGAAGCTCACCCGGCTGAACCTGTCGTGCCCGCCGCCGGGCCAGCTCCTCGCAGAGTTTTCCGCGAAGCAGCTCTGACACGGCAACGCACTGCGAGTGGTGGGCGAGGTGATGGCCATCCCGGACGCCGTCTCCCCCCGGCGCGGTGCCTAGCACCGAGAGGAGAAGTTCTCCGAGGTCCCCGACTCCGGTCATTTGGCGGCGAGCTGCTTGCCTAGGTTCTCCGCCATCTGCAAGTGGGCTTGGAAAGCCGGGGCAACTTTCACCACCAGCGCCCTGAGCTCCTCGTTCTTGATGGCCGGAAGCAGCGTGGCCTTGACCGCGGCGATCACGTCCTTGTGGAACTGGATCTCGTGCTGCAGAAAGGCTCGGTCGAACTCGGCGCCGTGCAGGCCGCCTAGCCGGCGAATAAGGACCGCTTGATCCTTTGCGCTCTGGTCACCTGCCGGCGGAGTGGGGGTGACGCCGAGCTTCTTGGCCAGGTCGCGGCCCTGCTGGCGGACCATGGCATGGTCCCGGGCGAGCATGGCGCCGAACTGTCGGACCTCGTTGGAATGGCCTCGTTCGGAAGCCAGTTTCCCGGTCTCGATGTCGGCGGTATTGGCATTGTCGAAGATGGCCACGATAGTGGGATCATCCAGGGTGGGCTTATCAGCCGTGGCGGCTGGCTGGGCGGTTTCCTGAGCAGCCGTTGGGCTGGCCTGGAGGACCGCAACGGCAATTCCAAGGGCAAAGGGAAGCGCTGTGAATCTGTGGAGGTAAGTGCTTGGCATACCGTTACTCCCATGGTTCTAGGGTGAGGGAACCGCTGCCGGGTCCATGGACTCGTGGGTCAGACGTTAAGTCCTGAAAGAGAGTTTGTCAAGATAAACCTTGACTTAATTGACAAATCATTACCTGCCGGTCAGCTTTGGGGCAGGAGGACACTGGTGACGGACTGGATGAGGTCGGAACGAATCTTGGAGACCACCCGGGGGCGGGTGCTGGCATTGCTGCGGCAAGGCGGCAAGACCGCGGACGAGCTCGCCTCGGCCCTCGGACTCACCGACAACGCGGTCCGGGCTCACCTGGCGACTCTCGAACGTGATCGGCTGGTCGAGCCCCTGGCCGAGCGGCGCGGGGGCAGGATCGGGAAGCCGGCGACGGTCTACATCGTCTCCCCCACTGCGGATACGCTCTTTTCCAGAGCCTACATCCCGCTACTCACGACCCTGCTTTCAACACTGGGTGACCGACTCTCAGCCGCCGAGCTCCAAGCCCTGCTGGCCGATGTGGGCCGACGCTTGGCGGCAGGGGAGAGGCCCTCGTCCGACGAACTGGGAGACAAGGTCAGAGCAGCGTCTCGGCTGCTGAACCAATTGGGCGGCGTGAGCGCAGTGGAGGAGATCGAGGCGGGAAGACAGTACCTGATCCAGGCTCGTGGCTGTCCCGTGGGGCTCGCGGTGAGTGAGCGGCCCGAGGTCTGTCAGGCCATCGCGGCCCTCGTCTCGCAAGTCACCGAGACAGAGGTGCGTTCTTGCTGCAAGCAGACTGGCCGCCCGAGTTGTTGTTTCGAAATCGGAGCTCAGTAGTTGATGCGGCTGGCAACGCCTTCGTCGCTTGACCTCACCAGAACCCGCTACTAGTGTTGGAGATGGACCGATCGAACTCAGGCCCGCCGACCGCTCCCATGAGGCGCCGGTGGGCCCTCGTGCATAGAGGCCGGCCGTGAGCGTGATCCGCCCCAAGCTCGGCCTCACCTTCGACGACGTGCTGCTGATTCCCCGGCACTCGACCATCCATCCGCGCGAAGTAAGCACCGTCACCCGTTTCACTCGTACCATCTCCCTCAACATCCCCCTGATCTCGGCCGCCATGGACACGGTGACCGAAGCCGACATGGCCATCGCCATGGCCCGCGCCGGCGGGATCGGCGTGCTGCACAAGAACATGACCGTGGAGCGCCAGGCCGCCGAGGTGGACCGGGTGAAACGGAGCGAGAGCGGGATGATCATGAACCCGATCACCCTCGGGCCCGACCGCCCGCTGCGCGAGGCCTACGCCCTCATGCGGCGGTTCAAGATCTCCGGCGTTCCCATCGTGGACGGGCAAGGACGTCTGGTCGGCATCATCACCAACCGCGACCTCCAGTTCGAGAGCAACCTGGATCAGCCCCTCCGGGATGTGATGACCAAGGAGAAGCTGGTGACGGTCCCGGTCGGCACCAGTCTGGAAGAAGCCGAGCGGATCCTGGCCAAGCACCGGATCGAGAAGCTTCCGGTGGTGGACGCCAACGGGGTGCTCAAGGGACTCATCACCATCAAGGACATCTTCAAGCGGCGGGAGCACCCGGACGCCAACAAGGACCAGCACGGCCGGCTCCGGGTGGCGGCCGCGGTCGGTGGCGGGCCCGACGCCATTCCCCGGGCCAAGAGCCTGGTCGGCGCCGGTGTTGACGTGATCGTGGTGGACTCGGCCCACGGGCACAGCGAGGGAGTGCTCGCCACGGTGGATCAGCTGCGGGAGTCGTTTCCCCAGGTACAGCTGGTCGCCGGGAACGTCGCCACCGAGGCGGGAGCCCGGGAGCTGGTGCGGCGCGGAGTGGACGCGGTGAAAGTAGGGATCGGGCCCGGCAGCATCTGCACCACCCGGGTGGTGACCGGCGTCGGCGTGCCCCAGGTGACCGCGATCCAGGACTCGCTTCGCGGGGCCGATGACGTACCGATCATTGCCGATGGCGGCGTGAAGTACTCGGGCGACGTGGTGAAAGCTCTTGCCGCAGGAGCGTCCTCGGTGATGATGGGCTCCATGCTGGCCGGAACCGAAGAGAGCCCCGGTGAATCGGTGCTGGCCGAGGGCCGCCGGTTCAAGATGATCCGCGGCATGGGCAGTCTTTCGGCGATGCAGGACGGCTCGGCCGACCGCTACTTCCAGGAAGGTGAGATGGCGCCTTCCAAGATGGTCCCCGAGGGGATCGAAGGGCGGGTGCCCTACAAGGGCCCCGTGGCCGACGTGATCTACCAGATGGTCGGCGGACTCCGCAGCGGGATGGGTTACTGCGGCGTCGCCAGCATTCCCCAGCTCCAGTGCGACGTGGAGATGATTCAGGTGACCGCGGCCGGCCTGCGCGAGTCACACCCGCACGACGTCACGATTACGCGCGAAGCTCCGAACTACTCTGCCTAGTGATCGTGAAAAGTGAAAAGTGAAAAGTAAAGGGTTCACTCTTCACACCTCACTCTCACGTTCCCGATTGAGAAGGGCTACCGATGAATCTCTGGGCCACGAAGTCGGTCACGGCACTCCGGGCCGAGGCTGAGGCGACCAACGAGCGGTCACTCAAGCGCGCTCTCAGCGCGCTGAATCTCACCATGCTCGGCATCGGGGCTATCATCGGCGCCGGCATTTTCGTGCTGACTGGCCTGGCCGCCGCGCTCCACGCCGGCCCTGCCGTGCCGCTTTCATTTATCGTCGCGGCCATAGCCTGCGGACTTGCCGGGCTCTGCTACGCCGAGATGGCCAGCACCGTCCCGGTGGCGGGCAGCGCCTACACGTACTCCTATGCCACCATGGGCGAGCTCATGGCCTGGATCATCGGATGGGACCTGATCCTGGAGTACGCCATGGGCGCGGCGACGGTCGGGGTTGGCTGGTCGGGATACTTCGTGAGTCTGCTGGACTCCTTCGGGCTTCACCTTCCGGCCGCGGTAACCTCTGCACCGCTCCGGTGGTGTACCACTGCCGATGTGGCCAATGCCGTTGCCTCCTGTGCTGAGGTGGGCTGGAACCGAACCGGATCGCTGTTCAATCTCCCTGCCATGCTCATCGTTGCTCTCGCCTCCACTATTCTCGTCATCGGAATCAAGGAGTCGGCCAAGGTCAACAACCTGATCGTGATTCTGAAGCTCGCCGTGGTCCTGCTATTCATCCTCTTTGGGCTGCAGTATGTGAATCCGGACAACTGGAAGCCGTTCATTCCACCCAACACCGGACATTTCGGTGAGTTCGGCTGGAGCGGCGTATTCCGCGGTGCCGGACTGATCTTCTTTGCGTACATCGGATTCGACGTCGTGAGCACGGCCGCCCAAGAGGCCAAGAACCCCCAAAAGGATATGCCGAAGGGCATTCTCGGCTCGCTGGTGATCTGTACCGCGCTCTACGTGCTTGTCTCGCTCACCCTCACCGGCCTGGTTCGGTACGACCAGCTGAATGTTCCCCACCCGGTGGCATACGCCCTCGAACAAATACCCCAGCTCTCCTGGCTGCGTCCGTTCATCACCCTGGGAGCGGTCCTGGGGCTGGGCTCGGTGGTGCTCGTCATGCTGCTGGGGCAGTCGCGGGTGTTCTATTCCATGTCCCGCGATGGCCTCCTCGGACCCTGGGCCGGGAAGGTGCATCCCCGTTACCGCACCCCCTACCTCTCTACCATCTACGTCGGCATCGTCGTCGCGATCATCACCGGCACCTTCCCCATCCAGATCCTGGGCGAACTGGTGAACATCGGGACTCTGCTGGCGTTCGTGCTGGTCTGCGCGGGGGTGTGGATCCTTCGGAAGAAACGGCCCGATCTCGACCGCCCGTTCCGGACCCCGCTGGTCCCTCTGGTCCCCATACTGGGGATGCTCTCCTGCTTTGGGCTCATGGCCACGCTGCCGGCTGACACCTGGCTCCGGCTTCTGGTGTGGCTGTTGATCGGGTTCGTGATCTACTTCACTTACGGTCGCAAGCACAGCGTGCTGCAGCGGGAGCAGGAAGCCCAAACCGGGAGGAGATCGGCGTGAGCGCACCGAGCAACGCACCAGTTCGTCCAGCGGGACCGCCGGAAGGCTCCGGCCTGTTCCGGCGCAAGAGCGTCACCGCCCTTCAGAACGAGGCCGCCGCGGATCACAGCCTCAAGCGTGCGCTCGGCCCGCTGGCACTGACCGGCCTCGGAGTCGGCGCTATCATCGGCACCGGCATCTTCGTGCTTACTGGAACCGTAGCGGCGCAAAACGCCGGGCCGGCGGTGGTCCTCTCCTTCGTGCTGGCGGGAATAGCCTCGATCTTCGCCGCGCTGTGCTATAGCGAATTCGCGTCGCTGGTGCCCATGGCCGGTAGCGCCTACACCTACGGCTATGCCACCCTGGGCGAATTCATCGCCTGGATCATCGGCTGGGACCTGGTGCTGGAATACGCACTCGCGGCAACGACGGTCGCCATCGGGTGGTCGGGCTACGTGGTCTCCTTGCTGGACGATCTGGGGATTCACATCCCGCCCCACTGGCAGGCCGCCCGGGGCACGGTGGTGACATTGGCGGATGGGAGTCAGGTCACGGCGCTGCTCAATTTGCCGGCGGTGTTCATCATTGCGGTGATCACCACGCTGCTGGTAGTGGGGATCAAGGAGTCGGCCTCGGTGAACAACGTCATCGTGTTCATCAAGGTGGTCGTGGTCCTGCTCTTCATCGCGCTGGCCGCGTCGCATGTGAACCCGGACAACTGGCATCCGTTCATTCCGCCCAACACCGGGGCGCGGGAACACTTCGGATTCAGCGGCGTGGTGGCCGGTGCTGCCATCGTGTTCTTCGCCTACATCGGCTTCGATTCGGTGACCACCGCGGCCCAGGAGGCCAAGAACCCGCAGAAGGACATGCCCATCGCGATCATCGGATCGTTGATTGCCTGTACTCTCCTGTACATCATCGTCTCGGCGATCGCGACCGGGGTGGTCCCCTATACCGAGCTGGACGTGCCTGCCCCCATTGCGAAGGTGGCGGACCGCACCGGCCTGGGATTCTTCGGCGCGTTCATCAAGATCGGAGCGATCGCCGGACTCACCTCGGTCATCCTGGTCCAGCTGCTGGGTCAGTCGCGGATCTTCTACTCGATGTCGCGGGACGGACTGTTGCCTCCCTTTATCCGGCGGGTCCACCCCCGCTTCCGGACCCCGTACATCACGTCCATCGTCACCGGTCTTGCCGTGTCGATCCCGGCGGCGATTCTGCCGGTACGCGATGCGGCCAAGCTGGTCTCGATCGGGACCCTGCTGGCGTTCGTCATCGTGTGCTGCGGGGTCCTGGTACTGAGAATCCGGGAACCCAACCTGCGCCGGCCGTTCAAGACGCCGTTCGTCTGGTTCGTGGCGCCGATGGGGGCGCTGTCCGCGGCGTATCTGATGGCGTACCTAGACTGGGAGACCTGGATTCGGCTCCTCGTCTGGCTCGCGGTGGGGCTCACGATCTACTTCCTCTACAGCCGGACTCACTCGGTGCTCGCGCGCAGGAACGACGTTTAGCACTGTTCCTGCGGCGCTGTTAGTATTTGGAAATGCCGTACTCGCCGTCCCCCGAAAAGGCCGCTCTGGCAAAGTCCTTTGCCGCTGCGCTGCAACCGGGTCAGCGGGTCTGTCTCACCACTCACGTCAATCCCGATGGCGACGGTATCGGCAGTGAGGTGGGGCTGATTCACCTGCTGCGGGACCGGGGCATCGATGCCGTCATCACTAATCCCAGTCCCACGCCGACCCGGTTCGGCTTCCTCTTCCGCGGCCTCCCCGGCGTAGACCGGACCGCCGAGGCGGTGAAGGAGTTGCGCCGAGCCGATCTCATCGTCGTGCTCGACATCGCCGACCTCAACCGCCTGGGCATGCTGATCGAAACTGTGCGCGAGCGTGGTGTCCCGGTCGCATGCATCGATCACCATGTCAGCGCCGGAGTGCTTCCCCCGGGACCCCGCTATGTCGATCCTGAGGCGGCAGCCACCGGGGAGCTGGTGTACGAGCTGGCCCGTGCCAACGGCTGGGAGGTGACCCAGGCAGCGGCGCGGGCGCTCTACGTCGCCATCCTCACCGACACCGGTGGTTTTCGCTTCAGCAATACCCGGCCGCGCACCCTCCGAATCGCAGCGGACTTGCTGGAGACCGGAGTGGACCCGGAACAGATCTACACCGAGGTCTACGCCCGGGCGCCGGAGGGAAGGCCTCGCCTGTTCGCCGAGGCGCTGCAGACGCTGGTCGTGGAGCCCGAATACGGACTGGCCTGGGTAACCGTACCACCTGGATCCATCGAGCGGCACGGCGTCACCTCGGACGACCTCGATGGGGTGGTCGAGTTTCCCCGGTCGATCGAGGGAGTTCGGATGGCGCTGCTCTTCCGGGAGATTTCCCAGGGGAGGGTCAAGGTGTCGCTCCGCTCGGTGGGCGACGTGGATGTGGCCGCCTTCGCCAAAGCGTACGGGGGCGGGGGGCACACCAAGGCGGCGGGACTCTCCCTGGTCGGCTCCCTGGCCGAGGTCCAGGCGACGGTGTTAAAGGCGGCGCGGGAGTATTTGGGGACCGATGGGGCGGATAATCCCGAGTCCCGAGTCGCGAGTCAGGAGACAGGAGGTGGGGACCCGGAGATACTTCGTCCGGGGCGCCGGCAATCCGACAAGGACTCCCGAGCATCCTAGTCCCGCGACCCGCGACCGCGACTGACAGTATATTTCCACCATGGATACCATTGACCGCATCGAGCGAACCCTCGACACCCTGCGACCCTACATTGCCTCGCACCGGGGCCAGGTCGAGGTGGTTGACTTCGACGAGCAGGACGGAGTGCTTCTGCTCCGACTGGGCGGCACCTGCCATGGTTGCTCGGCGTCGACAGTAACCCTCAAGCAAGGCATCGAGAGCCGGCTGCGGCAGATGGTGCCCGAAGTGAAGCACGTCGAAGCAGTGTGACTGAATCCCTCGAATCCAAAGTGACGGCTGCCCTGGCGGGCATCCAGAATCCCCGGCTGGAGAACGATCTGCTCTCGGCCGGCATGATCCGGGATCTCAGTGTCAGTGAAGAAGGCCGGGTCAGCTTCACCTTCCTGCTGTCGCCGGACGATCCCGCCACGCTGGTCCGGCAGGCGCGCGCCGCCGTCAGCGCGGTGGAAGGCGTCCGCAAGGACGAAATCAAGATCAACGTAAGGAATCCAGCCGGTCCGGCCCGGCCCACGCACGGGCCGCCGACAACCGCTGGCGCGGCGGTGCCTCCGGCGCCTCAGCCGGTCGACCAGCCGAATCTCGGCACCATCATCGCGGTTTCCTCAGGGAAAGGCGGGGTGGGAAAGTCCACTGTGGCGGCCAACCTCGCTGTGGCGCTGGCGCAGGGCGGCCTTCAGGTCGGGATCATGGACGCCGACGTTTACGGGCCCAATATCCCGCGTATGTTCGGGATCTTCGACCGGCCCCCGGTGATGGGGGGAAAGATTCAGCCGCTGGAGGCGTATGGCGTCAAGCTCATGTCGCTCGGCTTCCTGGTCGAGCGGGATGCCCCCGCGATCTGGCGCGGCCCTATCATCATGAAGATCGTGAACCAGTTCCTCCGCGACGTCGATTGGGGCCAGCTCGATTACTTCATCGTCGACCTCCCGCCTGGCACCGGTGACGCCCAGCTCTCTCTGGTCCAGGCTACCCAGGTGGCGGGCGCGCTCATCGTGACCACACCGCAGGAGGTGGCGGTAGGGGATGCGCTGCGCGGGGCCAAGATGTTTGAGCGGGTAGGGGTGCCGGTCGTCGGCGTGGTGGAGAATATGAGCGGCTTCACCGATCCGGAGACCGGACGCCGGTTCGAGCTGTTCTCCTCCGGCGGCGGGCAGCGACTGGCCGACGAGATCGCCGTGCCGCTGCTCGGCACTGTTCCCCTGCAGCCCCAGCTCGCCGCACTCGCGGACAACGGGCAGCCGGTCATCGTAGCGCAGCCGGAGAGTCCGGCTGCGGTGAGTCTTCGCCAGATCGCCGAGGAGCTTCAGAAGAAGACTGCCGGGCGGAAAATGGCGCTGCCGATCTTGCGGGGGTGAACCGGTCCATTATCACGGTCCTCACCGACTTCGGACTCTCCGACTCCTACGTCGCGGAGATGAAGGGCGTGCTCCTCAGCGGCGCGCCGGATGCCACGCTGGTTGATGTCAGCCACTTCGTGGTGCCGGGCGATGTGAGGTCGGCGGCATATATCCTGGGTCGAGCCTGGCACCGTTTTCCGGAGGGGACGATCCACCTGGTCGTCGTCGATCCCGGGGTGGGCAGCAGCCGGGCCGCGCTTGCCATCAGGTCCCAGGGTCACTGCTTCGTCGGTCCCGACAATGGAGTGTTCACTCCGGTTCTCCACGATACCGCCGTCGAGGCGGTGTCGCTCCCCACCCCTGGTCATGCGTCACCCACCTTTCATGGCCGCGATCTGTTCGCCCCCGCTGCGGCAGCCCTGGCCCGGGGAGTCAGCCTCGCCTCGCTGGGGCAGCCCTTTGCCGGAATTCCCGAACAGCTGGCCTATACAGTGCCTCGCCTGGAGGGGAAGGTGGTCCTGGGGGAAATCGTCTACGTCGACCGGTTCGGGAGCCTGATTACCAACCTGGACTCGGATCAGGTTCCCAGTCGTGCCCGGCTGGAAATCGAGGACCTGGATCTCGGGCCGCTGAGACGCACATTCAGCGACGTGGCGCCCGGCGGGCTGGTGGCCTACGTCGGTTCGGGCGGTGCGATAGAGATTGCGGTGCGGGACGGGTCGGCTGCCCGGCGACTGGGCATAGGGGTGGGCGGAGAGGTACGCGCCGTGGTGGAATAGTCAAAAGTTACGGCGACGGCGATGGTGACGAGCCTTGCCGCCAGCGGCGCAGGCGCCCGCCGAGCAGCTTCAGATACCCGTAGAGCTTCCAGATCACCAGCACCGACACGATCACCAGCACCACCACGATCACCGTAGTCAGGATCGGGTGCGCGGCAGCCATCCAGGCCAGAAACACCGCCAGACCGTCTTCCAGCAGACTGAGAGTCCAGTTGCTGACCGGCTCCGGGCTGGTGTTGGCCGCGGCTCGGGTGGTCGCCTTGGCGCCGTGCGAGGTCAGCGCGACCCCTCCGGCGAGCAGCGCCGCGCTCACCTTCCACTCCTCGGGAATGGATCCGAACGCGCTGTAGGCCATCACGGCTGCTGCTGGTGGCCGGATAAAGGTGTGTACCGCATCCCAGGCGCTGTCTACGTAGGGGATTTTGTCGGCGATGAACTCGATCAGAAACAGGGTGATGGCGACGCCCATCACGAAGGGATTGGCCAGCACCTGGAGGGTATCGGGGAGCTGAACGATGCCGAGGCGCTGAAACAGCCCCGCGGCGGCGATAGTGGCGTAGAGGTTGAGACCGGAGGCGAAGGATGTGCCCAGTGCGTAGCCGAGGGTCTCGATGGGTGACACCTCTACTTCACCCACTCCACAGTGACCCCACCCATCGCCGCCGTGAGATCTAGATCCAGGTGCCGTTCAGTAGAACCGTAGTTCCGCGACTCGAACCACTCCCCCCGCCGAACCAGTCCCGCCGGCTCGAAGCTGGCCAGAAACTTGTCCATCCGCATTCGGATGCCGATGCTCTGGGGCAGTCGCAGGGTAAGCTCGCCGACGGCCATCTTGACCTCCACCCGCGAGCTGCTGCTCCAGGTTCCGGAGAAATCGAGAAAGACCTTCCCCACACCGCCCTCGAACTCGATCTCATCGCACCGGCTGTTGCCCAGTCCTAACAGCGACACCTCGGCCGCACCGGCGCTGATCGCCGCCAGCCCGCAGCGGGCTCCGTTGGGCTGGGAGAACCGGATCACCGCCCGACTAGCGCCGGTCTTGACCGCCAGATTGGATACGCTGAGCCCGCCCAGCTCCACGTCGGTTTCGGTGGCGCCGAGCGCCAGGGCCAGGGACAGATCTACTCGAGGGGAAAAGGCAACGGTGGCGGTCTGGCGCAGCTGCTCTCGCGATACGACTCGCACGCCGCCCTGCCCTTCGGGCTTCAGGCCCAGTACCACGGACCCGGACTGCGGATCGAAGTCACTGATGGGGACGTATCGGCTGTCGTCGTATGAGAGGTCCATCCGGTAGAGCTGGTTGCCGCTCCCGGGCGCCACCCGAAGCAGGCCGGCGGCGTAATCCAGTCGTGCGGTGAGCCGGGTTTCGCCGTGCCACTGCCTGAAGGTGCCGAAGGGCCGCATGGTCTGGGCCTGGGCGGCGCTGCCCCAGGGCAGCAGCACCGCTGCGAGTCCCGCCCCCTTCATCACGTCAGGCTCCGCGAGAGCGGGACTGAGGCCCGGGACGACGCGCGGCCGGCACCCCAAACTGGGGCGTGGCCCAGAGGTATTCGTCGGTGAGTGCCTCGGGTGGAAGCAGCCTACCAGCAAAGCTCTCCCTGGCACCGCCCCGGCTCAGGAGGGCGGCCCCAAACCCGGCCGTCCCCAGAAGCCAGGTAACGAAGAATGCCGCACCCCACACGATGCTCCCTGCGACTGGTACCCAGCCGAAGAGCGCCCACGCCGCCCAGACACTGGCCAGCCCTGCCAGTCCCAGCAGCACGTAGCGATAGCTGTTGGGCGACCCGATCATCACGCCGAGCGCCATGCGCCGCCGAATGTAGGTCTCCCCCATGGCGTGGGCCACGGCGAGAAAGCCGCCTAAGATGCCGAGCACGGTCAACAAACCAAACACCGCCACGGCGAAGGGAAGGAGGAGAATGCCGGCGACACTCAGAATCAGGCCCACAACCAGCATACCGAAGGTGGGCAGCAGCAGGATCTGACCAAGCAGGCCCGCGAGAAAGGCTCGCCCGAAGGAGTGGGAGACCGTATCGGAGACGATCTCCAGATTCTGCCGTCCGAACATGACCAGCCCAAAGCCGAGTACCAGGAGAGTCAGAAACACCCCGGTGACTCCGGCAACGCGGAGTAGCACGCTTTGGATTGGGTTGAGGGCCTGGGGCTCGGCGGTGGCCGCTGCGGGTGCGAGTAAACTGCTGGACTTGAGAGCCCTCACTTCACCACCGATCTCGCCACCCTGGTCTTGAACCTCGCCTCCGAGGGCAAGGACGTCGCCTGAGACGACGCCGCCCGGATGGACGACGACGTCGCCCTGAACCGTCACCAGGTTGCCGGTCAGATGGCCGTAGATGTCCGCCTTGCCGTCGATCACCAGCAGATGACCGGTGAGGTTTTCCGAAGAGCCCAGGCTGAAATCGCCTCTCCGCGCCGTTCCCCCGGGGATGGTGATCCGAAGCTGTCCGTCGGAGGGATGGAGGGCCAGGCGAAGCCGGGACTCGAGCAGGGTCGGCCGGCTGAGATCGTCGAGATTGACGGTTTGTCCCTGGCTTCCGCCCACGTGCCGCACCAGGGTCCGTACCCGACTCACCAGGTCGATGGCTTCGGAGACCATGCGGTCGATAGGCGTCTCCGCCGGGAGGGGGCGGGGAGCCACAACGGTGAGGAGCGGGACCAGCGCGAGAAGCTGCTTAAAGGCCGGCATGGGCCACCTGCTGAGTCGGAACAGCCAGGAGGCGACGCAGGGCCAGGAGACAGCCCAGATACAGGAAGGAGCCGATCGCCGAGAGTGCAGCGAGACGCCCCGGATTCTCCACCAGTGACTGGAGCCCGGTGTACCAGGGCTGCTCGATCACATTAGTCGCGAGCCCCTGCACCCCGAGCCAGATGGCCTGGCCTCCCTGGGCGAACAGCCAGGCGCCGAGCGAGGCCAGAGTGTCCTGGTTGGCCAACGACCAGGCGATGCTGCCGGCCATGGATCCCACCAGGCCCAGGACCAGGGTGGCGGCAGCAGCGAGCGATTTCTTGGTGGCAAAGAGACGGCGGCGAGTGGTCTGCAACGAGCGCAGGGCGAAGGGATCGGGGATGGCGACTCGAGCCATGACCCGATCGGCGAAACCTTCGGTGGGGCTCATCAGAGGAAGTACACCGATCAGCTGCGCGATCTCACGATCGACGCGAACCTGCTCCATGCAGGCCGGGCACTCCTCCAGATGCTGCTGCAGGGCAGGGCTGACAGCTCCGCTTACGCAGGCTTCGATCTCATCGGAAGAGAGATGGGCTCCGGAAGGACGGGTCATAAGTGGACCCCTCTACGTTGGGTGGAAAGTGAAGGTTTCATTCTTTGAGGTGGGCCAACGACTGCCGCAGCTCATTGCGCGCCCGATGGATGTACGTCTTCACCGTGCCGAGCGGCAGGTTGAGGATCTCGGCTATTTCCTCGTAGGCCCTGCCCTCGACGTGCCGCAGCAGGATGCAGGAGCGATACTCGGGGCGGAGTGATCCGATGGCCGCCTCGATTGCGGTGCCGAGCTCCTTGGCCTCGACGGTATCGAGCGGGGTCTCCTGCCGGGCGCCGATCTGGAGCGCGGTGGCTTGCATCGCCTCCGGCGTTTCCGCGTGAGGCGACCCATCCAGGGAGAGGGTGTCCAGCTCCCGGCGGCGCAGATGGTCGATCGCCGCGTTGTTTGCGATCTTGAAGATCCAGGATGAGAATTTGAACTCGGGCCTATAGGAGTCGATAGCGTTCAGTGCCTTGACGAAGGTCTCCTGGGAGAGGTCCTCGGCCAGCTCACGATCCCGCACCATTCGGAACACCAGGGCAAACACCGGCCGCTCGTAGCGCCGGATCAGCTCCCGATAGGCAGACTCCTGCCCCGAGCGGGCCCGGAGGACCACGTCCTGGTCACTGAGGCTGGCCCACTCCTGCTGCGGGCTAGGCAACGGCCAGTCGGCTTGCGGTGGGTGTTCCCCAAGGACTACATTCAGCGCCTATGTTAGCCTCGGATCGTCAGTTACCAGTTTGGGGCGGTCCGGAGAAGCGGGCCTACGTTCGGGCCATCTTCACTGCAATTGCTCCCACCTACGACCGCCTCAACCGCATCATCAGCTTCCGCCTGGATCAGGGATGGAGACGCCGCGCCATCCAGAGGTTGGGGTGGCAGCGAGCCCCTGCCGGAATTTATCTCGACCTGTGCGCCGGCACCTTCGATTTCGGGGCCGCGCTGGCCAGACAGCGCGGATTTGAGGGGAGTGTCGTCGGAGCCGACTTCGTCCGCCGGATGCTGGAGTTGGGGCGAGGCAAGGCCCCGCGGCTCAGGCCGGTGAACGCCGATGCGCTCGAGCTCCCATTTCCCGATGGTGCGTTTGACGGGGCGATGGTGGGATGGGGCGTCCGCAATCTGGTGGACCTCGACGCAGGGCTCGCCGAAGCCGCCCGGGTGCTGAAACCCGGCGCCAGGCTAGTCATCCTCGAGATGGCGCTCCCTCGCCATCGCCTGCTGAATGCGGCGTACCGGTTCTACTTTCACCGGATCCTGCCGCTGGTTGGCCGCTGGGTCTCCAAACATACGACCGCTTACAGCTGGCTTCCAGAATCGACCCGGGTATTTCCCGCGCCGCCCGAGCTGGCGAAGCGGATAGAGGACCGCGGCTTCGCGAATGTCGATTATGAGCTGCTGATGGGTGGAGTGTGTGCGTTGTATGTCGCCACGAAGAACGCTTAACCATGGCCCTAGATAACCTCCGCGAGTTCATCAAGGCCATCGACGGCATCGGCGAGCTGGTGCGGGTCACCCATCCGGTCCGGGCACGGCTCGAGATCGCCGAGATCGCCGACCGGGTGATGAAGAGCCCCGGCGGCGGAGTGGCCCTCCTCTTCGAGCAGGTGCTCCTGGAAGACGGACAGCGCAGTCAGCAGCCGGTGGCCATCAACCTGTTCGGCTCGATGCGCCGCATGTGCCTGGCCCTGGGCGTTCGCAACCTCGATGAGATCGGCGGGCGGATCTCCGAGATGCTGAACCTCAAGGTTCCCGAGGGACTGTTCGGCAAGCTGGCCATGCTGCCCAAGCTGGCCGAGATCGGAAAGTTTCCTCCCCGGATGAAGAGTGGCCGCGCCCCGTGCCAGGAAGTGGTGCAGCGCGATGCGGAAGTGGACCTCGGCAGCATCCCGTTTCTCACCACCTGGCCGGGCGACGGGGGCCGCTACCTCACCCTGCCGCTGGTGATCACCACCGACCCCGCCACCAGCGTCCGCAACGTGGGCATGTACCGGGTACAGGTGCTGGACCGAAACTCGCTGGCGATGCACTGGCAGCGCCACAAAGTGGGAGCCGGACACTGGCGGGAGATGGCGACCCGGGGCGAGCGCATGCCGGTGGTCATCGCGCTGGGCGGCGACCCGGCGAGCATGTACTCCGGCTCGGCGCCCCTGCCTCCCACGATCGATGAGTTTCTCTTTGCCGGGTTTCTGCGGGGAGAGCCGGTGGAGCTGGCCAAGGCTCTGACCTCTGACCTCGCGGTGCCGGCCCAGGCCGAGCTGGTGCTGGAAGGGTATATCGACCCGGCGGAGCCGCTGGTGCTGGAGGGCCCGTTCGGCGATCACACGGGCTTCTACTCATTGGCCGACTACTACCCGCGGGTGCATGTCACGGCGATCACATCGCGCCGCGACCCCATTTATCCCGCCACCCTGGTGGGCCGGCCTCCCATGGAGGACTTTTACCTGGGACACGCGACCGAACGGATCTTTCTTCCCCTGCTCCGGCTCACGGTCCCGGAGATCGTCGACTACCACATGCCAGCGCCGGGGATTTTTCACAACCTGGTCTTCGTGTCGATCGATAAGCAGTACCCGGGACAGGCCTACAAGGTGATGAACGCACTCTGGGGGCAGGGACTCATGTCGCTCGCCAAGGTGTTGGTGATCGTGGACAAGGAGGTCGATGTCCGAGATCCGGACGAGGCGTGGTGGATCGCGCTCAACAACATCGACCCGGAGCGCGACGTGCGCTTCTCCATGGGACCGATGGATGTGCTGGACCATTCCAGCCGGGCGTTCACCTACGGAAGCAAGATGGGAATCGATGCTACCCGGAAGTGGAAAGAGGAGGGCTTCGATCGCGAGTGGCCGGAGCTGATCCGGATGGACGAGGAGACGAAGAAGAGAGTCGATGAGATGTGGGATCGGCTTGGGATTGATCTGGCGGTCGGCCGGTCGGCCGGTCGGACGGTCACCGATAAGAAGACCCGCGGAGCCGGACGTTGAGTACCAGACCGCCTGACCGCCTGACCGCCTGTCCGCCCAGTGAAGGGCAAACCTTCACCGGCGAATCGCTCCTCGTCCGCTACATCAACTTCGTCAAGCTGCCCCACACCCTGTTTGCCTTGCCGTTCGCCTTGCTGGGGGTACTGGCGGCTTCTCGCGCGGCTCCGGTGACCGGCCGGACTGTGCTGCTGGTCGTGATCGCCTTTTCCGCCGCCCGCTGGGCAGCCATGGGATTCAACCGGATTGCCGACCGCCAGTTCGATGCCCGAAACCCGCGGACCCTCAATCGCGAGCTGCCCCAGGGCCGGCTATCACTGACCCAGGCCTGGATCTCGGTTCTGGTCGCAGCGGCGATCTTCATCGGCACGGCGGCGCTGCTCAATCCACTCTGCCTGCTTCTGAGCCCGCTGGCCCTGGCCTGGATTCTGGTGTACAGCGTGTCCAAGCGGTTCACCTGGTGGCCCCACCTCTGGCTGGGTATCAGCCTGGCGATCGCCCCTGTTGGTGGGTACCTAGCGGTGACCGGGCGCTGGAGCGACCCTGCCTGGGTGCTGCTGGCGATCACGTTGGCCGTGGCCACCTGGGTCGCCGGGTTCGACATTTTCTATGCCTTACCGGACGCCGGTTTCGATCGCGACGAGGGGCTTCGGAGCGCCGTAGTTCGCCTGGGTGAGTCGCGGGCGATTCGCCTGGCCAAGTTGCTCCACGGGATCACCATTCCAGCCCTGGCGTTGTTCGGCTACGGCGCGGGTTTCGGCCTGTGGTACTACTTCGGCCTCATGATTGCCACCGGCATCCTTGCCTACGAGCATTCCCTGGTGCGACCCGGCGATCTCTCCCAGCTCGACGCCGCATTCTTTACCATGAACGGGGTGATGTCGGTAGTCGTCTTTTTCTTTGCGCTGGTGGATAGGGTTGTGTGATGAAAAACGGGAGCAATGAGCGGTGAGCACTAAGCGGGAAAAGCCACCTAAGAAGGCGAGAACCAAGCAGCCTGTTCCGGCTCCCAAGCAGGCATGGCCCCAGCCCGACCGGAAACCCCCGTTCACTGCTCACCGCTCACCGCTCACAACTTCTCCCAAACACCCGCACCACACCCCAACACCCAACCGCCGGGGCCAATGAGCCGCCTGCCGATCGTCCTGGCCCTGACCGGAGCATCGGGAGCACCCTACGCCGTGCGGCTGCTCGAGGTCCTGGCCCGGAACGGTGTCCCGGTATGGCTCATCGCCTCGGAGCACGGCATGCGGCTGCTCCGGGAGGAATGCGCCATCAACTCACTGGAGGAGCTGCGCCGGTCAACCGGCGGAGACTGGTCATCGGTCGTGACCTTTCCGGACGAAGACCGGGGTGCCCTGCCGGCGAGCGGCTCTCAGCGCACCGCCGGTATGGTGATCTGCCCCTGCAGCATGGGTACTTTGGCTGCCATCGCGCTCGGGACCAGTCGCTCACTGGTTGAGCGGGCGGCGGACGTCACCCTCAAGGAGCGGCGCAAGCTGGTCCTGGTGCCTCGAGAAACGCCGCTCTCCCTGGTGCATCTCCGAAACATGGTGACGGTCGCCGAGGCGGGCGCCGTCGTGCTTCCAGCGGCTCCAGGGTTTTACCATCGTCCGGGTGGGGTAGCCGACCTGATAGATTTCGTGGTCCAGCGAGTGCTGGATCAACTCGAGCTCGATCTCGAGATCGCCCGCCGATGGGAAGGTCAGGCAGACTGATGAGCAATCCGGATGATCTCCGGCGCCTCAGGTGGGGCGCCGTTCTCACTTGTATATCCAGCCTTGTCGCCGCCTGTGGTGGTGGGGACAACAATCCAGCCGGCCCGGGATCGACCGAGCCGACGGACGTCGGGGAGGCTCCCACGCCCGGCTGCCGCGACGGCGTGCTGCCGCACGGAGCGCTCTACCGGCTCTGCTTTCCCGAGTCCTGGAACGGGGACCTGGTCCTCTATGCCCATGGATACGTCGCGCCGCAGCGAGAGCTGTCTATCCCGGAGGACGTAGTCGGCGGGCGCCCGGCCTCCGATCTGATTACCAGTCTCGGCTATGGCTACGCGACAACTAGCTACCGCGCCAACGGACTGATTGCGCCCGAGGCGGTCGAGGATCTGATCGAGCTGAGCGAGGAGGTCCAACGGCTGATTCGCCCGAACCCGAACCGCAGCGTGGTGGTTGGTTTCTCCGAAGGAGGGCTGGTGGCCACCCTATCGGCCGAGCTTCACGCCGATCAGTTCAACGGCGCCCTGGCGGGTTGTGGTCCCATCGGCGACTTCCGAGCCCAGCTCGACTACATCGACGATTTCCGGGTGGTGTTCGACTATTTCTTTCCCGGTCTTATCCCTGGTACCGCGCTCGACATTCCCGAATCAGTCAGGCAACAGTGGGAGCAAGTCTACATTCCGGCGATCGTCCTCGCCCTGGCGGCGCGTCCGGATGCTACTCGGCAGCTGCTTACCGTTACCCAGGCTCCGACTGCCGGCAGTGATCTTCGCTCTATTGCGGAAACGACGGTCGGCCTGCTCTGGTACAACGTATTCGGAACGGCGGACGGTCAAGCCCGCCTGGGAGGCAACCCGTTCGACAACTCCGGCCGGACCTACTCCGGATCCGATGACGATGCGGCGCTGAACGCCGAGGTGGAGCGGTTCGTTGCCGACGCGGGTGCGCTGGCGGCGCTGGAGCGGTTCAGTACGTCAGGAAACCTGACTGTGCCGCTGATCAACCTCCACACGACCGGTGATCCCATCGTGCCGTTCAGCCAGGCCGGGCTCTATGCCGAGAAGGTGCGGCAGATCGGGGCTGATGCTCTGTATACCCAGACGGAGGTGGCCCGCCCCGGTCACTGCAACTTCGAGGCTGCCGAGCTGCTGAGCGCCTTCAACAACCTGTGGCAGCAGGTCGATGACCGGCCTCCGGTGATCCCGCTCGCCACTGCGGCGCAGCGCTGATGCGGCTCGGTGTCATCGCCGACACTCACGGTCTGATGCGTCCCGAAGTCTTTCGAGTCTTCGAGCAGGTCGATCACATCGTGCACGCGGGCGATATCGGTCCCCTCGATCTCTTGACCGAGCTGGAGGCGGTGGCACCGGTGACCGCCGTCTATGGCAACACCGACGGGCCGGAGGTGCGGCAACGCCTACCGCAAGTCGCCCACGTGGAGCTCGAGGGCTTCGATATCGTGGTGACCCACGGTGATCAGCTCGGCACCCCGACTCCCGAGGGGCTAAACGCCGTCTTCCCCGATGCCCAGATCATCATCTACGGCCACACTCATCGGCCGCTGCTGACGGTGGTAGACGTAGTCGTGACGGTGATGAATCCTGGCGGTGCGGGACATCGCCGCTTTGGCCTCCCTCCGTCGGTTGGGATTCTGGAGCTGGAGCCGGGCATCCCGCCTCGCGGCCGGCTGCTTCCGTTGCTCGACTTCGCTCCCGCCTGACCCGTGCTGCTGCTCGCGCTCCAGCTGGCCCTGCCCGACACGTTGCGGGTTCGTCCGATCGACCCACCACTCTCCGCCGCTCCGATCATCGACAGCGTCGCGCTGGGACCTGCGCAAGTCCGGATTCGGACTGGGCAGGGTACGGCTTTGGTGTGGCTCCTGCGCTCGCGCGACACTGTCTTTCTTGCAGCCAGCATTCCCGACTCCACGTTCTACTGGGGTGACGACTTGGTCGTCAGTCTCGATCCTTCTGGTGATGCGGCCAGTCAACCGCAGCATGACGATTTCCAGCTGTATTTCCGCCGAGTGCTCGACAGCAGCGTGGTCTATCGGGGACGGAACGGCAGGTGGGAACCGCCGAGAGATGACCCCGATTGGCGGCTGGGTCGGGAGCGCTCCGGTGGCGGCTGGGAGGTGAGTGGCCGGAGCGATCGGCAGGGCTGGCGCCTGCTTCTACGGCTGGATCCGGCGTGGTTCCCGCCAAGCTCGGACCGGCTGCCCCGGATAGCGTTTCGAATTTACGACAACGATCCAGGTGGCTGGTTCAGCTGGCCGGCTGCAGCGGCCTCCCAGCCGCCGACCGAAGTGGAACGAACGCCGTCTGCCTGGGCACCGGTGCGGCGGTAGTCGCTAGTCTCCAGTCGCCAGTCTCCAGTCGCCGCTCCCTCACATCCACTGCTCATAGGGCGAGGTCCGCCGGAGGGCATCCGGGTGCGCTCGGAACCAGGACATCATGAGCAGCACTTCGTCCACCGCATCCATCGGAAGCGGCTCGGTGGATGGCATCGGCCGCCGTGACTCCTCCGCTACCACCGCGCGGAAAGCCTCGTGCTCGATCGGAGTCGAAGGGTACGGAAACGAGGCCCGCACCACTCCCCGCCGCATCAGGTATACCCGGTCGTCGCCAAAGTCTCCCGGATCCCGATAGACGAACGTCAGCAGGTCGATGGCGCTGCGGGCCCGGCTGGTCGCGGCCAGAAGCCACTCCAGTTGCTCGAACTTCTCTCGCCAGCGGACCGCGACTTCGAAGCGGTTGCTGTTCGAGGCCTCCTGCATCGCGGCGATGACCCGGTTCAGAGGATCCAGGGTTCGGCCCTCCAGAAATGCGACGGCGGTATCCACTCGGCGGAGGTAGTCCAGCTCCGAGACCAGACCAGCGCAGGGCCCGCTGCAGAATCCGAGCTCATGTCGCATGCACGCGGCCTGGCGAGGCTGGTCGAAGAGGTCGCCCTGTCCGGCAAAACTCATCGGCATGTTGCTGGGGCAGTCGCGCAGACCCAGCAGATCGTTCAGGGTGCGCACGGCCTCCTGCATTCGCTGCATGGACGTAAACGGACCGTAGCAGCGCATGTCATTGAGCGCGACCGTGCCGCCCCCGTACACTCGAGGCGCGGGCCCACCGGCCACCTTGATCAGCACCGCACGGCGGGTACGGTTCCCCTTGTGATTGAAATAGGGACGCAATTTCCGGATCTGGCGTAGCTCGCCGAGGTAAGCGGCGAATTCACTGGGGACGTAGTCCCAGCGGATGTCGCTGGCGGCGTACAGGATCCTGGCGGCCTTGTCGTCGGGATAGCTGGCGCGGAAATAGGTGAGCAGCCGGGTGCGCAGCCGTTTGGCCTTGCCCACGTACAGGACCCGGCCAGTGGCGTCGAACATCTGGTAGATGGCAGGCCGGTTTTCTGCCATCGCTCGCACGCGGCGCAGCAGCAGGTTGAGATCGGTGGCTGGGAGCGGGATCCTGCGCTGAGAGCGGAGTCGACTCACGACTGGCAGCGGTGACAGAAGACCGAGATTCGCGCATCAATGGCGTGGGTACCGGTCAGGCGGGTACCGCAGCGGCGGCAGGGTTCCCCCTCGCGTCCGTACACCAACAGCTCGAGCTGAAAATTTCCTGACTCCCCGGTACCGGTCCGATAGTCGCGGAACGTGGTTCCATTCGACCGGATGGCCGCCGCCAGGATGCGGCGGATCTCGGCGTGGAGGCGCCGATGGTCCTCGGGGCCAAGCCGGCGCGCCGGCTTCGAGGGATCGATCCCCGCCGCGAACAGGGCCTCGTTGGCGTAGATGTTTCCTACCCCGGCCAGGTGTCGCTGATCCATGATGACCTTTTTCACTGCCTGGCGGCTTCGGCGCAGTGCCTCACCCAGTCGCTCTGCAGAAAACTCCGGATCCAGTGGCTCCGGCCCGATGGCGCGGTCATACGCCGCCCATTGCTTCTGGTCCAGCAGCAGTATGGTTCCGAGCCGCCGCACGTCGGTGTAGACCAGCTCATCGCCCCCATCGAGCTCGGCCCGGAGCACGGCGTAGCGGGCCTCCTCCGGCGGCAACGGCCGCTGGTGGACCTGCAGTGAGCCGGTCATGCCCGGCTGAATGACCAACCGACCCGAGTCCAGCTCCAGCACCGCGTGCTTGGCTCGGCGGTACACCTCGCGGATCGTGGCACCCGCGAGACGGCGAAGCAGCCGCCTGCGGCTGACACCCCGCAGGACGTCGTCGTGACTGAGCGCGGCTCGTTTAATCCGGCGGCGCAGCAGAATGGGGCGCAGGTCCCGGACGATGGTTTCGACTTCAGGAAGCTCGGGCATCGACCGAATTCAGGGAGTGACGGTGACGCTTCCCTGCATGGAGGGGTGGATGCTGCAGTGGTAGCCGTGCTCCCCGGCCGTGGTCAGAGTGGCCTGGAAGGTGGCGCCTGGTGCCAGACTTCCCGATGCGAAGGATGCGTCGTCTGCCGTAATGTTGTGAACCACTCCGCTGCCCCCGTAGACCCCGCCCGCCTCGTCGTTGTTGAACCACATCACCGTCCCCCCGTCCGCCAGCGAGATGCTCAGGGGATTGGGAGTGAAGGCGCCAAAGCCCTTGGTCTGGGCGCCCGCAACTATGCTGATCCCATTCGACGGGAGCGGTTCCGGCTGATTGGGCTCGCTGCTATCGCTGCCGCACCCGGCGGCTCCCATCAGCAGCAGCGCAGTCGCTATTTGTGCCCGAGTCATGGATCACTCCTGTCTCCTGATTCTCCACTGGAGGGACCACCCCTCAGGTCTGCTGCGCACTCGCCAGCCGGCGGGTCTCCAGGCGGGCGGCCTCCCGCCAGCCAATGTCGCGGCGAAAGAACTTGCCGTCGAAATGAACCGCTTCAGCCGCCGCTCGGCTCAGCCGTTGCGCCTCGGGGAAGCTTGCGCCGACGCCAGTAGCACTCAATACTCGCCCGCCACTCACCTGCAGCCGATTGTCCGCCCCACGGATGGCCCCACTCTGAAAGAGGTAGACATTCGGAGGCAGTGAGTCCGGCAGCGTAACCGGAGCACCGGTGTCGGGCCGGTCGGGATACCCGTGAGAGGCGAGAACCGTGGTCACCGCCGCTCCGCGACTCACATTGATCCGGGATGGCGACTGACCAGCGGCCACCCGGGTGAGACAGTCGGTCAGTCCTTCGGAGATCAGCGGAAGGATTACCTGGGCCTCGGGATCCCCCAACCGGCAGTTGAACTCGATTACCCAGGGGACCCCCGCCGGATCGATCATCAGGCCGGCGTAGAGCACTCCCGAAAACGGCGTGCCCATGCGCTGCAACTCCTCCAGAATGGGTGCCAGGATGTCGCGTTTGACCCGCTCCAGGAGGGCCGGGCCGGCGACGGCAACAGGACTGTAAGCGCCCATGCCGCCGGTGTTCGGCCCCTGATCTCCCTCCAGCAACCGCTTGTGGTCCTGCGCCACCGGAAGCAGCTCCAGGTCGCGCCCATTGGTCACCGCCATGACCGAGATCTCCTCGCCCTCGAGGAAAGACTCGATCACCACGGTGCGGCCCGCCTCGCCAAAGTCGCCCTGCTCCAGCATGGCGCGAGCTGCGGCCGCTGCGTCCCTGCGGGTGCTGCAAACAATTGCACCCTTTCCGGCCGCCAGACCCGATGCCTTGACCACCAGGGGCTCGGATTGGCGGTCTACGAAGGCCAGAGCGGCCTTGAGATCGACGAACGAGCCACTGGCGGCCGTCCGTACCCCGGCGGCCCGCATGACTTCCTTGGCGAAGGCCTTGGAGGCCTCGATCTGAGCTGCGGCAGCGCCGGGGCCGAACACGGTACGGCCCTCGGCTCGAAGTCGGTCAGCCAACCCCCGGGCCAGAGGCACCTCCGGGCCTACCACCGTGAGATCGATCCCGTGCATGTCGGCCGCGTCGGCCAGGCGGTCGAGATCGTCGGCTGCGATCGGGAGATTGGTTCCGAAGTCGGCGGTGCCGGGGTTCCCGGGGGCGCAGTACAACTGGGCGCGGGGATTTTCCCGGCGAAGAGCCCAGCAGAGCGCATGCTCCCGACCGCCACTGCCGACGACCAGCAGTCTCACGACTTCTGCGCGTTCCGAAAGGCTTCCCGAGCCCGGTCGGCGGCGCGCTTGGCCGCCTCCGCCAGGTGCCCTGCCAGTTCTCGCGCCTCAGCGGCGTAGTAATTTCCCGCCGCTGCCACCTCGTCCCGCCAGGGGCGATCACTCGCCTCGGTTCCTCGCCGGACGTACTCGCCACGAATGATCCGATCGTACTCTCCACTCGCGACCCAGCGCTGGAGCTCGGCTGCGCGGACGGTGTGCATAGGATGCGTGAGTGCAAGCGTGCTCAGCAGTTTGTACACCACGTCCAGCCCCTCGCTGCTGGCGGCATACTCGTGCGCCTGCTGCATGAAGGCATCAACGTTGAGCTGGCCGGCGAAACCCTGACCCCGGCCCCCTCCGGCCATCTTCATGTCCAGGCGCTGGGCGGCCACGATGTCCTGAGCTCCAAGCAGGCCAGCCCGGTCGGCGGAAAGCTCCGACTTCCGCGACCACTCCAGGAACGCCAGCCTGATCGGGAGCACCACCAGCTCCGCCAGCACCGGCAGCACGCCAAGACTCACCATGGCGAGAATGGCGGCAACCGTGCGATACAGCGCATGACCGCTCATGACGTGGCCCAGCTCGTGGGCGAGCAGCACTCGCAACTCGTCGTCGTCGAGCAGCTCGACGGCTGCCGAGTGCACCACGATGAAAGGTGCATCGATGCCGTAGGCGCCGGCGTTGAAGAATGGCGTCTGGGAGACGTAGAGCTCGGGCACGTTCCCCCAGTCGAAGGTGGTGGTGACCTCGGTGTGCAGGTGCCAGAGCTTGGGGAACTGAGCGGGTCCCACCCTGATGGCGTTGCCCTGGAACAGCAGCCGGATGCCGCGCTCGCCCCCGAGCATCGCCAGGACTTTCCGGATTACCTCATCCACACCGGGTATGGCGCGCAGGGTCTGCAGCGCGGCGCGGTCCGCCGGGTGCTCCCAGGAGACCGCGGAGATCTCGGGGAGAATTTTTCGGGGGCGCTGAGCGGGAACGTTGGTCATCAGAGGCTCAAAATTTTAGAGCTTGGTCCAGATCGGCGATCAGATCCTCGGTATCCTCGACGCCGCAGCTGAGCCGGATGAGGCTATCGGTCAGACCCATCGCCTGTCGCATGGCCGGTGGCACCGAGGCATGGGTCATCGAGGCGGGGTGACCGATCAGGCTTTCCACCCCACCGAGTGACTCGGCCAGCACGAAGATTTGGGTGCTCTCCACAAATCGGCGGGCCCGGGCGGCATCTCCCAGGTCAAGTGAGATCATGCCCCCAAAACCGGTCATCTGACGGCAGGCGATCTCGTGCTGCGGGTGCGACGGCAGGCCAGGGTAGTACACCTTGCTCACTCCCGGCTGCCGGGTGAGCCACTCGGCTATTCTCCGGCCGCTCGCGTCGTGCTGGCGCATTCGTAGCGGCAGCGTCTTGATGCCCCGGAGAGCTAGCCAGCAGTCCATCGGGCCGGGCACCGCACCGGCGGCGTTCTGAATGAAGGCAAGCCGCTCGGCCACATCATCACGCGACGTGATCAGGAGTCCGCCGACCATGTCGCTGTGGCCGTTCAGATACTTGGTGGTGGAATGAAGGACAATGTCGGCGCCATGCTCCAGCGGACGCTGGAAATACGGCGTCGCGAAAGTGTTGTCCACTACATACAGGTACCCATGGGCCTGAGCCAGGTCCCCGACCGCGGCAAGGTCGGTGAGGTTCATCATCGGGTTAGTGGGCGTCTCGCAGTAGATCATCCGGGTAGCCGGGGTGAGCGCGCGCTCGATGTTGCTCACCTCCCGCATGTCCACAAAGCTCACCTGCACCCCGAGGTTGCCGTAGATGCGCTCCATCAGCCGGTGGCTGCCGCCGTACACGTTCTCGCCACATACCAGATGGTCGCCGGTCTTGAAGAGCTTGAGGACGGCATCGAGCGCCGCCAGGCCGGAGCCGAACGCGAAGCCGTAGGTGCCACCCTCCAGGGTGGCCACGTTTCGCTCCAACACCTCACGGGTGGGGTTCTGGGTGCGGGCGTATTCGTATCCCCGATGCTTCCCGAGCCCTTCCTGGACGTACGTGGAAGTCTGGTAGATCGGGGTCATCACGGCGCCCGACAACGGTTCCGACACCTGGCCGGCGTGGACGGCACGGGTGGCGAAGCCGAATTGATGGTCCTGGGGAAGAATTCGGGTCATAATGGAGAATAACGTGACTGCCAAACGGTAGACAGTGAACGGGGAGGGCCTGCCCGGGGCGGTACCCAATATCGAACAGCCCTGTTTAGTTTCGCACCGTGACGGCCACCCTGACTGACGGCACCACGGCCCGATGCCTCATAGTTGACGACGACGCACAGGTCCGGCAGGTGCTCACCCGAGTTATCGCGACGCACGGACTGTCTCCTATGGAGGCCTCGTCCGGAGCCGATGCGCTCTCGGTGCTCAAGCGCGAGGGAGAGGTCCCGGTATGCATTTCGGACATCTACATGCCCGAGATGGACGGGGTCACCTTTCTACGGGAGGCTCTGCAACGCTATCCGGACATGGCGGTGATCATGCTGACCGGAATGGCGGAGGTGAGCACCGCGGTTGAGTGCCTCAAGCTCGGCGCTTTGGACTACATCTCCAAACCAGTACTGGTGGAGGAGGTTCGCGCCCGACTGCACAAGGCGCTGGAGAAGCGCCGCCTGGTGCTGGAGAACCGGTTCTATCAGCAGAGTCTCGAGCTTCAGGTCCGAGACCTCGACCGAAAGAACCGGGCCTCGCTCATCAATGGAGTGCAGATGCTGGTGCACGCACTCGAAGCCAAGGATGCCTACACCAGCGGACATTCCAGCCGGGTCAGTCGCTATGCAATGAAGACCGCCGCGCTGTTGGGATTTGCTGCTGACTCGCTCGAGCAGGTGCGGCTCGGCGGCGAGCTGCACGACATCGGCAAGATCGGCACCCGGGAAGCCATTCTGAATAAGCCGGGACCGTTGACGCCGGAGGAGTTTGAGCACATCAAGGAGCACTCGGCCCTGGGCGAAAAGATCCTGACGCCATTTCTCTCCCAGTCGCCGGTGGTTCTCCGGATCGTTCGCTCCCATCACGAGCGGATCGACGGCAGCGGGTTTCCCGATGCACTGCGTGGCAGCCAGATTCCGCTCGAGGCCCGGATTGTTGCCGTGGTCGACGCCTTCGACGCAATGACAACCAACCGGGCCTACCGTCCTTCTCTTGCCGTTCCCGAAGCCATCGCGGAGCTCCGCCGCTGCGCCGGCGTCCATTTCGATGCCGAGGCAGTGGAAGCATTCCTCCGCGCCCATGGAAACGGCGCCAAGCTTCCAATCAGCTGACTGTCCCCGGGATGTCAGAAACCCTGATGATCAGCGTCTCGGGGATCCGGGGCCATGTAGGCACCGACCTGACGCCCGAGCTGGTGGCTCGCTATGCCGCCGCCCTGGGCGCCTGGGCGCGACAGGGGTGGAGAGTCGGAGAGTCGTCTCTGCGCCCCTCCGTCATTCTCGGGCGCGACGCCCGAACCAGCGGCCCCATGTTCGCGCGCGCTGCTGCCGCCGGCCTCATGTCAGTTGGCGTAGATGTCATAGACCTGGGAGTGGTCCCCACCCCGACGGTTCAGCTGGCAGTGGAGCACCACCACGCCGCCGCCGGGCTGATCCTGACCGCCAGCCACAACCCGATCGAGTGGAACGCGCTCAAGTTCGTGGGACCCGATGGCATCTTCCTCGACTCAGAGGCTGGTGCAGCGGTCAGGACCCTGGCTGAAAAGGGGCCGCCCCGGACCGGGTGGGCCGAGCTGGGGTCCATCCGAGAGGATGCCGATGCGGTGAAGCGGCACCTGGATGCTATTCTCGCGTTGCCTACGATCGACCAGGCTGCAATCCGGAAACGGCGGTTCACGGTAGCACTCGACTGCGTTCGTGGCGCCGGTGCTGGAGCTATCATTCCCCTCCTGGAGCGGCTCTCCTGCCGGGTCCACGGCATCAATCTGGAGATGGACGGGCGCTTTCCCCGTCCTCCCGAGCCGGTGCCCGCAAATCTCGGGGAGTTGGAAGCGCTGGTTCAGGCCACGAGAGCCGATGTGGGCCTGGCGGTGGACCCGGATGTGGATCGACTGGCGCTGGTCGACGAGCGCGGCAATGCTATCGGAGAGGATTACACGTTGGCCTTTGCCGTTCGCGCTGTGTTGGACGGACGCCTCACCGAGGGGACGCCGCCCACCGTGGTGGTGAACCTTTCGACCAGTCTGGTGGTTGAGGATGCAGCCCGGTCGCGCGGAGCCCGGTTCGTCCGGGCACCGGTGGGAGAGGCGAACGTGGCTCGTACCATACGGGAGGAGCGCGCACTGATCGGGGGGGAGGGCAACGGTGGAGTGATGCTGCCCGAACTCCACGTTGGTCGGGATGCCCCCCTGGGGGTGGCCTTGATCTTGCATCTCCTTGCCCAGACTGGGGTAACGCTTTCCCGACTCGTGGCCGAGTCGCCCCGGTACACGATCGTGAAGGCTAAGGCACCGCGCGGCTCTGACCTGCGTGTTCTCTATGGCAGGCTCCGCCAGCGGTTCTCCGATGCCACCGCCGATGAACGCGATGGGCTCCGGCTCGCCTGGCAGGATCGGTGGTTGCACGTCAGGCCATCGGGAACCGAGCCGATCGTTCGACTGATCGCTGAAGCACCGACCCAAGCGGACGCCGAGGCGCTTGTCGCGGCAAGCCGTGAACTCCTGGACTGAGGTTCGCCACGATGTGCGGCATTGTTGGATACATCGGACCGCGGCAGGCAGCCGGACTACTCCTCGAAGGACTCCGGCGGCTGGAGTACCGCGGCTACGACTCCGCCGGAATCGCGGTAGTGAACGGGCGTGGGCTCAAGATCATGAAGGCCGCCGGGAAGTTGTCGGTGCTCGAGGGCGAGCTCGACAATAACATGCCTCAGGGCACCATCGGGATCGGCCATACGCGCTGGGCCACGCATGGAGCCCCCACCACCACCAACGCGCACCCACACACCGACCAGTCAGGCCGGATTGCCGTCATCCACAACGGAATCATCGAAAACTCCGGTGCTATTCGAAAGGCGCTGGAGCAGCGGGGGCACACCTTCAAGTCGGACACCGACACCGAGGTGCTGGCGCACCTGGTGGGTGAGTTTTATCAGGGCAACCTGGAAGAGGCGGTGGCCAACGCGCTGCGGGACGTGGAAGGTGCCTACGGTCTTGCGTTCATCTCCTCGGACGAGCCGGGGGTAATCGTGGCGGCGCGGAACGGCTCCCCCCTGCTGGTCGGCGTGGGAGAGGACGAGTGGTTCGTTGCCTCCGACGCGTCCCCGCTGCTGCAGCATACCCGCACCGTGGTCTACCTGGACGACGGCGAGATGGTGGTGCTGACCCGCGATGGCTACCGGGTGCGCAACCTGGAGACGGCCCGCATCAGCAAGCCGGTGAACCAGATCGACTGGGATCTGGCTACCGTGGAGCGGGGTGGCTATGCCCACTTCATGCTGAAGGAGATCTGCGAACAGCCGGAGAGCATCTGCAATACCCTCCGCGGCCACCTGCTGGATGATGAGGGTACCGCTCGGCTCAGCGGCCTCAACCTGAGCGATGAAGAGCTCAAGAGCTTCGAGCGGGTGATCATCACCGCCTGCGGCACCTCCTGGCACTCGGGCATTATCGGCGAATACATGCTGGAAGAGATGGCCCGCCTACCGGTCGAGGTGGAGTACGCCTCTGAGTTCCGCTACCGCAATCCCGTCGTCGATCCCAAGACCCTGGTCATCGGGATCTCCCAGTCCGGCGAGACCGCCGACACCCTGGCCGCAATCCGGGAGGCCAAGCGTAGAGGTGGCCGGACTATCGGGCTGGTGAATGTGGTAGGCTCCACCATCGCCCGGGAAGTGGATGGCGGCACCTATCTGCACGCGGGTCCGGAGATCGGGGTGGCCAGCACAAAGGCATTCACCAGCCAAGTAGCCGCCCTCGCCCTGATCACGCTGCGGATCGCTCGGCTGCGGAACCTCAGCATCCTGCAGGGACGTCAGTTCATTCAGGCGCTGCGCGCCCTACCGGAACAGGTCTTCCAGATTCTGAAACGGTCCAGCGAGATCGAGGCCCTGGCCGACCGGTTCCTCAGCACCAGCAAGAACGCCCTGTACCTGGGAAGGGGAGTCAACTTCCCGGTAGCATTGGAGGGGGCGTTGAAGCTGAAGGAGATCTCCTACATCCACGCCGAAGGGTATCCTGCGGCGGAGATGAAGCACGGGCCCATCGCGCTGATCGACGAGAACATGCCGGTGGTATTCATCGCGCCGCGCGATGCGGTGCACTCCAAGATCGTGTCGAATATCGAAGAAGTGAAGGCGCGCGGGGGGAAGGTGATTGCGCTGATCAACGAGGGCGACGCCGAGATTCAGCGGCTGGCCGACGCCACGTTTTCCATCCCGGAGACCTTGGACCTGCTGACGCCGATCCTTACCAGCATCCCGCTGCAGTTGCTCTCGTACTATGTGGCGGTGAGCCGGGGCTGCAACGTGGATCAGCCGAGGAATCTTGCCAAGTCGGTGACGGTGGAGTAGCTGGCGCGCTTGCCCCTCCGCACAAAGCCCCCGGATCGGATCCAGGGGCTTTTGTTTTGAGCGTCACGGCGTGGCGCCGGTCTCGATCACCAGGTAGCCGACGTCGTCTTCGGCGATGGCCCGGAGCCACCCGATGAGGTCGGGAAGATCTTCCGCTGGATACACCCCCCGAGCCCCTTCCAGCCTGCGCGAGAGCTGTAGAGAATTGCCGTCTTGGCTATACCGAGCGGTGTAGCTGCCCCATTTGCCGGCCACATGAACTTCCGCAGGTAGCTTGGTGCGCCAGCCGGCCGGTAACTCCAGGGTGATCTCTGTGCCCCCGGCGGTCGGACCAATGATCTTCGCAGCGTCGATGGGAAAGCGACGCGCGCCCCTGGCCTCCAGGGCAGCTGCGGCATCGGCCATACTGCGCATACTGACGATGGGAAGACTCAGGATCATGGTTCCGCTTCCCCCAGGCCTGGCTGCCAGACCCCGGACGATTCGCAGCCGGACCCGCGGGTCGGCATCGAGATCCCGCCCGTCGAAGATTTGCAGGCTGTCGGCCTGGGCGCCGGGATACAGTTTGGTCGCAATCGACCGAGCGAACTCCGCCCGCTGAAGTGAGTCGATCGGTCCGGCGAACAGGTTGCGGAGACTGAACTGGCGGCTGCCGAGACCGCGCTCCTCGTAGGATGCGGTCAAATACCCGTCGGGCGACACGCTGCCGACGATGCGGGTCTCGTTCAGGTTCGCGGCGGGAGCGGCTTCGGGAAGTGTCACCTGCTCTGACGTCCCGTCTGAGTACACGATCAAGCCAAATTGGCCCTGGTCCGATTCCGGGAGCTCGCCAAACGGCACCAGGTCAGCGGTGAGGTCCACGTAGACCCGGCCCTCCGAGCGCTCGACGACGGCGATCGCATGGTTGAACTGTCCCAGGGAAGGCAGCCGGGAATCCACCCGGTCCGCGCTGTTGAGCAGAACCGGGTGCGCCCGGAAGCCCAGAGAGCGGAGGACAGCCACGAACAGCGTCGCTTTGTCCTTGCAGTCGCCATAGCCTGACGCCACGACTTCCGAGGGGCTACGTGGCTGATATCCCCCCATGCCCAGCGCCACTGAGACGTAGCGGATGTCCTGGGCCACCCAGCGCTGTACCGCTCGCAGGGTGTCCTCGGGAGTCTTGGTGCCGGCCAGCAGGTGCCGCACTCGATTGCGGACTTCGGGTGCGACAACGTATCGGTCATTGGCCAGGTCGGCATACCAGGCTCCGATCGATTCCCAGGTGATCGGCGCGGCCAGGCCGATGCTCATGAACACGCCATTGGAGTCCGCCATGAAGTCTTCGGCCTCCACCCGGGGCACTTCGGCCCTGGCCCAGACGTAGGTTCGCCGCCCCTGGTGGACGGTCTCCCGCCGCCGGAAGTCCAGATTTCGTTCCAGCAGGTGGGGCCGGAGGGTGGCGGGAAGGTCTACCAGGAAACGGGAGCGGCGGGTGAAGTGTCCGGTATGTACGCTCCAGCTAGTCGCGAAGTCGCCCGGCAGGACCGGCTCCAGCTGGTCGAGGGTATAACTCCAGTCCACGATGGTCCCCGGTTCGACCCCGCGAAGCGAATAACGCCGGACTTTCAGGTCGCTGTACACCGGATCGGTCAAACTGGCGGGCACGTCCGCGTCCTGTACCTGGCCCGGAGTTTCGCTGACGATGGTGCCGTCGGGCCGAACTACCCGAATCCAGTTGACGGTCAGGCGCTGACGGCCGGGTGAGTAGGAGAACTCATGCTCGGCGTACTCGGCCACAGCCTCGGAGGCAAGAATCTGGCTCACCTGGCGATAGGTGCTGGAGCCGGTCCCGTCGGCCTCGTAACGCAGGACACCGTCATCGAGCAACAGCACTACCGGCTCGTCCGGATAGGCGGCCGGGTCCACTGCCAATCGGTAGATGGAATCATTCCGGACAGAAGGGTCCCCGTCCGGTGTGATATAGGGAGCCTGGCTCCAGGCCGGCAGAGCCAACGCCAGGGCAAGGCTGAGGGACAACCCGAAGCCACGCATGCAATGCCTCGCAACACGCACTTGACGCGCCGCCGCCGGCGGAGTGCGCGGGATGGTAGGATCAACCGCAGAGTGGAGGCTCGAAAGCGCAAGAGGGGGGCCAGGGTTCAGCAGCGGTTTCTTCCCACTGGGCGGCTCCTCGAAGAGGGAACTTCGAGTCACATGTGGTGCGATCTCGCCGCATCGGAGCAACACCGGCATCTGAATTCGATGCCAACTAGGTGAGGAAGCTCATCGGGCTGGAGCGAAGGACGGGTAAAACAACGCGGCCCGGGCTTTGCCGAGTCGCCGGGCACTGATCCAGCGCCGCGACTCGCGACTCTAGACTGGCGACCCGGAGCGAGTATGATCCCGACCTATGCGAGTGGTGCTGCAGCGGGTCAGGAAGGCGTCCGTCACGGTTGCCGGCCGGGTCACCGGTGCGATCGACCAGGGATATTGTCTGCTGGTCGGCTTCACCCATGGCGATACCGCAGCACAGGTAGATTGGATGGCCGAAAAGGTGGCCGGCCTCCGTCTCTTCAGCGATGCGGCCGGCAAGATGAACCTGGGCCTGGGCGAGGTTGGCGGGGCGGTTCTGGTGGTCTCTCAGTTCACCCTGTATGGCGACGCCGCCAAGGGAAGGCGCCCGTCGTTTATCGACGCCGCGAGGCCGGAGCTGGCGATCCCGTTGTACCACCGATTCCTGGACGCCCTGCGCGGGATGGGCATGACCGTCGCTGCGGGCGAGTTCGGTGCCGAAATGCTGGTCGAGATTCACAACGACGGGCCAGTCACTCTCATCCTGGATCGGAACCCATGACCGTCGCCGAGCTGACCCTGGCGTCGTCCTCACCACGTCGGCAGCAGCTGCTCGAGATGTTGGGTATTCCGGTCAAGGTAGTCCCACCCAACGTCCCCGAGGTGCGGCGCACCTACGAGACCCCGGTGGACTACGTGGAGCGACTGGCCCGGGAAAAGGCCCTGAGTGTGCCCGGCGAGTTGGTGCTGGGTGCGGACACCACGGTCGTCGTACGCGATGCCGTGCTGGAGAAGCCTGCCGACGCGGCCGACGCGTTGCGCATGCTGCAACGGTTACAGGGCCGCACTCACCAGGTGGTCACCTCAGTGGCGCTGGTGGCCGATGAGTCGGTGCACCAGGCAACCGACGTAACCAACGTCACCTTCCGCCGGGCGGACGACGCCTTTCTCGAAGCCTACGTGGCAACCGGCGAGCCGATGGACAAGGCCGGGGCGTACGGGATCCAGGGCTATGGCGCAGCGCTGATCGAGCGAATTGAAGGCGACTTCTTCAGCGTGATGGGTCTGCCGGTGCGATTGGTCTTGAGCCTGATGCGGGAGGCGGGAAGGGAGTATCGGTTTGGGAAGTAGTCGTGCCTCCCTTCACCCGATAGACCTGCACCGATCTGGTCCGACCCCGCAGTGCCATCGCCGGCAAGTACTCATAGTCTGCCTGGTCCTTAACCATCCGGCAGAGCGCTTCGCTCACCAGGATCTCGCCCGGGCCCGCCTCTGAACAGAGCCGGTTGGCTACATTCACCGCGTCGCCAATGACGGTGTACTCCAGCCGGCGGTGACTTCCGATGTTCCCGGCGAACACCTCCCCATAATTGATCCCGATCCCGACCCCGATCTCGGGACGACCCGCGATGGCCCAGCGCTCGTTGAGCCGCATGACGCCGCGCTGCATGGCGACAGCGGCGCGGAGCGCGCGATCGGGATCGTCGGCGTGGGCGATAGGAGCTCCCCAGAGCGCCATGATCGCATCGCCCACGAACTTGTCCAGTGTCCCGCCGTGCTCGAAGATGATCTCCACCATCTCACTGAAGTACTCGGTCAGGAGCTGGGCGATGGCATCGGGTCCCATTGATTCCGCCATCGAGGTGAAGCCGCGAATGTCGCTGAAGAGGATGGTGATGGGACGGCGTTCACCACCTAAGGGGACCGCCGTGTCCTGCTGGGCAATCTCCGCAGCCACGTTGGGGGCGAAGTAGCGCTCGAAGTTGGATCGGACCAGAGCTTCGCGCCGCACTTGCTCGGCATAGCGGCTGTTTCGGATTCCGATTGCCACCAGGCCGCTGAACGCCACCAGGAACTGCAGGTCCTCATCGCTGAACGAGTTCGGCGCGGTTACGCTGTCTACGTAGAGCAAGCCGAGGATCCGGTCTCCCGAGGCCATGAGCGGGGAGCACATTGCGCTCCGGACGCTCTGGGTCACGATGGAATGGCCCTTGAAGCGGCTGTCGGTGCGGGTGTTGTCGGAAACTACCGCTACCCGCTCCCGGATCACCTTGTCGACAATCGAACGGGGCACCTGCTGAAAGGCGGCGTCGCCTAGCCGGCTCCGGGACATCGACGGCACCAGCTCACCGGTGCCCTCGTTGTGCAGCAAAATGGAGACTCGATCGACATCCATTACCTCGAACATCATGTCCACCACATTGCGCAGCAGCTTGTCGAGGTCGAACTCACCGGAGAGCTTCTGAGAGATATCGAGCAGCAGCGAGAGCTTCTTCGCCTGCCGCTCTTCCGCCGTTGCAGCGGCCACCCGGAGCTGCCCATGGCCGGAGGACCGGTCCCGGCTGGTGATGCCGGGAGGTCCGCCGCCGCTGACCATCAGCTGGCGAACGATCGTATCCCCCACGACCGGGCTCGGGAGTGAGGCCACCGGGGTTATGCCGGCCGGCGGGCCGGAGGTCCTCAGCTCCTTCAACTGAAACAGGACCTTCCCGAAGGTGATCGAGTCGTTGGGATTGAGCCGCCCGGAACTCACCCGGCTTCCGTTGATGCAGGTTCCGTTGGAGCTTCCCAGATCCTTGACCTGGACTCCATCCGGACCCACGGTCAGCTCGGCGTGCCGCCGGGAGATGGTGGGATCGTAGATCGCGATATCACTGCTGATCCCACGGCCTACCAGCAAGCTGCGTCCGGGTGGCAACTCGAAAGTCTGGTCGCCGGCGAAGCTGACTAGGCGGAAGGGCATGGTCGAAAGATGCGGGGCAGGGGGTCAGCGGGGCAGGGGGCAGCCGCTTCTTACTGCCCAGCAGCCCCGCTGCCCCCCTGGCCGGCGGCGAGCGCGAGCGCGAGCAAAACCGCACGAGCCTTCGCCTCAGTCTCCCGCCATTCGGCCTCGGGGTCGGAATCCGCTACGATGCCTGCACCGGCCTGGATCCAGGCCCGGTTCCCCTTGATGACGCAGGTCCGAATGGCGATGGCCGTATCCAGGGTGCGCGCGCCCCACCCGACGTACCCGACTGCTCCGGCGTAGGGCCCTCGACGTACCGGCTCCAGCTCGTCAATGATTTGCATGGCGCGCACCTTCGGCGCACCGGACACGGTTCCGGCGGGGAAACAGGCCGCTAAGGCTGCGACGGCATCCAGTTCGGGCCGAAGCCGCCCTCGAACCTCGCTGACCAGATGCATCACGTGGGAGTAGCGCTCGATCCCCATGAAGGTCGTGAGCCGGACACTGCCAAATTCGGCCACCCGCCCCACATCGTTTCGGCCCAAATCGACGAGCATCAGGTGTTCGGCGCGCTCCTTGGGATCGGCCGACAGCTCCTCGGCGAGGACGACATCCTCCTCGGGAGTCGCACCGCGAGGCCGAGTGCCCGCGATGGGTCGGACGGTGACGTCGGTGTCCTCCACCCGCACCAGTATCTCCGGTGAGCTCCCGATGATGTGCATCTCGTCGCAGTGGAGATAGTACAGGTAGGGGGCAGGATTCAGCGCGCGCAGGTAACGGTAGGCCAGGAAAGGGTCCGGTGCAGAGAGGTCCAGCCGCCGGGAAAGCACCGTCTGAAAGGTGTCTCCAGCGGCGATGTATTCCCGGATCCGGCGAACATCCCGCTGGAACTGCCCGTCGGGATAGGGACTGGAAGTTGGGGGTAGCTCCGGCACTGCCTCGATCTGGAGAGCAGTTACCGACACCGGCGTGGCCAGGCGCTCGAGCCAGCACTCGATGCGTGACCGCGCGTCTTCATAGAGCCGCCGCATCTCCTTCGCAGAGGTACCCGGCGGCACCTCCACGTTGGCGATCACGGTTGCTCGATTGAAGAGATTGTCCAATACGAGCAACGTGTCGACCACCATCAGCAATGCGTCAGGCAGGTCCCGGTCATCCGGAGGCGGCCCGGGCAGCGATTCAATGCTCCGGACGATGTCATAACCCAGGAAGCCCACCGCGCCGCCGGTGAAACGAGGCAGTCCGGCCACCTCCACCGGCGGATGCCGGCGCATCATCCGGCCGAGGTGATCGAGCGGAGCCACGTCGGCCTCGACCACCTGCCAGCCGGTCTCCGCGGTCCACCGGGAGCACTCACGACCGCGGTAGCGGAACACTTCCTTGGGGTCCGTGGCCAGAAAGGTGTAGCGAGCCCAGCGCTCGCCACCCTCGAGTGATTCCAGAAGAAATCCGTAGCGGCCGCGATGAAGCTTGGCAAACGCGGTGACCGGAGTATCGCCATCCAGAACGACCTGCTTGGTGATCGGGACCATCCCTCCTGGTTCCGCGTGCCGGGAGAAGAGCTCGAAGCTGGAGGTGGTCACTGGGGGGCTGCCACCAAATAGGTGCCGGAACCGGGGATGGCGGCGGTTACCCGGTCGATTTCCTGGTTGATCGATGGCAGGAGCTCGATCTGGGTCTCGGAGAGCGCTCGCCCGACGGCCAGGGCCCGCTCGAAGGCGAGAATGCCACGATACGCCTGGTGAGCCCGGGCTGGGGCAGAGAAGTAGCGGGCGTAATTGAACTCCAGGCTGGTTCCGCCCCGGGTCGGCAGGCTGGTCGCAAGCTCGAGTCCGTACACCCCGGGCCGGGGCCGGACTTCTACCCTCACCGTCTGCCCGCTGTCAGCGAACGCCGCGGCCGAAAAGCTAACCCTGGCAAACACGATGTTCTCCGGCGGGCCGTGCCTCATTACGATGACCCGGGGCGTCCCGGCGGTGAAGCTCAGGACGGTATCGGATGGCGGCGGACCGGCCGTCTCCAGGACGATCACCTTGGACAGCGGGAGCACCCGCGCGGGAGTCGGCTGATTGGTCGGGGTTGGAGCTGTGGCTTGTTGCCGGGAACCGCAGCCCAGGACGAGCCAAAGCCAGGTTGCCGTGCCAAGCAGGTGACGGGATATTGCCCGCATTACACAAGCCGAGAGTAGGTCACGGATGGGTGGTAAGCGCCTCCTAATTGCCCTGCCATCGATACTTGCCTTACTGATTTCACCTCTGGCCGCGCAAAACTGGAATTCGCCGGGGACTCTTGCCCTGGTCCGCCGGGCGGTCGACCGCCGGCTCGCCATGCAGGCCGATTCGGCGCTCACCAGCTACCGCGCCCGCGCCCATGGGTTTGTGTTCTTCCTGGCTCAGGTAGGGGAAGGCTTAGCCGAGCCTCCACGGCTGGTGAAAGCGGACGAGTTGGACGTGGAAGTGTATTGGCAGGCACCTGACCGCAGCAAGCAGGTAATTCTCGGCTGGCGGGACGGCCGGTTTCTGCCGACCGACATCAGGTATCATCGCGATCACCTCGGCATTGTCACCAACAACTTCGGCAACGTGATTCGGATTGGGGAAGGGGACGAGGTCCGCGACGTACCCCATCCGCTTTCTCCTGCCGGCCTCATGGCCTACGAGTTCGCGCTCTCGGATTCGGCGGCCATTCGCAGTGCCGCCGGCGAGGTCAGGGTATACCAGATCAAGGTTCGGCCCCGTTCATTCGACGAGGCGCTCGTGGTTGGTACGCTGTACCTGGACGTCGCTAGTGCCGAACTGGTCCGGTTTCGCTTCAGCTTCACGGCGCCATCATACCTGGACCGGCAGCTGGAGGACATCAGCATCGTCTTGGAGAACTCACTCTATGAGGGCCGCTTCTGGCTGCCCTACCGGCAGGAAGTGGAGATCCGGCGCCGGGCGACCTGGCTCGACTTTCCGGCGCGAGGAATCATCCGAGGGCGGTGGGAGATCAGTGACTACGAGCTCAATTCTGAGCTGCCAGCCGGGCTGTTTGCCTCCCCCGAGATCGGCGGGCTGCTCCAGCCAGGCGGCCAAACGGTGTGGGCCGAGCCACTCGAGGAGGCCATTGCGGGTGTCGCGCAGCCGGTCAACCGCCAGGACATGGAGTCCCTCCGCGCTGAAATCGAGCGGATTGCGGGCAGCCGCGCGCTTGCGGGACTTCCGCCCCGGCGGCTGGCAATCGGCTCGGTCAGCGATCTGGTGAGGGTGAACCGGATCCAGGGCCTGACGCTTGGCTTTGGAGGGACGATCGGACTGGCAGAGAACCGGCTGCAGGTGCAGCCCTACCTGGCCTACGGTACTGCCAACCAGCGGCTCCTGCCCGCCATCACCATCGGCTGGAGCCCGGGCCCGAATCGTCTGAGCCTGAGTGCCTCCCAGCGGATCAATGACTTCAGCGATCTGCCGATCATCGCACCGCTGCAGAATTCCCTCACTGCTCAGGAAGCGGGGAACGACCACGGCGATTATGTCCTGCTCAACAGCGTCGCCCTGGCCCTGCGCCACCGGCTGGGAACCCGGGTCTGGGTCACCGGCGAGCTGGGAATCACCGAGAGTCATTCCGTTACCACCCAGGCTTCCCCGGCCAACGGCAGCTATCGGGAGAATCCTTCCTTGGGTGCGGGCTACCATAGAACTGCCCGGCTGGAACTGGAGCGGAGCAGTGCCGGGATTGCCGTGCCTTATGACTTGCAGGCTCGAGTCTCCGTCGAAGTCGGGGATGGCTCGTCCCAGTACCTCAGGGCCCAGGCTTCAGCCCAGTGGCGGGCTCGAGTCGGGGGGAACGAATTGCTTTCCCGGCTGTACCTCGGCGCCGGGACCGAAGGACTGCCGGCCTACCGAAGCTTCGTACTGGGAGGAAGAGGAACCCTGCTTGGCGAGCCGTTTCGAGCGTTTGGGGGGCGGGAAATGGTACTGGGCCACCTCGAGTGGCGATTCGACCTGCCGGCCCCCGCAATTGCTCTGGGCACCTTTGCCTCTACCGGCAGGCTGGTCACCCTCGCGCCATTTGTCGCGGCCGGGTACGCGGCCAGACCGTACGGCTCGCTGCCATGGGACAACAGCGACGGAGTGCGGCCCGTGGCGGGAGTGGCCCTGGAGCTTTTCATGAGGCTGATCCGCGTCGAAACCGGCATCGGGCTGCGGGATGGCCAGGCGGGGCTGACAGTGGATATCAGTCGGGACTGGTGGGGGCTGCTGTGACCTCTTTATCTTTGGCCTGCGGTCCCGCCCCCAGGGACTGTGCGCCCACCGTTCTCCGATCTTCTCAGAGTGGTCATGCAGTTCACCGACGAATGGCTGGTCCCCTCCATCGAGACCCTCCTATCGGCTGAGGCCATCAAGGCACTCAGGGAAGAGGACGGTCCTGCAGGCTCCCTCTGGGAGCTTCTGGTCCAACGCAAGCTCGCAACCAACGATCAGGTCCTCGGCGCTATCGCCGCCCGGTTCCGCTTTCCGATCGCCGATCTGGCCAAGAGTGTGGCCAAGCTGAACACCACGGTTCCGGAGCAGCTGGCCCGCAAGTTCAACGTGGTGCCGGTACGCCAGACCGATTCCTACCTCGAAGTGGCCACAGCAAATCCGTTCGACATCGATGCCGAAAAGATGCTTGCCTTTGCAACCGGGCGAGAAGTGCGCATGCTGCTCGGCTCGCCCTCGAGGATCCGGGAAAAGTTGGATGAGATCTATCGGGAGACTGAGACGGCCGTGGCCCGACTCCTGGAGGGCATGGGCAGTGACTTCGAGGTGGAGCAGATCAAGGAAGACGAGGAGAACGCCGCCAGCGAAGCGCAAGCGAGCCAGCGCCCCATCCTCAAGCTAGTCGACACCATGATCGCCGACGGGATTACCAACCGGGCCAGCGACATCCACGTCGAGCCGATCGAGGGCGGAGTGGTCGTGCGCTACCGGATCGACGGGGTGCTGCGCCAGATGATGAAGATTCCCAAGAGCGCGGGCGTCCCTCTGATTTCCCGCATCAAAATCATGTCCAAGCTGGACATCGCCGACCGGTTGCGGCCTCAGGACGGCAGGGCGCGAGTGTCGGTCAACGGCGAGGCGGTCGACCTCCGGGTGTCGACCCTTCCCGCCTCCCATGGCGAGAAGGTGGTCATCCGGGTGCTGAATCAAAAGGCAACCACTCTGGCCCTCGACTCGCTGGGGCTTGCCGAGGACGAGCAGAAGGCGATCCGCGCTCTGCTGGCGTACAAGGAGGGCATCATCCTGGTGACCGGCCCCACCGGCTCCGGGAAGACGACCACGCTCTACTCGGCGCTCCGAGCGGTCCAGGGCACCGGGGTCAATATTGTCACCGTCGAGGATCCGGTCGAATACCGGCTGGGCGAGAACATCGTGCAGGTCCAGGTAAACGAAAAGGCGGGTCTGACCTTCGCCGCGGCACTGCGATCAATCCTCCGGCAGGACCCCGATGTGGTCCTGGTCGGCGAGATCCGGGACAAGGAAACGGCCCAGATTGCGCTCCAGGCCTCGCTCACCGGACACCTGGTTCTCTCGACGCTGCACACCAACGATGCCCCCAACACCGTAACCCGCCTGGTGGACATCGGGATGGAGTCGTACAAAATCGCGCCGGCCCTGCGCGGCATCGTCGCCCAGCGTTTGATGCGGCGCCTTTGCAAGAATTGCCGCCAGGTAGCCACGGATCCAGTCAGCGAGCGCCTGGCTCCGTTCGTTCCCAAGGGAGCGACGCTCCACCAGGCGGTCGGATGCTCGGACTGCTCGATGACGGGGTATCGCGGACGGTTCAGCATCGTGGAAGTGTTGACGATGAATCCGGACCTGGAGCGGAAGATTGCAGCCGGGGCCACGGCCGAGAAGATTGCGGAGGCGGCCAGGCAGGCAGGGATGCGCAGCCTGTGGGGCAGTGGTCTCCGCCATGTGCTCTCGGGCGAGTCGACGTTCGAGGAGCTGATGCGGGTTACCGAATTCCCCCGGGAGGAAGAGCCGGCGGCTGCTCCGGAGCCCACCAGGCGGGGAGGCCGCGGCCCAACCGCGACTGCTTCTTCGGCGCCGGCGCCCGCCGCAGCTGCCCCGACGGAGGTTTCCGAGCTTCACATGGACATGGAGCTCCTGGAGGAGCCGGGCCGTACCGATGAGATCCTCAGTGCGGGCCGGGGGCAGGGCGCATGCGTTCTCCTGGTCGAAGACGAGGAACAGCTGCGCCGGGTCATGAAAGATCTGCTGCAGCGAGAAGGATACCGGGTGGCCGAGGCCCGGGACGGCATTCAAGCGCTCGACGAGGTAGACCGGTTTGCGCCTGATGTCATTATCCTCGACCTCAACCTTCCCGGGCTCGATGGATATGGAGTGCTGCAACAGCTTCGCTCCCGGCCGGCTACCCGGGGGATCCCCATCATGGTCCTCACGGCCAAGGGCGATGAGGACAACGAGGTGCGCGTCTTCGAGCTGGGTGCCGACGACTTCGTGACCAAGCCATTCCGAGCCCGCTCACTGACCGCGCGGCTGGAGGCCGTAATCGGTCGCCATCGCGCTTGACGCAGCACTACTTCCGCCTCACACTGGACTAACACCCACCGCTACAACATCCCGGCACGGGTCTCATTCGCTGAGCGACCCCCATGACTTCGGTACGAGTCTCATTGGTGGATGTGTACGTAGTCCGGATAGCCGGCGCCGGACTCGAGTACCTCACCTTGCGTCGAGCGCCGGAAGGCCGGTGTCCCGGCTCCTGGGAAAGTGTCCACGGGCACATCGAGCCCTCGGAGCTCCCGGCAGAGGCGGCTGCACGAGAGCTGGCCGAGGAGACTGGTCTCACTTCGGAACGGTTATACAACCTGAGCCGGGTCGAGCTATTCTACCAGCACCGGAGCAATGAGGTGGCGCTGGTGCCGGTCTTTGTCGCATTCGTATCCCTCGAAGCGCGGGTCCGGCTCGGCCCGGAGCACGAGGCCTTCGAGTGGCTCGCCCTGGAGGCCGCGCGGGCGCGGTATGCCTGGCCTCGTGAACGGCGAGCGCTCGAGGATATTGCCCTGCTGCTCGGCAGCGGCAGTGCCGGGCCAGTGGAGGACGTCCTTCGGGTGTGATCATGATCTTGGCGGTACTCTCAGTTGCTTCTCTCCTGGCGACGCCGCTTCCATCGCTGGCGGCGGCGCCGTGCATCCGCCCCACTCGCGCGGGCACTCAGGTCCAGGGCGAAGTGCGGATCTGTCCCGGCCGGTATCGCATTGCCGATCCTACCGAGCAGGGGATCATCATTGCCGCGGCCACGGGAACCCACATCGATCTCACCGGGGTCACGCTCGAAAGTGGCGATTCGGTGCCCAATCGTTTCGTGGGCTCGGGGATCACCAGCCGGGGGGTGGACGCGGTGATTGTCACCGGGGGAACGGTCCGCGGCTACCGCTACGGCATCCGGTTGGAGGGAGGGAGATCGCATCGGATCAGCGGATCGAACCTCTCCGGCAGCCGAAGCCAGGCGGATCAGTCCACTCCTGCTCGCCCGGTGGCTACGGACCAACTCAACCTGACCCGGCCCGATTCCTTCGAGCGCTACGGCGGCGGGATCCTGTTACGGCGAACAACCGGGGCCAGCATTACCGGTATCATGGCACGGGGTGCTCAGAACGGGATCGCCTTGCTGGAGGTGCGCGACAGCTACGTCGCCGACAACGACGTGTCGATGAACAACGGCTGGGGCATCCATCTATGGCGGTCATCCCGCAACGTGATCGCCCGCAACGGAGCCCAGCACACCCGTCGCTGCGACACCCAGGTCCCGGCGGCGGACTGCGGAGCCGCGGCCCTGCTGCTGCGTGACGCCAGCGATTCCAATACCATCGTGGACAATGACCTCACCGCGTCCAGCCTGGGTCTCTTTATCGCCGGCGAGCGCCGGGGGATCCGTCGCTCCACCGGCAATCTGATCTATCGCAACGACGGGTCCGGCGCGCTTCGCACCGGCTTCACGGTCAGTTTCGGCTGGAACAATGATCTGGTGGAGAACCGGGCCGATAGCGCCGGTACCGGCTTCCGGCTGGACCATTCCGGCGGGTCCACCCTGCGAGGCAACACCGCCATCGGCGCTCGCAATGCCGGTATCGTGAGCGACCACGGGAGTGACAATACCATCGTCGCCAACATCTTGATCGGGGGGCCGCTGGGCATCCGGGTGGCCGCACCGCAGCAGTCCGGCGACTCCAGCCGCCGCTACCGAATCGACGACAATGTGCTGACCCGCTTGCAGCAGGGCATCGTGCTCCAGCGCACCACCCGGGCCCAGGTGCGGGGCAACGTCTTTGATGGAGTGGGCGATGGTCTGGTGATCGACGGGGACGGACACGCGAGCGAGGTGACCGGAAACGTGTTTCTCCGCGCCTCCGGATGGTTCATCGAGGCACCCGATCTTGCTGCGGGAGGGAATTACTGGGCCACGGCCGACGCGTCCACCACTACTGCCAAGGTCAAGGGCAGAATCAGTGTGCTTCCGTGGAAGCCGGCCAGTGCGGCTGGGTATTGAAGATCTCCTGCGCCATCAGCCGGACGTCGCGCGGATTGAGCGGCTTGGACACCCGGCGAACCGACAAGCCGGACAGCTGCGCCACCCGGTCCTCCTCGCCGGTGCAAGCCACCAGGAGACGATTCCTGGCATAGGGGCACGCCTGCAGCAGTGCCCGGGTAAACGGTTCCGCGCTTCCCGCCGCCAGCTGGTTATCCGCAATGATCAGATCGTACTTGCCATCACGGGCCAGCTTCAGGGCCTGTTCTCCTGACCGTACGGCTTCAACCGCGAAGCCCTCGGGGGCAAAGAGCGCACTGATCAACCGGTGCACCGCGGGATCCTCATCCACGACCAGGATGCGCCGGGCTGCGACCACGCCATTGCCTGGAGTATCCACCGGCTGGCTCGGCACCGCCGCTGCGTAAACCGGCAGCACGATCCGGAACTCGGCGCCCCCCTCTGGCGGAGCCTCGTAGGTCAGGTCACCACCGTGCGCCTTTACCAGCCCGTAGCTGAGCGACAGTCCCAGCCCGGTCCCTTCTCCCGGCGCCTTGGTGGTGAAGAAAGGGGTGAAAAGGTAGGGAGCGAGGTGCTTAGGAACGCCGGAGCCGTTGTCGCGGACCCGAACTTCGACCTCGTTGTCGGCCCGGCCGGTAATCAACGTGATGCGGCGCGGCTGCCCCGACTCGAGCCCGGACACCGCCTGCACCGCATTGGTCACCAGATTGAGCAGTACCTGCTGCAGCTCATAGCGGTCGCCAAGGACGACGACCGGCTCCTGGCTCAGCTCCGAGTCGAGCTCAATGCCATGCAGCTGCAGCTCGTAGACGATCAACAGTGAGGTCCGAGTGACCACGTCGTTGAGGTCTACCGCCGTCTTCTCGGCAACCCCTCCCTTGCGGGCGAAGGTCAGCAGGTTGCGGACGATCCTCCCGGCACGCTCCGCCTGGTCGTGAATGACCCGCAGATGCTCCCGCGGCACATCGGGATGGGGCGGCCGCTCCAGCAGCAGTTCCGCCAGGCCAGCGATAGAGGTGAGCGGATTGTTGAGCTCGTGGGCCACACCGGAAACCAGCTGGCCAATGGACGCCATCTTGTCGTTCTGAATGATCTGAGCTTCCAGCATCCGCTGCTCGGTAACGTCCTCGATGAGAATGACGGCGGAGCCGGGCTGTCCCTCGGCAAGGGGGGCAGCTGTGAGCCGGAGCACGCGCTGTGTCTGCTCCAGCCGGACGACCAGAGGCTGGCTCCTTTCGCGCCGGTAGGTGGCCTGAATGAGATCGCCGACCGGCCCGGATGCTCCGGAGAAGAGCTCGGAGAAGTCTCGGCCGATCAACTCTGATTCGGGAACTTCGGCCAGATCCCCCAGCGCCCGATTGGCCCGCAGAATGCTCCCCCCTGGTCCCACCACCGCTATGCCCTCAGTCAGCGCATTGAAAGCGGTTTCCCACTCCTCCTCACTGCGGCGCACCATCTCATAGAGCCGGCTGTTGGCCAGCACCACCGAGGCGTTAGTGGCCACGGTCGAGAGCAGCCACAGGTCCTCGGTGGTGAACGGGCCTCCGCGGCGATCCGCTACGGCCAGCGCTCCCATGGTAATTCCCTGAGCGCGCAGAGGTGCCACGGCAGCGGAGCGCACCATGAGCCCAGCGATGAGCTCGACCGTGGGAGTCTCGACTCCCTGGGCCACCTCGATGCGGTCCCGGCCGATGGCAAAGCGAACCAGCGCACTCTCCGATTCCTCGCTCACCCGGCTGAGCAACGGCTCCAACGTGCCGGAGGCGGCCACCACGCGCAGCATTCTCCCCTCCATCTCCGCCAGCACGACGATGGCTCCGTCCGCCTGGAGGAAGCGGGCTGCGTACTTGGCAACCTGGTCTACTACCCGATCGAGCTGGATGGATTCGGACAGGACGTAGCTCAGCTCCTGCAGCGAAAAGAGCTCGCTGATGCGGCGGTCGACCTGGACCGCGAGCTGGTCGGCCTTGGTCTCGGCGTCCTGCGAGCGACGATGGGTGCGAATGAGCGCGGCCCAAAGCGTCCCGAGCACACTGGCCGTCGCAAACGCGAAGATGAACCAGACCCGGTGTTGCGCCCAGCCGGCCACCAGCACCAGGAGCGCTGCCGTAACCAGGAGCAGCGGCAGCTCCCAGAATTGGCGCCAGACTGAGAGAACCAGAAGAGTGACCCCGGCGAGGATGAAGCCCAGGACCGGAAAAGTGGGGAGGGGATCAGCCACCAGCACGGCGGCCACGACCGAGGTGAGAAGTGCCCCTGCCGCAACGGTGGCGATCGAGAGGCGGGCCGAACCCGTCCGGCGAGCCAGGTCAGCCCTCCCGCTGCTGGCTTCGGGCCACTCGCTCGGTCACATAGGCCTCCGGCGGGGCGTTGGGCTTGACCCGAATGGACTTGGCTGGAATGCCGACATTGACGTGGTAGGGGCGGACATCCTTGGTGGCCACGGCGTTGGCGCCCACCATCGCATTCCGTCCTACCCGGACGCCGGCCAGAACCGTAGCGTGATAGGTGATCCGCACATCGTCCTCCAGAACCGTCCGGGCATTGGTAACGTCTCGCTGGTCCACGATGCTGTGGGTATGGCTGTAGATATTCGCGTAGTCCGAAATGCTCACTCGGTTTCCCAGCGTGATCCCTCCGCGGTCATCCAGCAGCACATTGCGGTGCACGACCACGTCATCTCCCACTTCGAGGTTGTATCCGAAGGAAAACTCCACGAAGTGAAAAGCCTTGAAGTTGCGTCCCACCCGGGCGAAGATGTGCTGTGCCAGGGTCCGGCGGAACCGGACCCCTAGATGCACGTTGCCGCCGAGTGGCGACTTGTCGAAGTTTTGCCAGAGCCAGATCAGCGGCTTGACCCGGGCGTAGCGCTCCGCATCGACCTCGGCGTAATACTCCGGCTCCAGTGTCACGTTGCGAGGATCCAGCGACAGCAACGCCAGCCGGGTGGTCTCCGGAGTCTTCGGGTCCTGCAGCATCCCTTCGTAATCTTGCGCCCCAGAGTACAAAATCTGGAACAGCGCCTCCCGGGTAATACGGTGCCAATCCGCCCCCGGCTCGGCGAGCTGACCCTCGAAATCAGCCAGCCAGCGGTCGTAGAACTGTTCGGTGGCCTTGGGCAGCCGGACTTGGCGGAGGGGCAGGAGAACCATGGGTGCCTCGGGGCCCTGAAGTGGCGGAAGTGCGTATATGGTCGAATGATGGACGCGCGGGGGCTAGGACACCAGGGCCGGCGGGAGTGCGGATCGGAGCTGAGGAGAACCCTCCGACTCGAGCTTCAGGCGCTCCGGCCTAACGGCCGCTGTCAGGCCGCTGAGCTCCGGCTTTGGCGGATACCCGGGCTCGTTCCCGATTAAGCATAGACTGCTTCCCTTGCCAGTCGTCCGACTGGAGGGCGCCGTAGCTGAGAGTGAACGAGTCCTCCACCGGGATGCTCTCCTCGAACAGATAGATGGCGCTGGCCTGCTCCCGGAGATTCAGTTGTTGCGAGGTGAACTTGGAATTGAGGGGAATGAACCCAAGGGGCCGAAACACCCGGCTACGGATCTGGAGTGTGAGTGTCTGGGCATCGAATCGGACGTCGGGACGTTGGCCGAAAAAACTCACCAGTGCCAATCCTGGCTGGGCTACCCCGCCCCGGGAGGCGACTGAGTCGATCGCCCGGCGGTGGGTGTCTACCAGTCCCCGAAGCGACTGGTAAGCGTCGCGGGCAAGCAGTGGGGCCAGTCTGGAATCGAGAGGGATGAACCGGATTTCCAGGTCATCGTTCCTCACTCGAAGGGCCAGATCGTTCTGGGATAGGGATCCGAGCCCCAGTGGCAGGGGACGAGCAGACTCCGGAGACTGGCTCGGCGATTGGCTCGGCGATTGGCTTGGCGACTGGCTGCTGGCATGGCCGGCGCATCCCAGTGCGGCAAGCAGCAACACTAGCTGGCGCGGATTCACGAAGCCTCCCTGAGGGCCGCGGCCAGGACACTCTCCGCCAGATCTGCTATGCCGGTGCCGGTGCGACTGCTGGTCACCGCCACCTGATCAGGGGTAAGGTCCAGGGCCTGGGCCAGCTCTCGCTCCCGGGTGTGAAGAGTTGATCGGGTCAATTTGTCGGCCTTAGTGAAGACCGGCAGCACCGGCCGGGCACTTTCAGTCAGCAGCTCGCGCATCTCCCGGTCCTCCCGGGACAAATCGCGACGAATATCCAGCAGCCATACAATCCCGGCCAGCGTGTGTCGGGTTTCGAGGTACCCATGCAGCAACTTCCGGTAACCCGCCCGGGCAGTCTTGCTGCTGCGGGCGAATCCGTAGCCCGGAAGATCGACCAGATAGAGCCGGGGCAGCCGGTAGAAGTTGAGCAGCGTGGTCTTCCCCGGAGATCCGCTCACCCGGGCCAAGCCGGGACGTCCAAGCAGTGCGTTCAGCAGGCTCGATTTCCCGACGTTGGAGCGCCCAATGAAGGCAATCTCCGGGAGAGGAGGATCCACCCTGACCCTCGGATCCGGGAACGACCCCACGAACTCGACCGACTGCGACGCCAGCGGATTGACAGCCGGAATTGAATGCGATAAGGGCGCACCCTGTGCGCCCATACCGACCGCCTGACCCCCTGACCGCCCGAGCTTTCCCGCGTCCCCGCTTCCCAGCTTACCCTCTCGCCTCACGCCTCCCGTTTGGCCCGTGCCCGCTCGGTCACGATCAGCGGTGAGGTGCCCTCGCTGATCGCCTCCTTGGTGATCACGATCTCCCGCACATCCTCGCGGTTAGGCAGATCGAACATGATGTCGGTCATCATGGTCTCGAGGATAGCGCGCAGGCCGCGGGCCCCGGTGCCGCGCTTCAGGGCGCGCTGGGCCACTGCCCGGAGAGATTCGGGGTCGAAGGTAAGGCCCACGTCCTCCAGCTCGAACAGCTTCTTGTATTGCTTGGTCAGGGCATTCTTGGGCTCCACGAGAATCCGGATCAGCGCCTCTTCGTCGAGCGCCTCGAGTGAGACGACCACCGGAAGGCGTCCGACCAGCTCGGGAATGAGGCCGAAGCGGAGCAGGTCGTCAGGCTCGACGTCCAGGTAGGGATTTCCCTGGGTGAGCTGGTTCCCCGATTTGCGGCCACCATTGCTGAAGCCGATCTGCTGCCGCCCGGTGCGCGCCTCGATGATCTTTTCCAGTCCGTCGAACGCACCGCCGCAGATGAAAAGGATGTCCTTGGTGTTGATCTGGATGTATTCCTGCTGCGGGTGCTTGCGGCCGCCCTGAGGAGGCACCGAGGCGATGGTGCCTTCCAGAATCTTGAGGAGTGCCTGCTGGACGCCCTCGCCGGACACGTCCCGCGTGATGCTGGGGTTTTCCGACTTCCGGGCAATTTTGTCTATCTCGTCGATGTAGACGATCCCGCGCTCGCACTCGGCCACGTTGAACTCACCCGCCTGCAGCAGCCGGACCAGAATGTTCTCTACGTCCTCACCGACATACCCCGCCTCGGTAAGCGTGGTGGCGTCGGCTATGGTAAAGGGAACATCGAGAATGCGGGCCAGCGTCTGGGCCAGCAGCGTCTTGCCGACGCCGGTCGGGCCGAGGAGAAGAATGTTGGATTTGTCCAGCTCCACGTCGCCTTCGCGGCCGCTGGAGGCATTAATCCGCTTGTAGTGATTGTAGACGGCCACCGCGAGGGTCCGCTTGGCCCGCTCCTGCCCGATGACATACTGATCCAGCACGTCCTTGATTTCCGAGGGCGTGGGAACCTGGGTAATGCTATCGGCAACCTCGCGCTCCTCATCTTCCGCCAGGATCTCATTGCAGAGCGTGATGCACTCATTGCAGATGTAGACCGACGGGCCGGAGATGAACTTCCGAACCGAATCCTTCGATTTCCCGCAGAAGGAACAGCGGAGATGCTTGTCGTTGGACATGGAGCCACGTCGTGATGGAGGTGGATGGGTGCCGGTAAAGTGCCCCCGGGTCTCTAGAGCGTCAAGTCTCCTTGCCGTTCGAGTGTGGCACCAGCTCTTTCTGCGGTGTAAACACACTGTCGATCAGGCCGTAGGCCTTGGCCTCCTCGGCGCTCATGAAACGATCGCGGTCCATGTCTCGCTCGATCGTCTCGATGGGCTGGCCGGTATGCAGCGCGTACAGCGAATTCATCTTGGAGCGGAGATACAGGATCTCCCGAGCCTGAATCTCGATGTCGGCTGCTGTCCCCTGGGCACCACCGGATGGCTGGTGAATCATGATCCGGGAATGAGGCAGTGCACTGCGCTTTCCCTTGGCGCCTGCGGCCAGCAGAAACGATCCCATCGAGGCAGCCATGCCCATGCAGATGGTGTTCACCGGGGCGCGAAGATGTTGCATGGTGTCGTAAATGGCCATGCCCGCCGAGACGACTCCGCCCGGCGAGTTGATGTACAGGTAGATATCCTTGTCGGGATTGTCCGCCTCAAGGAACAAGAGCTGTGCGATGATGATGTTGGAGACGTCATCGTTGATCGGAGCGCCCATAAACACAATCCGATCCATCAGCAGCCGCGAGAAGATGTCGTAGGTGCGTTCGCCGCGGCTGGAACGCTCGATGATGTAGGGCGGATACAGAGTGGCCATCGTTAGGACTTGACCTCTTCAATGGTGGACTGCTTCAGGAGGAAGTCGAACACCTTCTCTTCGGTGAGGGCCCGCTCGAGCTCCGGGAGCCGGTTGGCTTTCTGCAGCGAGGCGTAGACCTGGGCCGTCGGGGTGCCCCGGGCTGCTGCCATACTGTCGATCCGCTGGTCCAGGTCGGCCTCGGTGGCCCGCAGTCCGTGCTCCTCGATGATCGCGTCCAGCACCAGGTCACGCTTCACCTGGGTTTCGGCAATGGAATGGAACTGCTGCTCAAACGCGGGCAGTTGCTCCTGGGGGACCTTGTAGATGTCGGCGTAGCCGTGCAGCAGCCGGTGTACCAGTGAATCGGGCGCCTCGACCCGGTTGGCTTCGACAATCTGCTCGATCAGTTTCTGCCGAAGGTCGGCATCAGCCTCACGCGCCGCTTCCCGCTCGAGGTCCTGCCGGATGGCGGCGCGAAGCGCCTCGAGACTCTCGAAGTCACCGGCCTCGCGGGCCAGTGCGTCATCCAGCGGAGGAAGCTCTTGCCGCTTCACCTCGTGCAGGGAGATACGAACTCGGCGGGTCTGGCCCCGCCGCGCCTCGTCAGGGTGATCCTCAGGGAACCGAACCTCCGCCTCGGCAGTCTCGCCGGGAAGGAGCGACATGATCCGCTCCTCCAATTCCGGGATGGCCTGGTTCTGGCCCAGAACGAGATCGTGGGGCTGGGCGGCTCCGGTGACACCGTTCTCGATCGGTGCCACTTCGACCCGCACCATGTGACCGGGTGACGGCCGCACCCCCTCCAGCGGGATCCAGGAGGCCTTCTGCTCCTGAATGTGGGCCAGCTGCTCCTCCACTGCGGAGTCCGCTACCGGACTCACCCGCCGCTCCAACCGGAACCCGCCAATCCGCTGCAACTTCAGCTCGGGCCGGACCTCTACCAGTAACTCGAACTCGATCGGGCTGCCCTCTTCGAACTTGAGGTTGCGGATGGATGGATCGGTGATCGGCTTGAGTGACTCGCTGGTCTTGGCGGTCTCCCAGCTCTCCCGAATGATCTCTTCAAGCACGGTCTGCCGGATGGCGTCCCCGAAGCGCTTCCGTACCACCGTGTCTGGAGCCTTGCCGGGGCGGAATCCAGGGAGGCGTGCTCGCTGGCCGTAGTACTTCAAGGCGCGGGCTTCCGCCTCCCGGACACGGTCGACCGGAACGGTCACGCGCAGTGACTTGGAGGCGGAGTCTTCGGAGGTTTTTTCGACCGTGATGGGGCTCATTCTGCGGGGAATCTACCCTGACGTTGTCCCCAGGGTCAATTTTGCTACCGAGCGCCAATCATTGCACTGCCGGAGTTGCACGACGGGCCCGCCTCGACCAAGATTCGGCGCCCCAAGCCCGGCCTCCGGGCACCCCTGAGCAGACGGCAATCCCCTAGTTCGACGTCACCCCGATCCCTTCCGGGCAATTGTCGCGTCACCTCGATGCCAGAGGGTGTTTCCATGCGTCCATATGTTCTCGTGTTTCTAGGAGCTGTTGCGGCATGCGGTGATGAGGAAGGGCCCACCAGTCCAACGGCGGGGTCGCTGGAGGTTCGGACCGTGACCTCGGGTGAGGTTCCGCCTGACGGATTCACCTATCGGGTGGACGGCCAGCCGGCCCAGCCCATCGGGAGCAACACCACCGCAACCCAGGCCGACCTTGAGCCGGGGGCCCACGTGGTCCAGCTTGCTGGCCTGCCCGATGGCTGCACCGCCTCGGGAGACAACCCCCAGACCATCAGCATCACTGCGGGCTCCACTGCCGTCGCGTCCTTCTCGATCAACTGTGTCCCGCCGGTCGGCACCCTTCAGGTTACCGTAGGCACAACAGGTGCGGCGCCGGCGAGCTACGACTTGGTCCTGGACGGGAGTTCCCAGGGGGCGATCGGCTCGACAGCCACCCGATCGCTGGAGAACCTTCCCTCAGGTGCGCACTCCATCGGACTCTCGGGCCTGTCGGCCAACTGTGAGGCGGCCGGTGAAAATCCTCTCAGCGCGACGGTCCGCACCGGAAACACCACCGAGATTGCTTTTGCCATAAGCTGCGTTGCACCCCCCCAGGAAACCGGAGCACTCAGCATCACCACGAGCACGACCGGGGAGGACCCGGACGGTTATCGTGTGGCGTTAGATGGCGGCGCCCGCCAGCCGATCGGGGTCCAGGGAAGCCTCACGCTTGAGAACGTGGCAGCCGGGGCACATTCGGTGCGCCTCATGGGACTGGCGACCGGATGTGCAGCGGGGACGCCCAACCCGCAGCAGGTGACTGTGGCGGCCGGTGCTACCGCGACCGTCGCCTTCAGCGTTACCTGCGCCCCACAGCCCACCACCGGAACGGTTCGGGTGGTCACCAGCACTACCGGCGTTACCACGGACATCGACGGCTATGCCTTCATGCTGGATGGTGGTGTACCGCAGCCGATTGGAGGCAATACAGCGGCCAGTCTGGACAATGTGCCTGCCGGAGCTCATACCGTCGCGCTCACCGACGTGCCCGCCGACTGCGCGCTGGATGGGAACAGCATCCTCAGCTTGATCGTGGCCGGAGGAGAAACGGTTGAGGCGCGCTTCGTCATCCGCTGCGCGCCAGTGACAGTGGGACAGTGGAGCCGGATGGAAAGCGGCACCGCGTTCAGCCTCTACAGTGTCTGGGGCAGCTCAGCCAGTGACGTCTTCACCGTGGGCGAGCCCGGAGGCAGCTTCGAGTCGGGCATTTTTCACTACGACGGCCAGTCGTGGATGCCGCAATCGACACAGCAAGGCATTATCCTCTACTCCGTCTGGGGCAGTGGCGCGGCCGATGTGTTTGCGGTCGGCTCCGATCCCCTGGGAGCAAACGGATACGACGGAGTCATCCTCCACTTCGACGGAAGTACCTGGTCACCGATGCCGGGCCCCGGCGTCGCGACTGCTGACGGCACGGTGCAGGTCAGCTTCTACTCCGTGTGGGGCAGCTCCGGGGCGAACGTCTTCGCCGTGGGCGAGGCCAGTGGAGGGCTCGGTCGAGCCTTGGTAGCTCGATATGACGGTGCCGGGTGGGCCGAAATGCCCCTGCCGTCCCCAGACAACCGCGTGCTGACCGACGTGACTGGAACCTCCTCGGAGGACGTATACGCCGTCGGCTATTTCGCTCCATCATTCGGTCTTCGGCGCGCCGCTCCGCCCAGTGCCAACCTCCGGACCTCCGCCGAGGGCTTCATCGTTCATTACGATGGGACCTTGTGGTCGGAGGTATTGCCGCTCACGGCCGGGGTCGCATTCAACGCGATCTGGGCCAGCGCTCCGAACGATGTGTTCGCGGCCGGCTCCGCCAACGACGTTGCCGCCGTCTATCATTACGATGGAGCCAGCTGGTCGCCTATGACGGTTCCGTTGGTGGGACCGTTGCTCGATGTGTGGGGACTCTCCGCCAGCGACGTGTATGCGGTAGGGGCCGGGACCATGCTGCACTTCAACGGTCAGGCCTGGACCGAGGTTCAGGCCGTCCCTCAGCGGCTCACCGGGGTGTGGGGAAGCTCTGCTGCTGATGTGTTCACTGTCGGGAGCGGAGGAACCATTATCCGTGGATCCCTGGCCGGCGCCCCACAGCCGTGAGCGCCGGGCCCACCGTGCTCTTGGTCGATGACGAGGGCGCAGTCAGGAGTGCGCTTCGAAAGATCTTCGAGCGCGGTGGGCTGTCGGTGCGGGAGGCACAGTCGGGGCGGGACGCTCTTGAAACACTGGCCGAGGACCCCTCGATTTCGGCAGTGGTGAGTGACTTCATCATGCCGGAATTGGACGGCATTGACTTCTACGATGCACTGGTGGCCCGCTCGCCCCACCTGCGGAATCGGGTAGTCTTTCTCACTGGGGCCGCGCGTGATCCTACGGTGCATCGGCCCCTGGAAGACCGCGGAGTACCTCTCATCAACAAGCTGGAGGATCTAAGCATCGTGCTCGATGCAGTGCGGCTGGTATTGCTGCGACCCTGACCTCGCTGGACCGCCACTCCCAACCCCGTTTTTCCTCCGCCAGTGATCTTGATCGATCACCACATGCCATGGTCTCGCGCGAATGGACTCGGCGCTGTATGATGGTGGAACCCACACCAGCATCGCGATCTCACCTAATGACGTCCATGCCTGCCCGCATCCTCGTCGTCGACGACGAGCCGATGGTTCGAGCCCTGATCGCCCGGGCTCTAACCGATACAGGCTATGAGGTCGTTGCCGTCGCCAACGGTCGCGCGGCCCTGGATGCGGCTCGGGGCGCCGAGGTCGGATTCGATCTCATCGTCACCAACAGCTACATGCCGGGCCTCAGCGGTGTCGAACTGGTGGATCGGATCCGGCAGGATTTTCCCGATCTTCCGATCCTCCATGTCGACGACATCGGCCGCCGCGGCCGGATCGGTGAACTGCCCAGCGAAATTCCCACCCTCTACAAGCCGTTCGCCATCGCCGCACTGAGGGACGCAGTGCGAAGGCTGCTGCCCGACTCCTAAATCCGGCCCCACTCAGGGAATCTGCCAGAGGCTCCGCAGCGCACCGGTCGGCTAGCGGTGCTCCACCGGCCCATCTGCTGAAGAATCCACCACTTAACGCTTGGCCTGTTCCCTGCTGAGGTCGAGTCGTCTGGTTGTCCGTGGCCCGTCCCTGTACCGGAGGAGTCCGGTTGCGCCGTTTGGCCCACCCCTTCACCAAGCACTTTCCCGTGCTGCGGTTCGATACCATCCGCAGCAAGATCCTGGTCTTTGCTCTCCTGGTCACGCTGCTGCCATCGGGACTCACTGCGTGGGTTTCATACAGTCAGAACCGGCGGGCGCTGGAGGAGAAGATCTCCCAGGAGCTGCTCAGCTCCAGCAGCCAGGCTGCCCGGGAGCTCGACGTCTGGATCAAGGAGCGTCTCTACGACCTTCGGGTGTTCGCCAGCTCCTATGAGGTCTCCGAGAAACTGGCCAATCGCAAGCCCGGGACCGCCACCAAGCGGCTCAACGATTACCTGAACTCGGTCCGGGACCGGTTCAGCGAATACGAAGAGCTGGTCGTGGTCGATGCAGCCGGCCGCCCGGTTGCCACTAGCGGCAATGAGAGCGGAATGGTGCGGCTTCCCAGTGGTTGGGCCAGGGAGCTGAGCACCAACAGCGGGCTGATCGACAAGGCCCAATGGGACCCCTCCCTCAATAAGGGCACCCTGGTCGTAGCCGTACCGGTCCAGCGGGGCGAGGGGCGAATGATCGGGGCTCTGGCAGCGCGGCTCAGCCTGAGAGGAGCGGAAAAGGGGCTACGGGCTTTCGCCCCCCGCAGCGGGCAGGTCTATCTGCTCACCCTGACAGGGACGATGATCGTCGGCTCGGCGGAGAGCTCCGCCGAGCTGATGAAGGTCAACATGAAGCCGCGCATGCTCGACCGGCTCAAGTCCCGCGAAGGTCGGGTGGTGAGTTACGAGAACATCTCCGGCACCGACGTGGTGGGCAGTCTCAAGCGAGTGCCCCGAGCGAAGTGGGCGGTGATATCGGAGATCCCGGCCGAGGCGGCGTACGGTCAAGTTCGGCGATTCCGCGATCTCGCGTTACTGATCGTGGCGGCCCTCCTCCTGGGCGTGGGTCTGATCGCCTATCGCCTGGGGGTGCTCATCGTGCTCCCGCTGGAGCGGCTCACCCTGGGCGCGGCGGAAGTGGCGGATGGTGACCTGGCGGTGGACCTGCCCGCCGCGAAGGGCGAAGTGGGCGAGTTGACGGCGGTGTTCAACCACATGGTGGGGCGGCTCCGCCAGGGACGGCAGGAGCTCGACGGCATGAATGAGAAGCTGCGCCGGCAGAACGAAGATCTCGAGCGGCTCTCCACCTCGGATGCTCTGACCGGTCTCCACAACCGCCGCTACCTCACTCAACGCCTGTCGGAGGAGCTGGTCCGCTCCTACCGCCACAAAGGCTGCTTCAGCGTTCTCATGGGCGACGTCGACGAGTTCAAGAAGTACAATGACACATTTGGCCATCCGGCCGGCGATGAGGTGCTGAAGAAAGTGGCTTCGATTCTCCTGAGCTCCACCCGCTCGGTGGACTGCACCGCGCGGTACGGCGGTGAAGAGTTTGCTGTGCTGCTCACCGGAACCAGCGGAGACATGGCCGCTGAAGTAGCGGAGCGCATTCGAGCCAGGGTGGAAGGCCAGGAGTTCCACGGCCGGCGGATCACAATCAGCATCGGAATCGCGGAGTTTCCGGCGGACGGTCAAACTGCAGATGAAGTGATGTCCTGCGCGGACGAGGCACTCTACGCTGCCAAGCGAGCCGGACGCAACCGGGTGATCCGGGCAGGTGAGAATGACCAGAAGGCGGCAGTCAAGGGAGCCAGGGGAAGGACCTGACCCGACGGCAAGTACAGGGAAGGAGCCGATCAGCGGCGAGAGATCAGCTTCCGGAAAATCCAGCCTCCGCGACCCATGTCGTCACTGATCCGAATCCAGTCCTCCACGTATGAGTAGCCGGTCAGACTGTCGCCCCCCTCGACCGCAAAGGCGACTGGAGCGGCGGTACCCGGCCCTTCCCGCACATTGCCGGAGCCCACGGCCCGGAGCGGGATGGGGACCGCGAACGGCTTCTCGCCGGGACGGTCGGAGGTACGTTCCCAGGCCGACAGCCGGCCCGTTCCAGCGGCTGCGAGGGCCTTGGCCTGGTTTGCCAGGTAGAGCGCGCCGCCATAGTTCTCCTGATTGAACTCCGCCGATGCCTCACGGAGGAGCCGGGTTGCCTGGGCCGCCTCAGGTGCGGTCTGCTGAGCCGAGCGCATCCTCAAGGGCTGAAGGGCGACTTCCGCCTCCGCCATGCCCGAGGCCGCTTCGGCCCTGCTGGCGAGGGTCTGCAGCTTGGCCATCGCCCGGACCACCTCTTCCCGGGCCTCGTCCAGCCGGACCTGCAACTCCTCGACCTGAGCGTTCCTCTCCAGCAGCGTCAGCTCCAGGCGGGCAATGCGGCGGTCCTGTTCGGCCCGAGCGGCAGCCAGCGCCCTGGCCTGCCGCCGTTGGGCGGCAGCCGGAGCCGGGGCCGACTCCGCCTGCTTCGCAGCACAGCCAAGCAGCGGCAGGCCTGCAGCCAGGAGCAGACCGGCACAGGCAAGATGCCAGTTTTTTGAGGACGTACGAGACCGTTGGCGGGGCCCAAACACGCTAGTGGTCATGGACGAGTTCCGTAAGTTCCCTACTTCGAGTTAGATACAGCAGTTGGGCGGAGCTTCGAAGCAATAGGCATACCGCGGATCCGGCCGGGGGCAGACCGTCTGCTCTGGCGCGGTAGGGATCTGCCCGCTACGCTTGGCCTCTTGGTCAGTCCACCTGCAGGAAGGAGAAACCAATGGCGACCAAGCGCCAGCAGCCCGAGTCCCTCCGCCTGCGCTCCATCGTGCCCACCTTTACGGTGAGCGATCTCCAGCGCAGCATCGCCTGGTACCGTGAGGGCCTCGGATTCTTCGTCTCCGAGCGCTGGGAGGAGAGCGGCCAACTCGAGGGCGTCATGCTCAAGGCCGGAGCGTGTCATCTCGGCCTGTCGCAAGACGACTTTGCCAAAGGTAGGGAACGGCTCAAGGGAGTCGGATTCCGGATCTTGTGTGAGACGTTGCAGGAGGTGGACGCGCTGGCCGCACGACTGAAGAAGTTCGGCGGGACGATCGTGGAAGAGCCAGGGAACCGGTGGGACACCTACAGCTTCACGGCTCAGGATCCGGACGGGTTCAAGCTCACCATCGCCCGGGCGAAAGAGTAGGTCGGAACCGAGCCGCAGCGCTATTGGCAGGCTGGCGTGAGCGTTATCTTCAAAGAACTTCCCGCCGTTTGAGGCGCCCCCAAAAATGGACCAGCTCGACCAGCTCCGTGCTGCCCTCGATGGGCGTTACTCCATCGATCGTCTGATTGGACAGGGTGGGATGGCCAGTGTCTATCTGGCCAGCGATACCAGGCACGAGCGCCAGGTCGCCATCAAGGTACTGCGCCCCGAGCTTGCGGCCACGATGGGTGCCGACCGCTTCCTGCGCGAGATCAAGGTCGCCGCCCAGCTGCAGCACCCCAACATCCTGGCGCTGTATGACTCCGGCGCGGCGAGTGGATTTCTGTACTACGTCATGCCGTACGTTCAGGGCGAGTCGCTTCGAGCCCGGATGGACCGGGAGCAGCAGCTCAGTCTGCAGGAGTCGATCCAGCTTACCTGTGATATAGCCGACGCGCTGCACTACGCTCATAGCCGGCAGGTCGTTCATCGAGACATCAAGCCGGAAAACATCCTGCTTCAGGATGGGCGCCCACTGGTGGCGGATTTCGGGATCGCCCGCGCAGTAAGTCAGGCAGGCGGGGAAAAGCTCACCGAAACCGGGATGGCGGTGGGCACCCCGCATTACATGAGCCCGGAACAGGCGGTAGGCGGCGAGCACATCGATGGCCGAACCGACCAGTACAGCCTGGCCTGCATGCTCTACGAGATGCTGGTCGGTCAGCCTCCCTTCGTAGGTCCGAATGCGATGGCCATCCTGGCACGCCACTCCATGGAGGCGGTCCCCAGCCTTCAGGTCGTCCGCAGCTCGGTCCCAGATGACATTGAGGACGCCATTCTCCGGGCATTGGAGAAGACTCCTGCCGATCGGTTCCCCACGCTTTCCGATTTTGCCGACGCGCTGGCGGCGGTGGACATCGGGCCTGCTGCTCGGCGGACCTCCTCTGCGGCCATGCGGGCTCGCCGAAGTGCCCCTCACACCGCCCGGCGAGCCACGGGCCCCGTGGCCCAGGTCCCCCAATCACTGCCTGCCCGAGTGGCGGCGTGGACGGCTGGCCATCGGAGAGTTTTCTGGGCCACTGCCGCCGGCCTTCTCCTGGTGGTGGGGGGCTTGATCACCTGGAAGACCCGGCTCCGTCCGGCCGGGGCGAGCACAACCCCGGATGCCGATCCTAACCGTATAGCGGTGATGTACTTCGACAGTCGGGGGGTGGGTGATTCCGCTGCTTACCTGGCGGATGGGCTAACCGAGTCACTCATCCACGAGTTGAGCGGGGTGCGGCCACTGCAGGTGATCTCCCGAGGCGGGGTGAGTCCGTATCGTCACGCTGCGGTCGCACCGGACAGTGTCGGTCGAGCCCTCAAGGTCGGCACCCTGGTTACCGGTAACGTCACCCAGCTGGGTGACCGCCTGCGGGTCACCATCTCCCTGGTCAACGCCCAGAGCGGCACCGAGATCGGCAGCACGACCGTCGAGCGGCCTCGGCAGGAGATTTTCGCTCTGCAGGACGACGTGGCGAAGGAGGTCGCCCTCTTTCTGCGCCAGCGGCTGGGACAGGAGATTCGCTTTCGCGAGGGCCAGAAGGGCACCAGAAGCGCTGCTGCGTGGGAGCTGCGCCAGCAAGCGGAGAAACCGAGTCGCGATGCCGAAGACCTTCTGGCGTCTGGAGACACCACAGCCACGGCGCGCAAGCTCGCGGAAGCCGACACGCTGCTGGCCCAAGCGGAAAGGCTCGATCCGAAATGGGTAGAGCCCATCGTTCAGCGCGGTTGGCTTGCTTACCGTGAGATGGATCTGAAAGATGACAAAGCACACTACTCCAAGTGGCTAGAAATCGGCATGGGTCACGCCAATCGAGCCTTGACGCTCCAACCGGCGGACCCAGATGCTCTCGAGCTTCGCGGGGTGCTGACCTACTGGCGCTGGCTGGTCAATCTGGAGCCCGATCAGAGCGAGGCCGCCAAGCTGCTCGCTAGCGCGGAGCAGGACTTGAGAGCCGCAGTCACCGCCAATCCGACGGCAGCTGTCGCCTGGACCTGGTTGAGTCATATGTTGATGGCTCAATCTCGAAGCGCTGAGGCAAAGCTTGCTGCCCTCCGCTCCTACGAAGCAGATCCCTATCTCTCGTCGGCCAAGCAGACCCTGTGGCGATTGTTCCAGAGCTCGCTTGATCTGGAAGACCAGGTAGAGGCGACCCATTGGTGCCAGGAGGGCCAGCGCCGATTCCCCGAATTCTATCGCTTCACGGAGTGCCGGATCTGGCTTTTTGCGCTGAAGGGGCAGACTCCTAACGTGCCGGAGGCCTGGGAGTTATATAACAAATTCCTTGAGCTCAGCCCGGCTGGCGTCCGGCCTTACCATCGGCTCTATGGGCAGATGTTGGTGGCTATGGCACTGGCTCGCGCCGGATTGGCCGATAGCGCCAGGGCTGTCGCTGTGCGCTCGCGCGGGGATCCGACGCTCGACTCCACTCACGATCTGGCCCTCTACGAGACCATAGTTCGAACCTTTCTCGGAGATCGCGACGAGGCCATCCGACTTCTGAGCACCTACATCGCGGCGAACCCTCAGATGCGGGAATCCATGGCACGGGACCAAAGCTGGTGGTTCCGAGACCTTCGGGATGACCCCCGCTACAAGGCGCTTCTGACCCCCGGGTAGCTCGGCCGGACGGTCGGACGTCAGCCTGCATCAGCTTCCTCCAGGCAGGTTTGCGCTTTTGGGGTTTTCACGGGATATTCACGGCTCTCTACACAAGTTCCGTACCTGTTCGCCACCGTACTCGGTTCCTCATACCCCGGAGTGCCGGAGAAGGACGTATGTCTGACCGCTTCTTAGCCTGCTTGGCTGTGTCCCTCGGGATTACGCTTGCTGCCTGTACCGATCGGCAGCAGCTGCCATCGGGGCCCCAGTTCGCGAGCACGCTGCCCGTGTCCAACGCCTGCAATTTCACTGTGATGAACTCACTCATCTCGAGTGTGTTCGACCCCCCTCAATCGCAGAGCGTCCAGAATCTCAAACAAGCCATGGAAAACGCGGGCGCCCAGAGTGCAACGGCGCGGGAACGCGGGTTCGACATCATGGTGGAGATCGGCAAGGCCTCGCGCTCGGGGTCTCCACCGGATCCATCCGAGGGCCGAGACCTTACTGTCGCGCTGATCCGGTGCATGTACAACGCGACCAGCGCAACTGAGTTCCCCAACTTTCCGGACCCGACGATTTATAACTTCGCCGCCGCTCTCAACTGGTCCGCTGGCGGCGGGTATTGGGTGCGGGGCGGGTCGAGCGATCCCCAGACGGCGCCGGCGCTGGCAAGAAGTGGTACCAGCATCGCTTCAGGGGTCGCGCCGCCAGCACCTCCGACCACACCCGTGACATACAATTGGAGAAACACCGCGATCCCGCCGGCTGCCAGAAATGGAATCCTAGATGAGCGGGTCCTCATCTATGGATACCCGGTGACCGGCGGATACGACTGGTCACAGATCCGGCCGCTGGCCACCGAAAACCCCGGCGCCGTGATCGCATTATGCGCGGTGGATGCCAGTCTCTTCACGATGATTGAGGAATCGAATGTGGGGGCACTGCCGTTCGATTCGGCGACCGCTGCCAACATCTGCTCGGCCTCGCCATCGGTCAGTTTTCTGGAGCAGGAGCACGGACCGTTCGCGCTGGTGTCGCGCCTCGCGCGGCTCGGTGCCGACCTTCTCGCTCCGGCGCCGCTGCATGCAACCACTCTCGTACTCCAAGGCGTCGGCGGTACGAGAAGTGGAAGGAGTAAGTTCACGATACTTGAGGTGGACAGTGTCACCTCGAAGTGGTTGCAGGCGCCTCCATCGAGGGTGAAAGTCAGCGCCCCGTTCACCGTGAAGATCGAGGCCACCACCAAGGACGGGAACAAGACCATACCAGCCCTGGGCGTGTGTTACATGGTGATCGGCGGAACGAATAACGGCACTCCAACGGAACCGCAGCTCACGGGAGATCATAACTGCGGACCAGGAACCGCACCCTCATCCGTGACCACACTGGTCGGCGGGAAGGCGATTGCCACGTTGGTGGTTACCGCCACTAAGTCAGGTAATCTGATCATCTCAGCGTCAGGAGTGGTACTCGGAAGAGGCGGTAACGTAGCCAGTCTTACTGCCCGGACCAATGTGATACCCTAGACGGACGAGACTGACTGACCACTCCTGGACGGGCGGCTCAAATCTTGAGCCGCCCGTCTTTTTGCGCCTTGGGCCTTGCTTCAGTAGTGGGCGCACCACGAGGTGATCAACTTCAGTAAGCTGGACCTATAGGCGGATAGGATTGGGGGAGAAAATGCGAACGCCGGGAGTCGAACCCGGACCCCTTGCGGGACAGGATCCTAAGTCCTGCGCGTCTGCCAGTTCCGCCACGTTCGCGTGGGTCTTGGCCTTGAAGTATAACGCCCGTCTGCTGTGAGTCTGGTCACCACATCATCTACGTACAGCCCCTACGTTGCCCTTCCCTCGCTATGGCGCGGGTAGTGATCGTAGAGCAAGCCGCTCGAGATTGGGTACGTGCAACTCAAGGAGTTACGATGAGCAAGCGAAACAAAGAGACCACCGGCAGGACCGTGGTCGGGCTCTTCCACAACCAGGCGGATGCCGAGCGGGCCATTCGGCGCCTTAAAAACGAAGGCTTCTCCGAGGACCAGATCGGCGTCGCCATAAAAGACCCCCAGCAACAGGAGAATTTCATAGAGGAAACCGGCACCCAGGCACCCGAAGGCGCCGCCGCCGGGGCTATCGGGGGTGGAGTGCTGGGAGGAGTAATCGGGCTGCTGGCCGGGGTCGGCGCGCTGGCCATTCCGGGCGTGGGTCCCATTATCGCGGGTGGAACGCTGGCGTCCACCCTGGCCGGGGCCGGAATTGGCGCGGCTGCGGGCGGGCTGCTCGGCGCCCTCGTGGGGATGGGGGTACCTGAGGAGGATGCCCGGCACTTCGACCAGGGCTTCCGGGCAGGCGGCACGCTGGTCACCGTGAACGCTGGAGATCGGGTGGAGGAAGCTCGGACCTGCCTGTACGAGAGCGGGGCCGACCTGGGCAGCCAGGGTAGGGGCCTGCGGGCCAGCGCCACAGCCGCCGAGCGGAGCCCAGGCTCAACCGAGGCTGCGGAACGGATCGAGCTCCGGGAGGAGGAGCTTCGGGACACCGAGGCCTGGCGCGGAAACGAACGGCGCTACCACCATGATGCGAGCTACAGCGGGCCCGAGCGGCGACTTGCGCGGGTCTGATTCATTCTGAATAGCTTATCGGCCGGAGAGCAAGCTCTCCGGCCGTTTCGCGACCGTTAGTGGTAATCTACGCATTCTCTGTTGTGCCCCCGCACACGCGGCCGTAGCTTCAAAATGACATCCTCCAGGTTCCGCCACTCCATGCCCCTCGCGCCTGGCCCCCGTCCTCGCCGCCGAGTCCCGATCCCTCCTGCCGTCCTGAGGTATGGCTTGGCTGTGCTTTCAGTTGGCCTGGCTCTGCTGCTGATGTTGGGTCTGCAGGAGCTGGCCAGCGGCGCCGACGCCCGGCCGGCGCTGGTGGTCGCCGTCGGGATCAGTGCGCTGTATGCCGGCGCGGGGCCGGGATTTCTGGCCCTGGCCCTGGCCACCTTCGTCACCCGCGATCCCGTGCTCCTGCTAGCCGGAGCGGTTCTGGTTTTCGCCTGCGCCCGCTTTGGCCGCACCGGTCTCAGTCAAGCTCGGCGCCCACCCGAGCCCGAGCGGTCCGAGGAAACCCCTCCGGCTGAGTCACCCCGGCCGGCCCAAACCACTCCCGCGGGCTTTCGACCCGAGATTAGCCGGACCCCGGCGCCTCTCCGCGAAGTCACCACCGAGGCTACCTGGCGCTTCCATCACGAGCAGCCGCTCGACATTACGCTTCCCGAAGAGGAGCAGGTCGAGCACCTGTATCTCTATTCGGTGCTGGCTGAGTGTAACGACGCGTTCGCCCGGATGTACGGATTTCGGGCAGCCTCGGATGTGGTGGGAACTCGCCTGGTGGTGTTTCTGCCCCCCTCCAATCCGGCGAATGTTGAGTACCTACGCAGCTTCATTCGCAGCGGATACCGGCTGGAAGATGCGGAGTCCCACGAGATCGATCGCTACGGCCAGGCCAAGTACTTCATCAACAACCTGGTAGGGATTTTCGAGCGGGGACAGCTGGTGGGGGCCTGGGGAACTCAGCGCGATGTGACCGACCTGAAACCGGGTAACGGCGCTCAGGAATACAGCTCTCGACTCCACTCCACGAAGAGCTCGTCGCAGTAGCTGTCATTATTGGAGTTGGCGGCCTTTACCCGCCTCCCCCCCGGCAGCACCAGAAACGCGCAAAACTGAGCCACAGTGGGCTTTCGATTGGGCCCGGTACAATCCGGCACGGCCGTGCGGTTGACCGCTATCCAGACCGACTGGTCGGGATGGGTCCGTTGCCATGTGGCACAACGGCCGCCGATGTCCGGATCTACCTGGAGTCCGTTGGGCCGAATCACCACCTGGCCCACGGCCCCGCCGGAGGTCTCCGCGGTGGGTCGGACGTATTGCCAGGGAGTGCAGCTCTCCGCAACCACCTCGCCCGGGTGTTCCGCCGAGGCACAGGAGATCCCGCTGAGCGTTTGGCCTCGGGGCGGTGCCGGCAGAAAGACCGTGTCGGCCAGCTGGGTGGCCGCCTGAAGGGATAGGAGTCCCGGCTCCTGCCGTTCCGGCATCACTCGGATCCGAATGGAATCCGGACGGCCCTCCGGCGCCGAAAGGGTGAGGTCCCAGGACACCACCACCTGAAGCGAGTCGGCCTGCTCCGAGATGGCCGACCTCACCTCGGTGGGATAGGAGAGCGCCGGAAGCGGCAGGTGCTGCGGCCGGTCTCTCAAGAATCCTTCCGCCATGAGCGCCGCCATAACCAGAGCCAGCACCAGGTAGATAACCAGGTTCCGGGCGCTATAGACGGGCGGTGGCGGCGGCGGGGTAGGTCCGCTCCTCCGCCGACGGACACTGCGAACCACTACCTCCGGCTGAACTGGCGCTTCCGGGGGCAACTCAGTCATTACGGGATCTGCTCGCCCTGTTGAAATACAATGTCGACAGGGATCCCCTTGGAGCCGAGGCGACCGAGATCTTGCTCTAGCGCCGGAGAGAGCTTCCCCCGCTCGGCCATGAAGCGGGTCACGCCGGGGTAGTCCCCGTCTCCTTGAAAACGGAGGATCTGCGCGGCAAGCGAATCGACCGCCGTCCGCATTCTGGCGAAGTCCACTCGGTAATGCCCGCTGGACGAGTCCCGGGTGAAGGCGCCCTTATCACGTATAAAGGCGAACTGGGCGGCGTTGGCCCGACCATGGGCACTGGAGGCACCAAAGCGAACCGATCGGAAGATGCTGGCCAGAAAGGTGACGTAGTTGTCCTCCAGCTTCTGATCTCCCAGATCCCCGCGTTCATTGAGCTTGGTGATCATGTACAGGCCCAGAATGTCGGCCTTGGCCTCCTCCAGGGCGCCGTGCTGTTCCTTGAGGGCCTCCCGTACGGTGCCTTTGCCGGTGATGGTGTTCTTGATCCCCAGCCCATGAGCCACCTCATGGAACATCACATTGGAGAAGAATGCGTCGAAGTTGATGTGTCTACGCTGGTCCTGGTCGATCAGTTCATTGGCTATGGGCAGCAGGATCTTCTCGAACTTGGCCTGCATGGCGTTCTTGAGCTGGAGGCGGCGGGTTCCCTTGCGAAGCTGTACCTGCTCGTCGTTCGGCAGGTTGATAGCAATGGTCTTCGAGCCGGCGTTGGCGTCTCCCGCGTAGTACAGCGCGTCGTACGCGTTGAGGTCGGAGTCGGTTCCCGGCTTCTCCCGCTTGTAGGCCGCCGCCACGGGAAGCTCTCGCTGGAGGGAGGGAAGTAGCGCGGCGTAGCGGGCCAGCCGCGCGCTCCATGCGGTATCCTTCACCAGCACGAACGCCTCGTGCGAAGTCTTGTAGCCGAATAACTGGTCTTCGTAATTCTCGATCGGGCCGATGACCAGCTCGATCCGATTGTTCTTCATGTCGAGCCACGCCAGATCGCTGGGCTGGTATTCATCGGTCTGCAGCGCTCGGGCCCGAAGTTCGAGGTAGCGCCGCAGGCCGGGATCGTCGGCATAGCGTGCCGCCTCTTGCAGCTTGGCCACCGCGATACCTATCTGATCGGCGAAGAGTGTGTGGTATGGAACGGCAGTGAGCCCGCCGGAGGAGTCGCGCCGAACCACGGTGTACGGACTCTGGAGAGCCCGCCGGGCCGCGGGAGACCTCTGACCGGCTGCCTCGAATTCCTCTTTGGTCATATCGGCCGGATAAAAGCCGGCACCCGGCGGCTTGGGCCCCACTCCATCCACGAACGGCCGGTTGTTGTCCAGCCGGTCCCACGGGCCGTAATTGATCTGCGCATACCGCCGCACCGCGGGATCGGAGATGCTCTTGAGCAGTGAGTCGCGATTGCCGTAGGCTTCGCGCCAGAATACGGCATCCATGGCGCGCGCGGCCTGGATGAGAAGCGGGATCATCCGTTGCTCGTTCTCACTCAGCTTGCCGGGATCGGTAGTGAGTTGAACCGTGGCGTACTGAGCCAGCTTGTTTTGGATGGCCGAATTGGTAGCGGGCGAGCCTGCGCCGGCGTTGGAGGACTCAGGCTGACACGACATGAGCGTCAGAAATGCGCAGGCCAAGACACTGCAAGAGATTTTGCTGATCACTGTCCCGCTTACCGCCCTTCCAGCTCCCGATCACCCGGCGTATGCCGGCCGGCCCGCCCGGTCCCGGGGTGAGACTTGGCCTCCAGATACCGCTCGCCCTTCAGCCGGACGAAGGTGACGAACCGCTCGTACTCATGCTCCGAGAGTCCGTTGGCGATTGCTGGAATCAGCCCTTTGACCAGGGTGATCCGCTCCTCCAGCGCCAGGGTGTTGGCCTGATCGACCAGGGACCTGATCACGGGATGATTCATCCAATCGGTTTCTTCGCTGGTAGTCATCGGGCCGGAGCTCCGGGCAAGGGAGAGGTTCGAATCTGTTATTCGAATCTGTTACCTGATTGCAGCACCGGCCAGCGAGGCGAGCTCGAGGGCTCGGTCCAGCTCCCGGAGAAGGTCCCCAACGTCGGGCCAGACGGCGATGGCACCGGCATCGAGCAGCTCCGATTCGGTCGCTGGACCGGTGAGCACGCCCAGGAATACCACTCCAGCCGCGACGCAGGCCTGGGCATCGTAGATGGTGTCGCCCACCATGGCACATTCCGCCGGTCGAAGCGAGAGTTGCTCCACCGCATCCACCACCAGGTCCGGCGAGGGCTTGCTTGGTTCACGGGGAGTTCGGGTGACCACGACATCGGCCAATGGGCGGAGGTCCACTCCGGCGCTCGCAAAGGTGGCTTCTAAATGTTTCTCGTCGCTGGACGTTGCGAGCGCGGTGCGGATGCCGCGCTGCCGCAGGGCGGAAAAGATCTCGGCCGCTCCAGGGAAAACCCGAAACCTCTCTCGTCGAGCGAGGGCCAGAAACTCCTCCTTCTGCGCCTTCCGCAGCGCCTCTCCGTGCTCCCGCTCTACCTGGTCCCCCAGCACCGACGGAACCAGCTTGTCGCCACCCTTGCCGATCTCGGGCACGATGCGGCTGACGGGCACATCGAAACCATGCAGCTGGAGGGCGCGGCGCCAGGCCTCGACGTGGCCGGGATTGGTGTCGATCAGGGTCCCGTCCAAGTCGAAGATCATTCCGCGAATGCTCATGGGGCCAAATTAGTGAAGGACTGAAAGGAGGGGGACTGGAAGCGGGAAGCGGGGAAGCGGGGAAGTTGAGGAAGCCGGGAAGCGCGCGCCGCCTGATCAGACCTCCCAGCTTCCCGCTTCCCCACTTCCCCACTTCCGTCGCTTACTCGCCGAGCTTGATCCGCTCCACTCGCCGGCCCTGGGCCCGGGGATTGTAAATCCCCAGGGTTATGATGCTGCCCGGTTTCTCCGCCTTGAGCGCGTTGCGGAGCTCAGCCTCGGTCCTGACGGGTTTGCCTTCCACCGAGAGGATGATATCCGGCCCGTTGCGCTGGGGATCGTCGAACAGCGTTTCCCAGGCCGGACCGCCTGGAGTAACGTCGGTCACGACCAGCCCCCGCATGTTGTTGGGCAGCTGGAGCTGCTGGGCGATATCCGGAGTGATCGGCTCCACGCTCACGCCGAGGCGGTTCATCATTGACCCGCCGGCGCCGCCCGCCTCATCGGAGTCGCCCTCATCGGCCGCGGCCAGTTGGGGCTGATCGTTGAGTGCCTGGAGCTTGACGTTGACCGTCTTCCGCACGCCGCCCTTGCGGGCCACCTCGACCTTGACCACCTCGCCGGGCTTACGGAACCCAATCACCTGCTGGAGCTGCCCTACCCGCTCCACCGGTTTTCCATCCACGGCGATGATAACGTCTCCCGGCTGGATACCGGCCGCCTTGGCCGGCGAATCGTCGCTCGGAATGTCCTTCACCACCACGCCCCGGATCTCCGGCAGCCCGACGTAGGCGGCATCGTTCAGGGTGACGTTGTCAATCGACACTCCAAGCGCGGCCCGATGCACCGAGCCGGTCTCGATCAGCTGGGTCATGACTGTCCGGGCCAAGTTGATGGGAATGGCAAACCCGTAGCCCGAATAGAAGCCGGTTTCGCTGGCGATGGCGGAGTTGATGCCGATGACCTCCCCTCGAACACTGACCAGGGGACCGCCCGAATTCCCGGGGTTGATGGCGGCATCGGTCTGGATGAAGTCCTGGATGCTCCCCTGCCCCCTACCGGGCAGGCCCTGAAGCGCACGTCCCTTGGCGCTCACGATCCCTGAGGTCACGGTAAAGGTGAGCCCCTCTCCCAGCGGGTTCCCGATGGCAAGAACCCATTCGCCCACACGGGCGTCGTCGCTGTTGCCCAGGGCCACTGGTTGGAGTCCCTTGGCGTCGATCTTCAGGACCGCGACGTCGGTGTTGGGGTCACTGCCGATGACCTTGGCCTTGAACTCCCGGCGGTCCAACAGCCGGACCGTCACCTGCTCGGCGCCCTCTACCACGTGGTTATTGGTCAGGATGTAGCCATCAGCCGAGATCACGAATCCGGAACCGCTTCCCTGTTCAATGTCCGGCTGCTGCCGGAAGCGGGGGAAAAAGCGCTCCATGCCGGGCGGAACCCGCTGCCTGGTGGTCTGCTCAGTCCGCTGTGACCGGATGTAGACCACAGTGGGCTTCACATGCTCGGCCACCGCTGCAAAGGCCTCGCTCAGCTCCTGGAGCGGTCTGGCAGCCGGGATGGACGGGGCCGGCACCTGGGCAATGGGGGTGGCCTGCCGTCCCTGGACCTGGGCGGAGGAGCGGTTGGGCAAGTCCAGGAGGCCGGCAAAGAGCAGCCCCAGTGCGAAGGCCAGGGCTACTAAACCCCCGAACTTGAGCCAGTTTAGTGAACGTGAGGACATCGAACCGGTCCTTCGCAAGGCGTGGATGGCGTGTTGCGCTGAACTAATTTAATCGTTCCGGGCGGGTAAGACGGTAGGCGGGTAGGCGGGTAAGCAGGTAGGTAAGCGGCGATCCACGTACCCGCTTACCTTTCTACCCGCCTACCGTCCTACCCGCCTACCGTCTTACTCGCTTACCCGCCTACTACTTCTTATCGTCGACGATTTCGTAGTCGGCTTCAACCACATCGTCCTGGCCGGCGCCGGGCTCCTGGCCTCCGCCGCCTGACGGCTGCTGCGGGCCTCCTCCGGACTCACCGGGGCCGCCCTGCGTGCCGGCAGCCTGGTACAGTGTAGCTCCTGCAGCCGAGTAGGCCTGGTTGAGCTCGTCGGTTGCGCGGCGGATCCCGTCGACCTCTCCGGTACGGAGCGCCTGACGGGCAGCCTCCAGGGCCGACTCCAGCCGGGTCTTGGCGTCCTCCGGCAGACGGTCCGCCCACTCCTTGCTGTCCTTATCAACCCGATACACCAGGCTGTCCAGCTGGTTGCGGGCCTCGATCTGCTCCCGCCGCTGCTGGTCCTCCTGGGCATGCTGCTCGGCGGCCTTGACCATCCGGTCGATCTCTGAGTCGCTCAGCCCACTGGAGGCCTCGATCCGGATCTTTTGCTCCTTACCGGTGGTCTTGTCCTTGGCAGCCACATGGAGAATGCCGTTGGCGTCAATGTCGAACCCGACCTCCACCTGCGGCATGCCCCGGGGTGCCGGCGGAATCCCGGTGAGCTGGAACTTGCCGATGGTCCGGTTGTCCTGGGCCATCTGGCGCTCGCCCTGAAGGACGTGGATTTCCACCGTAGTCTGGTTGTCTTCCGCGGTGGAGAACGTCTCCGACTTCTTGGTCGGAATGGTGGTATTCCGTGGGATGAGAACAGTGGTGACTCCGCCCAAGGTCTCGATTCCGAGCGACAGCGGGGTGACATCGAGCAGCAGCACGTCCTTGACCTCGCCGCCGAGGACGCCGCCCTGAATCGCGGCGCCGATGGCCACCACCTCGTCGGGGTTGACCGACTTGTTCGGCTCCTTACCGAAGTAGTCCTTGACGATCTGCTGGATTTTCGGGATCCGCGTCGAGCCACCCACCAGGATCACCTCGTCGATCCGCTTGGGGTCGAGTCCGGCGTCCTTCAGCGCCGTCTGCATCGGCGGAATGGTCCGCTGGATCAGATCCTCGACCAGCTGCTCGAACTTGGCCCGGGTCAGGCTGATGTTCAGGTGCTTGGGCCCCGACTGATCCGCGGTAATGAACGGCAGATTGATGTCCGTCTGGGTGACGGTGGAAAGCTCCATCTTGGCTTTCTCCGCGGCCTCCTTGAGCCGCTGGAGCGCCATCGGATCCTTGGAGAGGTCGATCCCCTGGTCCCGCTTGAACTCCGCCACCAGCCATTCGATCAGACGCTGGTCGAAGTCATCGCCGCCCAAGTGAGTGTCGCCGTTGGTACTCTTGACCTCGAAGACTCCCTCGGCCAGCTCGAGCACTGAGATATCGTAGGTACCGCCACCGAGGTCGTAGACGGCGATCTTCTCCTCTTTCTTCTTGTCCAAGCCATATGCCAAGGCCGAAGCGGTCGGCTCGTTGATGATGCGGACCACGTCCAGGCCGGCGATCTTGCCGGCGTCCTTGGTGGCCTGCCGCTGGGCATCGTTGAAGTAG
>CBFGTM010000002.1:0-132348 GCA_965652025.1 uncultured Gemmatimonadales bacterium
AGTTGCCCCCGGTCCCGTTCGACTTGCATGTGTTAGGCACGCCGCCAGCGTGCCACATCAGCAAGGATCAAACTCTCCAATGAGTTCGAACAGCTCTTCACGAACGACCTGGTTCTGTCGTCCGAATCACGAAATCAGAGTTAAACCCTATCTGAACGGCCTCTGTGTCCGCCCAGATCTGAGGGTCCGCACTCCATCACTTCGAGCTCACATCACTTGTCAAAGAGCTTGGCTGCCCGGCGAACCACTTTTGCCGGTAGCCATCAAAGATAGCTACTTACAACCGCTGGGTCAAGGGTAAGCCTCGGAACTAGAATAGCTTCGCTAATGCTGCCCAAACCCCGACCGGGAACTGCGGCCGAGCCCGAAAATATTCCGAAAGTGGGCTGGATTGTCAACAGCTGGAGCGCTTGGAAGGTTCCTGCTGGACCGCCCGCTTCAACTCATCTAACAAATCCGCCCTACGTCCCCACTCCGGCTCAATCGAGCGATTGGGGAGGGCAACTCTAATAACCGCCTTAAGCCCACGCAAGAGTGGCCCGGTTCCCATCGCGCCTTGGTGGCGCCGGGCCGTTGGTCATGTGGCCAAGCGAGGCGGGAGAGCGCCCAGCCCCGAGCAAGACCCGTGACCCAGAACACGGTCGCGCCTGCACCCAGGGTCTACGTTGCTGTTCGCTGCATCAAGTACCTCAATGTCTGACCGGTTGCGACTAACGCATGAACACCGGGCCCTCCGCATCTAAACCGCACTCAGGAGATCACGACTATGCCGAAACTCAGCTCGCTGGACGATCTGCTCGTCCACGAATTACAGGACATCTATAACGCCGAGAGCCAGATCCTGAAGGCGCTCCCAAAAATGATCAAGGCCGCTTCGCACCCCGAGCTCCAAAGCGCGTTTGAGGAACACCTGGAACAGACCGAGGGTCAGGTGGAGCGCCTGGACCAGGTCTTCAAGCTTCTCGGAGTTCCAGCCAAGGGGAAGAAGTGCGAGGGAATGGCCGGTCTGATCGAGGAGGGCAAGAAGGTGATGGAGGAGGACGCCGACCCGGCGGTCATGGACGCGGCCCTCATCGCGGCTGCCCAGAAGGTGGAGCACTATGAGATCGCCAGCTATGGCTGCGTGTGCACCTACGCCGAGACGCTGGGCTACGACCAGGTCCATGACCTACTGGGCCAGAACCTCGAGGAGGAGGAGACGACCGACGAGAAGCTGACCATTCTCGCCGAGAGTGTCATCAATGTGGACGCCGAGGAGGCCGAGGACACCGAGGAGGAGGCCTCCCGGTAATGGATCAGGCTGAGGCACCGAAGTCGGACAGCGTGGACACGCTCGCGTCCACGCTGAACCACCTGGTTCAGACCTGCCGGGACGGAGAGCAGGGCTTTCAGGTTGCGGCCCAGGGGGTCGATGATCCCAACCTGAAACATCTCTTCGAGAGCTACGCCCAGCAGCGGGGAGAGTTCGCGGTGGAACTAGAGCAGGAGGTAGAGCAACTGGGAGAGAAACCGGCGGAGGGAGGTCACCTCGCGGCGGCGTTGCATCGAGGCTGGACCAAGATCACGGCGGCGGTCACCGGGCGGGACGAGGGGGCGATCATATCGGAGTGCGAGCGGGGGGAGGACATCGCGGTTCGGGCCTACCAGGAGGCCCTGAGTAGTTCCCTCCCGGCCGATCTGAAGGCTCTAGTGGAGCGGCAGCTCGTGAAGATCAAGGAAGCCCACGACCAGGTCCGCTCCCTGGAGCAGGTCCACAGCCGTCACAGTTGACACCCGGCACCATCAGGCTTTGAGGGAGGCGTGCGGCTGTCCGGCCTCCAGGTTGGGGCTGGCAAGCAGCCGCTCGGCAAAGTCGACCCGTTCCGCCAGCTCGGCTACTTCCGCCCGAAGGGCGGTCAGCTCGTCGAGTACCTCCGGCAGCAGCTCGGTAGCCGGGCTGGGCTGCTCAGGATCCCACCTCGATACCAGTCGTTTATCAGCGTCGCGAAATGATCCCCCGGCGACGAGGATCAGGTCATACAGATACCAGAGACCGGCACCGCCCAAGGTACAGAGCATCAGAACGCCGGTCCCGGTCTTCCCCACATAGAATCGGTGAGCCCCGAACGGCCCCAGGACTGCCGCCAGTGCCAGTGCGACACCGCGTGACTTGTCCGACGAAACCGCCGGCAGCTCTGCCGAATCCATAGCGGGCTCCAGGGGAATGGATCAGCAATATCCCACCGGGGGGCGTGCCCTGTCTACCAGTCGGCCTTCGGGCGGCATGGTGGCCGCGCCCTTGCCTTTGTACGATAGAGCACCGTTCCAAACTCCACTCTGGTCGTGAGGCCAACATTCGACACGCACTGGAGCTTCTCGGGGTCGCCGTGTTCGCCATCAGCGGTGTCCTCGCCGCCGGCCGAAAGAGCCTCGACTGGCTGGGGGTGGCGGTCATCGCGGTGGTGACAGCGATCGGCGGCGGCACCCTGCGGGACCTTCTGCTGCAGCGACACCCGATCTTCTGGATTGCAGACCCGACCTACCTCCTGGTCATTCTGGGGGCCACCGCGCTCACCCTGTTTTACGTCCGTTTCCGTGCCCCTTACCGCCGGGCCCTCCTGATCGCGGATGGGCTCGGCCTCGCCTTTTTTACCATAGGCGGAGTGCAGATAGCCGAGCAAGCCGGCCTGACCGGCCTGGTCGCGGTTCTCATGGGAACAATTACCGGCGTGGCCGGCGGCATGATCCGGGACGTCCTCTGCGCGGAGATTCCACTGATCCTGCGGCGGGGGCAGCTGTACGCTACGGCGACGCTAGTGGGAGCGGGGCTCTATCTGGTCCTGGAGCGGGCCGGCCTGCCCCGGGCCCCAGCCGCACTCGTCGGCATGGGCGTCATTGTGGTGGTTCGCGTCGCGGCCATCATCTGGCGGCTGGAGCTTCCGGTGCTCAACCTGGAGGAGACTCACAGCGGCAGCTACCGTCGGCCGGTGGAATGACCCCGACCTGAAGAGAGTGCGCCCGGCAGGATTCGAACCTGCGACCCACAGCTTAGAAGGCTGTTGCTCTATCCAACTGAGCTACGGGCGCGATAACGAAAGCTAAATCATGGGAATCACTTACGCAGGTGCCGCGCAGCGCCAGGAGGCTGGGGGCGGCCCCGACCTGACCGACCTGACCGAGGGGGTGGGAATGTCGACCCAGGCAACTTCAAGGTACGTAGATCTGGATTTTACGGCGCGGAAGTGAAATCTTAGCAGTAACCCTGCTCAACAGACCCTCCACCGACGTCCTAGTTCGAGGATTCAATGGCTCGCATTGTTCCCCCGCTCGCCCTGATTCGGTCGGGTCTGGCTGAGTATTTCGAGCTGTTCATGACCACCGTGGGTGTCCTGATGGCCATCCTGATCACGGTGAGCGAGCTGTCCCGGGGTGAGCAGAACCTGGCCCTGATCTTTCTCATCTGGCTCCAGGGCTTCATTCTGTGGGCAGTGCACCGACACTGCCGCCTGCGAAGCCGCGCGCTGATCGAGAAGATGCGCCTCATGGTAGTGGAGCGGGTCAACAACCGCCTGACGGTTTGGCTCAGCTTGACGGACGTCCAGGCGAAGTTGGCGGAGTCCGGACGGGATGATCGTGAGGCAGTGTCGCTGGCCGCGGCCCGAGCCGTGTCATTGGAGCTGGAGAAGCTCTCGTTTGACTCGCTCCGTAACTGGGAGCGGCGTAACGCCCGCTTCCTGTACTCCCGCCGTCCCCCTAAGAGCCCGCTCTGATCTTTCCTGCTACCGCTGCTGGGCCGGGCTCGCACTAGGGAACGGCCAGCCAGCAGTCTGGCCATTCGTGTCAGTCGGGGCGCCGGGATTTGAACCCGGGACCTCCTGCTCCCAAAGCAGGCGCGCTACCGGACTGCGCCACACCCCGTTGTGCCGGGATCTAAACCTAATGCTCTCGTCGCGGCCGAAACCGCTGCATGGTCACCACGTGAAACGGCAGTCAACATAGCCACCTCAACGGGCTCCGGGTAGGCACCGCGCCAGGTCGACGGGCCAGTCACGCAACTACTGCATCAAACTTGGGCGGTGGACTGAAAAAGATTTGAGACTTGACACGACCGGCGGGATTCACCACACTGTCGGCTGGTGCGAGCCTCAGAAAACGAGATGGCCCTGTCCTGGGGCCATTCCATCGCGCCCTGCACGACTTACCAGTCAGGCAGACAAACTCCCAGATCAAAATCGCTCTGCGGTAATTCCGTAGGCCACGCGTCGGATTAGTCCGTCCTGGTCCCACGACGTCACTTATCGTGACTCGCGGGTGCCGGAGGCACACACCACCCCCTTCCGCCAGGAGGCTTTCAGCCATGGTTGAAGAAGTAGTGAAACGCTTCGCGCGCCGTATCCGCGCCAGGCGCTACCGAGCGGGATTCGAGCAATCCATGAGCTTGACCATTGCAGCAGCATTGCTGGTCGGCTGCGACCTTCCATCCGAGCCACCGTCATCTACCCGTGAGCCAATTATGGGCCAGCGCAACGCTCCCGCACTTCTCAGTGAAAGTGTGGGGGCCTGCCCCCAGACGGGTTACTCACGGCTGGTGAATGTGACCACCTCGACGCAGTTAGCTGCTGCGGCCAATACCGCCCTGCCGGGCGACCAGATTCGGCTTGCTCCGGGAAGGTATTCCGGAAACTTCAGCTTTTCTCGAAATGGCACCCAAGCGAGACCCATCACGATCTGCAGCGCATCGAATTGGGCCGCGACCATCCAGAACTCGCAAGGAACAGTCACTGTTCGCGCTGATTGGCTGGTCTTTACCGGGATCCGATTCCTCAACGGGGTGTACGCCGTCAACTTCGTTGACGCGAGTAACAACGTCTTCGAGCACAACCTTCTCGAGGACCTTCGCCAGGAAGGACTGGTCCTCCAGGGCAGTTCCGGATCTTCCTACAACAGGATTCGATACAATACCATCCGCCGCACCGGTCGGGTCACCACTCGTTACGGCGAGGGCATCTACGTCGGCAGCGGGAAGACCCTGAGCGATCCCTCAAACTATAATGAGATTGCCTACAACACCTTCGGCCCAGGCGTCACCGCCGAGCATGTCGAATTGAAGCCTGGTACGAGGGGGAATGTGGTGAAAGGCAACAGATCCGATGCCACCGGCACGCTGTTCGAATACGGAGCCGTAGGTGGCGTCTACGCAATCGCTGGAGTCGACCAGACCGTCTTGGAAAATACGATTATGAATATCCAGCAAGCGCGTCTAAGCGGATTTTGGGCCTACAAGGTGAACGGTGCCGAACTCCGGCGCAACGCAGTCACCGGACCATCTATGTCCTGGGGCTTCCGGGTTTCTGAGTCAAGTAATGTGAGCATCCACTGTGACAACATAGGGTCAAAGAACGTCGTCTGCATCCGATAGTGCCTTAAGGGGTGGCTACCCCGCGGCTTTTCAGCTGCGGGGGGCGCCTCCCGAATTCCTTACCCCACCCTCGCCGGAAGCTATGCGGGCTGACCTGGTGCCTTGAGGGCCTGCGCCAGCGCCCGAAGCGCCCTCCCCCGGTGGCTCACCACATCCTTCTCTTCCGCTGTGGCCTCGCCAAAGCTCTTGCCCAGTTCTTCACTGAAGAACAGGGGATCGTACCCAAAGCCTCCGTTGCCGCTGGGCGCATCCAAGATCCGACCGACACAGTCGCCGTGGGAAATCAGGGGTACGGCGCTAGCGGAACGCAGAAAGACGAGAACGCAGCGGTAGCGGGCCAGACGTTTCGACTGCGGCAGTCCCGCCAGCCGGCGCAGCAGCTCGGCGTTGTTGGCGGCGTCGACCTCAGCGGAGGTGCCGGTAGCATTGGCCCACCGCTTCGATCGGACCCCGGGGGCCCCACCAAGAGCCATTACCTCGAGACCGGAGTCATCTGCGAGCGTAGGCAGCGAGCTGAGCCGGGCAAAGTACTCCGCCTTCCGGCGGGCGTTTGCTTCGAAACTATCCGCTACTTCCAGCGCGTCACCCTCCGAGGATTCCCGCAGCCAGATGTCGTCGGGAAAAACGATCTCCAATCCGCGGGGCCGCAGGATCCGCTTCATCTCCTCCTGCTTGCCGGGATTCCGGGTGGCGGCGAGGATCTTCACCAGCCAAGCACCTGCCGTTGGGACCCAAACAGCTCGGCGATGCCCTGCCCCGCCAGGTTCAGCATGGTATCCAGCTGACCCCGGTTGAAGGTGGCATGTTCCCCGGTCCCCTGGACCTCGACGAACTCGGACGGTTCCAGCATGACGATGTTGGCATCGACACCGGCATCCTTGTCCTCGGCGTAGGCCAGATCCAGGCGAACCTCGTTATCGATCACTCCGACGGACACGGCGGCCACCAGCCTTCCGAAGGGCGAGGGCTGCCCGGTTCGCTCCGCCAGCCAGGCGCAGGCATCGGCCAGGGCGACGCAGCCGCCAGTGATGGCTGCGGTGCGGGTGCCGCCGTCCGCTTGAAGCACGTCGCAATCGATACGGATGGTGAACTCACCAAAGACCATCGTCTTCATAGCAGCACGCAGGGAACGTCCGATGAGCCGCTGAATCTCCTGGGTCCGCCCGCCGGGGCCAGTCCGCTCCCGGGCAGTTCGTTCGACGGTAGCACGGGGCAGCATGGCGTACTCGGCGGTGACCCAGCCCTCGCCGCTGCCCTTCTTGAAGCCGGGTACTCCGGTCTCCACGCTTGCCGTGCAATGGACCAGGGTTCCGCCCATGCGAATCAGGCAACTACCCTCGGCATAGGGGTTGGCCCGGCGCTCGAGCGCGAGAGGCCGGAGCTGGTCGGACCGACGATTGTCAGGACGGGCCACGGAGACGGTCCACAATAGAAGAAGTTGAAAATCCGGCTACCAAAGGAACCCGCACCACTCGCCCGCCTCTCGATTCCACCAGATCGGCCCCTACGATAGCGTCTCGAGTATAATCAGCCCCCTTGACCAGGACGTCCGGAGTCAGGCTCCCGATGAGGTCCAGGGGCGTGTCGGCGTCGAACAACACCACACAATCCACTGCGGCAAAGGCTGCGACTACCCGGGCGCGGGCCCCTTGGCCGTTGATCGGCCGGTTGCTCCCCTTCCCCAGCCGACGCGCCGAGGCATCGCTGTTGACGCCAACGACCAACGCCTCACCCTCCCGGCGGGCAGCTTCGAGCAGCTCGACATGGCCAGGATGTACCACGTCGAAGACCCCGTTAGTGAAGACAACCAGCCCGGGTTGCCGGGCGCGCCAGGCCATGGCTTCTGTCATCGAGCGCACTTTGCCTTCGGTCGATGTCATGAAGCCGGCCCCTCCCGGGAGGAGCCGAAGAGGAATTTCAAACCGGGTGGGACAACAAACGTCGTGGCCATAATCATGAGCAGAATGCTGCCGAAGAGGGCTTCGTTGAGGATCCCGGCCCGTCGGCCCATGTCCGCGAAGATCAGGCCAACCTCGCCGCGGGGAACCATTCCCACGCCAACGACCAGGCGCCGGTATTTCACCCACGGCGCGGCCCATCCCGCTGCCAGCTTCCCCACAATAGCCAGGAAGGTGATGACGGCCGCGACTCCGAGGAGGGCTCCGCTCCCCGGTCGGGATGGGTCGAGCAGGCGAAGATTGACCGAGGCGCCGACGCTCACAAAAAAGATCGGGGCGAAGACCGATGCGACCGGACGGACCTCCTGCTCGATGGTGTGGAACTGGTTGGTCCCGGAGAGAATGAGGCCGGCGGCGAAGGCCCCGATGATGAGGGCCGACCCGGCCAGCGCCGCAATCGAGGAGAGCGCCAAGGCAAAGGCGATGGCAAAGACCAGCAGCACGTAGCGCACCCGCATGCGGACCACCTGATCGAACAGCCGTGGCGCGACGTAGCGGCCGACCAGGACCGCCCCCACCAGGAAGAGGACTGCCACTGCCAGGATGCGCATTATCCCGAGCGGCGCGAGGGTCGCCCCTGCGGCCAGGCCCGATACCACTGTGAGGATAACCAGGCCCAGCACATCGTCGATCACAGCGGCCCCGACGATGATCCTGGCCTCTACCGTGTTCATCCGGCGGAGATCCGACAGTACCCGGGCGGTTATCCCTACCGAGGTGGCGGTGAGGGTGGCGCCTACAAAGATGGCCGTGCGGGTGAGGTCGGTCGATCCACCGCTGGCGGGATGGGGTACGTGAGCCCAATACACGAAGCCAAGCGCAAATGGTAGGATGACGCCGACCGTTGCGACGGCCAGCGCTGCCGGTCCGACGCGGAACATCTCCCGCAGATCGGTCTCCAGCCCGATCTCGAAGAGCAGGAGCACCACTCCCAGCTCGGCCAGGACGTGCACGAGCTCACTCGTAGGGCCCTCAGCAGGCACCACGCCGAGCACGCCAGCGCCCAGAAGCACACCCGCCAGCAGCTCACCCAGCACAGCCGGTTGCCCGGCGCGCTCGGCTAGCTCACCCAGCAGCTTGGCAGAGACCAGCATGGCGGCGAGGGTGCCGAACAAAGCCGGAATGGAAATGTCGTGCACCGGGCTAGAGTGGCTCCTCAGCCCGAGGGCGCATCACGAAGGTGTGCTTGAACAGCGGCAGGTCGACGTGGTCTTTGTATTCGGTCTCGATGATGATCCGGTTCGGGTGGCCCCCCCGGGTGATCCTGAACCTGGTGTGGCGGCCGGGCAGCAGCGAGTCAGCCTGGGCTTCCAGTCTCCGCTGGATCACGTCGTCCTGCAGGCTGGGTGCCAGCCGAGCCTGCGAGCGCATGGTGTCCATCAACTGGTAGTACCGGAGATATACCTGTCCGATGTTCAGCCCGTAGTACAAGGCGGCAGCGAAAAGGAGCAGCGACACCACACAGCCCAGACCGCCGGCGCCCCGACGGCCCCGCGGCCACAGGCTCACCACTGGGACTGTGCCCCTTCCACGATGTTCACCACCAGGTCATCCAGCGCCTTCCTCCGGCCTTCGCTCTCGTTTCCCGATTCGTAGGTCCCCCTGACGGTCAGGCCACTGCGCTGCCAGAGCGGCTTGCCCTGTTTCTGGTCGAGGATCTCCACCGATACGGTGATCTGCACTTCCCGCTGGGTGACGGTGACGACGCTGTCCGCGCCGGTATAGGCCACTGGAAGGTCCGGCTCATACCGAGTGATCGAGCCTCGCACCACGGCATCGGCTTGGGGCTGGGCTGCTTGGCGGAGGCCCAAGCGCTGCTCCACGGCTTCCCGCACCGAGCGGGAAATTTCCTGAGTTAGCGTCGGCTCCGGAGTCTGGTTATCAAACGGCAACACGGCCACAGTCTTGATGGCCGGCGGCAGTCCACCTCCAGCAAAGCCATAACAGCCGCCCAGAAGAATTGCGCTACTTGCGAGGAAGCCAGATATCAGGCGCAAAGGTGTCCCGCGCAGTCGAGAGAAAAGTCAGATCCAGCTGGGCCGGCGGGTCGGGTACCGTAAGCCGCGCCTTCAGTGGGTGACCGTCCACACCGGTGGTTGTCTCCGCTCGTCCCAGAAGCTTGCCCGAACGCCGGACCTCAGCGACGAAACGCCCCGAATCGCCGGCAGTACGGAGGTACACGACCGTGTCCGATCGTCCGGCATACTCCCAGGCTGTGGTTGGCCCGTCGTTGATACCACGCAGGGTCACTCCGGGCGGCGGCAGCCGGGCAACGCCGAACATGGCCCACATCAGGGGATAGTTAGGCACCAGCCGGGCGATGGCGTCTGCCGGGTCGGTCCACAGGGCTTGGTCGCCGACCACAACCGCCGAAGCCGCACCGCTCCCGAACGGCCCTGCCACGTCGAAGCGAAGCGAGTCGGGAGGTGAGATCCGGACGCTGCCCCGACCGCCGGCGCTCCCCCGTTCATCACGAAAGAGCCACTTGAAGCGATGCAGCTGGTGATCGGTAGGGAGGGTGGAGGCGACCCAGGTTGCAACGTCCGATTCGCTGACCGGCTGTGCCCCGACGGGAACGAGGGGTCCGGGCTGGCTCCGACACCCCGCTACAATCCAGCCAAGATAGACCAGCAGAACTGGGCGGTCAAGCCGAAGGCATTGTCCCATCAGTAGTTATAGCCAAAGAAGAAATGCACGAAGTCGGCATCTCTCTGATCTCTGTCGAGGCTATACCCCTGATAACTCCCGTCAGTAAAGCGCCGTCCGATATCCAGCCGCAGCACCGCCAGTGGCGCAAACGCGAGCCGGAAGCTCACGCCATAGCTGCCCAGCAGGTCGCGGCCGGCGTTCTGATACAACAATGCCTTCCCCACATCCGCGAAGAGCCCGGCTTGGAACTCGGGAAACTGGAGGTCTCCGAGTGGGGTACCTACCGTCAAGTGAGTGAGGACCGGAAACCGCAGCTCCTGATTCAGCATGTAGGCCCGGGTACCAACGATGTATCCGAACTCCGGATAGCCCCGAAGTCCCAGGGTTCCCCCAATATTGACCCGTCTCGGCCGGTCTCCGTCGCTGTAGTAGCCGAAGGCCCGGACGGCGTAGGTACTGCGGCTGCCCAGGCGGAAGTACCGTCGCCAATCGCCGCTGATCAACCAGCTGTCGAGGCGACTGTTGGTGAAGTCGCTGGAGATACCGGCCGTAAGGCTGAGCCGCCGCCCATCGATCGGACCGGATGGGATCCAGAGGGCATTGTCACTGACAAAACTCAGGTAGTGGGAGGCGATCCATCCGACCCGTCGGGGCTCATCCACCGGCAAGGTGAAGTCGATCCGGTCGGAGTGCTCGAATACCATGCTGCTCTCCACCCGGGTAAAGCGGCTCAGCGGGTATCGTAGGAGGCCAATCACACCCATGGCCAGCTCCTCGTAGGCCACCACGAGATCGCCCTCGAAGTTCCGGCTCCTGGTTCTGAAGGCTCCCAGTCCCCAGTTCAGCCGGCGTTCTCGGTTGAGGTAGATGGCGCTCGCGCTGATGTTCGCCAGCAGACTGCCCAGGCGACGGCCCTGGAAGGACCCGATCGTTCCGTAGACCAGATTGTCACCCAGGAGATCGCTCATGATAAAGGCGACACCCTGAGCCCCGCCGTATCCCGGGACGAACACGGCATCTGCTGCCGCAACGTCCAGCGTCATTTTCCTGCGGTACGGCTCACCCGACGCGACGCCTTTTACGACCTTGCGGGGGTGGGCCCAGGACCACTGTCCCGGCGGATCGCCGGCTGCGAGGGTGAACTGGTCCTTGCGGGCATTCTTGTCCACGGGATAGCGGTACAGGTTCCAGCTTAGATCATGGAAGCCGCCCACCAAGAGACCGCTGCTATCCGGCAGCGGGACGGCATCGAAGGCACCGCTCCAGGCCGAGGTTTCCCGGCGGCCGTTTCCCAGAGTGTCGGTGGAGAAAACGTTCAGCACCCCATCGCGGTCCGAGGTGAAATAGATCCGGTCGTCCGGTCCCCAGGTGGGGGATTCGTCCACCCACTTTCCCCGGGTCAGCTGAGTCAGGCTCCCGCTCCGGAGATCGAGCATGAAGAGATTGACGGCACCTTCGAGACCGCCGCTGGTGCGGTCGGAGGCGAATACGACACGGTCTCCGTCCGGCGTCGGGCTGGGATCCAGGTCCTGGTAGCGATCTCGGGTGAGAGGCTCCAGAGTGCCGTTGGGCAGCTGCACCCGATAGAGATCGGAAAGGCCGCTCTCGGACAATCCGCTGAAGACAATGCTCCGGCCATCCGGCATCCACATGGGGGAGAGGATCGATACCAGCCGGTCGAACTGGTATCTCCCCACCATCTTCTGCTGTTTCAAATTCCATATCACCAGCGCATCCCGGTCACCGAATCGAGCGGTGAACAGGAGATAGCCATGGCGGGAGGCATCCATTCGCGATTCAAACGGATGGAATGCTTCGATGTCGGCGGAGCGGCCCGCGGTTACGATTTTGCGAGGGCGGCCACCCTCCAGAGACTTGCTATAGACGCTGAGATAGCCGGTGGCGGGTGAGATGTACATGACTTCACCCCTCCCGTCGGGGGTGCTATCCGGCACATAGGAGGGCTTGATCGCGAGCTTGGTGATCTCCCGGCCCAGCAGCGCGAGCGGTGCGAGACTGTCCACTGAAGGATAAAAATCTCGCCGCATGGCCAGCTGAAACTCCTCACTGAGCTGGTCCAGGGAGCGGCCGTAGGTGGCCCGGATGGCGTCCTCAAAGGTGTCGTGCCGGTTGGCCTCCTTGTATATGAGGGCCGCCCGCCAGTCGCCATATGTATCGGCCAGCCAGCGGTGGATCCGCCCGCCCAGGGGATAGACGATGCCGCCGGTGACATAGGTCAGCTGCCGGAACTCGGGAAGCTGTCCGCTGAGGGTAAGATCGCGCAGCACCATGTAGTCCCTGGCATCCTCTCCTCCTGACCACAACTCGGCGAGACCCTCGCTCCACCAGAGGGGGAAGGCAAAGCGGCGGGACCGGGGCGCCTGGTAATAGCTCTCCGACTGCAGGTCGAGCTGAAATACGTGGACCATCTCGTGGCGCAGGGTATGGCGGAACTCCGCAAAGTTGCCTCGGAAAGGCAAAGCAACTCGTCGCTTCAAGAAATCAGTGGCGCCGAGCAATCCTTCGGGCGGGGTGAACGGCAGGATGTTGGTCTGCTCGAAGTCGCTATGGGAGGCGTACACAATCAGGGGAATGCGCGCACCAACATCGTGGCCGAACTGCATCGCGAGCGTGTCGTAGCTGGCTTCGGCATAGGCGAGCGCCGCGGGGGCCAGCTCGGCCTCGGCAGGATAGTAGTACAGGTCGACGTGAGGTCCGCGGATGGTCCGCCACTCGAGCCGGCGGTATTGAACCTTGTTCTGGCCGAAGGCGAAGAATTGGGCGTGGAGCGGGGCGAAAAGAGCCGAAGCGGCCGAAAGAGCGATATACGTGCCGACCACGAGACTGAGTTGGGTCAGGTTACCTGGTGCTCTTTTCGCCAGCCTACTCCACTGTGTCATGTCCCGTCCCATGATGGCTGCGCTCCCGCTTGCGCTCTTTCCGCCGCTTCCGCTCTACCGGCGAATGGTGCGAATCAGGTCGCCCTGAGTTATCCGGGCCAAGGCCGCGCTATTACCGACCGGAGCGCCGAAGATGGTGTACGTCCCGTCCAGGTGAGGCTGGGGTGAGAGGGTTATGAACCACTGGCTCGACCCGGTGTCGGGACCGGAAAGGGCCATGCCTAACCTGGGCTTCAGTCCGTAGCGGTTCCGATTGATCTCATCCCGAATGCTTCCTCCGGGCCCGCCGAACCCGTCGCCCCGGGGATCGCCGTCCTGGATGACGAAGTTGGGCACCACGCGGTGCCACCGGTTGCCATCGAAGAAGCGCCGGTCAACCAGGCCAAGAAAATTAGCCACCGTGAGCGGTGCATCGGGCCCGAACAGCTCGATCTCGAGAATCCCTCGCTGCTGGGTCTCGATAAAAACGTGCGGCCGCGCGACTGAGTCGGGTGCCACCAGAAACTGCCGCGCCAGCTCCCGGTAGTCCTGAACCGTACGCCCAGTCTTTATCGGGTACGCCGGCCCCCATCGCGCCGCCGCCTCGGGCCAATTCGACTCGGCCCACTGCCTGATCAGGTAGTTAGCAGGCGACGGCATCGCGGCGAGGAACTCGCGATCGACTCTCGCTGCCGCGCCACCGCGCCGAATCGCGAGGATGGCGGCCAGGGCCGAAAGCGACGCATCCGGAAAGGAATCTCGTAGGGCTCGCTGATACATCCGAGACAAGCCGGGGAGATCGGCCGGATCGGCGGCCTGAGCAAGGCCGTCGGCCGCCGCACTGCGGACCGCCCCATCGGCGTGGCTCAACAGGCTCCGGGAGGCCGATACCAGAGCCGGATCGGCGCCGGAACCCTTCTCGGCCCAGCCCCGCAGCCCCGCAGCGACGACTCGGCCATCCTGGTCAGAGACGAACCAGGCGGGATCACTGGCACGGGCGAGTGCCCACCCTTCTGCGGCGGTAGCCCGCTCACGCCAGTCCCGGCTCGCGCGCCAGGTCTTGGAGGCTTCCGAAAAGCCGGCGGGGTTCAAACGAGCGAGCCCCAGCAGCGCCTCACGCCGAACCGCAAAGTTGCCCGATCCTCCAAGGATTCGAGTCAGCGCGGCCACAGCGCCCGCTCCGCGCAGCTCACCCACGGTAGCGGCGGCCTGGACCCGAACATTGGGATCGGCATCGTTGAGCTTTGACGCGGCCGCGGTCGCGAAGGTCGAATCGTGGTAGGTACCCAGCGACCGCAAGGCATTGACCCGGACCCCGGGGTCCGAATCGTCGATCGCTCTGGCGAGCAGGCCCTGGACCGTGGTCGCTGCCAACTTGGCGGAGTCGGCGTATTCTCGCGAAAGCGCGCGAGCCCCAATAGCCCGGATCCCGGGGTCGTCAGACTGAAGTGATGCGATGAGGTGGTTGGCTCCAGCGGGCGCGCGAAGGCGGCCGAGCGAGTAGAGCGCCCGCCAGCGGATCTGCGGCAGTGTGTCATCGGCAAAGGGCAGCAGCGACTCGGCCCGGGCATTGGCGCCCAGTCTCCAGGTCTCCAGCAGGATTTGGCTGAGCGCTGGATCCGGATCGACTTGTGAGAGCTTCACCTTGCCCTGCAATACTGCGGCGAAAAAATCGGCGCTGCGGCGTCCGCCAGCTTTTGCCAGCGCGGTAACCACCTCAGATGCGGTGGCCGTATCCAGCGGAGGCAATCCCGTCAGGCGCTGGATCAAGGGCTCCACGGCGGCGGAATCCCGCAGCAGTCCCAGCGCGAAAGCCGCCGCAACCCGTACGGTGGAATCCGGCTGATCCAATACCTGGATCAGATAGCGAGTGGCCCGCAGGTCTCCAATCCGCCCCGCCGCGAGGGCTGCGGTCCGACGCACTACCGAATCGGGGGCGAGCAACGCCCGCTGGAACAGCTCGGGCTGCCACTGGCGAGCGTCTTCCGCGGCGAGAACCGGTGCCAGCTGCTCCACAATGGCAGCGTCCTGGGCCCGTGCCACGGCGGGGAGCAGCAGGCCGGCGCAGGAGATGGCGCACCCCAGCAGAAATCGAGTCATACCAGCTTGATCGGGTCAGAGATGGGATGGAGGGCTTGCCGCACCGAGTCCGGAAGTCGGGTGAGAGCCATCGACGAGTCGAGAGCAAGCAGACTGGTCGTGGCTGTCGCCAGCAGGCGATCCTCGGCCGCGTGCTCGACCACATACCCGAACTCCACCCGACGAGAAGCGACGTCCCGGACCCAGCAGCGGACCCGCACCTGGTCGTCATAGCGGGCCGGCTGGCGATAGCGGATGCTCACTTCGCTCACCGCCAATCGAAGGCCGGACTGCTCCAACTCCTGGTAACTGGTGCCGGCGTGCCGGAGATAGTCGCATCGGGCTACGTCGAGCCAGACCAAGTAGCGGGCATGATAGACTACCCCCATCTGATCGGTCTCGGAGTAGTTGACCCGAACCAGTGTTTCGGATATGGCCGGACTTTCCGCGGTCATCAATACCTCGAGGATTCAACCTTCAGATGAGGACCCGGCAGCCGCTCCCGTTGCACCCACCGGAGCAGCCCTCCATCTTTGGCGCCGTGCTCGGCCGGACTCTCGTCATCGTGTCGGATGCCCATCTTGGCGTTGGCTCCTCGGAAGCCGAGGAGACGTTGCTCCGGTTTTTCGATGCCGTACCCACCCTGGGCGATTGTCTGCTCATCAATGGCGACCTGTTCGACTTCTGGTTCACCTACTCCCGTGTCATCCCCCGGCGTGGATTCCACGTCGTCGCGGCACTCGCCCGGCTTCGGCGCCAGCTTCCGATCGTGATGGTCGGTGGGAATCACGATCGATGGGACCGCGACTTCTGGGAACGAGATCTCGGCCTGTCGTTCAATCCGCAGCGGGCGACATTCACCATTGGCAGCCGCACCGTCGTAGCGATCCACGGAGATGGATTGGCCGAGCCCCGCTGGCAGGCCAGGATGATTCATCGGATGATCCAGCATCCTATAACTGCGGCGGTATACCGCTATATCCATCCCGACATCGGCATGCGCATGGTCGATCTGCTGAGTCCGATTCTTGGTGACCACACGGTGGACGAGGCCAAGCTTACGCGGGCGGCAGCCAGACAGCGGGAATGGGCCGAGCAACTTCTGAGTGCCGAAACCGGCATTGGGCTTCTGGTCATGGGTCACACGCACCAGCCGGTGCTCGAGAAGCTGGCGAGTGGCCGGCAGTACCTCAATCCAGGCGCGTGGTTCGACGGCTTCCGCTATGCCGTGGCCACGGAAAGCGGCGCGGAGTTGCGAACCTTCCACCCCACGGCTACCCCAAGGATACCACCTCAGCCCGACCCAGCCGTTCGCCGATAAATCTCGATCCCACCTGCCGAAACCTGGCTTCATCATCGCTGACCACAAAGCGATGCCACGCGTCTGCCTGGGACGGTGCTTGGAGACTCTTGTCAGAGAGGATGGTTTCCAAAGCGGCGGCCGTTGCCTGCCCGCTATCGATCAGCCGCACTTCGGGGCCAATGACCCGCTGGAGCAGTGGCTTCAGCAGGGGGTAATGAGTGCAACCCAGCACCAGCGACCGAACACAGGCTTGCCGGAGTTCACCGAGATAGGCCGCCGCAATCATCTCTGTGGCGGGGTGGTCGAACCAGCCCTCCTCGACCAGTGGCACGAACAATGGACAGGCGCGCTGGACTACCGGCAGGCCCGGGGCTAGCGCCTGGATGGCGCGGTTATACGCATCGCTGGCTATGGTCCCGGCGGTTCCAATGACTCCGACGGGCCCCTCTCCGCCGGCGGCGATGGCGGCTCTTGCCCCGGGCTTGATCACCCCCAGTACCGGCACCGGCGTGGCCTCCTGCAGCGCTCTGAGCGCATGAGCCGTACTGGTGTTGCACGCCACTACCACTGCCTTGACGCCCTGGTCCAATAGCCAGTGAAGGATCTCGAGGCTGTAGCGGGTGACTGTTTCGGGCGACTTGGGACCGTAGGGGACTCGAGCGGTGTCGCCAAAGTAGATGGTCGACTCACCCGGCAGCCGTTCGTAAATGGCTCGGGCAACGGTAAGCCCGCCAATGCCGGAATCGAAGATCCCGATCGGGGCTGCGTTCATGGCAGGCGAACCGGCACTGAGAGTCCTGCCCCTACTCCGCCAGGCAAGGCTTCGAACTTCAGATCGCCGGGAAAGTCCGCCAGGTGAGCTGAGACATACGCCTCGAGTCCGGCAAAGAGATGGTTAAAGGCCAAGAGCACGACCCAGTCCTCATGCTCCTGGCGCTTACTATCGGCCCGTGCCGAGTTGGTCCGCCGGAGGTATTCCAACTCCTGAAATGTCTTGATACTCATGCCCAGAGTGATGCCCTCCCATGCCACGAATAGGCCGGCAGCAAGCTTCCGATTGAGCCGGGCCTGGCCCCATCCCGGGAGGAGGAGAGAGCGCCAGAGTGCATTGAACGGGCTGATGTACTGGCGGGGAACGGTGTCGGTTTGGACAACGGGACGGTTGGGCGGCGGGGCTGCCTGCGCGGGCAGGTTCCGCGGGCCGACCAAGACGAAGAGGAGCAGCGCGCTTCCCAGCCTTACGGTGGTGAGGTGGCGGGAGCGTGTGGGAATCGAACCCACCGGAGCCGCCGGAGGCGCCTCCGTCGCGGTTTTGAAGACCGGCCAGACCACCAGGCCCGATCCGCCCCCGTCTTTAACGTACCGCAGCTATCACCTCGATCTCCACTCGCGCGCCGCGGGGCAGTGCGGCCACGGCGACGGTCGAGCGAGCCGGCCGGTGGGCGCCGAAGGCGCGGCCATACACCTCGTTCATTTCCTTGAAGTCGGCCATGTCCACCAGAAAGACCGTGGTCTTGACGACCTGAGAGAGGCTGCTGCCCGCCGCTGTCAAAATGGCCTGCAGGTTCTCCAGGGCCCGGGTGGTCTGCTCGGCAATGCCGCCGGCGACCAGCTCTCCACTGCCGGGGTCGAGCGCGATCTGCCCCGCGGTGAAGAGAAATCCGTTGGCCACCACGGCCTGGCTGTAGGGCCCGATGGCCTTGGGTGCTCCCGAGGTAGCGACGAAGTCGAAGGTCATCAGAACAGGCCTTCGATGGTGCCGTCGGGGAGTACCCGAATCGACTCTGCGGCCGGCACCTTGGGGAGGCCCGGCATAGTCATGATATCGCCGGCCAGAGCCACGACGAAGCCAGCTCCGGCGGAGGGATACACATCCCGAATGGTGAGACGAAACCCCGTGGGTCGGCCGAGTTTCGCAGGATCATCGGAAAAGGAATACTGGGTCTTGGCGATACACACCGGGGTCTGCCCCAGACCCATGGACTCGCATTGAGCAATGTTTTTCTCTGCCGCTGCGGTGTAGTCCACGCCGGCGGCGCCATAGATTTCTCGCGCGATGGTCTCGATCTTCTCCTTGATCGGCCGGGTGACCTCATAAATCGGCTTGAAAGCGGCCTTTTTCTCGTCCAAGGCCGCCAGAATCTCGCGGGCTACTGCTTCCCCTCCCTCCCCGCCCCTGGCCCAGACCTCGCTCAACGCGGCGCGCGCCCGCCAATTTCCCACCGCATCAAGGACGGTCTTGAGCTCCTCGTCAGTGTCGGAGGTGAACCGGTTCAGCGCCACCACTACCGGAACCCCGAACTTCTGCACGTTCTTGACGTGGGCCTCGAGATTGACCAAGCCGCGCTCGAGGGCGGAGACATCCTCTTTGCTCAGAGCTTCCTTCTTCACCCCCCCGTTCATCTTGAGGGCGCGCACCGTAGCTACGACGACGGCCACCTCCGGCTTGAGGTTGCCGAATCGCGCCTTGATGTCGAAGAACTTTTCTGCCCCCAGGTCTGCACCAAACCCCGCCTCGGTGAGGACGACCTCGCCCAGTGAAAGGCCGAGTTTGGTGGCGGCGATCGAGTTGCAGCCATGTGCGATGTTGCCGAACGGTCCACAGTGAACCAGTGCCGGGCCGCCTTCCAGCGTCTGAACCAGATTGGGGAGGATCGCATCCTTCAGGAGCAGCGTCATCGCGCCTGCCGCTTTCAGGTCGGCCGCAGTGACCGGCTTCCGGTCCCGGGTGAGTCCCACAATGATCCGGCCGATCCGGGCCTCCAGGTCGGCAAGATCGGTCGCCAGCGCCAGGATGGCCATGATCTCACTGCCGGGCACGATGACGAAGCGCTCCTCCCGCACCGGACCTGCGTTGATCCCTCCCAGGCTGATCACTATCGACCGAAGGGCCCGATCGTTCATGTCCAGGGTCCGGGGCCAGGTGATGCGTCGGGGATCGATGCCCAATGCATTTCCCTGGTGGAGGTGGTTGTCGAGCATGGCGGACAGCAGGTTGTGGGCAGAGGTGATGGCGTGAAAATCACCAGTGAAGTGAAGATTGATCTCGTCCATCGGGACCACCTGGGCGTAGCCGCCTCCCGCAGCACCGCCTTTCACACCGAACACCGGACCCAGGCTTGGCTCCCGGATGCAGACCACGACCTTCTTGCCCAGGCGGCGCAACGCCTGGCTGACACCGACCGTCACCGTGCTCTTGCCTTCACCGGCTGGCGTGGGATTGATGCCGGTGACCAGCACTAGCCTTCCCTTCGGCTTCCGCCGTGCGATCGCCTCGGCGCTGATCTTGGCCTTGTAGCGTCCGTAGGGCAGGATCTCATCAGGCCCCAGCCCCACCTCGGCAGCGACCTCGGCAATGGGTCGGAGCTTCGCGGCCTGGGCGATAGCAATGTCGGACGGGACGGGTTTTATCGTGGTGGTCACCGGCACAAGCTCCGAGTCAGGAGTCGGGAGTCAGTTGAAACACCCTCTGCGCGTTCTCGCCGGTCGCGGCGATGAGCTCCTCGACCGGAATGCCCCGCACCACCGCGACGCGCTCGGCGACCTGGCGCACGAAGCCAGGCTCGTTGCGCCTGCCGCGATGCGGTACCGGGGCCAGATAGGGGCCATCCGTCTCGAGCAACAGTCGGTCGAGCGGCGTCTCGCGAATGGCGTCGTCCAGGTGCCAGTTCTTGAAGGTCACCATGCCGCTGAACGACACATAGTGGCGGAGGAGCAGCCCCGCTCGCAAGAGTCCCATCCCGCTGCTGAAGGAGTGCAGGATCGCTGTCACGTACGGATGGGCTTTGAGAATGGCGGCGACGTCCTCATCCGCTTCGCGGGCGTGGATGACGGCCGGCTTGCCCAGCTCCGCCGCCAGAGCGAGCTGGGCTTCGAAGGCTTGATGCTGGAGCGGCCGGGGTGAGTGATCGTAGTGAAAGTCGAGACCGGTCTCGCCGACAGCGACGACTCGGGGATGGTGCAGCAGCTGACGAAGTGCGGCCTCCGCGTCGCCGCTCCACTGGACCGCATCGTGGGGATGGATGCCGGCGGTCGCTGACAGGCGCGGCTCGGCTGCGGCCATGGCGAGCGCGGCATCCGCACGATCCAGTGATTCTCCGATCACGACAACGCGGGCCACTCCTGCCTGCCAGGTCCGCTCCAGCACCTGGGGCAGATCGGCGGCGTAAGCCGAATCGGCCAGGTGGCAGTGGGTGTCGATCAACAATGCGGGGAAGCGGGGCGGCGGGGCCGCAGGGCGGGCCCCGTTCCCTCACCCTACCGTCTGCGGCTTCCGGCTCGGCGCCGCGCTCGGCGCCTTCTTGGGCGCCAGGTGACCTCGCGCGGCGGGACCGGGCCAGCGCTTCTCGATTGCCATCAGCACCGGAGAGGCGATGTAGATCGACGAAAACGTGCCCACGAAAACGCCGAAGAACATCACCACGGCGAAGGGCCGGATGACCTCACCACCGAAAATGGTAAGCGCCAGCAGCGTGGCTAATGTGGTCCCGTGAGTGAGAATACTGCGGGGGAGGGTCTCGTTTACGGACCGGTTGAGGATCTCCTCGAAGGACTCATGCTTGTGCTTGCGTAGATTCTCCCGCACCCGGTCGAAGATGATGATCGTGTCGTTCAGAGAGTACCCTACCATGGAGAGCACCGCCGCAACCACGGTCAGGCTCACCTCCACCTGCATCACGCCGATGAACGCGATGGTGGCCAGAATGTCGTGGGCAGTGGCGATGATGGCCGCCAGCCCGAACCGCCACTCGAAGCGGTACGCCAGATAGGCCAGCACCGCAAAGAAAGAGAGGAAGATGGCCAGGAAGGCCTTCTGTCGCAGCTCGCCACCAACCTTGGGACCAACCGCCTCAGTGCGCACCACGTTGTAGTTCCCTGCGCCCAGGACATTGTCGAGCGCCTGACTCACCGCCTGAGCGGTTGCCTGGGTATCGTTGGCATCGCTTCCCGGCTTGGCCACCCGTGCCCGAATTACATACTCGTTCTGGGCTCCGAAATTCTGGATCTCCGCCCCGTGAATGCCCTGTCGGTCGAGCCCACTCCGAACATGGGCCACGTCGACTGGTGTCTTGCTCTGAATCTGGAGGAGCGTTCCGCCGGTGAACTCGATGCTGTAGTTCAGGCCTTTGAGAGCCAGAAACAGCAGTCCAGGCAGGAGGATGAGCGCCGTGAGGCCGTAGGCATAGTGCCGGAGCCCAATGAAGTCGTACTTGGCGTTGGAGAAGAGTCTCAGCATGTCAGATGCTCAGCGTGGACATGGCTGGCCGCCGCTGAAGCCAGATCATGTAGAAGGTCCGAGTAACGAAGATCGAGGTGATCATCGAGGCCACGATTCCGAGAATCAAGGTGACGGCAAACCCCTTGACGGGCCCGGTGCCGAACTGAAACAGAAAGAGCGCCGTGAGAACCATGCAGACATTGGAGTCCACGATCGCATTCATTGCGTGGCGAAAGCCTTCGTCGATCGCAAGCCGAACCGTCTTTCCATGCAGGAGCTCCTCCCGCATTCGCTCGAAGATGAGCACGTTGTTGTCGACGGTTAGGCCGATGGACAGCACGATGCCCGCCAGCCCCGGCAAGGTCAGCGTCGCGCCGATCATGGAGAGCGCGCCCAGCGTAAACAGGAGATAGACGGCCAACGCGGCCACGGCCAGGACTCCGCTCAAGCGATAGTAGCCGATCATGATCACCATGACGAGTGCAGTCCCAATCAGGCCGGCGGTAATCCCCTTGCGAATCGAGTCGCTCCCGAGGCTGGCCCCAACCTGCCGTTCCTCCACAATCTTGAGTGGAATCGGTAAGGCGCCGGCCTTGAGGGTGAGGGCGAGGTCCTGGGCCTCCTGGAGACTCTTGCCGCCGAGCGTGATCTGACCGTTCCTACCGATCCGGCTCTGGATGACCGGTGGCCTTCCCTGAACCCGGCCATCCAACATGATGGCCATGTAGTCGCCCACATGCCTCCCGGTCTCCTCACCGAACTTGCGCCCCCCCGCGCGGTCCAGCTCGAAGGTCACGATGGGACCATTGGTGAGCGGATCGATCTGGGCCTGTGCGTCCACCAGATTGGCGCCGGTGACGATGCTCTTGTCCTCCAGGGCATAGAGAAAGCGCATCGACTGGACCCCCACACTGGTCGGTGCCGCACTCCAGCGTAGCACCACACCGCGGGGCAGCTGGCGGGCAACCGCCGGGATATTGAGCAGACTGTCTACCCGGGGGAACGCGGTCTCCGGCACCATGTACTCGCCGGGAACGCCGCCGGCACCGGCGGGCTGAATGAGCCCACTGAGGACGCCGCCCACAACCGGCGTGGTGTCACGCGCCGTATCTCTTGCGGTGCTGTCTCGCTTGGTGGGCTTAGCCATCTGGGCGCTGTCCCTCGGGACCGGGCGCGCCGTATCGCCGCCCAGGAGCTGCTGCACCGCAGATGGCTTCTCCGGTTCGGTGGCCCCCTTGATGCCGAGGCCCTTCAAGGTGCGATCCATGGCAGGAACCGCTTTTTCCAGTGCGCCGGTCTCGTTGGTGATCTTGAACTCGAGGAAGGCGCTTCGCTGGACGATGGCCTTGGCGCGGGCCGGGTCGGTGATTCCGGCCAACTCGACCACGATGCGTTCGTCCCCCACCTTCTGAACTAACGGCTCCTCGACGCCGAACTCGTCAATCCGCTTGCGCAGCACCGTCAGGGCCAGGTCCAGATCCTTCTTGGGATCGGCGGACACCTGTTTCGATTGGTCGAGCTCGAGCGCCAGGTGCATGCCGCCCTGGAGGTCGAGTCCGCGCTTGAGCGGAACCCGGGTGACGACGGTGTCGCGCATGACACCGTTGGCCCCCCGCTCCCGGAGGGTCACGTTCCGGGGAAAGAGGAAGTAGACCGACGCGACCACCAGTAAGGCAGTCAACAGCAAGCGGGAACGAATGGTTGAGAACATCGTCGCTCAGACCTTCAGGCGTGTGACACGCGGCTAGAGGTGGACCGGCCCGCAGCAAGCACCGCGAGGGCCCGGCTGCGATCCGATTGCAGCTGCTTCTTCAGATGCTCGACCGAGTCGAATCGTTCGATATCGCGCAAGCGGGCGACCCACTCGATTCGCACCCACTCGCCGTATAAGTCGCCGTCAAAATCGAATAGATGAGCCTCCAGCACCCGTCGCCCATCCTGGAACGTTGGTCGAGGCCCCTGATTCATCATGCCGCCCGCTCGGCCCCCGCGCCATTCGACGAACACGGCATAGACGCCGTCCGGCGGCAGCAGTTTCCGAGGGGAAAGCTCGCTCAGGTTGATCGTGGGCACTCCGAGCAGCCGGCCTCGCCGTTCCCCCTCACCCACCCGTCCCACCACGCTGTAAGGCCGTCCCAGCATGGCGCGGGCCGTAACCAAGTCTCCTCCCGCAACCGCACGGCGGATCCGGCTGCTGGAGACGTGCTGGCCTCCGAAATCGACCGGGCTGACGACGTCGACTTCAAAGCCCTCTATCGCGCCGAGGCGCCGGAGCGTCTCCACGTCTCCACTCCGCCCGCGGCCGAACCCATGATCGTGCCCGATGACCAACTCGCGCACCGCGCACCGGCCCAGCAGGATCTCCCGCACGAATCGCTCCGGGGTGAGTCCGGCCAAATAACGGTCGAAGCGGAGCAGAAGCAAGTAATCAAGCGGGGATTGCGCCAGAATTTCCAGTCGCTCGGGCCCGGTGGTCAGCAGCGGAGGTGCGGCACCTGGGTTCACGACTTCCAGCGGATGGGGATCGAAGGTGACCAGCACGCTGGCTCGTCCGGCAGCACGGGCGCGGCGATCGATCTCCTGCAGCACCGCCTGATGGCCGAGGTGCACACCATCGAATGAGCCGACCGTCACAGTGGTCCCGTTGGGCAGCCGGGGAAGCGGGGAAGCCGGGACGTGAGGAAGCTCGGTCATGTGCTCTGCAAGACTACCGTCGGCCGCAGCCAGCCGTCTCCCGAGGTGGCGATGGCAACCAGCTTGCCACTACTCAGCATGGCGACTTCTTCCCCGCTTCCCCGCTTCCCCACTTCCCTACCGTCCACCACCGCCCGCCCATGCGCGACGGCCTGCCGTGCGGTCGCATCCAGTTCGACCTGCGGCAGGTCGGGAAGAACGGCGTGGGCCGGCATCACGGCATCAGGGCCAAGCCGCTCCAAGGACACGGCATCCTCGACCCTCAACGACCCGATCGCCTCCCGCCGCAGCTCGGTCAGATGAGCTCCCACGCCGAGCCGTTCTCCCAGGTCACGGGCAAGAGCTCGGATGTAGGTGCCGGTACTCACTTCTGCTCGAAACGTCACTTCGGGGGGCTGGTAATCGATGAGCTCGATCCGGTGGACGGTCACGCGGGCCGGCTCCAGGCTGGCAATCTCTCCCCGTCGCGCCTTCCGGTAGCTCCGCTCGCCGGCAACCTGCTTGGCTGAAAACTGGGGCGGCTGCTGCAGCTGTTGGCCTTCCAGCCTGCCCAACTCCCGCTCCAGGGTGGAGCGGGACACCAGTTCCCAATCCGAGGACCGCGCGGTCACGGTACCGGTCAGGTCGTCGGTCGAGGTCTGCAGGCCCAGCCGGGCCGTGGCGAGGTACTGCTTGGTCTGGCGATCGAGAAACCGAGCCAACCGGGTGGCCCGGCCCAGCAACAATACCAGCAGGCCGGTGGCAAATGGATCCAGGGTTCCCGTGTGACCCACCGAACGCAGCCCCAGGACGCGGCGGACCCGCTGAACGACATCGTGCGAGGTCATGCCGGCAGGCTTGTCCACCAGCAGCGCGCCGATCAGTCCTGGTCCTCCCGCCGGATGGTATTGAGCAGCTCGTTGATCCGAGCGGCGTGCTCCAGTCCGCGGTCTAGTTCGAAGTGCAACTCGGGCACGGTGCGCGTGGTCAGCGCCCGGGCCGCCCGAGACCGCAGAAATCCGGCCGCACTCTGGAGCCCTTCTAGAGCTCGGCTCTTCTCGGCATCTTCCCCGGGCACGCTGACCATGACCCGGGCATGGGATAGGTCACCGCTCACCAGAACGCCGGTGATGGTGACGAAACCGACCCGCGGGTCACGTACCTCGCGGGCCAGCGAGTCGGTGATCACCTGTCTCAAGGTTTCTGCCATCTGCTCCGGCCGCCGGGACGACCCCTTCATCGATACTCCGTAACGCTATCGACAATCCGCACCCCGTCCATCTCCTCGACCAAACGGTCGGCGGCGCGGAGCGTCTCGTCCACCACGGTCCGCGCGCTTCCCACGGCTGCGCAGACGATCTCGGCTCGCTGCCAGGCAGCTTGATGACCGGTTTCCGCAACCGACACGTTCAGGGTGCGGCGAAGGCCCGAGGTGAGCGGCTTGAGAACGCTCCGCTTCTCCTTCAGGGAGTGGCAGGCGGGAAGATGCAGATCCCAGGTAGTGGTGGCGAGGATCACCCAGCGACGCCAGATGCCGCGGGCTGCAGGGTCCGCTTGATCTCCTCCATCCGGAACGACTCGATGCGGTCGCCCACCTTGAGATCGTTGAAGTTCTCGATCCCGATGCCGCACTCCAATCCTTCCCGAACCTCCCGCACATCGTCCTTGAAGCGTTTGAGACTGGACAGGTTCCCGGTGTACACCGTAGTGCCGTCGCGGATGATTCTGGCCTTGGCCGTCCGCTGGATGGTGCCGGTCCGGACCGCACAGCCAGCGATAGTGCCGACCTTACTCACCTTGAACAGCTGCAGCACCTCGGCCTCACCCAACACGGTCTCCCGCTCCTCCGGCTTGAGCAGGCCCTCGAGAGCGTTGCGCACGTCTTCCACCGCCTCGTAGATGATGCGGTAGGTGCGCACATCGACCTGTTCCCGCTCGGCTGCCGCGCGGGCGTTGCTGTCGGGACGTACGTGGAAGCCAAGTACGATCGCGCCGGATGCCTTGGCCAGCAGGATGTCGCTTTCAGTGATGGCGCCGACTCCGCGGTGCACCACGTCTACCCGAACCTCGCTGGTGGTGAGTTGCGCCAACGCATCCGCCAAGGCCTCGGCCGGTCCACCCTGGTCCGCCTTGATGATGATGCGCAGCATGGAGACTTCGCCTTCCTTGAGCGCGCGGCTGAAATCCTCCAGAGTGCCGCCGCGAGCGCTCCGCCGGTTTTGTGCTTCGCGCTCGAGCCGCTGGCGCTTCTGGGCGATGTCACGAGCCTCCACCGCATCGGTCACCACGGCAAAGATGTCGCCGGCGGCCGGCACTCCTTCGAACCCGAGGATCTGAACCGGAATCGACGGACCAGCGGCCTTGACCCCCTTGCCGCGCTCGTCGTACAGCGCGCGGACCCGGCCGGAGAACTTGCCGCAGATGAAGTTGTCGCCTCCAGAGAGCGTGCCTCGCTGCACCAGGATGGTAGCCAGAGGGCCCTTGCCCGGATCGAGACTGGCTTCCAGCACGACACCGTGGCCTTTCCCCGTGGGATTCGCCTTGAGATCGAGGATCTCCGCCTGCAGGAGTATCTGCTCCAACAGATGATCGATCCCGGTGCCCTTCTTGGCCGAGATCTCCGCCGAGAGCACCGTACCACCGTACTCCTCCAGGACGACGTTGTGCTGGAGCAGATCCTGCTTGACCTTGGGCACATTGGCGGTGGGCAGGTCGATCTTGTTGATGGCGACAATGATGGGAACACCCGCGTTGCGCGCGTGGCTGATGGCCTCGACCGTCTGGGGCATCACCTGGTCGTCGGCCGCCACAACCAGCACGACTATGTCGGTGACCTGCGCGCCACGAGCCCGCATGGCAGTAAATGCCTGGTGGCCCGGAGTGTCGAGGAAGGTGATTCGCTTTTCGCCGGGCAGCTCCACGTGATAGGCACCGATATGCTGGGTGATGCCCCCCGCCTCACCTGCCACGATGTTGGCCTTCCGGATGTAGTCGAGCAGGGACGTCTTTCCGTGATCGACGTGGCCCATGATGGTCACCACCGGCGGTCGCGGGACCAGCTGGTCCGGACTGTCCTCCGCCTGCTCCACCTGAGCCTCCGCCGCGTACTCGTCTTCCCGTACCGCCTGGAACCCGAAGGCTGACGCAATCAGCTCGATCTGGTCGAAGTCGAGACGCTGGTTCACGGTGACCATCAGACCCAGCTCCTTGAACGCAAACTGTACGATCTGCGTCGCTGGAACCTTCATGGCGGTGGCGAGCTCGGAGACGGAGATGAACTCGTTCACCCGGATGAGCGTCTTCTCCCGCTCCCGCTCCTCCGCCAGTCGTCCGGCCTGAACTTCACGGAAGGAAGGCTCGTCGGGGCGACGGCCCTTCCGGCCCGCCGGTCCCTTCATGCCCTGCAGGGTACGCAGAATGTTCGCGTGCACCGCTTCCTGGTCCACCGAGGAGCGGCGGCCCTTCTTGCCTTTCTTTCTACCTCCGCCCTTCTCGGCATCGGGTCCGAATGTCCTGGTGGGCGCCGGCCGGTCGGCCCCCGGGCGCCCGGGCATACCGGGCCGGGAGGGCCCACCCGGCCGACTGGGCGCTGCCGGCACATTGCTGCTGCTGAACACCGGCTTGGGACCGCGCGCAGGCGGGGTGGTTGGCCGCTGCACCCGAGGAGGGATGAACGGCGCGCGCGTTGGAATGGAGGGCTGAGCAGTGCCCCGAGTTGCCGCCGTCTCCGGCGTGGCTCCGTTGGCCTGCTCCTCCTCGGGAACCACCTCGGTCTCGTCGGCTTCGGGAGCCGCCGGCGGAAGGTCCTTGAACAAGGCGCGAGCCCGCTCCTCCAGGGTCTGGGTGGGAGCGGTTTCCTCCACCTCGTGGATGACCGGGCGCTCGAGCTCCAGGGCTGCCAGCTCGGCGGCCTTTTCGGCCTGAACCTGGGCCTCAACCTGCGCTACCTCGGCGGCGGTCCTGCGCCGCTTGGTCGGCTTGGCCTCGGCGGCAGCCGGGGCCGGCTCCGCTTTGGCCGCCTTGCGACGGCCCTTCTTGGGGGTCGGCTCCTCGGCGCTCCGGCGCTTCTCCCGTTCCCAGCGGACCCGCACCGCCGATACCTGGTCGCTCTCCAGTGCGGACATGTGGCTCCGCACGAAGATGTTCATGTCCTTGAGCATGCTCAAAAGCTGCTCAGGGGCCACGCCGAACTCCGCTGCCAAATCGTGGACTCTCGTTTTAACCACTCATGCCTCCGTCAGAAGCGTCCGGCGCCAGCTGCAACATGCCACTGGCCAATGCGCGATCCCGTACGCCAACCGCCATTACGGGCGGCCTCCCTAATTGTGCGCCGATCACTGCGGCGCTTGGTCCCGGCAGCATCCGCACGCCTTTGGCGCCGGCCAGCCGGACTACCTTGTCTACAGCTCGTGGACTGGCATCGTTCGCCACCACGACGCACCAGCACTTCCCTGCCTGGAGCTCCTTACGGACGGCATCGACGCCGACCACCACCCGGCCCCCGCGGTATCCGAGACCCAGGAGGCCCAGCAGCCCGCTCATGCCCTGGGACGGGACTCCTCCCCACTGTCCTCGTCCGTCAGCTCGGACACAAACGCCATGAGCTGATCGACCGTCTCCGGCGTCATGCCTGGAATCTTGGTGATGTCCTCGCGCTCCAGATCGAGGATGTCATTGAGCATCTTGTAGCCGGCGCTCTCCAGGATACCGGTAAGCTCGGGCGACAGGCCCTTGAGCTCACTGAGCGGCACTTTGCCCGCCATCTCCTCTTCGGGGGGGAGCGGCGCGAACAGTGGCCCTTCACCGCCCCGCTCCAGCCACTCACGGCTGGAGTAGAGATCGATCTTCCAGCCGGTCAGCTCGGACGCCAGGCGCACGTTCTGGCCATTGCGCCCGATGGCCAGCGACAGCTGATCTTCGTCGACCACCGCCTGAATGGTTTTGGCTTCGGGATCGGAGAAGACTTTGGCGACGCGAGCGGGCGCCAGGGCCAGCCGGGCAAACCGCTCCGGGTCGGGAGACCAGGGGACGATGTCGATCCGTTCTCCCCCCAGCTCATTCACCACCGCCTGAACCCGGGAACCCTTGAGTCCCACGCAGGCACCCACCGGATCGATCGCGTCGTCCCGGGAGATCACCGCCACCTTGGTTCGGCTGCCCACCTCGCGGGCGATGGCGCGGATCTCTACCACCTGCTGCTGGATCTCCGGGACTTCCAGCCGGAACAGCGCCTTCACGAAGAGAGGGTCCCCTCGCGACAGGATGAGGCGAGGACCCTTGGGGGTCTCCTCCAGCCGCTTGAGCACCGCCCGGATGGTGTCGCCCTGGTGAAAGTGCTCGCGGTGATTCTGCTCCCGATAGGGAACGATGGCTTCAGCCTCGCGGAACTTGTTCAGCATAATGACGAGCTTCCCGCGCTCGATCTGCTGGACTTCTCCCGATAGCAGCTCGCCCACCTTGGAGGTGAACTCCTCCCGGATCCGGGCCCGCTCACCCTCGCGTACCCGCTGGATGATGCGCTGCTTGGCCGCCTGGACCGCAAGCCGCCCGAAGTCCACGAACGGCACTTCTTCTTCCAGCATGTCGCCGATCTGGAAGTCGGGATCCTCGTACTGGGCCTCTTCCAGCGTGATCTGTGCACTGGGATCTTCCACCGTCTCGACGACCTGCCGCAGTCTCACCACCTTGATGGTCCCCTGCAGCTCGTCGACACTGAGCTCGAACCGCACATTGGGGCCGAATTTCCGGACCAGGGCGGCGTGAATACCGTCTCGGAGCAGCTCCAGCAGATCGGAGCGCTCGAGCTGCTTTGTCGTGGTCAGCTCGCGAAACGCGGCCAACATCTCAGTCGAACCTGCCATCCATTCACTCCATGGGGACGCCTCGAGGCGTCCTACAGTGATTGGCGCCGCCGGCGCCGGTGCTACCGACGTTTTCCGAAGATCTCGACATCGGCAACCAGGTTTGCTTCGCGAACAGTCTCGAACGCGAGCGTCACCTCAGCTCCATCGTTCCGCCGGAGGACCACGTGGTCGTCATCGGGAACGGAGACGATTTCGTACTGGTTCCGCCCCGGTAGCGATTGCGTGCGGACCCGAACCTGGCGACCGACGAAGCGGCGCCAATGGTCCGGCCAGCGAAGCGGCCGCTCCAGCCCCGGTGAGGAGACCTCCAGCACGTAGCGAGGGCCTACCATGGCGCGGGATTCGAGAAAGCGCTCGAGCGACCGGCTGATCACGGCACAGTCGTCGGCCGTCACTCCCTGGCCGGGTCGGCTGTCCGGGCGGTCCACCCGCACCTGCAAGATGGGTCGCTGAAGAGATCCAGTCCGCCGGAGATCGACCAACTCGAACCCGAGCCCGGCTATTTGATCGCGGATGGGAACCAGCAGCGCGTCGGCGGACATCGGCGGAGAAGGAAAAAAAATGTGGGGGAACTCCCCCACATCAACCAGTCGGCCCCAGGGGCCTCCCGGACAGCAGCAATATTACTTGGGATGCAGGTTGGAAGCAAGCGGGCGGTAAGATGGTCAGCCGGTAGGACGGTAAGCGGGTAGGAGGGTAGCCGGGTAAGCCCCCGACAGTGGTTTATCCTAACGGGCCTAATAGACCCAGGTAGGCAACCATCCGCCCATCGGCTCCTCTGGATGCGCGGTGGCTGTAGAACCGGTCTCGGTGATGGGCCGAACACCAGGATGAGGTAGTTACCTGCCGGAGACCAAGCGCCCGGGCCTGTTCCACCAGAATCGAGCGCAGGTCCAAGTGCCAGGGACCGGGACCGTCCGCGGCCGCTCCGCAGCCTGCCATCACCTCAGCTCCAACTTCATAACAGGGACCGCAGATTCCTACACCACAATGGATTACGAGACCGCTGGGAGGCGTTTTTGTAACTGCTCCCAGCCGCTCAACCCCCCGTCTCAGGATCCCTCCGGCCGTGCCCCTCCACCCAGCATGGAGCAGGGCAATCCCCTTCCCAGGAGCAACGAGATAGACCGGAACGCAGTCGGCGATAGTGACGGTGAGAAGGATGCCTGGGGTGGTGCTGATCCAGCCATCGATCCCATCCACGTAGACCCAGCCCCGTCCCGAATCCAGGTCCATTAGCTCGACGCCGTGGACCTGGTTTCCCAATGCAACCGCGTGGAAGCCGTCCATGCCCCGCCGGAACGCCAACCAGCGACTCATCACCTCGCCTACCGGCTCCCGACTCCAGAGGCCGAGGTCGAACCCCCGACCCGGGTCGGTACCCCGCCCCGTGATCCCAGCCGCGACACCATACTGCTCGCGCCAGCCGGGGATTTCGAACCGGGGAATCGCCCCCGGCACGGGGACCTCAGAAACTTCGTTGCTCAATTGTGTGGGGGTGTGCTGCGAGCTATGCATCCACCCGCTCGATCTGGGCCCCGAGCGCGCGCAGCCGCTCATCGATGCGCTCGTATCCCCGCTCGATCTGACCGACGTTGTGGATCGTGCTGGGACCCTCCGCCGCCAGTGCTGCCAAGAGCATCGCCATCCCTGCCCGGATATCAGGCGACTCCACCGTCCCGCCCTTGAGCGGAGAGGGACCGGAGATGACCGCCCGGTGCGGGTCGCACAGAACGATGCGGGCGCCCATCCCGATCAGCTTGTCCACAAAGAAAAGCCGGGACTCGAACATCTTTTCGAAGACCAGCAGCATGCCCGAGCATTGGGTGGCAGTAACGATGGTCGTCGACATGACGTCGGCAGGGAACGCCGGCCAAGGTCCATCTTCGAGTTTGGGAACGTGGCCGCCGAGATCGGGCCGGATGCGCCGTTCCTGTCCCGCGTTCACGCTCAAGCGGTTGCCCTCGACCCGGGGCCGGATGCCCAGCCGCTCAAAGGCCAGAATGGTACTGCGCAGATCCTCTGACCGGACTGGCTCGATGGTCACGTCGCCGTTGGTGACGGCGGCGAGACCGATGAAGCTCCCGATCTCGATATGATCCGGGCCGATGGTGTACGGTGCGCCTACCAGCGGCCGGCCGCCTTCAATGGTGTAGATGTTGGATCCGATCCCCGAGATCTCGGCTCCCATGGCCACGAGGGCGCGGGCCAGGTCCTGGACATGCGGTTCGCATGCCGCGTTGCGAAGCACCGTGCGACCCTTGGCCATTACGGCCGCCATCAGCGCGTTCTCGGTGCCGGTGACGCTGGGCTCGTCGAGGAAGATGTCCTCGCCCTTGAGCTGTTTCGCCTCCAGCTCGTAGCGATCGCCCACCATGACCGAGGCCCCGAGCTGCTCCAGGGCGAGGAAGTGAGTGTCAACCCGGCGGCGACCGATGACGTCGCCTCCCGGTGGCGGCAGGGTGACATTGCCGAAGCGGGCCAGAAGCGGCCCGGCCAAGAGGATGGAAGCTCGAATCTTGGCGCACAACGCCGGGTCCAGCGCCTTTGGCTTTACCGCTCGTGTGTCTACCCGGACGGCGTTGACACCGGTCCATTCGGCGGTGGCGCCGAGGTCCAGGAGCAACCCGAGCATGGTTTCGACATCACGAATGCGGGGAATGTTGTCGAGCTCGACCGGACCATCGGCCAGCAGAGTGGCAGCCAGGATGGGAAGTGCGGCATTCTTGTTGCCGGCGGGACGGACGATACCCTTCAGCGGACGTCCGCCGTGCACCAGAAAACGAGGAGGCATGGCCAAAGCTGCCGCCGCCAGGGAAGCGAGTCAAGCGGAACACAGGGGGTTGCGGTAGTGCCGTACCAGCTTTGTATTAGCGTGGGCGGCGGACGCCGACCCGGTAGGTGGTGCTGCGCAGTCGAGGCCTTCCCTGAGGGGAGTGACGTATGATGACACTGAATCTGCTGCAAGTCGGCGCAACGCCAGAGTGGGTGGGACCGACGGTGGCGATTTCGCTGGGCGTCCTGGCCCTCTCGTTTCTCGGGCTGGCCCTGGCTGTCGCCGTCGTGGCGTTCAAGCTCTCTGCCCAGGTGCGGAAGGTCGCCACGATGGTGGACGGCTTGCAGGACGATGTGGCGCGGACCCTGAAGGCCGTCCGCCGGCTCACCGAGCAGGGCCAGGACGTGATGGTACTGGTACGCCACGAGGCCGGCGCGTTTGCCCAGACCGCCCGACGGGTCCGGCGCAAGGTGGTGCGAGCGGTTGACCGGATCGAGGGGAAACTGGAGGAGTTGGAGACGCTGTACGACGTGGTGCACGACGAATTCGAGGGCGCCGCCCTCGATGCCGCCGCGGCGCTTCGCTCGGTTCGCCGGGGCAACGGCATGCTGGGCCGGGTGCGTCGCTTCCTGGTCCCGAGTCGCTGATGACCCTGCCGCGCTTCGCGCTTGCATTCGCGAGCGTGGGGCTCATCGCACTCCTGCTTCCGACGGAGGTCCACGCCTGGACCCCAGGAACGCATATCTACCTCGGAGAATCGGTCCTTGCCAACCTGGCTTACCTTCCGAGTGCGGTGGCCGATCTGCTCCGGGCCTTTCCCTTCGATTTTCTCTACGGCAACATTGCGGCTGATTCGTCGATCGCCAAGCACTATGCTCCGCTCGGCCGGCATTGCCACTACTGGCATGTGGGTCAAGAGATCCATGACCTGGCCGCCACGGACGCGCTGCGAGCCTTTGGGCTGGGATACCTCAGCCATCTGGCCGCCGACACCATTGCCCATAACTATTTTGTGCCGCGGCAACTCATGCTCACCAGCAGTACGGCGGCGGTGGGACACTCCTACTGGGAGACCAGGGTGGAAGCCCATCTCGGTGATGCCTACGCCAAGGCGGCCAAGGACGTCATTCTGCTGGATCACGGGCCGGCTGACGCGCATCTCGACCGGATCATCGCACCCACCATTTTCAGCGTGCGTACCAATCGGCGGCTCTTTCGCGGCATGGTCCATCTGACCGAGACCACCAGCTGGCAGCGGGCCAGCCAGGTGGCTCGCGAGTACAGCCGGTGGCCGCTGACCGATGACGATGTGGAGCGCCACCTCGGCCTGTCGTTCGACTTCATTATGGAGCTGCTGACCGAGTCGGTATCCTCGGCGCGCCATCTGGACCCTTCGGGCGAGCGCCCGCTGAAGACAGCCAAGGAGATGCGCCGGCGAGTCATGCGGGAGGCCGGCCGGCGCGATACCGCGGTCCTGCAGGAAGCAGCCCACGAGCACTTTGGTCTCCCATCTCGCGCGCTCGTCTTCTGGAGCAAAATCCCCCGCAAGCTCCCCTGGCGCGCGCCGGAAGGTACTGCCCCCTCTCCCCAACACCTGGTGAGTGGCGAGCGCTGAGCTGCTCAGTTTCCCAACTCCGTCCCAGCCTTCCAGGTAGAGCGCGCTTGCCGGCGGTTGTCGGCCTGGTGCTCTCGGCCGCGTTTGCGTCGCCGGCACAGCCCCAGGACTCGGTTCCGGCGCTGCGGATCGCGACCGAACCGTCGCCTCTCACAGAGGGAAGCCTGGGCTGGATCCGAGCCTGGCCCGCTGGTTCCACGATTGTAGGCGCAGAAGCCGGAGGCGAGCCGCTGTTCTTCGAGCCGGCCGGAGACAGCAGCTTCCAGGCGCTGGTGGGCGTTCCAATCGAGGTGGGAGATTCGTTCTCGGTGTTAATCTACCGGCAAACCGGGGAACAGAAAGACACCGTCGCTATCACCCTTCCAGTGCGGAGAGGTGGCTACCCCAACGAGGTCCTCGCCGTGGCACCGGCGTTTGTGAAGCCCGACAGCGCAGCCGCGGCCCGGATCCAGACCGAGATTGCCAAGAGTCGAGAGATCTCTCGGCGCTCACTCGAGCGACCCCGACTCTGGCGGGGCCCGTTCCGGCTCCCACGGCCCAGCCGAATTACCAGTCCGTTTGGCTCGGCCCGGGTGTTCAATTGCGAGGTGCAGAGCCGGCACCTGGGGACGGATTTCGCTGGAGCGGTGGGAGCACCCGTGTGGTCCGCCGGCCCGGGGGTGGTGGCGATGGTAGCCGATTTCTACCTGGCTGGACGCGCGGTGTATCTGGACCACGGGGCCGGGCTGCTAACGGCCTATTTTCACTTGAGCCGAGTGGATGTGCGGGCCGGGCAGCGAATCCGGGCGGGTCACCGGATCGGTGCTGTAGGCCGAACCGGCCGGGTGACAGGCCCCCACCTGCACTGGGTGGCTCGCTACGGGACGATCTCAGTGGACCCGATGAGTCTGTTGCAACTGGACAAGATCGCCCGAGAGGTGGCGGACTCGGGTATGCCAGTTCCGACCCGGACCGATCGAGGCGGAGGTTCCGGATCCCGACAGCGCTGAGCTAGCGGGCAGCGGACTTCACTGCTCGCTGTAGCCTCTCCTGCAGGACGGGCTGGACCCCCTTGGGGTCCGCTTTTCCCTTGCTTCGCTTCATCACCTGTCCCACAAAGAAGCCCAGCAACTTGGTTTCGCCGGCATGATACCGGGCAACCTCCGCGGCGTGCGCTGTCAGGACCTCGTCGACCCAGCCGGCCAGCGCGCCCTGATCACTCACCTGGATCAGCCCCAGCCGCTCGGCCATGGCGCGCGGATCCTGGTCCGGTGCCTGGGCCAGCTCAGCGTAGACTCGCTTCGCGGCCTGCAGGCTCAGTGTCCCCTCCCGCACCAGCCCGATGAGGCCCGCCAGTTTCACCGCTGAGACAGGAAAGTTTCCGCGATCGTTGAACGTCGTCATCACATCGGCCATCACCCAGTTCGCCGCAATCTTGGGATCGGCGCCGGCGTCTACCACCGCTTCGAAGTACTGAGCCAGCGCTGCCTCACTGGTGATCACTCGCGCGTCATAGGCCGGGAGGGCGTATTCTGTCTCCAGCCGGGAGCGCTTCGCGTCGGGCAATTCGGGAAGGCCGGCCCGCTGCTCCTCGATCCACGTGGCACTGAGGACCAGAGGGGGAAGGTCAGGATCGGGGAAGTATCGATAGTCGTGGCTCTCTTCTTTCGAACGGGTGGGCTTGACCTGCCCGGTGACGGCGTTGAACAGCAATGTGACCTGCTCCACCCGCTGCCCGGCCTCAACCAGGGCTACCTGGCGAGCTTGCTCCGCCTCCAGCGCCCGCTCCACGTTGGCAAAGGAGTTCATGTTCTTGACTTCGGTCTTGGTGCCGAGCCGAGACTCTCCTGCCCGTCGAATGGAGATGTTTGCGTCTACCCTGAGACTTCCCTGCTCCATGCTGCAGTCGCTCACCCCGGCGTAGACCAGAATCTGCCGCAGAGTGGTGAGGTACGCCCTTGCCTCAGCGGGTGAGCGGAGGTCCGGCTCGCTCACGATTTCCGCCAATGGGATGCCGGCTCGGTTGAGGTCAACGGCTGTCTTTCCAGGAAAGCGATCGTGCACCAGCTTGCCGGCGTCCTCCTCGACGTGCAGTCGGGTAATGCCGACCCGCACCCGGCCTCGCTCGGGAGAGTCGAAGCTCACATTTCCCCCGGTGGCCAGTGGCCGGTCGAACTGGGATATCTGATATCCCTTGGGAAGATCGGGATAGAAATAGTTCTTCCGCGCGAACACGCTCTGCTCCTGCACCGTGCATCCCAGCGCGAGCGCGCCCCGGGTGGCCAGACGAATGGCTTCGGCGTTGGGGACCGGCAGCGCGCCGGGAAGGCCGAGGCAGACGGGGCAGAGATTCGTGTTGGGCGGATCGCCGAAGGTGGTCTGATCGGCGCAGAACATCTTGGTCCGAGTACGAAGCTGGACATGCACCTCCAGTCCGATGACCGTCTCCCAGTCCGTCATCGGACCTCCGCCTCGATGGGGATCACGCGTTCCAGTGCCGCAGCCGCCGCGAGAAGCCGCTCCTCCTCGAATGCCGGCGCGATGAGCTGGGCTCCGACCGGCAGCCCTTCGCTTCTGCCGACCGGAATGCTCACCGCGGGAAGGCCTGCCAGGTTGACCGAACAGACAAAGATGTCGGCCAGATACATAGCAACCGGATCATCGGTCTTTTCGCCCGCTTTGAACGCTGGCGTTGGCGTGGTGGGAGTGAGCAGCAAGTCGATGCCCGACTCGAAAGCCCGCCGAAAATCCTGGGCGATCAGAGAGCGGACCTGCTGCGCCTTTTTGTAGTAAGCGTCATAGTAGCCGGCGCTGAGCACGTAAGTCCCGATCAGGATGCGGCGCTGCACTTCCGGGCCAAATCCCTGGCCCCGGGTAGCCCGGTACAGCGACCGAATGTCACCCTCGGGGCCGATCCGCCGAGGGCCGTAGCGCACTCCATCGTACCGGGCCAGGTTCGCTGCCGCCTCGGCTGGCGCAATGATGTAGTAGGTGGGCACCGCGTACGATGAGTTGGGCAGCGACACTTCCCGAATTTCTCCACCGAACTCGCGCACCCGGGCGATGGTGGCCCGGAGTGCCGCAGCCACGCCGGCGTGCAGATCCGCCGGGAAGTACTCCCGCGGAACTCCCACGGTGAGTCCTCGAAGATTCGGGAGCGGCTCGGGGACCCGCATCGGCGGGCGATTCACCGTAGTGGCATCCAGGGGATCAGGTCCGCTCATGACGCTGAGCACCCGCGCTGCATCCTTGACAGTGCGCCCGAACACCGAGATACAGTCGAGAGAAGACCCGAAGGCCACCAGCCCATAACGGCTGACCCGTCCGTAGCTCGGCTTCACCCCGACGACGCCACAGAAGCTCGCCGGCTGCCGCACCGAGCCGCCGGTTTCAGAGCCCAGCGCAGCCGGCACCACGCCGGCCGCCACCAGCGCAGCGGAGCCTCCGGATGAGCCCCCCGGCACCCGATCCGGTACGAGCGGGTGCTTCACCCGGCCGAAGGCCGAGTGCTCGGTCGAGGAGCCCATCGCGAACTCGTCCATGTTTGCCTTGACCGCGATCATAGCCCCTGCCGCCCGGAGCCGCTCCACCACGGTCGCGTTGTAAGGCGAAACGTAGCCCTCGAGAATGCGGGATGCGCAGGTGGAAGGCTGCTCGACGGTGACGATGTTGTCTTTGAGAGCGAGCGGCATGCCTGCCAGCGGCCCAGTATCAGCCATGCTATCGACCCGTGCGGCCTCGGCGTCGAGCAGATCCTGCGACCAGCTCAGCGTGGCGTTCAGTGCCTCCGCCGCGGTTAGGCGCTTCCCTGTCTCAACCGCGACCCCCGCTGCCCCGCTGCCCCGCTGCCCCACCGCCCCGCCAGCCACCGTTCTCACTGGCCCTCCATAGCGCCGTGCCGAGGCACCAGAAAGAAGCCGTCCTTGAACTCGGGTGCCAGTTCAGCCGGCGAACGCGCCAAAGCATCGGCTCCGGGGACATCCTCCCGCAGAGTCACCGCGGGAGGCCCGGGCAGAAAAGGTTCCGCCATGCGGTCAGTCGGGACCTCGTTCAGCTGCGCCACATAGTCGACGATCCGGTTCAGCTGCCCGACCAGTCGCGCCAGGTCCTCCTCGCGCACGGCCAGCTCAGCCAGTTTGGCGACGTGCAACACCTCATCGCGCCCGATGCTCATGCGCTCTCCCATTCACGTTCCAACCCGGCATACGCAACCAGCAGCTGCTTGGTCCCCACTTCCTTGTCATCGAACGCGACCGAGACCTTGAGGTCCCGTCCAGTCCCAATGAGTCCCTGAATGGTTCCGCTGCCGAATCGGCGGTGGCGTACCCGTTCGCCTTTGACGTAGCGCGGACTGTCTTGGGATGCCTCCTCGGCCGGGAGGCGGGGGGGCGGCGGGACCGGGGGGCCGTCGCGGGTGGAATAGGACCGCACGCCTCGGTTCCACTGCCCTGCCGCCCCACTGCCCCGCTGCCCCGCCGACCAATCCGGTGCCCACAGTGAAGTCGTGCGCCGCTCCTCCACGATGCCGGGTGGGAGTGCCTTGAGGAAGCGAGAGGCAATGCCGGGCCGGAGCTCGCCGCCGCGGCGACGAGCGCGGGCCCAGGTCAAGTACAACTTATCCTTGGCCCGGGTCAGCCCCACGTAGCACAGCCGGCGCTCTTCCTCCAGACCGGCGGCCTGCTCTTCCGCCCGGGCCAGCGGGAAGAGTCCATGCTCCAACCCGGTCAGTACCACCACCGGCCATTCCAGCCCCTTGGCAGTGTGCAGCGTCATCAGGGTAACGCCCTCTTCCTCGCCGATCACGGTGTCGGCCGAGGAGAGCAGCGCCGCCTCGGCCAGGAACCGCTCCAGGGGAGTGCCCGACTCGTCCTCGGCGGGGGTGACCTCCTCCGACCAGTTAGCCGCACTGGCCACGAGCTCACGAACGTTCTCCCAACGATCGGCGCCCTCCGGCCCTTCTACCAGGAGAACTGCCTCGTAGTTGATGGTATGGATAATGTGTTCCAGCAGGTCGGCCGGAGCGAGGTGCTGGAGCCGAGTCGCCGTATCGATGACCTCGGCGAATTTCCGGAATGACTCGCGGACATTGGGGCGCAATTCCGGAATCCGGTCTGCAATCCGGGCGGTCTCGAGCAGGGGCTTGCCCCACTGGGACGCAAACCGGTCGAGCGTGGCCAGGCTGGTTTCGCCCAGGCCGCGGCGGGGAACCCCAACGGCTCGGAGGAAGGCTTCGTTGTCCGCCGGGTTGGCGACCAGCCGGAGATAGGCCAGCAGGTCCTTCACCTCCCGGCGCTCGTAGAAGCTGATGGCGCCGATCAACCGATAGGGAACCCCAGCCCGCCGGAACGCCTCCTCCAGGGCACGGGATTGGGCATTGGTGCGATACAGCACGGCCATTTCGCTGTAGCTCCAATCGGAGGCCGCGCTTCGCTTCTGCAGCTCCCGAACCACCCATTCGGCCTCATCTCGCTCATCCGCGGCGGCCACCAGCGTGACCAGCTCGCCACCCCGGCGTCGAGTGGTCAGGGTCTTTCCGATCCGCCCGCTGTTTTCCGCGATGACCCCGTTGGCCGCGTCCAGCACTATTTGGGTGGACCGGTAGTTTTCCTCCAGGCGAATCAGCTTGGCACCGGGAAAGTCTTTCAGGAAATCCTGCATGTTCCGCACGTCCGCTCCGCGCCAGCCATAGATAGACTGGTCGTCATCACCCACCGCGCAGACGTTGCCATGAGCACCCAACAGGCGGATGAGCTGATACTGCGCCCGGTTGGTGTCCTGGAACTCGTCCACCAGGATATAGCTGAACCGGTTCTGATATGCCCGCAGCCGATCGGGGTGCTCCCGAAAGAGCGTCAGCGGATGGAGCAGCAGATCGTCAAAATCCATTGCATTCGCCGCCTTTAAGGTCGGTCCCAGCGCGGCGTACACCTCGGCCGAGACCTGCGCCAGCCGGTCGAACGAACCGCCGCTTGCCAGCTCGGACGGAGGCATCATCCGGTTCTTGGCAGCGGAGATTACCGACTGTACCGCCCGAGGCGGGAATAGTTTGGTCGAGTGGCCCTGCTGCTCCATCAATCGCTTGATTACGCTGATCCGATCGTCTTCATCGTAGATCGTGAACTGGCGGGTGAAGCCCAGGAGCTGGGCCTCGCGCCGAAGCAGGCGGGCGGACAGCGAGTGAAAGGTCCCGATCCAGAGGCCCGCAGGGTTGCGGTTCAACAGCCGGCCGATGCGGTCCTTCATCTCGCCCGCGGCCTTGTTGGTGAACGTCACCGCGAAGATTCGCTCCGGCGGCACGGCATGCTTGTCGATCAGGGCGGCTATCCGCATGGTCAAGACCCGGGTCTTCCCCGAGCCAGCGCCCGCCAGGACCAGGAGCGGCCCTTGGACGTGCCCGACCGCCTCCCGCTGGGCGGGATTCAGGGCCAGGTCCAACTCGGGCGAGGAGGCTTCGATCACATTTCCCGTCCCGCCAATGGGACTCGAATCAGAAAGCAGGTTCCCCTCTCGGCTTGTTCCAACATGAGCGCGCCCTGATGGGCGTCCTCTACCACCCGGCGCGAAAGCGCCAGTCCGATTCCCCATCCACCGCGCTTGGTGGTGATGCCCGGCTCGAAGAGTGTCCGCCGGAGCTCCTTGGCGACGCCGGGTCCATCATCGATGACACGGATGTTACCCATCTGCTCTTCGGCGCCGACCCGCAGGATAATCGTTCCACTGCGGCCCTGCAGCGCGTCGATGGCATTCTTCACCAGTGACTCAAGCGCCCACTCGAGCAACACCGGATCGCCCAGGACGGTAGGGCCGGCTCCGGCCGCCTCCACCCGAAGCTCGATCGGATTGGCATGCCGGGGCAGTCGAGGCCGAAAGTAGCCGGCGACGCGGTCGGCCAGGGCACCGAGCCCGATGGGCTCGCGCTTGGCCGGATTGCCGATCCGCTCGAATCTTTGCGCGACCCGATCCAGCCGCTCGGCATCGGCGGACAGGTGGTCGGCCAGATCGGGCGGTGGGGTTGCCCGGGAGCGGACCCGCTCGATCCAGCCTTGGAGGCTGGTGAGCGGGGTACCCATCTGATGCGCGGCCTCGCGCGCCATCGCCACCCAGAGCCGGTCTCGCTGGGCCGACATGGCACTGCGATAGGCAAACACCGCAACGGCAACCATGACCGCTATAGTGAGTCCCTGGAGCACAGCCAGTGCAATCAAATTGCGCTGCGCCGGCAAGGGGCCGTAGTGCACCATACCGATAGCGGCATCACTGATCGGAGGATTCTGCCGGTCGAGCCGCTCGGCGTACAGTTTGACCCGGGGATCATCCAGCGCGGCCTCGAACGGCAGATTGGCCGCTGCGGTGACCTTCCCCGACCCGTCGGTGACCACCAGTGGCAACCCCAAAGACCGGACCTGCTCTCCCAGCCGCAGCAGCGCCTCGGCTTCGGCGCCGGGCCGGGGATCGTTCAGGCCACCGAACACACCGGAATAGAGCCGGCTGGTCGCTGTTGCATCGGCTTGGAAGTGGCGGAAAATGAGAACGCCGGTACCCAGACTCAAGCCGGCCAGCAAGGCCACCGATGCCGCCACCATCGTAGGGGCGAGCCGCTGCAGCCGCTCGCTACGCACGTGGGGTCAAGCGCTCGACACCGAGATACGGCACCAGCGCCTCAGGCACGCGTATCGATCCGTCAGCGGCTTGGTTATTCTCCAGGAGCGCAATGATGGTGCGGGGGAACGCGACGCCAGAGGCGTTCAGGGTATGCACCAATTCTGGCTTGGCCTTGGGCGCTGGCCGATACCGAATGTTCGCGCGGCGGGCCTGAAAATCGGTGAAGGTGCTGGAGCTGGAGACCTCGAGCCAGGCGCCAACCCCGGCGGCCCACACTTCGATGTCGTAAGTGCGTGCGCTGGCAAACCCGGTGTCGCCGGCAGCCAGCTCGACCACCCGGTATGGCAAGCCGAGCCGCTGCAGCACCGCTTCGGCGTGGCCGGTCATACGCTCGTGCTCGGCTGGAGAATCCTCCGGGCGCGAAATACGCACCAGCTCCACCTTGTCGAACTGGTGCACCCGGATCAGGCCCCGGGTGTCCTTGCCGTGAGAGAACGCCTCCCGGCGGAAACACGGGGTGAAGGCCACATAGGCCAGGGGCAGGTCCTTGCTCTCCAGGATCTCGTCTCGATGAATGTTGGTGACCGGCACCTCGGCCGTAGGAATCAGGAAGAGGTCGTCCGCAGGAACGGCATAGACCTCTTCCGCAAACTTGGGCAATTGACCCGTACCGGTCAGGGTTGCCCGACTGACCAAGTACGGCGGTGCCACCTCCAGATAGCCGTGCTCTCGAGTATGCAGATCCAGCATGAACCCCGCGAGCGCCCGCACCAGCCTGGCTCCCCACCCTGTTAAAAGAGGGAAACCGGACCCGGTGATTTTGACCCCGCCGGGCAGATCGAGGAGCCCAAGGGACTCTCCCAGCTCCCAGTGAGGCTTGGGCGCGAAGTTCAGGTTTGGAGGCACACCCCAGGACCGCAGAACCCGATTGGCCGAGGCGTCGCCCTCGGGCACCTCGTCCACCGGAAGGTTGGGAATGGCCAGCGCTTGTTGATCGAGTGTTGCCTCGAGGTCCCGGAGTTCCAGGTCCAGCGTCCGCACCTCGTCGCCGGAGATCCTCAGCCGCTCCATCAGATCCTCGGCTGACTCCTTGGCACGCTTCCGCCGGGCCACTTCATCGCTGGCAGCATTGCGCTCGGCTTTCAGCGCCTCCGCCCGTACCAGCAGATCTCGCCGGCGGCGATCCAGGTCGAGCAGCGCGTCGATCGCCGGCCCCAGCGATTCATCTCCCCGGCGAAGCAGAATGGCCCGGGTGCCGGCGGGATCCTGACGAAGACGCTTGATGTCGATCACGCTTCAGCGATCGGGAAGGCCGGGCTCCAGGCCCCTGAAGCCGCAGTTATCGTTGGTGAGAATCCGGAAACTGACGGTCCGCGCGACATCGTCGAACGAGACCACCTCGAGCTTGGCGTACTTGGGAAGACCCAGCGAGGTGCAGGTGACCCGGCCACGAACCACGTAGCGCTCCCCCACGGCGATGGGTATGGCCTGGTCGGTGGTGTACCCATCACTGGGAGCGACTGTGATCGCCTCGAAGGTTTCGCTGCGGATCTGGAAACCCGGCTTGACGCTCACGGTCGCGTCGATGCCCATGACCGCACGGGGAAGAAAGACGTGGCGACCGTCAGGCTCCAGATTGTAGGCAAAATCGAAGTCGGTAAAGAGATCGGTGCGCACCCGACGGCTACCCTCGAGCGAGTAGGCGCTGGGGGTCGTCACCGGGGTTCCCTGCAAGGCGTACAGCGTATCGCTCCGTTCCCCGTTGGTGATCGTCGGGTCGGGGAGCCCGTCGTCATCGCCACACGCCGTTAGCGCCAGCACCGTTAAACAGATCAGTAATGGTCTCATGGATTCGGGAAGGTTAAGCGTCACGCAGGGCGGAATCAACATGTTTTTGCTTGACTTCAATTGGGCCTACTCTCTACGTTCGGGAGCCTTTTCCTGCCGAGGAACCTGCATGGCCAGTCTCAACGAGGTGGTGCGCAGCTTGGCGCAGCGGACCGGCGTTCAGGGTGTCCTGCTGCTGAGTGGCGACGGCCTCCCGATCGAGCAGTCCGCTCGAGGAGCGCTCGACGCGGAATCGCTCGCGGCGCTCACTGCCACGCTGGTGCAACATGCCGGTCGGCTCGGCGCCGGCTCGGCACAGGGGGCGCTCAAGACGGCTGTCTTCGAATTTGAGCGGGGACTCCTCGTTGTGGCACAGGTCGGAGCGGGAGATTGTCTGGCGATCGTCGCCGCACCCGATGCGGATATCGGGCCCCTGCTCTACGACCTCCGTCAGCATCGCCCCGCCCTGGCAGCGTTGTTATAAGGCTGGGACGCGGGTAAGCAGGTAGGAGGGTAAGTCATACCATCCTTTGGACTGCAGGTACAACGGGCTTCGTATTTCCTATAAATTTCCCTGCCGCCGAATTACCCAACTAGCACCGGAGCGCTGTCATCGCGATGTCTCGCGCTTACCCGCGTACCCGCTTACTCACGTACCCGCCTCTATGAGATGGGCTGTCATTCTCGCGGGCGGCTCCGGCACCCGGTTCTGGCCCCTCAGTACACCAGAGCATCCCAAACAGCTGCTCCCGCTTACCGGATCCACCTCAACAGCTGAGGAGGCGGTAGATCGGCTCGCCGGCCTGATCCCCCGCGAGCGCATCTTGATCGTTACCGGGGCCGCGGTGGCCCCGCGGCTCCAGGAGAAACTGAAGCTCTCCCCCGACAACGTGCTGGTCGAGCCTCGGGCCGCATCGACCGCGCCCGCGCTGATCTGGGCTACCTCTGAAGCTCAGCGCCGGGACTCCGACGCCGAAGTGCTGTCGCTTCACGCGGACTGGGCTGTCGGCGATGCCGCTGCGTTTCGCCGCACCGCGGATGCCGCTCTGCTGACCGCCCGGCAGTACCAGCGGCTGGTCACCGTGGGTGTAGTGCCCTCTCGCCCCGAGACCGGCTACGGCTACATCGTGCCGGGTCCCCCCTTGGGTGATGGCGCCCGAATGGTAGCGCGGTTCTCGGAGAAGCCCGACGCGGCGACCGCGCTGGATCTGATGGCGGCGGGAGCACTCTGGAACAGCGGTCTCTTCGCCTGGACCGCGGAACGGCTGCTTCAGGAGACCGCGGCCCATATGCCTGAGGTAGCCCCCCACCTGCCGGCGCTTCACTCGGGAGACGTGGATCGCTTCTTTCGAGAGGTAACGCCGATCTCGATCGACGTCGGACTGCTGGAGCGGAGCGAAGCTGTGGCCGTGGTGAGCGGGTCGTTTGCCTGGGACGACATCGGGACCTGGCAGGCACTGACCCGGGTACGACCCAAGGACCCCAATGGAAACGTCGTGATCGGCCGGGGTTTCATGCACAACTCGACCGACTGCGTGGTCTGGGCCGAACGCGATATGGTAGTCTTGAGCGGGGTCCAGGATCTTGTCGTGGTGCAGGCCAACGGACGCATACTGGTGATGCCGGCCGAACATGCCGCCTCGATGAAGCAGCTCCTGGATGCTCTTCCACCCGAGATCCGCGACACCCACTCTTGACCGCCCTCTACCTGCTCGAGCCGGAAACGCCGGGTACCGCGTGGGCACCATTCACCGGTGTTCGACCGGTCGCCGAGCTCAGGGCCGGGGTATGGCGAATTCGGGAGCGGTGGGAAGCTGCGGTTGGCAACGACGCTTCTGCGCTGCTCGGGGATCACACAGCCGGATTTGCCGAAGGTGATGAGCCCTCAGTCCAACCGCCCTCCACCATCGAAGGTCCCGCTGTCGTGGCGGCTTCCTGGTTCGCTCCGACTGGAGTTCCGGTGTCACCCGGGAGCGGCGTACGCCGGCTGACCCACCGGGGCGAAACCGTAGGCTGGGTCGTGGCGGCTGGAGAAGGCTGGAGCGGGCCTCATGACAAGGGACCAGCTCAGGAGATTGATGGAGTCCTCTTGCGAGGGACCTACGATCTGCTCACTGCACTGGAACAGCTGCTGCCGGCCGATTGTACCGACTTCCTCGTCGCCCCTCACCCTGGGGTGCCGGAAGGCAGCCTAGTGTTGGGTGATCCGGCCCACCTCATCTGCCTGGGCGCGAGCGTGGAGCCGGGAGTGGTGTTTGACCTGCGGCAGGGTGCCGTGGTGCTGGACCAGGGCTCCGAGGTGCGAAGCGGCACCCGATTGGAGGGACCCATCTATGTAGGACCGGGTACCAGGGTCCTGGGAGGCTTCCTCAGGGGATCGGTGTTTGGGCCTGAGTGCAGAGTGCGTGGCGAAATATCCGCCAGCGTTTTCCTGGGATTTGCCAATAAGAGTCACGATGGCTTCGTCGGTCACAGCATAATCGGTCAGTGGGTGAACCTGGGCGCCGGCACGACCACCTCGAATCTCAAGAACACCTACGGGCCGGTGCGGCTGGAAGTCGATGGGGAACGCATCGAGACTGGCCGACAGAACCTGGGAAGCTTGATCGGGGACCACGCCAAGACGGCAATTGGGACCATGCTGGGAACCGGCACTGTCATTTCAGCGGGTGCCAATGTGTTCGGCCCCGCCATGCCACCGAAGTTCGTGCCGCCCTTTGCCTGGGGATGTGTCGGCACCGAGCGGATGTCGGAAGACGGATTCCTGCGCATTGCGGAGCGGGTCATGGGGCGGCGGAACGTGGTCTTCTCAGTGGATCGGCGGGAATCATTGCGGCGCGCGTATCAGCGGAGCACTCGGTGATTACGCTCTACATGCTGGGCTCAGGCTCACGCGGCAACTGTTGTGCGCTCGAGTCCGAAGGTGTAGTGCTATTGATTGACGCCGGTTTCAGCGCTCGAGAAGTCGAACGTCGCGCCGAAGCGGTAGGACTGGATCTCGGCCGAGTGGCGGGAATCGCACTTACCCATGAACACGGGGATCACAGTCGGGGGACGGCGGGATTGGTCCGGCGTCTCCGGGTGCCGGTGTTGACCGGTTCGGGGACATGGGCTCGGCTGACCAGCCTGCAGGAGGAGGTCGAGCACCGGGTGCTAGGTCTGTGCACTCGGGTCCAAGTGGGACCATTTATGCTGGAGGCATGCCCCACCAGCCACGATGCCGCGGACCCACTCGCCATTGTGGTCCGGGGATCCGACGGCGCCAGTGTGGGAATCGCCTATGATCTGGGACGTCCGACTCTGGCGGTTCGGTACCTGCTGCGAAATCTCAGCGCGATCGTTCTCGAGGCCAATTACGACGAGCTCCAACTGAGAACCAGCGGGTACCCTCCCGTAGTGCAGCGCAGGATCGCCGGCTCGGCAGGGCACCTATCCAACCGGGCTGCCGCGCAACTGCTCCGGGAGCTGCACCATCCCGGCCTGTCTATCGTGGTGCTGGCGCATCTGAGCGAACAGTGCAATACGGCCACTGACGCGCGTGCCGCGGTGGCACCGGCTCTCCGGCGGGCAGGCTTTGCTGGAGTGCTGCACGTGGCTAACCAGGACCAACCGCTGCCGCCGCTCAGGGTAATCCAGGGCGATACGATTCAGTTCTCCCTGGGCCTCTGAGACGCTAGTGCCTTGGCGCGGGAGCCGGCTCACTGGCTGAGAGGCACCCCGAATCCCAGGGCCAGGTGCACGTCATTCTGGGTCTGTTTTTCCTCCAGGGTTCCTGCATCGGCGAAGGTGGTGCCGTAGATGTAGTCCTCGGCGGCCACGTAGAGGCTTAGGAATCCGCCCAGGTTGAAGCCAACGGTTGCTCCCACCACTCCGCCGACTTCGCTCTTGTCTTCGAGATTCTCATAGGCGTCGCCTCCTCGCTTCACCAGACTGGCCCCCCCGTTCAAGCCCAGCCAGACAGGGCTGGTGTACGGGATCACCTGATAGTTCGCTCGGACGGAGCCGAACAAGAGGTTGGCATCGGTCTTGGTCTCGTTCTGGTCCTGGTTGAAGCTGAAGCGAAGGTTACTGGGGACATAGGACACCGAGGTCACGATTCCGAAGCGAGTGCCGAAGTTCAGGCCCAGGCGGCCCCCCACCGCAAGCGCGACTTCCTGCTTGAATTCGTCTCCATTGGCCGCCTTCAGCAGCTCGGTCGTCGGGATGTACACGCCGATCGTGGGCGAGAGGGAGACCCTCTGGGCTGCCGCCGAAGTGGCAGCCGCCAGCGAGAGGGTAATGAGCGCGCACAATAGTCGGACGATGAGCTGGCGGGGCACGGGGCTTCTCCTCGAATTCCGGTGATGGTCATCGCGTCTTACTAGGGGACGCAATAACCTGGCGCCCGTTCTCACTCGTCGCAACTAGATAGATCTGGGTGCCTGGAGAGGAGCAGCCCGAGTTGGTGGTCGGAGGTTTATTGAGTCGACGGAGCCTCGTCACACCACCACGAGGCAGGCTTGACCGCGTAGCCCACCCTGGGCAGCAGCTCCGCCGCGTAAAGCGTGAGGCCATAGAGCACCACGACGAGGGCCACCACGTGAGCCAACCCCATCCGGTGTCTCCATGCGGCGGCGGCCGCAACCAGTCCGCTCACGGTTACGGTGAGCACGGCACCGAGATACCCGAGCAGCGGAAAGCCGCAGGACCGCGCATAGGGCCAGCTCGCCATCATGACGCCGAGGGCCAGTCCCAGCGAGACTCGTCCCCACACACCGATCCACTGCCGAGGGGTGATCTCGGGTGCGCGGATAGGTGTGGCCACGACCGTCGAGGTTACACCCGGATAGGTCGAGGTAACCGCCGGGTGATATGAAGTACGGGCCGACCCAGGAGCTTGGTGCAGGCCTGGAAGCTGGGCCAAGAGGCGATCGACTACGCTCGCCATTGGGTCGGGCGGGCGATTCGGAGGCAGTTTTGCCATGGGGCTCCGGATTGTGGGGAGTTCCGACCAACCCAGGCTGGCATTACTCATACCAGGAAATCCGGCAGCTAAGTCCTTGCGGATACGGCCCTCACTCCGGCGGAGCTCGGCCCGTGGTGCGATCCCCTGCAGCGGCACGCTTAGGGACTGCAGTGAATCGGTACTAGCGGGCGGCCACTGAGCTGAGCTCCGCAAAGGACCCGCCGAAATAGCTGCTGTTCCAGTAAGCCTTGTGGGCGATCTCCTCGCCCACCACCCGGGCTTCCTCCGGTGAATCAGCGAAGACGATAATTCGGGTTCCTTTGTCTTTCTGGGGAAGGCGCCCGTCATCATTTGCAGCCTCGGCCTCACCCTTCCGGATATTCACGGCCTTGGGGAGGGTTCCTCTCTTGAATGCCTCTGCGCCGCGGGCATCGACCCAGACCGCGGTTCGATCGCCTGCCATGATGTACCGAGCTCCGGCCAGATCGGTTTGTACCGTGTTCCCGAGCGCGCGCCAGACGGGCAAGCCCAGTTGATAGCGCCGCACCTGGGTATAGCCGCGCTGGACGAGCGCTTCCGAAAGCCGCTTTGACTTGCCGCAATAGGGCCCGTTGCAATAGAGGACGAGCCCGCCGGCCCTGTTGGGGTAGGCCCGGGCCAGATCATCCACTTCCTTCTCGTAGTGATTGATGGCGCCTGGTATATGCGCAATCGCGTATTCCGCGGGGGACCGGACGTCCAGGACCGGAATCTTGCCGTCGGCGAGAATCCGCCGCAGCTCCGCCGTACTGATCTCGGGTGTTACAGCATTCGGCTCCCCGATCACGGCTTCGGCGATAGACTGCCTGGCTTGTCCGTGGAGGTTTACCGGCCAGGAGACCAGCAGAGCTATCGAATAAGCTAGGATCCGCGGGTAGGGGTATTTCATGAGAATCTCCTGCTAATGTCCTGGCGAAGGTAGTAACCCGTCTTCCGCTCGGCTAGACAAGAAAACGCCCCGGCAACCAATGCCGGGGCGTTTCCAGAGGCATCCTTCCTTGTGCTCAGTACATTCCGCCCATGCCACCACCCGGAGGCGCGGCTGGGGCAGGCTTGTCCTCCTTCTTCTCCACCACCACACACTCGGTGGTGAGCAGAAGGCCAGCAATGGAGGCAGCGTTCTGCAGCGCCGTACGAGTCACCTTGGTGGGGTCGATGACGCCGGCCTTCACCAGGTCCTCGTAGGCATCGGTCGCAGCGTTGTAGCCGAAGTTCTTCTCCTTCGACTCCTTCACCCGACCGACCACGATCGAGCCCTCGGCACCCGCGTTCTGGGCGATCATCCGAATGGGCTCCTCCAGCGAACGACGCACGATCTCGACACCGATCTTCTCATCATCGGTGCCCCGGATCTTGTCGAGTCCGGCCTGGACCCGAATGAACGCGACACCGCCGCCCGGAACGATTCCCTCTTCCACTGCCGCACGGGTGGCGTGCAGCGCATCCTCGACCCGCGCCTTCTTCTCCTTCATCTCGGTCTCGGTAGCCGCACCGACGTTGATCACCGCCACGCCGCCGGAGAGCTTGGCCAACCGCTCCTGCAGCTTCTCCCGGTCGTAGTCGCTGGTGCTCTTCTCCACCGCAGCCTTGATCTCGTTGATGCGGCCCTGGATGTCGCTCTCCTTGCCCTTGCCGTCCACAATCGTGGTGTTGTCCTTGTCCACCACGATGCGCTTGGCCCGGCCCAGATCATTGAGAGTAGCGTTTTCCAGCTTGAAGCCGAGCTCTTCGGAGACGACCTGACCACCGGTGAGGACCGCGATGTCGCGGAGCATCTCCTTGCGCCGGTCACCGAAGCCGGGGGCCTTCACGGCCGCCACCTTGAGGGTTCCGCGGAGCTTGTTCACGACCAGGGTCGCGAGCGCTTCACCCTCGACATCCTCGCCGATGATGAGCAGCGGCCGCCCGCTCTGGGCCACCTTCTCCAGCACCGGCAGGAGCTCCTTCATGGCCGAGATCTTCTTGTCGTGGATCAGGATGTAGGGATCGTCCAGCACCGCCTCCATCTTCTCCGGATCGGTGACGAAGTAGGGCGAGAGATAGCCGCGGTCGAACTGCATGCCATCCACGGTCTCGAGGGTAGTCTCCAGACCCTTGGCCTCCTCGACCGTGATGACGCCATCCTTGCCCACCTTCTCCATGGCCTCGGCGATCAGGTTACCGATCTCCTTGTCGTTGTTGGCCGAGATAGTACCGACCTGAGCGATTTCTTTCTTGCCAGCCGAGGGGACTGACAGCGTCTTCAGCTGCTCGACCACAGCCTCGACCGCGCGATCGATGCCCCGCTTCAACTCCATGGGGTTGGCACCGGCCGTCACGTTCTTGAGGCCTTCACGGAAGATGGCCTGGGCCAGCACCGTGGCGGTGGTAGTGCCGTCGCCGGCGAGATCGGACGTCTTGGTTGCCACTTCCTTGACCATCTGGGCGCCCATGTTCTCGATCGGATCGCTCAGCTCGACTTCCTTGGCAACCGTGACCCCGTCCTTGGTGACGGTCGGAGAGCCGAACTTCTTATCGATGACGACGTTTCTGCCCTTGGGGCCGAGGGTGACCTTGACCGCCTCGGCGAGATGGTCGACACCCTTCTTGAGCTTGGCCCGGGCATCGGTATTGAAGAGAAGCTCTTTAGCTGCCATGTCTGATCTCCTGAAAGATTCGAAGGAGCGAGACGCCCCTCCAGTGTCGAATTAGCCGATCTTGGCCAAAACGTCTGACGCCTTGATGATGATCACTTCATCATCGCCCATCTGAAACGGCGTGCCGCTGTACTTCCCATAGATCACGCTGTCGCCGACCTTGAGATCGACCGGGACCCGCTGGCCCTTCTCGATCCGGCCCGGACCAACGGCGATCACTTCGCCCTGGGTCGGCTTCTCCTTGGCGGTATCCGGGATGTACAGGCCGCCCCGCATGGTCTCTGCCTCATCCGAGGGCATAATGACGACGCGGTCCTCCAGGGGCTGAAGCTTGAGGGTGGGCTTGGCCTTGGTAGCAGTTGCCATCGGTACGACCTCCACTGCAGAGTAGGTTGAAGGACCTAACTAGCTAATTCGTCGCGGGTTAGCACTCAAGATATGAGAGTGCTAAGACCCGGAAAATAAGAACAAACCAATTACTGTCAAGCCGACGATTCTAGCCGGCGTTGCAAGCAAGTGGGGTGCCTTGGAAGTGCGTCAGCTTGGCAGGTTTGAGACCGGCATAGTGGGGTGGAGCGGCAGGCTCATAGCTGTTGCGGCAGCCCGGCGTTGGCCGGGCTACTTCTTGGGAATGATTCGCCGAACCCCCACCCAGCGCTGGAACCACCACCGGCCATACGGGTCGTTCGCGCTCAGCGTGCTCACCTGAACTCCCCGAGTGGCGCTATGGATGAAGCGGCCATTTCCCACATACATGCCTACGTGAGTGACCCGCCGACCTTTATTGGAGAAGGTGAGCAGGTCCGCCGGCCGGAGCTCCTCGAGCTCACGATCCACCTGCTTACCCGCCTTCGCCTGGTCCCGGCTCTGCCTCGGCAGCCCGATCCCATGCTTTCCGTAGGCGTACTGGATCAACCCTGAGCAGTCGAACCCCTCTCCATTCTCCCCCGTCCCGCCGTACTCATAGGGCTTGCCCATCGCTTCCGTTGCAGTTGCGATGATGGAGTCGGCCAGCGACTCTGGTGGCGACTCCGAAACGGGAATGGTAGCGGAAGGCGCAGGCTGTCCGGCAGGGCGACTCGGAGGCTTGGCGTCGAGATGGAAAGCCACGCCCAGGGCCAGCTCGAAACCATCCCGGCCACCCAGAGAGATCCCTCGCCATCTTCCCTCGGCACCGACCGACATGAAATCCAAGGGAAACAGGTCATATCCGGCCCCAGCCGACCAGGACCCCCACGGGTCGGAAAAACTATTGTCCGTCTCCGAGCCCATCCCTCCACTCAGGCCTGCAACCAGGTAGGGTCCTCCTGAGCCTTTTCGAAACGCTGTCAGGTCGGCGCCCACTCCCGCCAAGGTGCCATCGGACTCGAAACGCCGGGTCACGTCTCCGTGCAGGTGGGCGCCGAGTGTACCGCTCAGGGGCCGAACCAGGCCCAGGCGGTACGTCGTCCACTCATCCGATTCCCAGAACCGGCCAATTCGGGCCTCGACGGCCTGCGCGTGGGCCGATCGAACGAAGAGCCAGCCGCAGGCCGTGAGCGCCAGTATCAGTGGCAATGTCCGATTGCGGCAACCTTTCATCGGGAACCCTCCGGCTGACGCACCGGACGCCCGCTTGTGAGATCGACCAGATAGGCGTTCCCCGGCCGGCAGTTGGTCCAGAGAACCGCACGCATGGTGGAGTCGTTGAGCAAGGATGGTGTCTCCCCGGTGTACAGAAGTGGTACCTGACTCCGCCGTTGACCCCGCCGAATTTCTAGCCCACGCTCGATGCATGGGCTTCCGTCGGGTGCACGGGCCGAGCGCGCCAAGCTATACCAGACCTCAACCCCGGTGCTGGTTGCAAGGACCAGCGAGTCGGGGGGAGAATCGGCCACTTGGTCAGGGGGAGACGGCCGATCAGTCGCCGGTGCGCGATTTCCCGGCTTGCAGCCGGTAAACAGCAAGGTAATCCAGACTGCCGGCTCCAGGAGCCGGCGTAAAACAAAAAGCATCAGCTCGGCTGGGACGGCTCGGGCTCGGAAATCTCCTCGGGCACCTCCGGAACCGTGGCGAACTCAGTGGTGTCCGGCGTGCCGTCTTCGGTGACGGCAAGCACCTCACGCACCTCCGGAGACCGCCGGAGGTACTGCAGCCAGCCGATCAGCGCCGCGAATCCGGCCAGTCCGCCGCACACCGCGGTGACGGCCAGCCCTCGCACCGGATCGTCGAGCTTCATGGCAAGCAATGCACCCGCGACCGCGCCAAAAAACGAAGCTGCCCACGCCAGAAAGGGCGTGAGCAGCCACCCGAAGATGCGAAAGAAGAGGCGTACCCAGCGCATCGCTCAGGTGCGGCGCTTCCCGAGAGCAGTGACGATGGTCCCGAGCGCAAGCGCAGGAAGCACTGCGACCGCAAAGGTGCCCAGGTTCCACCCGGCGTGGGGAACTCCAATCAGAATGGCCAGAACGGCCACTAACAGGGTGAGGCCCACCAGGGTGAGCACCAGGTTCTGAATGTTGAACTGGCCGTTGCGGGTCAACTGGTTTGCCAGCATCCACCCACCCATCCAAGGCAGAAATGCCCCTACCATCCACCAGACCGGGTGATACCACCAGTTGCTGCCCCCGCCGACGTCCAGCCAACGATGACTGTAAGTGCCGATGTTCTGCAGCAGGATGACGTCAACGAGAAGGAAGACCCCGGCAGCGCCGAGCCCGATGCCTGCGGCGCCGGCGATTCCTTCGATTGTACGGGGGCGAACCCACAGTCCAGGAAGCAGCGTCACCGCTGCTACTCCGACGAGCAGAATGACCGCGCAGACGATCGTTTCCAGCGGTCCAACGAGCAGCCGGGATGCCAGGGAGAACAGCAGTACCAGAACCGATTCGAGCAGGCCCAGCTTGACCGCGCCCGCCACGATCGCAGGCACCGCGGTGATGTCGTGCTCGCCATGCAGTTCCGCTGCCGTGGTCATCCAGAGCTCCGGTAAGAAGGGGTGGGTCAAGTATACCGAGGCGTCAGTTAAGCGGCCAAGTCCCGATCAAGTCGCCCAGGCGAGCACGACCGCCACATCGGTAAGGGCCCACACCAAAAGAGCACGATACATGCCGCGCTGATGCTCACGCGGTTCTAGCTGTTGATGCCGACGCAGCCATGGCACCAGCAGGAGAAGCCAGGCCCCAAATGCCAGGATGAGGGGAAACCAGCGCCACCGGTCGCCCAAACCCCAATGACTCCGCAGGCCGGCCACGCCGAACAGTACGAAGGCCAGCACGACAGCAACGATGGCCACGGCAAGACTGCGGCCGACGCCGAGCCGGAGGGCCAGGGTCCGATCCCCTCGCCGCGCGTCCTCGTCCAGCTGGTAGAGCTGGGTGAGAGGATACAGGGCTGCAAAGAGGGGACAGAAGCCAAGGAGGATCAAGCGCCCGACCGATCCGACCGGCACTCCAGTTGCGGACCACCCGGCGTACGGCGTCAGAGTTCCAAATCCCCACATGTTGATGAGCCAGTCCGCGCCCGGGACCGCCTTCAGCCGGAAGGGAGGAACTGAATAGAGCACCGAGAGCACGACACACAGGGCAAAAGCCGCCCGGTAGCCGGATGGCAGAGCCCAGGCGCCGAAGAGACCGACGAACATGAGACCGAGTCCGAATCCGGCGAGGTTCGCCGGAGGCGGTGGCGGAGCTCGCAAGTAAGCGATGTCACCCTCATCCCGGTCAAAGGCGCTGTTGAGGGCCAGGGTGCCACCATTGAGGCAGACTACCCAGAGCCCAATGCCGAGGCACGCCGCCGCCAACCGCTCGCTTCGCAGAGCATTGTCGATGCCGACCGCGAGCAGATAACCCACAGCGGTATGAGCGGCCACGATGGGCCACTCGATGGGGCGGGTGTGTAGGAGATAATCGAGTCGCGAGCCGAGCAGGCGGTATCCTGCCTGGCGGGCTCGGCTCACCACTCGAGGCCGATATGCCCTGCGGCGATGCGCAATCCGCGCAAGGTGAGATCAGGATCGGTGAGCTCGATGGTGGTGCTGAGCGGAGCCACCACCGGGGCAAGGCCGCCCGTCGCCACCACCCGAGGCCGACCATTTCCCGGCCATTCAGCGGCAATGCGGCGCACCATCCCATCCACGGCATCGGCGGCGCCGAACAGCACGCCGGCCTGAATACACTCCTCGGTGCGCCGGCCGATAGCACGCTCCGGCGCTCGCAGTTCAGTGGCCGGCAGCTTGGCGGCGCGCCGGGTGAGCTGGTCGGCCGAGGTACGCAGCCCGGGCATGATGGCGCCTCCGAGGAAGCGGGAATCGGCGGTCACGCAGTCGAAGGTGGTAGCAGTGCCAAAGTCGACCACCACACTGTCAGCGTGGAACAGCTCCACCGCCGCCAGGACGTTCACGATGCGATCCGCTCCTACCGAGAGGGGCTCATCCACATCCAGAGTCACCGGGAGTGGCGTATACGCATCGACCGTAACTCCGGTGCAGCCGGTGATTCGGGCAATCCCCTCGACGATGCTCTGGGTCACTGTTGGTGCCACGGATGCCAGACACACCGCACGCACCTCATTGGGTGAATGGCCGCTCTGCACCAGGAAGCCGCCTATGGCACTTCCCCACTCGTCGGGCGTTCGATCAGGGTTGGTCGTGAGCCGCCAGTGCCCCTCCAGATCGTCCCGATTGAATAGCCCGGCCGTGATCTCCGTGTTCCCGATGTCCAGGGCGAGCAGCATGGCGTTACCAGGTTGAAGAAGTGGCCACCAGCTCCACTGAGCCGGTCCGGAGCGTCAGCTCGGATCCCTCAGCGGTCCGCACCACCAGCGTGCCGTCTGCGGCCAGACCGGCAACGGTTCCCGCAACCGGCTCTCGAATCTGCCGGCCGAGGAGCCAGTCTCGACTGGCGAACTCATGCAGCTCACTGGACGTCAGCCGGTCCGCCTGCAGATCCAGCCGGTTTAGCGCCGCAGCAACCGGAGGAATCAGATCCTCCAGGGAGATCTCGGGATACTGTTCGCGCAGCGCTGTGGCCAGCGGCCGGAGCTCCAGCGGGATCGAGTTCCGCACGTTGAGCCCCACTCCCACCGCGATCCAGCCGGGCTGGTCTCCCTGCCAACGCGCCTCACAGAGAATACCTCCCAGCTTTCGACCATGGAGCATCAGGTCGTTCGGCCACTTGAGCTGCACCGTAGCGCCGGCAAACTGATCCACCGCGGAAGCAACAGCCAGTCCTACCCGCAGGCTGATGACCTCCAGCCCCGGAGCGCGCGTGGGCCGGTAAAGAACGCTCATCCACAGCCCGCCGGGCGGCGAGTGCCAGGTACGTCCCCGGGCCCCGCGCCCGGCTAGTTGCTCCCCGGCAACGACGGTCGTGCCCGCGGCGGCACCCTGCCCTGCCAACTCGTGAACCACGTCCATGGTCGAGCTGACCCGCTCGAACCGAACAAGACGAGAGGCCATCGAGATCAGCTCATCGTCAGCAGTACCAGGACTCCAAACCCGATCCGGTACCAGGCGAATACCCGAAAGCTGTGGGTGGAGACGTACCTCAGAAATCCGCGCACCACGATCACGGCAGCAACGAACGAGACCGCAAAGCCTACCAGAAACATGGGTATATCGGCCGGGCCGAGCGTTGACCAGCTCTTCAGCAGATCGAACAGGGTGGCCGCCAACATGACGGGAATGGCGAGGAAAAAAGAGAACTCCGTCGCCGCTAGCCGGGTAAGCCCCAGAGCATACCCTCCCAGGATGGTCGCGCCTGAGCGTGAGGTGCCCGGGATGAGGGAGAGTACCTGTGCCAGGCCGATTCCGAGCGCGGTCGGAGGCCGCACGCCGTCGACATCACTGATCGTTGAGCGGGGAGACCAGTGCTCGATCAGCAGAATGATGATTCCCCCAAGCACGAGAGCCGCCGCGACTACGACCGGCCGAAACAGTTGCTCCTTGATCCAGTCGTGAGCCAGGAACCCGACGACCGCAGCCGGCAAGAATGCAATCAGCACGTTTCCCAGAAAGCGGCGGCTGCGAGTGTCGGTGGAAGCCGACCGGATGACCTGCCATAGTCTGGCACGATAGAGCCACACAATGGCGAGAATGGCTCCGAGCTGAATGAAGATATCGAATGTCTTGGCCCGCTCATCCAGCAGATTCAGCCAGTGGCTCATCACGATCAGGTGCCCGGTGGAGGATACCGGGATGAACTCGGTTGCCCCCTCCACCAGGCCTAGGAGGGCTGCCTTCCACAGCAGCTCGCCTGGCGATTCCAGCAACATCACGCGAGGACTTCGCGATAGAAGTCCTCATACATGGGTACGATTAGGTCAGCGGAAAACTGTTCCGCCTTGGCTATGGCTGCCGATCGCATGGCAGCGTGCCGCTCGGGATCGCGGAGCAGTTCGACTGCGCGACGCCCCATGGCTTCAACCGAGCCTACCGGCTCCAGAATTCCATTGTCCCCATCGTCGATTACCTCGGGCAGTCCCCCCGCCCGGCTGGCCACTACTGGTGAGCCGCAGGCCATCGCCTCCAAGGCAGCCAGCCCAAAGGACTCGGTTTGCGAAGGCAGCATGAACAGATCACTCCCCTGAAGGAGCGACGCTACCGAATCGAGCCGGCCCAGGAACTGAACGTGGGCACTCACGCCGAGATCGCGAGCTTCGTTTTCCGCATCCACTCGCTCAGGGCCATCGCCGATCATGATGAGGGTGGCGGGCATGGCTCGCTGGATCCGGGCAAATACCCGGATCACATCCTTCACTCGTTTGACCTCGCGGAAATTGGAGACATGGGTGATCAGCTTGTGGCCCGGCGGAGCCAGCCGCTCCCGGCAGCTCGGATCCCCCGGACGGTACTCCTGCAGGTTCACAAAGTTGGGGATGACTCTGATGTCGCAGGTATTACACCCGAAGGCGCGATAGGTCTCGTTCCGCAGGTAGGTGGAGACTGCAGTGACCGCATCCGACTGCTCAATGGAAAACTTGGTGATTCCATAAAAGCTGGATTCCTGGCCCACGAGCGTGATATCGGTTCCATGGAGGGTCGTAATCACCCGAAGAGGCAACTCTCCATTCAGCATCTCCCGGGCAAGGTAAGCCGTGGTGGCATGGGGAATGGCGTAGTGCACGTGCAGCACGTCGAGTCGCTCCCGCAGAGCTACCTCGTGCTGCTTGGAGGCAAGCGCCAGGGTATAGGGAAAGTGGTCGAAGAGCGGGTAGCGGCCCATCCGGGTATCAACCTGATGGAAGTAGACCCGTTCGGCGTACCCACGGAGGCGAAAGGGCGAGTCGTAGGTGATGAAATGGACGTAGTGTCCTCGCCGCGCCAGCTCGAGCCCCAGCTCAGTGGCCACCGCACCGGATCCGCCGTAGGTAGGATAGCAGGTGATGCCGATCTTCATGTTCTGGCTCCTAGCCCTCGGCTCGCTTTTCCCACAACCCCACAATCTCCGCCGCCAGCTTATCCGGCGATCTGGTCGCGTCCAGAGTCGTCACTGAACCGGTGAGCTGATGCCGGAACCAGGTCTGTTGCCGCTTGGCATACTGCCGGGTTCCGATGGTAATTGCTTCCGCCACGGTCTCCCGTGGGCGCTGCCCCTGGAGATACTCGACTGCCTCGCGCACGCCGATTCCATCCAGGCCGGGAGCGGTGGCTGGATATCCGTCCGCCAGGACCGCCGCAACTTCCTCGATCACACCGCGCTGAACCATGGTTTCGGCCCGGCGGGCTATTCGCTGGTGCAGCACCGGACGAGGCACTGTGAGGACAATGTACCACGGGTCGAGCGAGCCCCGCGCACGGGCGGCCTCCTGCCAGTACGAAAGCGGCCTGCCGCTGAGCAGCGCGACTTCGATGGCCCGAGCGGCCCGCTGGCGCCCGCCACCTCGAAATCCCGGGTCGAGCCGACTCGCCCAGCGTAGGAGCTCGATGGGCTCCAGCCGGGCAGTCCAGGCGTCCAGCGCTCGGCGTTGCGCCGGATCGAGAGTGGGCTCGCTGAAGAGACCATCAGCCAGGGCGCGGATGTAGAGCCCCGTCCCTCCCACCAGGATCGGCATCCTGCCCCGCGTCCGGATGTCGGCCAGCCAGCCGACCGCGTCGCGGGCGAAATGCCCCGCGCTGTAGCGGGTACCGGGATCCACCAGGTCCAGCCCGTGGTGCGGCGCCCGCTCACGTTCCTTTCGGGTCGGTTTTGCCGTGCCTATGTCGAGCTTGCGGTAGACTTGCCGGGAATCGGCCGAGATCACTTCGAGTGGCCAGTGGGTAGTGAGCGCCAGAGCGACCGCAGTCTTCCCCACTGCCGTGGGTCCCACCAGCACGGGAACCTTACCGCCGGCCAAACCGGCGCTCCAGCTCCTCGCGTGGCAGTTGCACGATCGTAGCACGGCCGTGCACGTCGTGGGGCGGAAGATCGGTGGCGAAGAGCCGAAGCAGCAGCTCCCGCATTTCTCGCTGCTCCAGGCGGTCGCCTGCCTTGACCGCGGCGCGGCAGGCGTAGGTGGCAGCGAACCGCTGCAACCGGTTACTCCAGCCGCCGAACCGGCCGCGGGCCAGGTCCGCTACCATCTCCCGAAAACACGCCTCGGCGTCGAAGCGCGGATGTGGGGTCGGCACTGCATGCACGACCACGGTGCGGCCTCCGAAACCTTCGACCTCGAATCCCACTCGCCGTAACTCCTCGCCGTGGATCTCGACCGCGTCCAGCTCTTCGTCGGTCAAGTCCACGGTCAGCGGGAGCAGAAGTCTCTGAGCCGGCGCCCCGACCCCGCTGAGCTGTGCCAGGATCGACTCGTAGAGCACCCGTTCATGCGCCGAGTGCTGATCGACGATGATGACTCCGTCGGGGCCTTGGTACATGATGTAGCTGTCAAAGATCTGAAGCAGTGGGGCCTGGAATCCGGCAGGAGTGTCGGCTGTGGATTCAGCCAGAGTCTCAGGTGACACCAGCTGATCGGCATCGAAGAGCCCGGCGGCTGGGTCTCCAGGCTGGGTGAAGCCCGGAGGAGCAGGAAGCCCACGCCAGTCACCGACCGGGACGGCCGCGACGAGTGCTCCCAGGGCGGACCGGACCGCTTCCTCCACCACCCGCTCGACACCGATTCGGTCTCGAAACCGCACCTCGAGCTTGGCCGGGTGCACGTTCACATCCACGTCCTCAGGAGCCACTTCGATTCGGAGGTAGATCGACGGCCGGTCACCAGGATGGATAGCGGCTCGGTAGCCGGCTTCGGCGGCGCGGATGAGAAAGGGGTCCTTAAAGGGCCGGCCGTTGACGAAGAGCTGTGTTCGGCGGCCGGTTGGCTGAGCATCGCCGGGGCGCTGAATGTACCCACTGACCCGAAAGGCGCCGGCAGCGTATTGAACTGGCACCAGTGTCCCCGCCAGCTCTCGTCCCCATACGGCGGCAAGGCGCTCGGCCGAGTCCTGCCCGGCGGAGACGGTCAGGCGACAAGTGCCGTCGACCTGAAGCTCGAAGCCAGCCTCGGAATGGGCCAGCGCCAAGGTTGCCACGGCCTCGTACGCGGCCCTGGTTTCGCTGGCCGCCGACCGGAGAAACTTGCGACGTGCGGGGGTATTGAAGAACAGACCTCGGACAGTGACGGTCGTTCCGCGCTGCCGGGCCATGGATCTGATGCGGTCAACCCGGCCGCCGGCCACGATGAGCTCGGTCCCTTCACCGATTCCATCCTGAGTGGTCAGCGTGAGCCGGGAGACAGAGGCGATAGCGGGAAGCGCTTCGCCTCGAAAGCCGAAGGTGGATACGCCTACCAGGTCGGCCGCAGATCTGACCTTGCTGGTAGCATGCCGATCGAGCGCCAGCATCGCGTCCTCCCGACCCATCCCCGTCCCGTCATCGCTGACCTCGATTCGAACCTTTCCGCCGTTTTCCAGCTCGACTCGGATATGAGTGGCTCCCGCGTCGAGGGCATTCTCCACCAGCTCCTTCACCACCGACGCCGGCCGCTCTACGACCTCGCCTGCGGCGATCTGGTCGGCGACGGCATCGGGAAGAATTGCAATGCAACGCGGCATCGCCCAAATCTACCCGCTGATGGCAGCGATGGCGTCGGTCGAAACCCACCCTTCCACAGCACCCGCGCGTACCAGAGCCCAACCCGGGTCCCGGCGAAGCAACTGCACCGCACCTCCGGCCTCCAACGGACCTAGGGCCTGCGCGTGGCCGTGGGGTGAGAGCCGCAGGGTGGTCTGGTCCAGCACGACTGCGATCGGTCGCGTATACCACGCCCGGAGAGCCACGCTTCCGAGGGTCGAGAGCGCGGCGAAGACCAGCAGCACGGTCCATCGGTCCCGATACCTGGGACGCATCACCCAGCCAATCCAACCTGCCAGCCACGCTACTGCCCCGGCCAGCAGCAGCTCATCGGGTGTGACGGGAGCGGACCAGACTAGCCGTGCGGAGGCGGCATCCGGCGAAGGCGTGAGCCGGAGTGCTCGAAGGATGGTGCTTTCCCGTGGGTCCAGCCGCCGGGCCCGCACCCAGGCAGCGGTGGCGCGGCCCTTAGCCCCGAGACGGTAATAGGCGGCGCCCAGGTTGTACCAGTGAGCGGCTACCGCTGGCTCCAGCTCAGCGCGGCGGCTGAACCCCTCTGCCGCGGCCCGCAATGCACCCGACTCGTAGAGACCCTCGGGCGCAGGGGCCTGCGCCGATACCCTGCCGCTCGAAGTGCAGAGCGCCAGCAGCAGGAGCACCGACCGGCCTCGCCAGCCGCGAAGGGAGCCGCCCAGGCGATGCACCAGCTCCTCGACTTCGGCAATGAGCGCGTGATCCTCGGCAGTCGGGGTAGAGGGACCGTAGCGGCGGGCCATAAGCCGCTCCCGAATAGCGGCGATCCGGGTTGCGGTTTCCAGGTCGGCTCCCGCAGCCCGGACCGCGGCCGCAATCCCGGTGCGGGAGCGCTGATCCGGATCAGGCATCAGTCCGCGCACCACCGCATCCAGCTTCTCCTCGGCTGAGCGCAGACCGGTCACTGGAGTCGCGACCTGCTTTGGTCGCCGCACCCGGCGCCAGCCACGGGACAGGATCAGGAGTGGAGGTGCCAGGAAGAAGCCGATCCACAGCCACGCGGGGATCCACTGGGCGACCCGCCAGGCTAGTGGAGGAGAGCCGGCCGGCAGCAGCGCCGGCGGCAGAGCCACGGAGGCGTTCGGCTCCTCGACGCTCACCGGGAGCGATGCCAGGGGCACTCCCGCAACCCGATAGGCCCGAGCAGCCAGGTCATAGTATCCGTAGCTCACTGCCGGAAGGGTGAGGGGACCTGCGGAGTCGGGAACCACCAGATAGCGGAAGGTCTTGATGCCACCCACCCGCCCATCGGCTGTGTTCACCTGCTCTTCCACCCGATCCACATACGCGCGTACATCACGGGGCCACTTGATTTCCGGCGGGGGCCAGAGAGCTGTGTTGCCTTCGCCGGTCAACGCCAGCTCCACCGCGACACCTTCACCCGCGTGCGCCGTCTGCGGTGTTACCCGGCGCTCGAGCTTCAGATTCGAACCGACCGCCCCGTTGAAGCCAGCGGGCCGCCCTCCTGGAGGGAGAGCTCTGACGGCTAGGGTTTCAGGCTGACTGGAAAGCGCAAAACGCTCTTCCTGGCTGAAGAACTGGAGCGCGAGAGGAGTACTGTACTTCAGCATGGCGCTGGGGACCGGGATGATGCCGGGCACCAGCGGGAACACCACCTGATGAGCAACGAAGAGGTCGTAGGCGCTTCCCCCGATGTTCCGGGTGGCGGCGATCCCCGCCGGCGCGGACTGAGGGTAGCTCCAGACCCCGTTGATCACAGGCGGTTGCAGAGTCGGTGGCCGGCGCAATTGCACTCGCAGATCGCGCGGAAACCATGCCGCGGTGACTACGTCGACCTGCTCGCCGACACTCACCGTCTCGGCGGAGACCACCAGCGCAACCGCGGCTTTACCCCGGGGCGGAGGGGGGGCGCGGTCGAGCAGCGCCCGGAGCCGCGGGTTCATAGCTGGACCGGCCAATGCCGTCGCGCCGGGTTCGACATCCACGATGACGGCCGCAGCTTCGCCGACCAGGCGACCCTGCACCGCACGCGCCGGACCGATCTGCCAGCGGCCGGGCCGGAGGGCTCGCAGCCGAATTTCGAGCACTGTAGTTCGGGTTGGTCCACCCGAGAAGGCGACCTCGGTTCGCTCGCTGCGAGAAACGATCTCGAATCCGTTGAGCGGCGCCACCGACAGTTCCATCGGATCGGAGGAACGGCTGACTGCCTGGACGGTGTAGAGCACCTCCTCGCCAACAGGCACCCGGTCCTGATCGACCGATGCCCGCAGCTCGGGGCCCCCCTGCTGCAGGGTCAGCAGAAAAAGTGCTGCTACCAATCCTTTACTCCTCCAGCCGAGCCGCGCAGCCGTCGCTGCTGCTCCTCCCGAGTCTCCCGCTCCCTCCGCTCCATGGAGTTGAGGATCTGCTCCGCCTGACTCTGGCTCAGTCCCTGGCTCGGCTGCTCCTGGGGCGACGGTGGTGGCGGAGGGCTGGCACCGCCCGCCGGAGGAGTTCCGCCGCCCCCACCGCCGCCACCTCCGCTGTTGGGGGGCGGCGGTGGCTGCCGCCGCAACGCCAGCTCAAGGTTCCACTTGGCCCGAGCGGAGGAGGGTTGCAAGCGAAGGGACTCTCGGAGCCGGTCTGCGGCTTCATTCAGCAGCTCTTGCTGCTTCGTGCTATCGGCTTCGGCCGCCAGCAGGTCCACCAGGCCGAGATTGTACAGGGCGCGATATCTCAGGTCGGGATCGAGCGACTTGGCGGCTTGCTCCAGCGCGCCTCGCGCCACGTCGTAGCGGCCGGCCTCGAGCGCCGCGGTCCCGGCATTATAGAAAGCAGTATCGCGAGCCCCGGCTGTCCGCGCCTCCTTCAGGAATTCTGCGGCTGCACCAGCCGGATCTCCCGCCTCCATTGCACGGACACCCGATGTGGGACGCTGGGCCACCGCAGGCTGGGCCAGTAGCAGCCCGGCAAGTCCCACCAGAGCTGGACCGGGACGTGCGAGGGTGTAACCCGCGAGGAGCAGCACCGCTCCGAGGACCGGAATCCAGGCTCGAGGCACCAGATCCGCGGTCCGGGTTTCGGCCGTGGGGCTGCGTTTCATTGCCGCCACCAGATCGCGGACAGCTCCAGCCTGGTCGGCAAGCTCACTGGGGACCAGCGTGCCCTCTGCCGCGTCGACCACGGCCTGCAACACGTCGTCGCGCCGCTGGGTTCGTACCACGTTTCCATCCTCGTCCTGCTTGTACTCCTTGAGCGTGCCGGCGGAATCTCGAATGGGAATTCGGGTCGGAACCGCGCGGCCCTCTGCAACCACCACCAGGCGGATACCGGCATCCCTCAAGGCTTCAGCCTGGGCTACGACCTCTGGCAGGGTATCGTGGGCCTCGCCATCGGTGAAGAGAACCAGCACCCGATCGGCGGCATCCGTTGCGGCGCTCAACAGCTCGGCTCCCTGGGACAACACCGCGCTCAAACTGGTTCCGCCCTCGCTGGCGAGGTCGGGATCAATCGCGTCCAAGTACATCCGAACCGCTCCACCGTCCACCGTCAGGGGTGCAAGGATGTAGCTGCGGCCGGCAAATGCGATCAGGCCGAGGCGGTCGCCTTCGAGATCCTGAATCAGCCTCCGCGCCTCGCGAGCCGTCCGCTGCAGGCGGTTGGGAGCGACATCCTCCGCCAGCATGGAGCGGCTGATGTCCACGGCAAAGACCAGGCTCAGCGCCCGAGTCTGGGTCTTGACCTCGGTCCGACCCGCTCTCGGGCCAGCCAGGGCGATAGCGGTGAGCAGCGCGGCAAGCCCGAGTACTGGCGGAGCCCAGCCACCCCGGCTCCGAGCCAGACGGCCGAGGGAGCTGGACCACCGCCGCGCCATTCGGATCCGTTGCCGGCGGGCGAGCCACGCCCCAAAGCCAAACGCCAGGCCGATGATGGGCGAGAGAAACAGGATCAGTGGTGCGTCGAAGCTCATGGTACTCGGACCACCAAGGTGCTGCCCAACAACAACTCGAGACCCAAGGCAGCGACGGCAAGCAGGATCAGCGGACGAGTTGTTTCATCATACCGGGTGTAGCGAGTCACCTGGATCGGTGTCTTCTCCAGGGCGTCGATCTGCCGGAAGATCCGGCTCAGCGCTTCACTGTCCTTGGCTCGGAAGTACCGGCCTCCGGTCTTGTGGGCAATCTCCTGAAGCAGTGGCTCGTCGATCCGAACCGGCAGCAGCTCATACCGAAAGCCGCCCAGGCCCCGGCCCGTCGGGATCGGAGCCTCACCGATGGTCCCGACTCCGATGGTGTAGACCTTGATGTTGTAGGCGGCAGCGGTGGCTGCGGCGGTCCTGGGGTCGATCAGCCCCTTGTTGTTCTCTCCGTCGGTGAGCAGCAGAATCACCTTGGACTTGTCGGGCGCGCGCCGGAGCCGGTTGACGGCAGTGGCAAGGCCGCTTCCGATGGCCGTGCCGTCCTCCAGGCTTCCGATTTTGAGGTCCATGACCGCCTGCTCGATCACCGGGTAATCGAGCGTCACCGGTACTTGGGTCAATGCTTCTCCGGCAAACGCGACGAGACCGATGCGGTCAGCGCTACGGCCGCGAATGAAACCGACGGCCTGGCGCTTCGCCACCTCGAGACGGTTGGACGGCGCGAAATCCTCGGCCAGCATGCTGCTGGAAATATCGATGGTGATGACGATGGCAATGCCCTCCTGCTTGATCTCCACCGTGTCACCCCCGATCCGGGGACCAGCCGCGGCGATCACCAGAGCAGCAATGGTGAATCCCCGCAGCACCGGTGGCAGACGGACCCACCAGCGCCGCCGGCTGGCCTGCGCCGGTAAGCTCACATCGCTGTAACGCGCCGCCGGAACCGCGCTTCGCCGGCGCAGCCACCACCAGCCCAGTAATGCCAGCAGCAGGAGGAGCAGCCAGGGCCGAGCGAAGCTCACGCCGCCTCCCGCAGCAACCGATCGCGGAGCTGAAGGGTGGACTGCGACAGTGCGAGGGCCTGGGGTGAGCCGGTAGATCCGAAACGGGCATCGTCCAGGGCACTCAGCACCTGGCCGAGCTCCTCCAGAGGCCAGTCGGGACGCACGGCCGCCAACTCACCCAGTAACCGGTCGGTGTCCAGTCCGGGATGCGCAGTCGGCACCCGCTGGGCGATGGCAACCCGCAGCCGGGCAGCGGCAAGATTGGCCACGGCCCGGTATTCACCATCGTCCGCCCACCGCGTCAGGGGAGGGTCCGGCAGGTTGGATAAGGGAGGCGGTGGCAGCATCGCCGGCCCCCGTCGGTTCCACCAGAGATGCAGCGGCACCAGGATAAGAAGAGCGAGCGCACTGAGTAGAAGCAGCGGGAGGAGGCTTACTTCCCTGCGGGGTACCAGGGAGGCACGGGGCTGTGGCGGCGGCAGCGAGTCCCCGGGAAGATCAGGAAGGACGCTTCGGATCCGGAGGCGCACCGGTTGGCCCGGGAGCGAATCCACGCTGCCGCCCGAGCCAAGCAGGAGTGGCCCTGGGACCTCGATCGACAGCGGACCCGGCATCCACACGACCACCGGATAGCGGATTTGGGCCGAGTCTCCCTTGACGATGACCTGGGGCCGGCCGAGCAGCTCCACCGGATCCGCCGGATCCCAGTCCGCTGCCCGGACGACGTGGCCGGCGGGCAACGCAATCGTACGCTCCAGCCAGATGGTGTCGCCAACGGTCGGAGGAGCGGCCTGCAGAAGGGCGACCAGTAGCAATGAATGCATCAGCGGTGGAGACGGCGGGCTCGCAGGGCAAAAGCCCGGCGGAGCGGAATTGCATAATCCGTTCCGGTCTCCAATCGGACGTGATCGGCACCGGACGCCGCCAGCGCCCTGGCGCGCTCCTCGTGTCGACGCTGCGCCAGATGCGCTACCCGCAGGCGGACCTCGCGGCTGCCGGTGTCCACCAGCACTCGGCGACCCGACTCGGCGTCCATGATCTCGATCCATCCTGAGTCCGGCAGATCGTGCTCTCGGGGCTCGTCGATGGTGATCGCCACCACCTCATGCCGGGCGCCCAACCGGCGGAGCGGCTTCTCCCAGCCTTCGGCGATGAAGTCAGAGAGCACCACGACGATGCTGCGGTGCCGGAGCAACCGGCTGGCGTAGGAGAGGCTTGCTCCCAGATTGGTTCGCCGGCCGGCAGGCTGAAAGGCCACCAGGTCGCGGATCACCCGCAAGGCATGCCGCCTGCCTTTCCGGGGAGGGATGACCCGTTCGACCGCATCAGAGAACAGCAGCGCACCCACCCGGTCGTTGTGATACGCGGCCGCGAGCGCCAGCACGGCACCTACCTCCACTGCCAGTCCCGCCTTGGTGAGGGGCTCGCCGAACCGGGTGGATCCGGACTGATCCACAACCAGCATCAGGGTGAGCTCGCGCTCTTCGGTGAAGGTCTTCACATAAGGACTGGCCAGCCGAGCCGAGACGTTCCAGTCTATCGAGCGGAAATCGTCACCGTGCTCATAGGCGCGCACTTCGGCGAACTCCATCCCCTGCCCTCGGAACACCGAGCGGTACTCTCCGGCAAACAGCGACCCTACCAAGCCCCGGGTCCGGAGCTCGATGGATTTGACCTGTTTGAGGATCTCAGGAGTAACGGGATTGCTAGTCACGAGTCGGGAGTCACGAGTCACGAGTTGGATGGAGACACAGACCTTCCACGGCCCCTCAGGGAACCTTGACCGCCCCTAACACCCGGGTCACCACCTGATCGGTCGTGACGTCCTCGGCTTCAGCCTCGAAAGTGAGGACGATGCGATGGCGAAGCACGTCGGGAGCAAGCGCCCGAACGTCCTCGGGCACGACGTAGGCACGCTCCCGCAAGAAGGCATGGGCCCGTGCGGCTTGGGCCAGCGCGATCGAAGCGCGCGGCGACCCACCGAAGGCGACCAGGGGCCGAAGATCGGTCAGGCCTACGAGACCGGGGTCACGGGTGGCGCGGATCAGATCGACGATATAGTCCACCACCTTCTGATCCATGTAGAGGTTGGCGATCTCGCCTCGAGCTGACAGGATGGCCTGGGGATCGAGCAGCCGGTCGACCGGGATGTCCTTGCCGCCGCTCATGCGGAGCAGAACTTCCTTCTCCTCGTCCCGGCTGGGATAGCCGACCCGCACCTTGAGCATGAAGCGATCCAGCTGCGCCTCGGGAAGCGGATAGGTCCCTTCGCTTTCGATCGGATTCTGCGTGGCCAGGACCAGGAATGGCTCCTCTAGCGGATAGGTGTTCCCGCCGATCGTGACTTGGTGTTCCTGCATGGCCTCGAGCAGCGCTGCCTGAACCTTGGCGGGTGCCCGGTTGATCTCGTCGGCCAGGATAATCTGGGCGAACAACGGCCCTTTCTTGACGTGAAAGTCCTGGGTCTTCTGGTTGAAGACCATCGTCCCGATCACGTCCGCGGGCAGCAGATCGGGCGTGAACTGGATGCGCGAAAACGAGGCCCTGATGATTTCCGCCAGGGTCCGGACCGCCAGCGTCTTGGCCAGTCCAGGCACGCCTTCCAGCAGGATGTGACCGCCGGTCAGCAGACCGACGAGCAGACGCTCAACCATGGCGTCCTGCCCCACGATCCGGCGCGACACTTCCTTCAAGATCCGGGGAACCGGCAACAGCTCCGCGGGTTTCTTCGACAGCTTGGGGGCACTCATTCCAGCGTAGCTCCTCGCGATGGCTTTCCCGACGCCCGGCTTCGAGTATCGGTTTCAGGGCGTTCCGGATCGAGACCGATGGCCTGGTACAATGCTGCCTCCTCCCGCGGGGTGAGCGGGCGAGAGCGGCCAGGCGGCATGTCGCCCAGGCGCACAGGCCCATAAGAGAGCCGCGCCAGCCGATCGACCCGCAAGCCCAGCGCTTCGCACCAGCGGCGGACCACCCGGTTGCGTCCCTCGTTCAAGGTGAGGTCTACGATGCTCCGGCCCTCCTTTCCCGGCCGCACCTTGACCTGGCTCGGCAGCACCGGTCTGCCATCAATAAGGATTCGCTCGTGCACCGCCTTGGCGATCTCCACCGTCGGACGGCCGTGCACCAGAGCGGTGTAGCGCCGGGGAATCCGGTACCGCGGATGAGTCAGCCGGTGCACCGCCTCGCCGTCGGTGGTGAGCAGCAGCAGTCCGGTGGTCATCACGTCGAGGCGGCCCACGTAGGTCAGGGCTGTGGAATCGGAGATGAAATCGAAGACGGTTCGCCGGCCTTCTTCGTCGTCCGCCGATGTCACCACCCCGAGCGGCTTATGGAACGCCAGCCAGCGGCGCTCCCGGATTTTGACCGCCCGATTCCCCACTGTGATCTTTTGCCGGTCCGGGTCCACCTTCATGCCCAGCGTGGCGGTCTTCCCATCCACCCGGACCCGGCCGTCCTCGATCAGCTTCTCCGCCGCTCGGCGGGATGCGACCCCGGCGCGGGCCAGCGCGCGCTGGAGTCGCATTTCACTCACGATTCCGCCTCCACGTAAGCCGCGGCATCATCAATCCCCTCCGCTACTGGACGATGAGGCCGCAGTGCGATGGTCAACTCCTCCGCCTTGGGCAGGTCGGCCAGGTCCCGCATACCGAGGAGCTCGAGGAAGAGCGGCGTCGTGCCGTACAACAGCGGGCGGCCCAGCGCCTCGCTCCGGCCCACCACCTCTATGAGTCCCCGCTCCTGCAGCGACCGCAGCACCCCACCGACCGAGACACCTCGGATTTCTTCGATCTCGACCCGGCCTACCGGCTGCCGGTAGGCAATCACCGCCAGCGTCTCCAGCGTCGCGGCGCTGAGCTTGGGGGTGCGCACCGAGAACTGGGCCCGCTCCAACGCGGCCGCATGCACGGGCCGGGTCAGGATCTGATATCCCCCGGCCAGCTCGACCAGCTCGATCCCGTGCTGGTTGAAATCGTAGTGCTCCCGGAGCTGCTCCAGGGCCACCCGGACATCGGCAGCGCTGGCATCCGCAGTGAGGGTCGAGAGCTCTTCGGCCGTGAGAGGACGCGAGGCCGAGAAGAGCGCGGCTTCAACCAGCTGAGCGAGCGGTGTCACGGGCGATCACCATAGGTGAAAAAGGTGTGGGCTGGACCAGACGCAGGGCACCCCGCTTGGCGAGCTCCAGCAAGGCAAGGAGAGTGGAAAGCACGTCGACGATTGTCGGCCGCGATCCCAGCGCGTCCAGCCAGCGGATCTGCTCCTGGTCGGCCAGCAACTCCTCGATCCTGCGGGTTGCCGTCTCGACATCCAGGGGCCGGGCCACTACCCGGTGCAGGACTGGAAAAGGAATGTTGGCCAGTACCCGTTCGACCGCCCCGAGCAGCTCGATGAGATCGAGCTTCAGCGGAGGAGGCGGAACTTCGGGCGGAGGGGGCAGATAGCCGCGAGCGTGCTGCTCCGCTCGAAGTTCCGCTGCCCGTCCCATCCACACGGCGACTTCCCGAATCTGCTGGTATTCAAGCAAGCGGCGCACCAGCTCGGCACGGGGATCCTCCCAGCCGTCCTCCTCCGGCCTCCGGGGAAGGAGCATCTGGGTCTTGAGTCGAACCAGACGGCTGGCCATGTCGAGGTAGTCGGCGGCCTGGTTGAGACCCAGCTCGTGGATGGCGCTGAGGAATTGATCCGCGATCCGGGCGATCGGAATGTCGGCGATCTCAAGCTGTTCTTCCCGCAGCAGGTGCAACAGCAGATCGAGCGGGCCGGAAAATGCGTCCAGCTCGACCACAAACCCCGGCGCGCCGAGTGCCGTGGTGGGTGCCTCCACCGGTGCGGTCAGGACTGAAAGATGTTCCATCCGTCACCTACGCTGAACGGGAGGATAAGCTGCAGCAAGTACCCCATACCCTTGTACGCCGGGGTAAGCAGAAACGCCATCACCGGACGAAACAGGAACATCAACGCGAATATCGGCAGATACCCGAAGCGATGCAGACCCCGGTACCAGTTTCCTGCTCGGGGAGGCAGCGCATGATAGAGCAAGTGAGAGCCGTCCAGTGGAGGCACGGGAATGAGATTGAAGAAACACAGGATCAGGTTGAGCCAGATCCCGTACACCATCATTCGCTGGGCCGTGTCGAGGACCGGAGTCAGTCCGGTCGCGCTGCGCCCCAGCATGCCGAGCAGCACGAATACCACCGACCAGACCAGCGCGAGAATGAGGTTGGTAGTCACCCCAGCAGCAGATACGAGAATGTCTCCCTTACGATAGTTGCGGTACTTTCTGGGATTCACCGGCACTGGTTTGGCGCCTCCGAAGGTGAATCTCCCTCCAGTGCCGAACCAGAGCAGCGCCGGCAGCAGGATGCTCATCCAGGGATCAATGTGCGGAAGCGGGTTGAGCGTCACTCGGCCCAGCATGTACGCCGTGTCGTCTCCTTGCCGGAGTGCGGTGACCGCGTGGGCGTATTCGTGGGCTACCATGGCGAAGACCAGCATGGGAAGGGCGAGCACGAAGTCGCCGAGTTGTTGATCCAGGTAGCCATCCGGGGCTTGGGGCGACGAAGGTTAAACCGGCCCTCTGGGCAAAGTCAAAGCAGTCTCCTGCTTGATTTTGCAAGCTTAGCCGCCTAGGTTTTCGCGCTGGTGAATCCGGAGCCGATCCGGACCGATTCAACACTTGATCGAGGTTGCCGTGCCCCGAATTCGATCCGCCGCCAAACGCATGCGCCAAGCCCGGACCCGGGCTTCCCTGAACCGAACTCAGCGGAGCCAGTTACGTACCGCTCTCAAGAAGGTGCGGTCGGCTACCACCGCCGCCGAGGCCCAGTCCGCGTACGCCGATGCGGTCAAGCTGCTCGATCGATCGGGCCAGAAGAACATCATTCATAGGAATGCGGCAGCCCGGCAGAAGAGCCGACTGGCCAAGCTGGTCGCGGGCAAGAAATAAGAGCGTGAGCGGTAAGCAGTAAGCTGGACTCGGAGATCTGGATGCAACGAGGGGCGCCGATGACCTGTCGGTGCCCCTCATTCTGTTCCGTGCCTAGGTAGAGGACCAGCTTTAGCGAGATCGCACAAGCTGCCGTCCTCGAAGTGGTTGTGACGTTTTACCTCGCGCTTCTTCGCAACTCCCCGCTCACCGCTGACTGCCCACGCTCTTCCCTCCCGCTTCTCAAATCCCCGCCAGTTCGGCTCCACACCTCTCGCAGTACCACTCGGTCGGCCGGTTGAGGGTTCCGCATTCGCCGCACTTGAGCGTCTTGGCGACTCCGGCCGCGGCCTTGCCGACAGATGGCATGGCAGTCTGCACCGCCGGTGCCTGCATCCCGGGGTTGCTGACCCGCCGGCCAATCGGTCTCGCCTCTTCAGCCCCCACGGACTTGAGAAAGGCCAGCTCGTCTACCGGGGCCGGCTCGGGATCCTGGGGCTTGGGAGCAAAGCGATTGGCGGACTCGACCGGCTCCTCCGCGATGTTGGTGACGAGCGGAGCCTGTTCGACTACCTCGGGCCGGGTGGCACGCGGCGGCGGTGAGGGCGGTGCCGAAGTCCCGGCCCGGGGTGAGGTCACCACCGACTGGATCTGGGTCAACCGGGTGATCTCCGCTCCAATACCACGTAGCTTGGCGCGGAGCTGATCGATCTCCCGCCGGCTCTCCTCGCTGATCCGGCGCCACTCGTCCTCGGTGTATTCGCCGACGGAGTGCCGCACCTCGGCTTCGGCGAGCGCTTCCTCCGCTGCACGGCGCTGCCGGTCCAGCTCGGCCTGCGACGCATGGTGTCGCTCGAGCTCTTCACTGATCGCGGTGCCGCGCCCCCGCAGCTGCTCCAGCACCTGCTGCAGACGGGCCTCGTAATCACCGCGAACCCGCTGCCGCACCGCAGGAGGCGCCTTCTCCCCCGAGGCATCGAGTTTGGCAAGCCACTCCTCGTACTGGCTGCGCTGTTCCAGCAACTCTTCGATCGTCAGTTCCGTGTCCGTTCTAGTCATGGGCAGAGCTTCCTCTCATCTGCTCTAAGGCTGCGATCCGATACAGCTGAGCCGACACCCTGTAGCATGAGAGCGGACGCAGGGCACCGGGCTCCTCAACAGCGCGATTTCGGGGATACCGCAATCTAAAATCACTGGCGGCCTCGCGGTACCCGCCGCTCCGGCTCAGATCAAGGTTGCCCCTGATGGACGACCTGACCCCGGACGATGGTAACCTCGGCGCGTCCGGTGAGGCGGCGGCCGCCGAAGGGTGTGTTTCGGCTGCGGGAGAAAAACTGGTCCGGGTTCACGATCCAGCTCGCCTTGGGATCGGTGATGGTGACGTCTGCCGGAGCACCGGCTGCCAACGTGCCACCCGGCAGGTTGAAAATGCGAGCCGGCATCGTGCTCATCCGGTGCACCAGATCACACAGTGTCAACAGACCGGGCTCTACCAGTTCGGTGATCGCGAGCCCCAGTGCGGTCTCCAAGCCGATGATGCCGTTGGGCGCGTCGTCGAACTCCCGCTCCTTGGCATCGTAGTGATGGGGCGCGTGGTCGGTGCAGATGACGTCGATGGTACCGTCGCGAAGCGCCTGACGGATCGCCTCGCGGTCCTCGGGCTCGCGCAGAGGCGGATTCATCTTGGCGTTGGTGTTGTAGCCCTCGCACTGCTCATGGGTGAGCGTGAAGTGATGAGGACAGGCCTCGGCGGTGACGCGAATGCCCTTCTCCTTGGCCCGCCGGATCAGCTCGACCGAGCCCCGAGTCGACATGTGACAGAGGTGGATGTGCCCGCCAGTATGCTCGGCCAGCAGAATATCCCGGGCGACCATGATCTCCTCGGCCGCCGCCGGTATTCCCTTGAGCCCGAGCCGGGTGGCCACGATGCCCTCGTGCATGGCGCCTCCAGCCGAGAGCGTCGGGTCCTCACAGTGGTCCGCTACTGGAATGGCGAAGGTGCGGGCGTACTCCAGAGCGGTGCGCATGAGGTGGCTGGAAACTACCGGCTTGCCATCGTCGCTCACGGCAACCGCCCCCGCCCCGACCAGCTCGCCGAATTCGGCCAGCTGCTGTCCCTTCTGGCCCAGAGAGATCGCCCCGACAGGATAGACTCGAGCCTTTCCGGCCCGCTGCGCCTGACTCACGATGAAGCCAACTGCCGCCTGATTGTCGGTGACAGGATCGGTGTTCGGCATCGCGCATACCGCGGAGAACCCGCCCGCCGCGGCGGCCATCGCTCCGCTGGCGACAGTCTCCAGGTCTTCCTGGCCAGGCTCCCGCAGGTGCACGTGGACGTCGATGAGGCCGGGCGAGACGATCTTTCCGGTTGCGTCGATGACCAGCGCGTCATCGGGCTTGCCGATGTTCCGTCCCACCGCTCCGATCTCGCCATCGGCCAGATACACATCGGCCACTCCGTCGGTGCCCCGAGAGGGATCGATCACCCGGCCGCCCCGGATCAGAATCGGTCTCATCGCTCCCCTCGCTCCTCTCGGGGCAAGCTCTCCGATCCGCCCGCCCAATCGGGAGAGCCGCCGGCCAGGAGATACAGCACCGCCATTCGCACTGCGACCCCGTTGGTCACTTGCGGCAAGATCACGCTATGCGGACCATCGGCCACATCGCTGTCGATCTCGACCCCGCGATTCATCGGTCCCGGGTGTAGGATCAGCAGCTCCTTCGGCGCGCGCGCCAGCCGCTCCTTGGTGACGCCGAACACCCGATTGTACTCCCGCAGCGAGGGCAGAAACCCTGCTTCCATCCGCTCCAGCTGAAGCCGCAGCACATTGAGCGCATCGGCCCACTGGATGGCGTCCTCGATCCGGGGGAGAATGGTGACGCCCAGCTCCTCGACCTGCCGCGGCAACAGCGACGCCGGCCCGCACACTCCCACCTCGGCACCGAGCTTCGTCAGACCCCAGATGTTGCTGCGCGCCACCCGGCTGTGCAGGATGTCTCCGCAGATAGCCACCTTGAGTCCTCTGATCCGCCCGAACCGGTCCCGCAGCGTCAGCATGTCGAGCAATCCCTGAGTCGGATGCTCGTGTTTTCCGTCTCCGGCATTGATCACATTGGAGCGAATTCGCTGGCCCAGGAACTGGGCGGCTCCGGATGACCCATGACGGATCACGACCATGTCGATCCGCATAGCCTCGAGATTCTTCGCCGTGTCGACCAGAGTCTCGCCCTTGCTGACCGACGAGCCGGCGGCGGCCACGTTGACGGTGTCGGCCGAGAGCCGCTTTTCGGCGAACTCGAACGAGATCCTGGTTCGGGTCGAGGCCTCGAAGAACAGGTTGACGATGGTCTTGCCGCGCAGTGCGGGGACCTTCTTGATGGCCCGCTCACTGACTTCCTTGAACGGCTCGGCGGTGTCGAGAATGAGCTGGAGCTGCTCGGCGCTGAGTGGCTCCAGGCCGACCAGATCCTTGCCTAAGCTCGGCGCGCTCACTGCTTCCCCCTCACCAGTTCAACTGCGTCCCTGTCGTCAAGCTCGGAAACGAACACATCCACCCGATCTCCCGCCGCTGCGGTGACCGTGCTTCCCACCACATCGGCCTGGATCGGCAGCTCTCGGCCGCCGCGATCGATCAGCACGCACAGCAGGATCCGGCGCGGCCGCCCGAAGTCGGCGCACTCGTCCAGTGCGGCCCGCACGGTCCGGCCGGTATACAGCACATCGTCCACGATCACCACCGTTTTGTCATCCAGATCGGGCAGGCTGGTCTCCCCTACTACGGGACGAGGTCCGATGGTCTGGAGATCGTCGCGGTAGAGCGTGATGTCCATCTTACCACAGGGAAGGTTGGATCCTTCGGAGGTGTCGATGAGTCGCTTCAGCCGCCCGGCCAGCTCGACCCCGCGTCGCTGAATCCCCACCAGGACGAGCTCATCGGTGCCCCGGCTTCGCTCGACGATCTCACTGGCCATTCGCGCCAGGGTGCGACCGATGGCGCGCTCGTCCAGAAGCGGCGTGCGGGAGGGCATCGGGGCGGGAAGCTACAGCGCGGCCGGGATCAAATCAACCGCGCCTTCTGTACTGTGCGCGCTACCTTAAGATACGCCGTGGAAGTGGATTCGGTCCCAGGCACGGACAGGGAGGGATTCGAACCCTCGATACGCTTTTGACGTATACACGCTTTCCAGGCGTGCGCCTTCAGCCGCTCGGCCACCTGTCCTGAATCGTTGCCGGGGCGCAACTTAGCGGGCCAGAGGAGCAAGATCAACGTGAGCGCAAACTGGTGAACCAAGCCTTCATCACCGCCGCCGTGCGCACTCCGGTAGGTCGGGCCGGAGGGGCGTTGGCCGAGATTCGTCCTGACGATCTGGCCGCGACCGCCATCCGGACCCTGGTCCAGCGCAGCAATCTCCCACCGTCCCAGATCGATGACGTGATCCTGGGATGCGCCAACCAGGCTGGCGAGGACAATCGCAACGTGGCGCGCATGGCTTTGTTGCTGGCGGGCCTCCCGGTCGAGGTACCAGGTCTGACGGTGAACCGGCTCTGCGGCTCCGGACTCCAGGCGGTTGCCTCCGCTGCCCAGACGATTCGGGCCGACGAGGGCAGCGTGTTCGTGGCCGGAGGGGTGGAGAGCATGACCCGCGCTCCCCAGGTCATGCTCAAGAGCGGGCGTGCCTGGGATCGTTCTCCGCCGGTCGTTGCGGATTCGACTGTGGGATGGCGCTTCGTGAATCCCCGGATGCCGCCGGATTGGACCATCTCGCTGGGAGAGACCGCCGAGCGGGTCGGAACGCTCTACCACATCGGCCGACGAGAACAGGATGAATTCGCCCTGGCCAGCCAGCGAAAGGCCGAGGCCGCGGTGGCGGCGGGTGTGTTCGATGATGAGCTGGTGGAGGTCGAGGTGCCGTCGTCATCCGGCACGACGACGGTCTGCCGAGACGAAGCTCCCCGGCCCGGCCTATCCATTGATAGCCTGGGGCGACTGAAACCCGCGTTCGTCCGGGATGGGACCGTCACCGCAGGAAGCTCGAGCGGGATCAACGACGGCGCTGCCGCGCTGTCCGTCGTGAGCGCCGATGCCCTGGACCGTCTGGAGCTGCGGCCCATGGCGAGAGTCGTCGCCACGGCAGTGGCGGGAGTGGACCCGAGCTGCATGGGTCTTGGCCCGGTACCGGCTACTCGAAAGGCGCTGAGCCGCGCTGGCCTCACGGTTGCGGACCTCGACCTCATCGAGCTGAACGAGGCCTTTGCCGTCCAGGCGATTGCCTGTATTCGCGAGCTCGGCTTGCCAGAGAAACGGGTGAACATCTACGGTGGGGCCATCGCGCTGGGTCACCCCCTCGGTGCCAGCGGGGCGCGGATCCTCACCACCCTGGTGCACGCCCTCAGACGCACCGGGGGCCGCTATGGTCTAGCGACGATGTGCATCGGGGTCGGTCAGGGCATCGCCGTGGTTGTTGAGTCCGCTGGGTAACAGCATCTCTCGAAGCACCCTGCCCTGCGAGCCCGCCGGCGGACCCATGCCCAACAACGCTGAGAGGGTCGGCGCGAGATCGGCGACCGCCACCGGGTCCTGGTAGGTGCCCGGAGCGACACCCGGCCCGAGCCAGAGCAAGGGAACGTGGGTGTCGTAGGTCCAGGGAGAGCCATGATTGGTGCCATCCGGACTACCCCCCACGACGAGGTATGGAGCCAGCTCGTAGTAGAGCTGCCCACTTCGTTCCGGATAGAATGACAGCTCGGACGCCGACGGGGCCACGTTGCCACGCCGCTGCCCGAGTTCTGCCGCGGCAAGCACCCGGGCTACTCCCGGCACCTTTCGGATTGCCTCCTGGGCCACACGCTCCGCTTCATCGACCGCTATCCGGCGTCGCTCCAGCTCGGGAAGGTTGAGATAGAGCCAGGGCCAGCCGCGATACAGGATCCAGGCGGGCCGAGTCATCCAGGCTGGACCTCGGGGCTCGCCGTACCGGGTCCGGAGTGCCTCTTCGGCGGCGGCCGCGATGCCCGCCGGATCGATCCGCGCCGACCGCACCTCCGGGTTGCGCGCTCGGGTGATCTCCGGCAACGGCGCCACGCCGTGGTCCGAGGTGAGCACGATGAGCACCCGCTCCATCCCGATCTGTTGCTCCAGAAAACCGAACAGGCGTTCCAGCTCGCGGTCTGTCCTCAGCGTCATGTCCATCATCTCGTGGCTGTCGGGGCCATAGCTGTGCCCCACCGGGTCGTTGGCGGAGAACCCGATGGCGAGCAGATCAGGCTGGTCGTCCTGGCCCAGCCGCTCCTGCCGAATCGCTTCGATGGCAAAGCGGACCAGTACCTCATTCTCGAAGGGTGAGGTCTGAAATCCGGTGATGAAGTTTCCCAGCGAGGAGCTGCCGCTGCTGAGCCGATGAGGAAAAACTCGGCCCATACCTCCGGGGTTCTCCTCGCCGGAGACATCGTCTCGCCCCACCAACCGGTAGGCCGACGCGGGCAGCAGACGGTTCCAGGTACTCCCTCGATACCGCGTCACGGCGCCTGAAGCGTTGAAGCGCTGCACCCAGGCGGGGAGTTGTTTCATGTAGTACGACGAGGTCACGATAAGGGTGTCCTCGGTCCAGTACGCCGCATCGGCCAGATGGCCACCCAACATGATCGCCGATCGATCCTTCCCGGCGATCGTCACGATCCGGCTCCGTCCCGCAGTCCTCCGCTTGAGCTCATCGCCGACCGTGGAGTCGACCAGATTTCGGGGCGAGCGGCCCTCCCCATTTACACCAACAAGCTGGGCAGAGGTATCGGCCGCACAGTACTCCTCGCGTCGCTGGGTCAGGTCGAACCAGTTGTTGGCCACGATTCCGTTCACATTCGGGTAGCTCCCGGTCAGGATTACGGAATGGCCGGGGCAAGTCTGGGTCACCGCATGCTGATAATGGGCTTCTGTGAAGCTGGCCCCTCGCGTGAGCAGGAGGTTGAACCCGCCAGGGCTGAAGTAGCGACGGAAGCGCTGAAGGTAGTCCGGTCGGAACTGGTCGATCGAGATAACCACGACAAGCCGCACCGGAGCCCCTGCGGTTTGGGCATGGCCGGCCGGTACCGAGCCAATCAAGAGCATTCCAAAGGCAAGCTGACGGATCATGGGCCCCCACGACGGCGAAACTCTTCCCGGGCCTGCCGGATAGTTGCAATGGCGCTGGTCTTCTCCCCCTCGCTGTTCCAACTGTCGCTGGCGGCGGCAGCTTTCTCCAGCCGGTCGATCCAGGCGAGAAAGTACTCGGCATCGGGATGCGAGCGAATCGGCCGGCCGCCCACAATCACGTAGATCGGGCTGGTCGTCGCGTACGGATAAACATCGAGCACCGGATAGGCCGCCTTGTCACCCCGAGCTCGCAGCAGGTACCAGCCGCTCTCTCGAACGGGGATACGCAGGCTGGTGACAGTCCTGGTTCGGTCGCCTGCGAGCAGAAGCTCGGCAACAACCTTCCCATTTCGCACCACCTCCAGATGGTCGACCGGCACAATCGAGTGGAGGGTTATCCGGGCAACCAGCTCGCCACCACCCGGAGGCAACTGCACCTCCTCGCCGAGCGACTTCTTGCCCAGCGAGAACTGAAGTAGCGGACCGTTGGTGGCGAAGCTGCGTCCGGCCTTGAGCGCCGATAGCCAGCGGCGGTATTCCAGTGGGCGTCCACTCCGGACGAAGACCCGGTTCATTCCGACGGGTCCCCGCAGTGAGGCGAAGTTGGCCATGGCATCAGTGCCTGCGCCGGCGGGGAGCCGGAACCCGCAGTTGAGGAGCCGGTACCAGACCTGCGCCGTTGCCATGTAGTCGTCCACGAAGCCCAGCGCCTCATAGTAGTCCACCTTCCCGAGGGCGACATCCACCGGCAGCTCGTGGGTGAGCGGTTTGCTGCTGTCCGCCGGGTCCGGGTGAGCGTCAAAGGGATGGACGTACCCGGTGACGGCTCCCTGTTCGCGGGCAAAGTCCATAACGGCGGCGTTGGTGGGAAAGAGACTCGCCGCTGCAGTATTCACATAGGCTGCGTACGCTGGGAGCAGGACGTTGCTGCGGAGCCCCAGCAGACCGATGTGTCCCCAATAGCTGGTGTGGTACTCCTGATCGTGCAGGATGATGGTCTCACGGGTCGAGACGGGGTCCGGCTTGCCGGTGAAGTAGCCGAGGTCGGGAATCCGCCCTTCCTTATTGACGATCAGGTTCTCGACCAGATGGAGGTCCTCGGCCCGTGCTTGACGGGCGAGCCGCCTCGGGGTGTTGCGGTAGGCTCCACCGTAGTTCATGTGCACATGGAGGTCGCCGCTGTACCAGCCTGATGCGGGCAGATTCACCACCCGTTGCAACACCACCCGGACTGGTTTCGGCTCCTGCGGTACCTCGATGCTGCGGCGCCACACTTTGTACTCAGGGCCGCGAGACACTTCCAGCTCTACCCTGCCGACCGGCACCGGGACACGTGAAGCGCCCATGGTATGGAAATACCCGTACTCGAAGCTCCGCTCCCGGCGATCGAAACCGTCATCGGCATGGCGCCAGGCGTCGTCGGGACCGTAACTCCTGCCGTCGGCGCCGGTGATCGACACGCGGGCAGGCGTGATCTGACCGGTTACGCCATCCACCACAGTGATCCGAAGCCGCGCCACCCGATCGCGGTACACCCGTCGCTCTGGCCGCAGGGTCAGCCGACGTCCGCCCGGAATGTCGAGCAGCCGGATCTCCGTGTTGCCCTGCTCGTTGGAGACGTAGCCAATCCGCTTGCCATCGGGAGACCAGCGGGGGGCCGTGGCGTCGCCCTGCTCATACGTGAGCTGAAAGGGATCGCCACCCTCAGCGGTCATGAGCCAGAGCTGATGCCACTGCCCGCCGATATAGGAGCTGTAGACCACCCGCTTCCCGTCCCGGCCCCAGTCGGGTCGAGCCTTCCAAGTAGTCTCTTCGTAGCGAAGCTCCCGAGGTGCGGCCCCAGGCTGAGCAGCCATTCGCCAGAAACCGCCCGAGCCCCAGATGTGGCCCCGGTTGGAGATGAAGATCAGCTCCCGGCCGTCTGCCGACCACGTCGGTGAGAGATACTGATCGTACTCGCCATAGTAGTATCGCGGCAGCCCGCCGGGTCGGTCTTCGGTGATCCGCTCCGGTGAGTCCAGCTGTCCATCCGGCCGCACGGCCGCAATGAAGATGTGCCAGCGTCCCTGATGGGCAGTGGAGACGAATGCAATGCGTCTTCCATTAGGCGACCAGCGCGGCTCCAGGTTTACTGCCCCGTCGGAAAGCAGGCGACGAGAGTTCCCGGTGTTCAAAGCCAGCAGGCGAAGCTCGACCGCGTCGTTGTAATAGGACACGTAGATCAGGTGCTCTCCGTCCGGAGACCAGTCGGGCTGGAAGTCGTATCCCGGGCCCGAGGTGAGCTGCCGTGCCTCGGGGCTGCCAATCCGCTGACGCCAGAGCGAGCCCTGCATCGAGTAGATCAACTCCCGGCCATCGGGCGACCAGGTGAGCCCGCTGGGCCCGCTGGTCACCTGAGGGAGGTACATCTCGCGGTAGTAGTAGCTGTGGGGAACCTTGATCTGACGGAGCACCGGCTGGCGCTGGCCAGCGAGGAGCGTCGGGGCGACGAGCCACCACGTAGCCGCGGCGAGCCTCACCAGACCGGCCAGCTGCAGATTCGAGCGCGGGATCATCGTGCGGTCCGGCGCCCTCGCCAGTACACCAACCCACCGAGCAGCACGAAGGCGGCCGCCCCGCCGATCACCTTGAGCCGGAAGATCCAGGGATCCGGCGTATCCGAGGGCGGAATGGTGGCCACCACCATTGCACCCAGAGTGAGCAGCAGACCCGCAGTGCCGGTGAGCATCGAGACAACCGGGCTTTCCGACCACCGTCGGGGCCCGGGACTGGGCTCCTTCAGGCTTACGCGGAGATAACAGATGAAGAGGTAGATGTAGGGTATGAAGTAGATCAGCAGCATCGTGTCGAGCACGATGAGGTAGGCTTTCTCCACCGTGGTCCCCTTGCCCAGCACCGACAGCAGCAGGAAGAGAGTGGCCAGCACCGCCTGGGTGAGGATGACCACGTACGGTGTCTTCCACCGCGGATGCACCCGGCCGAATGCCGGGGGAAAGTAGCGGTCCAGACCGATGACGAAGGCGACGCGCGCCGGGCCGGTGAGCCAGGCCCCGATGCCACCGATGGTGCCCAGGACGTAGAGCGCCGCCGCGAGTGGAATCAGCCAGGCCAGTCCGCCAAAGTCGCGGGCCCCGGCAGCCATGGCCTGGAAGAAGCCGGACACGATATGGACGTCGGAACTCGGCACCAGCCACAGCAGCGAAGCCGTGCCGGCGATGTAGAGGAAGGCGATGAAGGGCGCGGATACCAGAATGGATCGGGGTAAGGTGCGGCTGGGGTTCTTGATTTCGTCGCCCATGACAGCGCACAGCTCCAGCCCCGCGTAGGCAAACGCGATCGAAGCCCAGAGGTTGAGCTGGGACATGTCGCTGAAACGGGGGGTAATGGTTTCGAGATTGATGGGGGTGGCCGCGGGACGGGTCAGCGCCGCATGAAGCCCGAAGCCCACCAGCACCGCGCCCGGCACGTAGGTGCCCACGGCTCCCAGGTTCTGGAGCCAGCGGCCGGTCTTGAGTCCCACCACGTTGACCCATACGGCCAGCCACAGCGATGTCAGAGTGGCGGCAAAGATGTAGGTCCAGTTGTCGATCAAGTCCGTCTCGCCCCGGCCGATCACGAAGGTCCCGATCACCGCGGCCGACATCAGCAGGTTGGGGTAGTAAAGAATGTTGTTGACCCAGTAGGTCCATCCGCAGAGAAATCCGTGTCCTTCCCCGAAGGCACGCTTAGACCAGAAATAGATTCCGCCCTCATTGGGGAAGCGGGCGGACAGATAGCTGACAGCCATCCCTTGGGGGATGAAAAAAAGCAACGCGGCAAGCACCCACATGGTGAGCGAGCTGGGACCCGCGGCGGCAGCCGTGGCGGTCCAGCGGAGACTCAGGATGGCGACAATGTTGAACAACACCACGTCTCGCAGCGTGAGCACCCGAGGCAGCTCGACGTGAGTGGCAGGGGGAGCAGGTGGTGAGATTGTGCTCATCGCTTTAGATACAGGCGTTGGGGATCAAGCACCTCACGCAGCAGGTGCAGTTCGCGTTCGGTCGGCGGGTCCACCTCATCCACCCGAGCTCGGCACCTGAGCGGCCACCCTACTCCTTTCTCGACTTCATCGACCTGAATACCGGGGTAGAGCGCGGACAGGACCAGCTCGCCGCTCTCCGGCTCCACCTCGAGCAGTGCCTTATCCGTCACGACCCGGGTGGGACCCGCACCCGGCATGCCCAGCTCGCCGCGGCTGTGCCCCTTGCTGCGGTGTCCCGGGCTGGTGATGAAGTCCACGGCCTCGGGGAACGCTCTCCGGTCCAGCCGACTGACTATTACCGTTCGCCGGGCGTGGATGGCAATCTCAGCCGCCCCTCCACTCCCGGGCAGGCGTACGGCCGGACGGCTGTAGGGACCGACTACAGTGGTGTTGATGTTGCCAAACCGGTCGATCTGCGCCCCACCGAGAAACCCGACCTCGATGCGCCCATTCTGAAGCAGGGACTGGAACACATCCGCCATGCTGCAGACCATGAGCGACCCGGTGACCAGTGCCGGGTCGCCGATCGAGACCGGTAACCGCTCAGGGACCGCTCCGACCGCGCCCGACTCATAAATCAGCACCAAGTTGGGCGCATGGGTGGCCCGGGCGAGATTGCAGGCCAGATTGGGAAGTCCGATCCCAACAAAGACGACTTCGCCGTCCCGCAGCTCCCGGGCGGCGACGGCAGTCATCATTTCAGCGGGGGTATACATCATAGGGACGTCGGTTTTCAAAACCCATAATTAACCCCCGCACATACCCGCTCGGACGCTCTCAGCCGCTCCAAGTTTCCGCACTTCGCCACATAGTCGCTTCTGTCCTGCACTCCGTACACGAATTCGTCCAGATACTCTGCGAGTGCGGCCGGATTGCGCGAGATGGGTTCCCAAGCGATGTAGAAGTCGTTGTCCCGGTCGTAATAACCCTGGGCGTAAGAGGGGTGCGCACCCCAGGGCTCGACCACGACCGCGTCTACGATAAAACCCGGGATAAGGGTGCGGTTGGGATCCGCCCGAATGGTGGACTCGTCTACCAGCTCTTCCACCACCACGATCACCCGGCGGGAGGCAAAGGCAGCCTCCTTCTGCACTCCGATCAGTCCCCAGATCTGGGTATTGCCTTCCGTATCCGCCCGCTGCGCATGGATGATGGTGACATCGGGATTCAGTGCCGGCACCGTCGCTAGCATTTCCCCGGTGTAGGGGCAGCGAACTGTCCGGATGAGCGGATTCACCTCGGGAAGGTCGGTGCCCCTGTAGTTACGCAGGACCCAGAAAGGCAGCCGGGCCGCGCCGGCGCTCAACCGTGCCACCATCCCGAAGTGAGAGTACTCCTCCAGCTCCAGCGGTGGGGTTCCAGCTTCCACCGCCCGCCGGAATCCATGCAGCGAACCCGCGCCAGGATTCCCGGCCCAGGAGAAGATCAGCTTCCGGGCGCAGCCGGCAGCGATCATCTGATCGTAGATGAGGTCCGGAGTCAGCCGGCAGAGAGTGAGATCCCGGCGGCTCTGACGGATGATCTCATGCCCGGCGGCGAAGCAGATCAGATGGGTGAATCCTTCGATGACGACGGTGTCCCCATCATGGACGTGCTGAGACACCGCCTCCCTCATGCTGACCACCTTCGAGCGAGCGTTCAAGCGATCTCGCCGAGGCAGGTGTCGATCATGCCGAGGGCGGTATCCAGATCTTGTTCGTCGATCACCAGCGGTGGGGCCAGGCGGAGCGAGCTCTTGCCGGCCCCGAGCAGCAGGAGACCCCGGTGGAATGACCGCTGCACCAGCTCGTGCACCAGGTCCGGGGCGGGCTCTCGGGTGGCGCGATCCTTCACGAACTCGAGCCCCACCATTAGGCCGCGACCGCGAACATCTCCGATGCTCGAGTGATTGGCCATGAGCTTGCAGGCGCCCGCTAGCAGCCGTTCTCCCAGCCGCGCCGCGTTGGCCATCAGGCCGTTCTCAACCAGATCCAATGTCGCCAGCGCTGCGGCGCAGCACACCGGGTTTCCGCCGAAGGTCGATCCATGGGAGCCGCTCTCCCAGGTAGTAATGGATTCCTTTGCCACCATGGCGCCGATCGGCATGCCCGAGCCGAGTCCCTTGGCGGTGAGCAGGATGTCCGGCTCGATCCCCTCGTGCTCGCAGGCGAACATCTTTCCGGTCCGGCCCACCCCGGACTGTACCTCATCGGCTACTAGCAGGATGCCGTAGCGGTCGCAGAGAGCGCGCAGGTCCGCCAGGTACCCGGGAGGAGGCACGACGTAGCCGCCCTCGCCTTGGATCGGCTCGATGAAGATGGCTGCTACATCGCGAGGATCGAGGTGACGGGTAAACAGGTCCTGCTCGATTACATCGATGCAGCCGCGGTTGCAGGCGGGCTCGTTGCCGCAGAACTGGCAGCGGTAGCGATAGGCAAAGGGGACGTGGTGGACATCCGGAAGCAGCGGGCCGAAGCCGGCGTGCTGGCGCGCCTTGCTGGAGGTCAGAGTCACCGCTCCCGTGGTGCGTCCGTGAAAGGCGCCCCGAAAGGCGATGAACGCGGTGCGGTGGGTGGCGTGACGAGCCAGCTTGATGGCGGCCTCGGTTGCTTCGGTTCCCGAATTGGTGAGGAACACCCGCTTCTTCGAAGCTCCTGGCGCCAGCCGGGCAAGTCGCTCGCAGAGTGCCGCCATCCCCTCGTAGTAGAAGTCGGACCCACAGATATGCAGAAACCGATCGGCCGCATTCTTGACCGCGCTGACGACCTGTGGATGCCCATATCCCGTCGAGGAGACGGCGATCCCGGCCATGAAGTCGAGATAGCGATTGCCGTCCACATCTTCCACCATGACGCCACTGCCTCGGGACACCACCAGCGGATATTCCTTGATGTAGCAGGTGCTGGTCCATTCGGCGTCTCTCGCCACGACGGATTGGGCCTTCGGTCCCGGTGGAGGAACCACGATTCTGGGATAGTCGCGCTGGGGCATAGTGGATCCATTAACCTTCGATGACTGTACGGCTCTGCTCTCGCATGAACTGGGCAACGTAGTAAGGCCCGCATCCGCCCTTCCCGGAGGACCCTGAGCCTCGCCAGCCGCAGAACGGCTGGGCCCCGGGCCAGGCACCGGTGGTCGCTCCGGTTCGCTTGTTGGCATAACATACCCCGGCTTCGACTTCATCGAAGAAGCGCGCCACCTCGCGCTTATCCCCCGAGAAGATGCCAGCGGTCAGCCCGTACTCCGTGCTGTTGGTCTCCGCGATCGCCTGGTCCAGTCCGGAGACCTCGCCGACGGCAACAAACGGCACGAACAGTTCCTCCTTGAACAGCGTGCTCTGGAGCGGTAAGCGCGCGATCGTCGGGGCGACGAAGAAGCCACGATCGAAGATGCCTCCCCGGAGCCGCTCTCCTCCCATGACGATGTTGCCCTCGGCCCGGGCCTGCCGGACCGCTCGCTCGAACCGCTCCACCGCCCGCTGGTTGATGACCGGTCCGAAGAACACGTCACGCTCCGAGGGATCACCCATGCGGATGGCCCGGGTTTTCTCGATGAGCCGGTCGAGGAAAGGTGTAAGGACCGAACGCTCGGCATAGACCCGGGAGGTCGCGCTGCACTTCTGGTTTTGCAGGCTGAAGGCCGACCGCATCACCCCTTCGGCGGCCGCATCGAGATCGGCGCTGCCGAGCACAGTGGTGGCATTCTTGCCGCCGAGCTCGAGCAGGCAGGGCTTGATCCAGCGCTGGCTCATGCCGGAATGGATCCGCATGCCCACCTGCTTGGACCCGGTAAACACCACGCCATCGACGCCCGGGTGCTGCCACAGCGGATCGCCGATCTCCTCCCGCCGTCCGGTCAGGAGGTTGAACACCCCCCGTGGAATGCCCGCGTCCCGGTATACCTGGTAGAGCATGAGACCGGTCCAGGGCGTGTCCTCCGCCGGCTTGTACACCACGGCGTTCCCTGCCACCAGCGCCGCCGAGGACATTCCCGCCGAGAGTGCGAGCGGAAAGTTGAACGGCGCGATACAGGCAAACACTCCGTAAGGACGAAGCACGTCCGTATTCCGTTCTACCGGGGTTATCTGCGCCATCTGGCGAACGAAGCCATCAGCGTCCACCATCTGCTGGCAGTAGTAGTCGATCAGGTCGGCGGACTCCTCGGCGTCACCCATAGCCTCCAGCCGGCTCTTGCCGACTTCGAGGCTCATCAGGGCGGCCAGGTCGTACTTGCGCTCGCGAATGATGGCCGCGGCCCGTCGAAGGATCGCCACTCGCTCCGGCCAAGGGCGGGCGCCCCAGCCAGGCTGAGCGCTGCGCGCGGCTTTGACTGCCGCATCCACGTGGTCTGCGGTTGCCGCATGGAACCGGCCGAGGACCACCGCGGTGTCGATGGGAGACCGGTCCACCAGCGGATCCTCGCTGGTTTTGATCGCCTGGTCATCGATGTAGAAGGGATGGAGCTGGCCCGCCTGCTGCCGGATCCGGGCCAGCGCGGCATCGAATCGGCCATGGAACTCGTCGAGGTCGCCACTGGTCGAGGTGTAGGTGATCTTGGTGGCCGTCGTCATCGGCGCGCGCTCACCTGCTGCAGGGTTCGTTCTGCAGCCAGCTCCAGCAGGTCGACCATTTCACCGATCTGTTCCTCGGTAATGATGTAAGGAGGGGCGATCATGGCGAGGTCGCCGGTCCCGTCCTCCAGCTGGTTCGAGTTGGGCCAGACCACCAGTCCCAGATCCAAAGCAGTGGCGGCAAAGGTTTCGGCGAATCGGACTGCCGGGGAAAAAGGCTGCCGGGTGGTTTGGTCCGCCACGAACTCGATGCCGGCCAGCAGCCCTCGTCCTCGCACGTCACCCACCGCGGGACAGGAGCGCAGTCCCTGCAGCCGATCATGAAGCACCTGCCCCATGGCCGCGCAGCGCTCGATCAGCCGGTGGCGCCGAAGATACTTGACCGTGGCCACACCGGCGGCGCACAGCGTGGGGTGGTGGGAGAATGTCTGCGCGTGGAGCACCGAGCCCGAGCCGGATGCCAGCACATCCACTATCCGACGCGGGGCCACCACCACAGAGAGCGGCACGTAGCCTCCCGCGATGCCCTTTCCCAGGATTTGGAGGTCGGGGACCGCTCCATACGGTTCCAGCGCCGACCAGGTGCCGGTCCGGCCGGCTCCGGTAAGCACCTCGTCCGCAATCAGCAGTACCTGATAGCGATCGCAGATCGCCCTGACCCGGCGCCAGTAGTCGGGAGCCGGGACCGAAGCCCCGGTAGACGAGCCACCCACCGGCTCACCGATCAGCGCCGCGATCGTCTCCGGGCCTTCGCTCTGAATGATTTTCTCGATGGCCTCCCCCGTGCACCCGGGGCAGCGGGGTTCCTTTCCCCGGCAACTGCAGCGGTAAGGATAGGGGGCGGGAACTCGGACCACGGGAGCCAGCCAATCGCGGAACACGGCCCGGTACGGCTCCCGGGACGAGGCGGACATCGCCAGCAGGGTATTCCCGTGATACGAGGGCATGAAGGCGAGAACCTTGCGCTTCTCGGGCCGTCCGGCTTCGAGCCAGTACTGCCGAGCCAGCTTGAGGCCGGCCTCCACCGCTTCCGAACCACTGCTCAGCGGAAACACCAGTTCCAGGTCTCCGGGCGAGAGCCGAGCGACCTCGGCGGCCAGCTCCTCGACCGCATTATGGGTAAATGCGGTCCCGCTTACGTACCCCAGCGTGGCGGCCTGACAGGCCAGGGCGTCCGCAATCTCGCTCACCCCATGACCAATATTGACGACATAGGCCCCCCCGCTGCCATCCAGGTATCGACGGCCTTGGTCGTCATAGAGATAGCAGCCCTCGCCCCGGACGATGCGGGGATAGGTGCGCGTCAACTTGCGATAGAAGACGTGCGATGCGGGGTAGTGGTCGGCGCCCATGGGTGGATCGCGGAATGTGCTGGCGGGCTTAACGCGGCGCCAGGGGGAGCGGAAGCTGAAACCAAGGATTCTCGGGTCCGATGGCCCACATTCTGCATAATGGAAAGGCACCGAACGGCCGCTGGTTGACGCGGCAACCCTTTCCGTTGGTCGGGACCATGCCATCTCCCCTCGTAGTCGATGCGTTACGCGAGCAGCTGGTTCGAGTGCTCGACTGGTATCGGCAGGAACGGCCGGCATTCGCCTGGGGCGTGGTGCTGCACCGGCGTAATGAGCGAGGCAAATTGCGGTTCGGGGCGGTGACGCCGGCCGGCGAGAGTCTGCTCTTGACCCAGCCGCTGCTGAGCTCGTTATCCCAGGGACCATGCTGGCTGGATGGCGCCGTCCGGGTGCGGCTGACCTGCCGGCAGATTACCCCCAGTCATCCCTGGCTGGATGCCATCCAACGACCGGACCGGCCTCCCTTGGTAGAGGCGCTAGCGGTCGGCTTCGATCCCGATGCATCCGCCGCCGAATGCGAGGCCTTTCAGGCGATGGCCGGCACCCTTACTCCGGCAACACTCCCCTCCGAACTATTCCTTCTCCTCAAAAAGCGATGCTGTGGTTGGCCGTTGTAGGTAGTCACTAGTCACTAGTCACTAGTCACTAGTCACTAGCAGCTAAGGACTGGCGACTAACGACTAGCGACTAGCGACTACTTCAAAAACAACAAATCCCGATAGGTCGGCAGCGGCCACAAATCTGCGGCTACCAGGGCTTCCAGCTGATCTACGACCTCCCGCAGCTGGGCCATGGTAGGCTTGAGCTCCCGGCTGATCTGGCCGGCGTGACGCAGCGGATCGCTGTCGTGGTGAGCCGCAGCTCGTTCAACCGCAGTCGTGGCGGTCTGTAGCCGGGTGACCAGCTGCACAAAGCTCCGCAGCGCCTCGGTCGTATCCCCGCAGTCGACGCCGGCTGCCTTGGTTGCGGCCACTGCGTCCGCCGTTCGCCGCTGGTGCTCCAGAGCGGCCGGCAGGATCTGGTTGCGGGCCATCGACACCATGGTCTCCGCTTCGATCCCCAGCTGCTTCACGTACTTCTCGACCGCGATGTGGGTGCGGGAATCGAGCTCGGCTTGACTCAGCACCCTGTACTTCCGGAACAATTCCGCGTTCTTCTTGTCCCGCAGTACTCCGAAGGCCGTTACTGAATCCTTCAGGTTAGGGAGCCCGCGGCGCCCTGCCTCCGCATGCCACTCCTCCGAGTAGTTGTCACCATCGAAAATCGCCCGCTTATGCCGATGGATCAGCGGCTTGAGCACGCTGACCACTGCCAGCTGAAGCTTGGCTTCGGTAGCCTTGCTGCCGACCGACTTCTCCAGCTCGGTCGCCACGTAATCCAGCGACTCCGCCACGATGGTGTTCAGGACGGTGTTGGGCCAGGCGATGCTGGCGCTGGAGCCGACCGCGCGGAACTCGAACTTGTTCCCGGTAAAGGCAAACGGCGAGGTGCGGTTGCGGTCCCCTGAGTGGCGCGGCAGCATCGGCAGGGTCTTGGCCCCGAGGTCGAGGACCCCACCCTTGATAGTGCGCTTCGGCAGACCGGCCTCGACTTGCTCCAGGATGTCGCCCAGCATCTTCCCCAGAAAGATCGAGATGATCGCCGGCGGGGCTTCGTTGGCTCCCAGCCGATGGTCGTTTGCGGCGGATGCGATCGAGGCCCGCAGCAGGTCGGCATGCAGGTCCACCGCCCGGATGGTGGCGCAGAGGAACACCAGGAACTGCATGTTGGTGTGAGTCTCGTCCTGGGGATCGAGCAGGTTGACCCCGGTATCGGTGGACATTGACCAGTTGTTGTGCTTGCCGGAGCCGTTCACGCCGGCAAACGGCTTCTCGTGGAGTAGGGCCTGGAGGCCATAGCGGGGTGCCACCCGCTTCAATGTCTCCATGATCAACATCTGATGATCGCTGGCGATGTGGCTGGGCTCGAACAGCGGCGCAATCTCGTACTGGCCCGGAGCCACTTCGTTGTGCCGAGTCTTTACCGGAACACCGAGGCGGTACAGCTCCCGCTCGGACTCGGCCATGAACGCGAGCACCCGGGGCGGTATAGTGCCGAAGTAGTGATCCTCGAGCTGCTGGCCCTTGGGCGGCTTGGCGCCGAACAGGGTGCGCTCGCAGGTGAGCAGGTCCGGGCGCTTGAAGTACAGCTCACGGTCGACCAGGAAGTACTCCTGCTCCGGACCGACAGTGGTCACGATTCGAGATACGCCGGCATCGGTGCCGAACAGCTTCAGGATGCGGAGCGCTTGCTTCGACAGTGCCTCGACCGAACGCAGCAGCGGAATCTTGGTATCCAGGGCCTCGCCGGTCCACGACACGAAGGCAGTCGGGATGCAGAGGGTGACGTTGTTGTCGCCCCGCATCAGGAAGGCGGGACTGGTCGCATCCCACGCGGTGTAGCCGCGCGCCTCGAAGGTGGCGCGAAGTCCTCCCGAGGGGAAACTCGAGGCATCCGGCTCACCCTGCACCAGCTCCGAGCCGGAGAAGTTGAACACCACCCCTCCCGACCCGTCCGGCGCCGCCAGCGAGTCGTGCTTCTCCGCGGTCAAGCCGGTGAGCGGCTGGAACCAATGGGTGTAGTGGGTTGCGCCGTTCTCGATCGCCCAATCCTTCATCGATGCCGCTACCACGTCGGCGACGGCAGGATCGAGCGGCTCCCCCCGGTCGATGGTCCGGAGCAGGCTCCGGTACACCTCTTTGGGCAGTCGCTGCCGCATCATGCTGCGGGAGAAGATGTCGCTGCCGAATATGCTATCGATCCGCTCAGTGGCGGACTTGCTGCCGTTCAGGGAGCGTACGGTCGTGGTCACGGGTGTTCGTCCCTCGAGCGTTGGAGGATGAGGAGGTTTGCTACGCCATGGCCGGAGCGGCCAGGGCTTCCTCGAAGTCGGAGATATCGGGATCCGGCAGCTCGGTGTAGACCGGGTTGGAGAGATAGCGCTCTCCGAAGTCACAGATTATCGAAACGATCAGCTTGCCGGCATTCTCCGGACGCTTGGCCACTTGGAGCGCCGCCCAGGTGATCGAGCCGCTGGAGATTCCGGCGAAGATCGCTTCTTCCCGGGCCAGACGACGGGCCATCGCAATCGCGTCTTCATTAGTCACCCGGATCACCTCATCATAGATCTTGGTATCGAGGATACTGGGCACAAAGCCCGCTCCGATGCCCTGCTGGCGGTGAGGTGACGGCTGACCGCCCGAGAGCACCGGGCTCTCCGCCGGCTCCACCGCGGCAATACGAATGCCGGGCTTCTTTTCTTTCAGGAAGCGGCCCGCGCCGGTAATCGTCCCGCCGGTGCCTACTCCGGACACGAAGATGTCCACCTTGCCGCCAGTGTCAGCCCAAATCTCCGGGCCCGTGGTGCGGTAGTGGATGGCTGGATTGGCCGGATTGTCGAACTGGCGCGGCATCCAGGCCCGGTCTCCCAACCGGGTCAAGATCTCCTCTGCTCGCGCGATCGCCGCCTTCATCCCCTTGGCACCCTCGGTGAGAACCACCTTGGCGCCGAGCGCTCGAAGCATGTTCCTGCGCTCGAGGGTCATGGTATCGGGCATGGTGAAGATGCACCGGTAGCCCTTTACCGCGGCGACGTAAGCCAGTCCGATCCCGGTATTGCCGCTGGTCGGCTCCACGATGAGCATACCCGGCCGCAGCTGGCCTTTCTCGATCGCATCGTTGATCATCGCGGCCCCGATCCGGTCCTTGACCGAATCGAAAGGGTTGTAGCCCTCGTGCTTGACTGCAATGGTGGCCGGAAGTCCTCGGGAAATGCGGTTCAGCCGAATAAGCGGGGTATTCCCGACCGTTTCGGTGACGTCGGAGTAGATCTTTCCGTGCGGCATCGGAGCCTGCCTGATTGGGGGTGGGGCTGAGAGCGCTTGGCAAGAATAATCGATCTTGTCGGGTGGGAGCTAGGAGGGCAGCCAAGACTCGAGGGTTGGGATTACGAGCTTTGGGCGACGGCAGCGCAGGCATCGGCCAGCTTGGCCAGCTCGGCCGCTCCCCACTCACCTCGATCGGTCAGGTGGGCCAGCAAGTCTTGAGGCAGTGCGGATGGGCCCAGGCGGGCGCCACTGATCGCGCCGGTAATGGCCGCCATGGTATCGGTGTCACCGCCTACCGCAATCGCGGTGCAGATGGACTCCCAATAGTCATCGGGGGAGCGGAGAAACGCGTACAGACTCCAGATCACGCTGGGGATGACGTACGCCGAGATACCCCGCCAGACAGGATGCGCCGGATCGAGGCCTCGGCGGTGCACCAAGTCCGCCGCCTGCTCGGGGCGATATGACGCCCATTCCTGAAGTCCCAGGATCGTCCCGGCCATGTTCGTATCGTCAGGCTCGACCGCACGGGCGACTTCGGCCAGAAAGCGCGCGGGCTCTACCAGACCGGACGCGGCGGCCAGCGAGACGGCTCGCGCAACCGCTACCGCGCCCGCAGCGCAGCGGGAATCCAGGTGGGTGATCCGGCTCTGCTCCCGGGCCGCCCTACCCATGGTTTCCGGATCGGAGAACAGCAGCCCCAGCTGGCCGGCCCGCATGGCGCTGCCGTTGCCGGCGTAGGGCGCTGGAGTGCCGGCCTCGAACCAGGGAACTCCACTCAGAAGGCGAACCGCGGCCGAGCGGGTCCCCCGCCCTGCGCCGACGTCACGCTGGTCCCGGAACAGCTCGGCGATCCGTCCGGCAAACGCCGCCGGATCCCACCCTCCGGATTCCCGGTAGCTCCGCAGCAGCTCGCGGGAGAGCTGGGTGTCGTCGCTGTATTGGCCGAAGGAAAAGTCGGGATGAGCCCGCTCGGCGGCCCGTCCGGTGCGAAGCCACTGTTCCACGTAGGTGCGGGAAACCTCGGGCGGCTCGGCTTCGACCACGAACCCGAGCGCGTCGCCCAGCGCCTGGCCCAGCAGCGAGCCGCGAAGTTGCTCCTGGTTCACTCCGTGAGCGGGACAACATCGCGTCCGCAGTGTTTGCAGACGCGGGCCCGCGCCAGGATCCGCTCGGCGCAGTAGGGACACTCCCGCTCTACCCGGCCGGCTACAGACTCGCTAGTCGTTCCGTCGCTCGAGCGAGGACCCCGCCGCTCCTCCAGCGCAACCACCTGGCCCTGGACCTGCCGGCGGAACTCGAGGGGTTGGGCAATTCGAGGAAAGGAATCCTCAGTCCCCCCGCTCCCGGTAATGATGACGCTGCCGAAGTCGAGTATTCGGCCGAGAATACCCTGGTCGACCGACACCGCTTCGACCTTGCTGAGCAGGGTTTCGTCCGACTCGCGCTGGATGAAACCGGTCTTGCTCAGGACCCGCTTGTTGGTGACAGCGAACTCCGAGCTGTTGTAGTTGATGGCAGGAGGAATGGCCAGGAGCAGGCCAATGCCGGCGAGCGCGGCTCCGAGGTACCAGTACTGCGGATCGTACATGCGGAGGACGATGGCCAGCGCAATACCCAGCAGGACGACGATGATGGCGGTTGTAAAGATGGTCCAGTGGAGACGAGCCCGGTACACAATGTGCTCGCCATCGAGGAGATGCTCGTCGAGATAGGTCATGGGAAAAAAATAGACCGGTCATCAACGATGGGGGACTGCCAAGAAAGAAGGGGCGCTTTGGCGCCCCCTCGATCGTGGTACATAAGGCCAACTCAGCCGAGTAGTCGGTTGATACGTGCGATGATATCGAGGATCTGGGAGAGCGGTCCCGGGGGATCAAGTATGCCGACCAGGGCGCACAGCAGGTTTCCCAGAAGGTTGCCCGGTCCAGTTACACCCGTGATGTCCAGATGAATCGGGGCCAAGTCAACAACGAGTCCCAGCAGATTGAGGTGGATTGCCCCGATGTCCAGGTTCAGAATCTGGCAGGTCGGTTGAGTGGGCGATCCGGACGCCGTGAGGGTTGCAGGAACCCTCTTAAAAGACCCGATGACGTTGTTGCTAGCGTCCCTGAGCTGGCCGCTTACGAGGAGAACACCGTGCCTGTAATTGAACTGGGTGATCTTGACGCTTGCCACAGCAACAGTTCCAAACGTCTGAACCGGATCAACCGGGAAGATCAGCTCCGTCCTCTGCTGCGGAGGGGCGGTGGGCGGGGTCTGATTTTCGGGGACAGTGTTCGCTGAGGTCGGCGCATCGCGGTCGCAAGCTCCAATAGCCAGAGTGAGCGCGAGTGCAGCCAAGGTAAGTCGTGATCTCATGACAAATGCTCCTAACACCTCTAAGGAAAAACGTGCGTACCACCAAAAAGCATGGCGCGCCGAGATGCGAAACTGAGGAGGAGGGTACGCTGTGCTACAGCAGCCCGAGCCGACTCACTTCGCGATCGCACATAAGCTTTGACATGGGATAGCGTGAGGATGTGAGACGAGTCACAAAAATGGAGGTGAGTTTCTTCACAACTCCTAAATAGCCAACGGAGTACAATGGGGAGAACGGACAGGGTGGGATTCGAACCCACGATACCCGTGAGGGTATACCGGTTTTCGAGACCGGCTCCTTCAGCCACTCGGACACCTGTCCAGACTTTGGGGCGAAAGATAAAGCGTGAACGGTAAACAGTGAAAGGTGAACCGGTTTCACTGTTTACCGTTTACTGTTGACGCTTCTACTTACTCTTCGTGCAGCACCGTCTCCCCTCCCGTGCTCAGCGTTCGGGCCCGCTCCACCATGCTGATGAATTCGGTCCGGTATCCCTCCGGGTCCTGGCCCCGCGCCTCGCGGGCCAGCCTGAGCACCAAATCGTAGCTCGCCTGGCCCTTGTACTCCGAGTTCCGAAGCACCATCGCGAACGCAGCCACGGCGGATGCGAACTGCAGGTCCGGCGAGCCTCGCTCGCCCCGGTCCAGAACCGGAGTGGAAAGCAGTCGGCTGCTGGTTCCGTTGGGATCCTTGTACCGAAGCTTCACGGTCATGAGCTCCGAGCTCCGCGACGCCGTCGAACGCACGGTGACCTGCTGGTAGGTGAGGCTGTCGTTGGCCACCGCCACTGGAGCCGCTCCCACCGGCACCACCTCGTATAGCGCTGTGACCGTGTGGCCAGCGCCCATCTCCCCGGCATCCTTCTTGTCGTCGGCAAAGTCTTCCTTCGCCAGCATCCGGTTCTCGTAACCCAGCAGCCGATAGGCTTGTACCTGGGCGGGATTGAACTCGACCTGAATCTTGACGTCCTTGGCCACGGTGAAAAGCGTGCCGCCGAACTCGCGGACGAAGACCTTGTGGGCTTCCCGGAAGTTATCGATGTAGGCGTAATGGCCGTTGCCCTTGTCGGCTATCTGCTCCATCTTGCTATCCTTCAGATTGCCGGTGCCAAAGCCCAGCACCGTCAGGAAAGTCCCCTCTTCCCGACGAGATTCGACCAACCGGATCATCTCGGCGTCGGAGCTCACGCCCACGTTGAAGTCCCCATCGGTTGCCAGGATGACGCGGTTGTTCCCCTCGGGGAGATAGTTCTCCCGCGCCACGTCGTAGGCCAGCTTGATCCCGGCTCCGCCGGCAGTGGATCCACCGGCCTCCAGCCGCTCGATGGCGGCCAGGATAGAGGCCTTGTCTCCGCCGGACGTCGGCGGAAGCACCAGACCCGCAGCACCCGCGTACACCACGATCGCAACCCGATCTTCCGGGCGAAGCTCCTGCACCAGCGCGCGAAAGGCTTGCTTCACCAGCGGCAGCTTGTCCTCGGACTGCATCGAGCCCGACACGTCGAGCAGGAACACGAGATTGCTGGGCGGCAGGTCGCGGGTGGCCACCCGCTTGGCCTGCAGTCCAATGCGGACCAGCCGGTGATCGGATGCCCAGGGACACGGTCCGACGTCAGTGGTTACCGCAAAGGGATGATTGCCGGTGCGGTCGGGGTATGTGTAGGTGAAGTAGTTCACCAGCTCTTCCAGCCGCACTGCGTCGGCAGGTGGCAACGTCCCCTGGCTGAGAAAACGGCGAATGTTGCTGTAGGAGGCCGCGTCCACGTCGATCGAAAAGGTGGAGAGCGGATTGGCCAGAGCCGCCAGGAAGTGGTTGTCCTCGATCCGGTTGTAGGCCTCGGTGTTACCGGGCTCTCCTTGCCGGCGCCAGGGCTCCGAGGGAAGGGCCTGGACTGCACCACCGACATCGTACCGCTTCGGCGCTGCCTCGGTTCGCGGAGCAGCCTGGTTCGTGACCCTACTGGCCGCAGCAGCAGCGTCGGCATCGGTTACGGTGATCTCATTCAGCTGCACGTTGGTAGGCTGGAGGATGAAATCGTGGGTGGTGGCGCGGCCGGCTCGGACCTTAATGATGGCCCGGGACGAGACATATCCGATGAAGACCGCCCGCAGCTGGACTGTGCCCTCGGGCACCGCCGCAAGGAGATAGTATCCCGCGGTATCAGTCAGAGCGTTGAGAGCAGTCCCCTCCACCAGGATCTGGACGTTGGCTAACGGCGCTCCCTTCGGATCTCTCACATGCCCGGTGACCCGGCCGGTCTTGTCTAGGATCACAGTTGGAGCGGCGGCAGTCGATACCAGGACGAACAGCAGAAGCACAGGATAGGCTCGGGTAAGGCGAGCGGACAGCCAGCGCGCGAGTCGCATGAATCGCTCCGATGCAGGGGATTGCATGGCGCCACCAGAGTTTTCGGTGGCTGATGTAGGGGGAGATGCGGCAAGCGGTGGGACTCGCACAGGTCACAAGACCGTGAAGAGTAAATAGTGAAGGGTGAACCAGAGCCTCGAGCGGCCCCGTTCACCCTTTACCGTTTACCGTTCAGTCGTTTCTACAGTCGTTTGCTTAGGAAGAACCCCTTGAGCAGCTCCCCGCATTCCTCGGCCATCAGGCCGCCCACCACCTCAGGCCGATGATTGGTCCGCGGGTTGCGCAGCAGATCGTATACCGAACCAGCCATGCCGCAGCGCGCGTCGTACGCGCCGAAGACCACCCGGCCGACCTTTGCCAAAACGATCGCACCGGCGCACTGGGCACAGGGCTCCAGCGTCACATACATGGTGGCGAAGGGAAGCCGGTCCTCACCTAGCTTCTGCAGGGCCCGCTGCAGAGCCAGCAGCTCGGCATGCGCAGTCGGATCGCGCCTTTGCACCGTTTCGTTGTGGGCCTCGGCCAGGATATCTCCGTCGGCTATGATAACTGCGCCAACCGGAATCTCCTCCCGAACCGATGCCGCGCGCGCGAGCCGGAGCGCGGCCTGCATCCCAGTGAGATCACTGGGCGACGGCGTGCCTCTACGCACTGACCATCTCGGGCTCCGCTACGCTTCGCTCGACCCGCTCGAAGCGCAGAGCCTTGCCGTCGCGCTCCACCCGGATCGTATCTCCCTCGTGGAAGTTGCCTTCCAGGAGCTCGAGGGCAATGGGGTTTTGCAGCAGCCGCTGGATGACCCGCTTGAGGGGGCGGGCCCCATACACCGGGTCGTAGCCCTCGACTGCAATAAGGGCCTTGGCCTCGGGGGTCACCTCCAGAGTGAGGTGCCGGTCGGCCAGTTGCCGCTGCAGCCGCTGCAGCTGGAGATCTACGATCTGAACCAGGTCGTCCCGGCTCAGCTGACGGAAGACGATGATGTCGTCCACCCGGTTGAGAAACTCGGGTCGGAAGTGATTGCGAAGCTCATCGCGCACCCGCTCCTCCACCCGCTCCCAGCCGCGCTCGTCCAGCTGAGCCCCGGCGTCGACGATGTACTGGCTGCCGATGTTGGAAGTCATGATGATGACTGCATTGCGGAAATCCACCACCCGCCCCTGGCTGTCGGTGAGCCGGCCGTCGTCCAGAATCTGGAGCAGCACATTGAACACGTCGGGGTGAGCCTTTTCGATCTCGTCGAAGAGAATCACGCTGTAGGGACGCCGGCGCACGGCCTCGGTCAGCTGTCCCCCTTCCTCGTAGCCGACATATCCCGGCGGCGCCCCGATCATTCGGGCCACCGAGTGCTTTTCCATATACTCCGACATGTCGAGCCGCACCATGGCCCGCTCGTCGTCGAAGAGAAACTCCGCCAGCGCCCGAGCCGTTTCGGTCTTGCCGACGCCGGTGGGTCCCAGAAAGATGAACGATCCGAGCGGGCGGTTGGGATCCTGGAGACCGGCCCGGCTCCGACGGACCGCGTTGGCCACGGCGGTCACGGCCACCCGCTGGCCGATGACCCGCCGGCTAAGCTCATCCTCCAGGTGGGTGAGCCGCTCACGCTCCGACTCCAGCATCCTGGAGACAGGGATCCCGGTCCATTTGGAGACGATCTCCGCGATGTCTTCGGCGTCGACGGCCTCCTTGAGATACATCGTACCCTGTTGAACCTCATGCAGGCGGCGCTCGTCCTCGCCCAGCCGCCGTTCCAGTTCAGGCAGCCGGCCGTAGCGCAGCTCGGCGGCCTTTTGCAGATCTCCCCGACGAGTCACCTCGTCGATCTCCCGGCGAACATTTTCAATCTCCGCCTTGAGCTGCTGGATCTCCTGCAGCGCGGACTTCTCCGCCTGCCACTGGGCCTTCATCGCGTTGCTCTTCTCCCGCAGGGTAGCGATCTCCCGCTCCAGAGCCTCGCGCCGCTCCACGGCCGCCTTGTCCTTCTCCTTGAGCAGCGCCTGACGCTCGATCTCGAGCTGCACGATCCGCCGCTCCACCTCGTCGATCTCCTGGGGCAGGCTGTCGATCTCGATCCGGAGCCGACTGGCCGCCTCGTCGATCAGGTCGATCGCCTTGTCGGGCAAGAAGCGGTCGCCGATATAGCGATGGGAGAGAGTCGCAGCAGCGATGATGGCATTGTCGGTGATCTTGACCCCGTGATGGATCTCGTACTTCTCCTTGAGTCCGCGCAGAATGGCGATGGTGTCGGCCACATTGGGCTCCGGCACCATGACCGGCTGGAACCGCCGCTCCAGCGCCGGATCCTTCTCGATGTGCTTCCGGTATTCGTCCAGGGTGGTGGCGCCGATGACGTGCAGCTCCCCCCGGGCCAGCGGCGGCTTGAGCATGTTGCCCGCATCCACCGCGCCTTCGGCTGCCCCTGCTCCGACGATGGTGTGCAGCTCGTCGATGAACGTGATGTAGCGTCCCTGGCTCTCGGTCAGCTCCTTGACCACCGCCTTGAGCCGCTCCTCGAACTCTCCCCGGAACTTGGCCCCCGCCAGCAAGGCCCCGATGTCGAGCGAAACCAGCTCCCGGTTGCGCAGCGACTCGGGCACATCTCCGTTCACGATCCGCTGGGCCAGTCCCTCGACGATGGCGGTCTTGCCTACGCCCGGCTCTCCGATCAACACTGGATTGTTCTTGGTGCGCCGGGAGAGCACCTGCATGACCCGCCGGATCTCCTCATCACGGCCGATGACCGGATCGAGTTTCCCGTTCCTGGCTTCCTCGGTGAGGTTCCGGGTGTACCGCTCGAGCGCCTGATACTTCTCCTCGGGCGACTGATCCGTCACCCGGTGGGAGCCCCGGACCTCCTGGAGGGCAGCGCGAAGCTCGTCGGCGCCGACTCCCTGGGAGCTGAGCACCGCTCGAGCCGTGGTTCCCTTCTCCTCCACCATGGCCAGCAGCAAATGCTCGGTGCTGACGTACGCATCTCCCAGCCGCTTGGCTTCGGCCTCGGCGCGATCGAAGATCCGCTGGATCTCGCGGCTGAAGCTGGGCTCCGCGCCTCCACCGGCCTGGGTTGGAAACCGGGCGATCTCCCGCTCAACTTCCTGCTTGATTGCCGTGACGTTGAGGCCGGCTTTCTGAAGGAGGGGCTGCACCACCCCTTCGTCCTGGGCCAGCAGTGCGGCCAGCAAGTGGGCATCGTTGACCACGGGGTTTCCCCGGGAACGAGCCAGTTCGCCGGCATCGCGGAGGGCCTCCTGGGCCTTTATGGTCAGTCGCTCTGGTCGGATCATTGCTTCCTCATATGCACTTTGGCCCGATCCTCCGGAAAATGGTCCGGAGGTATCGGAACTTCGTCAGCCTGGAAATCGGCAGGGGAAAGGGCAAGTGGTGTACCCACTATCTCTGCCGCTTTGGCAGAGTGGGGCCTTCCTTCAGAGGGGATCCCAGCTACCAGCATCCCCCAAAATGAAGAAAGAGGCAGCCGGGAGCTGCCTCTTTACTTTACCTTCCGCTGGCGATCTTCTTTTGTGCAATCATCTTGCGAGTGAACCGCTCACCATCCACAATAAGCTGATAGTAGTACACTCCGGTTATCGCCTCGCGTCGTCCATCCAGATATTTCCCATCCCAGTAGGCTCGGTATTCTCCACAGCGGAGGCGCAAGCTGTCCAGCCGCTCGCCCGATCCGCTGGCCAGCGTAGGAATGGCCACTTCCTGAACCAGTACATTGTAAATCTTCAAGCTCACCACCGGCTGATGACCCCTTGCGCACACCTCCCGGGAAATCTCGAACGGGATCGTCGTTGCCGGGAAAAACGGATTGGGGTAGTTCTCCTTCAGCTCGACTCGCGGCGGAAGCACATTGGCCTGTGCTGCGACCGGGGAGCCTGCCCCCACCAGAAGCCCGAGCCACCACCCCGGCCGCACCAAACGGACCATGGGCGACTCCTCATGCTCACAATGTGTTGAAAGGTGGTGGCACCTCCGGGGATCGTCGGATGCACTGATGGGCTGTCTAAGGGAAGGTCTAGAGTCAAGAGTCTAGAGTCAAGGGAGAAGGGCTCTTCAGCCGGCGACCCTCTCCTTCTCTGACTGTAATACCCCTGCCGTCCGCCCATTCCAAAAGAGGAATCAGAAACTTTCGGCTGATGCCGAGCCGGTCCCGGACCGCCCCTGGGACGATAGGCCCCCTGCGGCCCAAGTCATTCAGCACGCCGGTAAATTGCTCTAATGCCTCGCGGGCATAGTAGCGGTCGCGTTCCACGGCTTCGACCCGGCCCCGCGAAGCTGCCAGACGCAGGAGCGGGTGGAGGTCCCGCCGCCCGGTTGAGCGCTCCAGCTCGGCCACGGACGGTGGGGCCAGGTGCGCAGCCGAGAGGATCTCTACGATACGATCGATTTCGGCCTCTCCACCAGTTACTCGTGGTGCAAACCCCGCCAGTGCGATCATCCCATCGCGCCGGCGCAGCCTGCCGGTGCGGACCAGGTCTTCCAGGGCGGCCTCGACAATAACCTGATTTACTGGAAGGCTGTGCCGCAGCGTCTCCAGCGGCATGCCAGGATCGCTGCCGTGTTGCCGGTGGTAGTCGCGCACCACGCCGAGCGCTCGGGCAGCGGTCTGCTCGACGACCGTCGCGGATACCCACAGGGTGCCGAGCAGGCGTGCCTCGGGTCTCTGCCGAGCGACTTCATGGACCTCGCCCTCGGGAATTCCGAGCAGGATAGGGAGGAGCGAACGCTCGATGCCCCCGGGACGTCGCCGGAGCGCGCTGCGGAACCGCTCAGCCCCATGGTCGGACGCGAGTTCGGCCGGCCACACCGTGCGCCGCCGAGGTGGCAGCGGATCGAGGACTCGGCCTCCGCCAATGGTGGTCACCGGACTGAAGCTCCGCAGAACAAAGCGATCGCCCGCTCGGGCAATGAGAGGAGATTCGAGCTTGAGCCGGGCCATTCCTCTGCTTCCCGGCGCAACCCCAGCGCGAGGAAGCGCCCGAGCCATCACCTCGGTGGTCCCCAATAAGAGGCGGACCCGGGTCCGCGCGGTCAGCGGACGGGGAGCTCGCTGATCGAGAGCAATCTCAACGTCGAGGGCGGTAGTTGGCGCCCAGGGAACCTGATCGCCAACCAGCACCGCTCCTCGGGCAAGCCCTTCTCGTTCCATGCCGGCCAGCCCGATCGCACTTCGGGATCCCGGCTCCGCCCGGGTCACTTCGCGGCCGAAGCTCTCCAGCGACCGTACCCGGCCACGTTGCCCGGAGGGAAGTGCAACGACGCTGTCGCCTACAGTGAGCCGGCCGGACCATACCGTCCCGGTCACCACGGTTCCGACGCCCGGGAGGGAGAACACCCGGTCGATCGGCATCCGAAACGCGTCGGCCACAGAATGCCGCGAGAGCGCGCGGGCGTGCCCGGCCAGCCGGGTCCGGAGTTCCTCGACCCCAGTTCCGGTTCGGGCCGAGACGGTAAGGGGAGAATCGAAGGCAACGGACGAAGTCGCGAGACGCTCGGCTACTTCGAGAGACACCAGCTCGAGCCAGTCGGGATCAACCAGGTCGGATTTGGTGATCACCGGAATGCCGCGTCGAACTCCCAGCTGCTCCAGGATGAGCAGGTGCTCCTCCGTCTGGGGCATGATCGACTCATCGGCAGCGATGACCAGCAGCGCGAGGTCGATCCCGGAAGCGCCAGCAACCATCGTGCGGACGAAGTCTTCGTGCCCGGGCACGTCTACGACCCCGGCCATGCGACCGCCACCCAGATCGAGCGGGGCAAAGTTGAGCTCGATGGTGATCTCCCGGCGGCGCTCCTCGGCCAGGCGGTCCATTGGTCGCCCAGTCAGGGCGGTGACCAAAGCGGACTTCCCGTGGTCGATGTGTCCTGCTGTCCCGATGATCATGCCGCGGCCCAGGGGCGCTCCATCCAGAACTCCAGAGCCGGAAGATCCGCGCCCTCGGCAAGATGGTGTCGGATGTACCGCGCTAGAAGGCGGCGGTGGGCTGCTCCGTGACGGCGATCGAAGGTAGGCAGGGCCGAATCAGGATCGAGCAGCGATGCGAGATCGGCGCGATCCTCTGGCGGCAACTGGGTAGCTCCCCGCTCCGCTGCACAGGTGATGCAGAGGGCACCACCATCTCGGGTGCTGAACGGAAGCGGGCCTTCAGGAGGAATCAGCACGCCGTCGATGACGCAGGCATGGATCGAAGGGGCAAAGCCGAGGCTGCTCACCAGTAGCCAGAGAAGCCGGAATCCAAGCGACTCTACCGTCTCCGGCGGATCTACCTCCAGCAGCGCCAGGGCCTGTTGCAGCACCTCGAAGCTTTCGGGATGAGGATCCGGGGGCGCAAACCGGAGCATCACCTCAGCCAGGGCACAGGCCACGGCATAGCGCTCCAGATCCCGGGTCAGGCCAACGTGTAGCTGCCGGAGATCGAAGGAGGTCAGGACGTTCAGCTCCCGGTTCTCCTTCATCAACCAGTGAGCCTGACCCTCACTCAGCAGCTGGAGCGACCCGCCGAACCGGCTTCTGGGTCGGAGAGCACCCTTGGCAATGGCGCTCTGCACTCCATAATCGCGGCTGGCCAGGCGGATGATCTTGGAGGTTTCACCGTACCGAAACGAGGCGAGCACAATGGCGGGAGTTGAGACGAGTGGCACTGCGCGGCCCTCAGAGCTGGCTCTCGTCGACCGTGTCCACTCCAGCCGGTGGAACCCGGGCAAGCACGATCTGCGTGGCGCACTGGCCCACGGGAACTGTGCGAATTTCGCTGAAATCAGAGCGCAGCACGTGGACCACTCCGTTATCGGAGCAGCCCGCCTCGAGAGCATAGATCCGGTCCTGCGAATCCACGGCCACGCCGGTATTGGCGGGGATGGGGATTCCGTTTCCTTCTCCGCGAACCACGACCCGCTCTGCGGTGTCGAACTCCATCACTCCTTCGCTGCGCGAACTGATCAAGAGACGATCAGCCTCATCGGCCGTCAGGTCCCCGGGTCCAAATCCAAAGCCGCCGAAGCTGGCCAGCTCCTCCCGGCGTACGGGATCCACCACCGACAGCCGTCCCTGGTCGACACTGGGATCGCCATTCTGGATGACGTACACCAATCCGTCGCTCGCCACGGCACTGAACTGGGCATTCCCGGGGCCGATGAGCGGAATCGAGTCCAGCAGTGCCCCCCGGTCCCCCACCGCCGGATCGATCACGCTGATCCAGCTCTCGCCGGCGGGCTTGCCAAGGGAGTCGAGGTTGGCGTTCAGTACCAGCAGCCGTCCCCGGGTAAAGATCATCTGCGTCGGGGTGAGTCCCACCACAAGGCTGAGGGTGTCCCCGGTGGCGAGGTTCAGCCGGGTAACCGTGTTAAAGCTAGCGTTAGCCACGTAGGCCACTGAATCGTCGACCAGCGCACTCCCGGTGAGACCGGATCCTGGCTGGAGGGGAAACGTGTTCACGACCTGCCCCAGCCGAAGGTCCACCAGCGCGACCGCGTCCCGAGCCTGCAAGGGAACCACCGCCGTTCCCCCTCTGGTGGCTACGCTCGACGGCTGGACGTCGGAAGCACCCAGCGGGATGGTGGACACCTGAGTGGGCGCTGCCACCGGCACCAGGCTGAGCGTAGCGTCGGTGGTGTTGAGCACCACTACGATCTCCTCAGGTGCCGGCGGTGGGGCCGCGGTTTCGGCGCAACCGAGGATTCCGCCCGAGCAAAAAGCGAACAGGAGACCTCTGGTACAGCGCTGGATTCTCATGATTGGAAGATCGGAGCAGCGGGTCCGGGCCGCCAGTCACCGACGGCTCACAACTGGAACCGCACTCCACCGAACACGCCTCGCGGCCGGCCGGGAAAGCCTACCACCTGGTCGTAGGACTCATCGAAGAGGTTCTCCACCCGTAGGGTGCCGGCGACTCCCGGACGCCCTGGGCGTGGCGATAGGACTTCCACCTCTCCCGCCAGATCCACGACCGCATAGGCCGGCAGCTCGACTCTTGCGCTGGGCGTCTGGGCAAAGTCCACGTCCTGTCTGCTCCCCACCCAGGTCAGCGAACCGCCCAGTGTAGCACGGTCCCAGACCCGGGCTCTCAGGGTGAGCTCCGCCGAGTGGGACGGACGCCGGATCAGGGGCGCGCCCTGGGCGAAGCTGGGCGAGGGCATACCCGCATCATCGGTGGCCTCGGTGAACAGATATGTGTACGAGGCAGAGGTCACGATCCCCGCTCCGAGAGTGGAGCCGAGTCCCACTTCGACGCCCCGGGCGGTCGCCTCGGCTCCATTGAAATAGGTGGGTTCTCCTGGGGGGGCAGACCCATCGTAGAGAATCAGGTCGCGAAACCGCTGATCGAAGTAGGTGCCCCAGAGGCGAAGCTGGCTGGAGAAGATGTCCTGTTCCAGACCAACTTCCCAGCTGGCCGACTGTTCGGGCTGAAGGGTGGAATCGCCGACCACGAAGGGCGCATCACAGTACTGCTCGCAAAAGGTCGGCGCCTTGAAAGCTCGGCCCACCGACGCCCGCACTCGGGTCCGCGACGGAAGGCGATAAACCAGGCCGGCACGGTAAGTGAGGAAGGTTCCGAACCCGCTGTTGTGATCCAACCGCCCGTTCAGGTTGACCGCCAACCCCGAGGGAAGGTCCACCACCCCCTGCGCATAATAGCCGACCGTGGTCCGCCCTCGATCGAAGGGTGTATCCGGCGTGGTAACGATACCGCCGAAATTGGAGCTGCTCTCTCCCGACTGCCGTTCGGTTTCATGCTCGACCTGGCCGCCGGTGGTCAGCATGAACGTGGGCGAGAGCTGGGCATTGAGCCTGAGATCCAAATTTCCCCGATCGTTGCGGCTCTCCCGGCGAGAAGAGAAAGCGAAGCCGCTCGTGTCTGCCGGGCTATCAGGGGCGTCATTGAAGTCGCCGTCGGCACGGCTGCCACCAGCGGCAAGCCGCAGATCCCAGCTTTGCCCCAGCTGTCGTCCAAACTCGGCGGCAAGAGAGAGCGCCCGATCCGCATTCGATTGATTGCTGTCGGCCAAGGCGCCGGAGAAGTCGGTTGGAAAATGGTAGCGACTGTCGCCGAAGCGGGTGGTTAAGCTCACGTCTGTCAGCTCGTCCGGTTTGACGCGCAGGGAGCCGCTGAGCACGGTATTGCCGTAGTCGTTGTTGAAGGGATAAACGCCGTCGGTGGCGGTACGGCTTGCATCCGCTGAGTAGTTGACCCGCTCGCTGCCGCCCAGGACGCTTGCGTGGCCCAGGATAGTTCCAAAGCTGCCTGCCTCCGCTCCGCCCTCCACCGCCAGGCCGGTAGTTCCCCGCCGGGTGAACACCTGCACCACCCCGGTTACGGCATCCGATCCGTAGAGGACGCTGGCTGGCCCGCGTAGGATTTCGATGCGCTCGACGTTATCGGTCGTCAGGTTTGCCCAATTGTACCCGCCGCCGGAGCGATTCACCGGGACTCCATCGACCAGCACTTTGACGTAGTCGCTCTCGCCGCCCCGGAGAAAGAGAGAGCTCACCCCGCCGTACGAGCTTCCCTGCACCACCGCTGCACCCGGCACCTGCCGAAGTGCATCCTGCACGAACCGGATGCCGTGAGCCCTGAGCTCCTCGCCAGTGATCGTGGTTACGGAGGAGACCACAGCGTCGGCAGGAAGGGGCGATAGGGCCGCCGTAACCACCAGCTCCTCGAGCCGAGTGGTATCCTGCTGCTCCTGCGCTGGAACCAGGGTCGGAAGCGCGGCGGAGAAAAGTAGGACATAGGGGAGAAGTCTCATGGAGCCTCCAGACGGGGTGGAATCTCATCACCTTTGGAGCTGGGATCCGAGGACCGAAGCGGGACGACTTGAGGCGAGCCATCTCGCCAGGCCGTGACGGCCAGCGGCCATTCGAAGGTCCGGCTCAGGGTCTCTCGCTTGAGCACCTCGGCGGGAGTTCCTTCGGCGATCAGCTCGCCTCGGCTGAGCAGGACGATTCGATGGGCAAACCGGGCAGCGAGGTTGAGGTGGTGGGTGATAACCAGGCCGGCCAGGCCGCTCTCTACCAGCTCCCGCACCAGCTCGAACAGTTCCATTTCGTGGCGGATGTCGAGCGAGGCAGTAGGCTCATCCAGTACCAGTGCCTGAGGCTCCTGGGCGAGCGCCCGGGCGACCCTGACCCGCTTCCACTCGCCTCCGGAGAGGGAGTCGACCGAGCGATCGGCGAGATCGCTGATGTCGCAGCGCTCGAGTGCACTTCGTACCGCGGCTCGATCGCGCTCTGCTGGCGCGCTCAGCGCCCCCAGGTGAGCGTAGCGGCCCATCATGACCGCATCCGCGACGCGAAGTGGAAGGAGGGCCTCCTCCTGCTGAGCCACGACTCCTACCGTTCGCGCCAGTACCCGCCGCGGCCACTGGCCAACTGGGCGCCCGTCGACCAGCACCAAGCCCTGCTCGACGGGGACCAGCCCTAGCAGCGCGCGTAGTAGGGTTGTCTTTCCGCTCCCATTGGGGCCGACCACAGCCACCAGCTGGGCCCTACCCACCTCGCAGCTGACGCGGTTCAGCGCCAGCGGGCCGCCTGCGCGGTAGCGAACCGCGATGTCCCTAGCGGCCAGGATCACGCGAGGGTCCTCCGGAGCAGCAGCGCGAACAACGGCACGCCCACTAATGCCGTGATAACTCCGACCGGGAGCTCCAGGGGCCGTACCGCCGTTCGCGAGACCACATCAGCAATGACCAGGAAGCATCCGCCGACCAGGAACACCAACGGCAGCAGGCTACGATGGAGAGGGCGCACCGTGATTCGTACGGCGTGGGGCACGACCAGGCCCACAAACCCTACGATCCCACAGGTGGCAACGCTCGCAGCGGTAAGCAGTGCGGTACAGACGTACACCAGGCGCCGAACCCGATCAACTTCGGCACCCAGGTGCCGGGCGGGCTCATCACCCAGCGCAAGCAGGTCCAACGATCGGGCGTGAAACAACAGGACACCCAGCGGCAGCACCGCATAGGCCGAGAACACGGCGAGCGCGCGCCACGAAGCGGTGCCGAAGCCGCCGAGCAGCCAGAGAAAGGCGTTGCGGACACCCGGCGCGTCGGAGAGAACCATGATGGCGCTCATCAGAGCCCCGGCAAAGGCGCCGACCACGACGCCGGAGAGCAGCAGCACATGGGGGTCGAGCCGACGGCCGGAGACCACACTCAGGCGATAAACCAGCGCAACCGCTGCGAGCGCGCCCAGAAATGCCGCCAATGGAATAGCCCAGGGACTGGCTGCCTCCGAGGCTATGGCAATGACCGCTCCCAGGCCTGCTCCACTCGACAATCCAAGGAGGTATGGCTCGGCCAACGGATTGCGGATCATCGCCTGGAGCGATGCACCGGAGACGGCCAGGCTTCCACCCACCAGGAAGGCGAGCACCACTCGGGGCGCCCGAAGATCCCGAACGATGCCAGCCTCCGGGCCCTGTCCCGAGACCAGGCCCTTCCAGACAGCCGTGAGCGGTAGCGGCACGGCCCCGGCGCTCAGCCCCAGCAGCACGCAGCCGATAACGAGCAACGTGAGTAACACGATGCGGAGGCTCACGGACTCGCCGTCCTCATCTTGGCGGCCAGCTGCCGGATGGCGGCGGGTGCGCGGGGACTGGGCCGGTTGAACTCGGAGCCGTTGACTCGGAGGAATCGGTGTTCCCGCACCGCTCGGACGACCTGCCACTCGGGCCGACTGGCGAATGCCGAGGGGCCTTCGGTCGTGGTGAAAATGAGATCCGGATCCCGTGCGGCGACTGCCTCGATGCTGATCACGCCGGAGGAGGCCGAAACGTCGGCGAACAAGTTCTGACCTCCGGCGCGCTCGATCAGCTCGCTGAGGAAGCTGCCCCGGCCGATCGTCATCGGCGGCTGTTCCCACACGAGAAGCAGCACCTTCCGCCGGTGCGGGGAGGCAGATTGCGAGGCATGGGCCAGCGCGGTGTCGAATACGGCGGCGACGGTATCGGCGCCGGAACGGCGTCCGGTGAGCAGGCCGAGGATCCGAGCGACTCGGGGAACGTCGCTCAGCGCGTCGGTGTTGAGCCGCAGCGAGGGAATGCCGAGCTCACGGAGTCGGCCGGCGACGAGAGCGTTCTGACCGGAGTTGTAGAGCACCACGAGATCGGGGCTGGTAGCCAGCACCGCCTCGATGCTCGGCTTGATGCCGTCTCCTAAATTGCGCACCGCCCGCGCGGCTGGCGGATAATCGCAATACTGAGTCCGTCCAACCACCATGGGACCCGCGCCGATGGCGAACAGCAGTTCGGTGGTGGCTGGAATCAAGGAGACGACCCGTCGAGCCGGAGCCGCCAGAACCAGAGTATCTCCCGCGTCATCGACGACGGTGATGCCGCGGGAGACCGCCGGCCTGGTGCCGCACCCGCTCGTTCCCAAGCTGAGCACGACGCCGAGGGCTAAACTGAGGTATCGGAGGAGAACCCGGTAAATAATTCCGCCCATCCCTCGCTGGAGGAATGGGCGGTCGGCGACAGCACGGAGCGGTCGGGGCACGCCACCAACCCTCCCCCGAGGGCTTCATGGTGGCACGAACGGAGAGGTCTCCTGGCTTCGGGACTCCACTCGCCTTCCCGGTTTCCCAGTGGCGTCTGAGTGGAGCATCTGGCGCGTGAGGCGCCAGCTCCCGTTACAGTGGCGGGGCCGCGCCGGTCTTACACCGGCTTCCGAGTAGCCCCGTTCGTGGTCAATCGATTGTCGAGCAGCGCAAGTCTATGGCTTCCCACCACCGGCCGCAAGGGTGCTCTCCAGCTGTCGCTTCAGCCGCGCTCGCTCGGTCTGGTATGCCGCCCATTGGTCATCCGGCATCTCTTGTCGCCTTTCGATAAACTGCGCGTCCAGGGCGGCGATGGTGTCCACCAGCTCGGAAGCGGTGCCGGACGAGCTGGGGCCCATCCTCCTGCCGATGCCGTACCAGCCGGCTCCAACCAGACCGAGGGCCAGCAGGGCTATAAGGCCAGGCAGCATCCACGGTGGTGGTCGGAGCAGGCCGGGGACAGTCACCCGTAGAACACCGTTGGACGCCAAGGTGCCGCTCCAGCGTCGGAACACCCGGCCCTGAATGACCTGGCTATCCACTGGGGCAATGCCCGGCGCGGAGACTCGCACGCCCGGCTCTTCGGCCAGCACATTGAGCGACAACCCTCTCGGAACCGGTAATTCTATGAGCTGCCGGTCGGCCGGAATCTGGTACTGGAGGGTGAGCTGCTTCTCTCCGGGCGCGAGCGCCGAGGCCAGGACGAGAGAATCGCCCGCGCGAGTGACTGCGGCCGCGGACACATCCCCCTCACTTAACTCCAGGCCCACCGTTCCCCGGGGCAGGCTGGTACCCCAGGAGCCCCGCACGGTATCGGGGGCTACACGGGTGCGAATGCCCTCGTTCCGCAGCACCAGCAGGTCGAGAACACTGCGAGCACCGGTCTCGCCACCCGGACGGGTCACAACCAGGTGGCGCGCCTCCAACGCCACCGGTGCAACGCTCGAGGTGTCGTATACCACGATTCTCAAGCCGGTATCGGGCTTCGCCGGATTGGTCGCCAGCGGTGCCGAGAAGTATTCGATGCCTGCGTAGCGGGCACTGACCAGGTAGAAGGCGCCGGTATCGGGCCGAAAGTTGAACCGGAATCTGCCCTGCCGATCGGATCGAGTGGAGTCGACCGGGCCCTGGATCGCCGTTCCCACCCGATGGAGAACGGCGCGTACGCCGCGCACCGGCAGTGAGTCAGCATTCACCACTCGGCCGGCGGCAGGGATTTGGGCGTGCAACGGGAAGGAGAGAAGGGAGAGGACGAAACTGACGCAGCGGACCACGCGCTTGACTATGGATTGAACTTTCCGAAATCCTGGGGGTCCATCTTCTCCAGGTAGTCCTTGAGCTTGTCCGCCTCGAGCGAGGGAGAAGGCGGCTCGTCGGTTTCCACGCCGCTCTGGTCCAGCAGCTGGTCGCTGGTAAAGATCGGGGCCCGGGTCCGAAGCGCGAGAGCGATACTGTCCGAGGGCCGGGCATCGACCTGAAAGACCTGGTCCTCCCGGCGGATCAGCAGCTCGGCGAAGTAGGTATTCTCTTTGACGGCGCTGATCACCACTCGCCGAAGCTCGCCACCCAAGCCCACCAGAATCTGCTTCAGGAGATCGTGGGTCAACGGGCGCTGCGCCTTCATCCCCTGCAGCTCCATGGCAATGGCGCTCGCCTCCGCCGGTCCGATCCAGATCGGCAGCACCCGCGACCCGTCCTTCTCACGAAGAATGACAACGGGAGTGTTTGTGGTCCGGTCGAGACCAAGGTGGGCCACAGTGACTTCAATCATCAATCGCGCTCAGGTACCGGCGTCCCAGCTGGCGAGATAGTCCACCTGTTCCGGCGTCAGTACGTCGATGGAAATTCCCATGCTCTGGAGCTTGAGCCGGGCGATCTCCTGATCCACCGATACCGGCAGCCGATGTACCGACTTGCTCATCTTGGCGGCATCCCGGGCCAGGACTTCGGCTGCGAGCGCCTGGTTGGCAAACGACATGTCCATGACGCTGGCCGGGTGTCCCTCGGCCGCGGCGAGATTGATCAGGCGGCCCTCGGCCAGCACCATGATGCGTTTACCCTTGACGACGAATTCCTCTACCATGCCCCGCACATAGCGGCGTCCGCCGGCAATGCGGGCCAGGCCTTCCAGGTCCAGCTCTACGTTGAAGTGTCCCGAATTACACACGATGGCGCCGTCCTTCATGACGGCGAAGTGCTCGGGACGAATCACGTTGATGTTGCCCGTCAGGGTTATGAAGAGGTCTCCGATTGGCGCGGCCTCTGCCATGGGCCGGACTTCAAAGCCGTCCATCCGGGCCTCGAGCGCCGGAATGGGATCCACCTCGGTGACGATGACGTGAGCCCCTGCCCCGCGTGCCCGGCTGGCGACGCCCCGCCCACACCACCCGTAGCCCGCGACCACCACGGTGCTGCCGGCCAACAGCAGGTTGGTGGCCCGCACCACCCCGTCCAGCGTGGACTGGCCGGTCCCGTACCGGTTGTCGAACATGTGCTTGGTATTGGAATCGTTGACCGCGATGATGGGGAACTGGAGCACCCCTTCCTTGGCCATGGCCTTGAGCCGGATAACCCCGGTGGTCGTCTCCTCGGTGGATCCCCGCACCGCACTCACCAGCTCCTTCCGTTCCGCCGCCGAGAGGCCCTCCACCCACCGCCGTATGGGAGGCGCCAGATCGTCCAGCCGGTTCAGCGCGATCATGTGCAGCGACCCCACCAGGTCGGCTCCGTCGTCCTGGGTCATGTGCGGTCCGAAGGCGAGCGCCTGGGCGATATGGCTATAGTAAGTCTCGTGGTCCTCGCCCTTGATGGCATACACGTGCACGCCATGGTCGCGCACCAGGTGGGCGGCCACATCGTCCTGGGTGGACAGCGGATTGGAGGCGCAGAGAGCGACCTCCGCACCAGCGGCCCGCAGAGTCTGCATCAGGTTCGCGGTCTCGGTGGTGACGTGCAGACAGGCCGAGAGCTTGACGCCTTTCAGCGGCCGCTCCTTGGCGAACCGGGCGCGGATCTGACGGAGAACCGGCATGGAGCGCTCCGCCCACTCGGTACGACGCTTCCCTTCGTCCGCGAGCGTCAGGTCTTTGATGTCGTACTTTGCGCTGGCAGTCTGAACCGGCATGGGCTCCTCAAGGGGCGGCCGACAGCAGATCCTTCACGCGGTCGGGCTGCTCCCAGGTAAAGAAATCGACCTTGTGGCCGTTGTACTGTCCACTCTTCGGCTGGCGGCCGAAGTGACCATAACTCGCCGTCGGCCGGTAAATTGGCCGCTTCAACTTCAACGCGTCAATGATGCCCTTCGGCGTCAAATTGAACACTTCCTGCACCATCTTTTCGAGCTCGGAGTCCGGCAGTGCTCCGGTGCCAAAGGTCTGCACCATGACCGACACCGGTTGTGCCACGCCGATGGCATAAGCCACCTGAACCTCACAGCGCCGGGCCAGCTTGGCCTCCACGATATTCTTGGCCACCCACCGCGCGGCATAGGCCGCCGAGCGGTCCACTTTGGAAGGATCCTTGCCACTGAACGCCCCGCCGCCGTGTCGGGCCATCCCACCGTAGGTGTCCACGATGATCTTGCGGCCGGTGAGCCCGGCGTCCCCATGGGGACCCCCGATGACGAACCTCCCCGTCGGGTTGATTAGAAACTTAGTCCGGTTGGAGTCCAATCCAGCCTTCTCCAGCACTGGCCGAATGACTTCCTGGACCACGGCGTCGCGGATGGTACCGTGGGCCAGCTGCCGGCTCCCGTTCCGCTCCGCATGCTGGGTGGACACCACAACGGTCCGCACGGCAACCGGCTGATCACCTTCGTATTCCACGGAAACCTGGGACTTGCCGTCGGGTCGCAGCCATTCGATCCGGGGATGCCCGTTGAGGCCCTTGCGCACGGCCGCGAGCCGCTCGGCAATGCGATGGGCAAGTACGATGGGCAACGGCATGCGCTCTCGGGTCTCGTCCGTGGCGTAGCCGAACATCATGCCCTGGTCGCCGGCGCCCTGTTCCTTTTTGCCGCCCGCATCCACACCCATGGCGATATCGGGTGACTGACGGTCAATCGTGGTCAGCACCGCACAGGTGCGCCCATCGAACCCGTAGGAAGCGTCGGTGTAGCCGATCGACTCCACGGTCTGCCGTACCAAGTCGGGAATGTGAACGTAGGTGCTGGTAGTGATCTCCCCCGCGACTACGGCCATGCCGGTGGTGACCAGCGTTTCACAGGCCACCCGCGCGGCCGGGTCCTGGGCCAGAATGGCATCCAGCACCGCGTCGGAAATCTGGTCGGCGACCTTATCCGGGTGGCCTTCCGTGACTGACTCGGAAGTGAAGAGGTGATTCTTGGTACCAGCCATGGAGTCTTGAATCTCGGGCAGTGGGGTGGACGGCCTCGGGGCGCAGGGCCGGTCCGGTGCTAGACGTTGCTCTTTCCGGGGGGCAAGGTAGCCACGCGACCACGGCCAGGCAACGCCGAATGGGGATCGAGCAGGCGTATGTCCATGGACTCGCCGACCACCTCGCGGAGCACGTTGCTGACTTCAGCAGCACTGCTGGCCGTGAGCGCCGCGCTGGCCGCCCTGCGTGCCGAATCTTCCGGGACGGAGCGCACGACCCATTTGACCAGCGGCAGCGCCGGGGGGGATACACTGAGGGTGTCGTAGCCCAGGCCCAGGAGAAGGACGGCGCTGAGTGGCTCCGACGCCATCTCACCGCACACGCTCACGGGGAGACCGGCCGCTTTCCCGACCTCCAGTACCCGCTGAAGCTGGCGCACGACGGATGGATCGTGCGGAGTAAAGCGGTTGGCGAGTCGGGCGTTGCCCCGGTCCACCGCCATGGTGTACTGGGTGAGATCGTTGGTCCCCACACTGAAGAACGCGCTCACCTCGGCCAGCCGGTCGGCCATGAGAACGGCGGCGGGTGTCTCCACCATGACGCCCACCGGAACCGAGGGAGCCGCCCGCACCCCGGCCTTCTGTAGTGCGCGGGCCTCCTCGGCGATGATTTCCCTGGCTTCTTCTACTTCGTGAACCGTGGTCACCAGGGGAAGCATGAGGTGCAGATCATGCCCAGCCGCCGCCCGGAGAACGGCGCGTACCTGAGGGCGGAATACCTCCGGCTGGTCGAGGCAGACCCGGATCGAGCGCCAGCCGAGAAACGGATTGGCCTCGACCGGAGCGTTGAAGGAAGCCGGAAACTTGTCGCCTCCCAGGTCAAACGACCGAATAACCACGGTGTGTTCGGGGAATGCCAGCGCGACCCGGCGGAAGTATTCGGCTTGTTCGTCCTCGGTCGGAAGGCTGGCACGTCCCGTCAGGAGGAACTCGGTGCGGAGTAGCCCAACGCCCTGAGCACCGTGCCGGAGCGCAGCCTCGATCTCCTCGGGCAGGTCTACGTTGCCCATCAAGGTGATGGCCCGGCCCGAGGGAGTGACCGCCGGCTCTCCGACCACGCTTTCCAACTGGAGCTCCAGCCGGTGGCGGCGGCTGACCTGGACCTTGGCCTCTTCCAGCTCATCCTGATTGGGATCGAGGACGATGGTGCCGCTCTGCCCGTCCAGCAGCAGTGTCGTTCCGTTGGAGATCAGGCTGAGCGCGCCGGGGGCGCCCATGACCGCGGGGATCCCCAAAGAATGCGCCAGAATGGCCGCGTGCGCCGTCCGAGTCCCCTCCTCGCTGACCAAGCCGACGACGTGCTCGCGGTCCAGCTGGACCGTGAGTCCGGGGGAGAGCTCATGCGTCACGATGATGACCTGTTCCTCGCCGGGAACCGACCAGATCTGGTTCTCCGGCCGCCCCAGGAGGTGGTGGAGCATGCGCATCTGAATCGCGTGCAGGTCGGCCAGCCGCTCGCGCAGCCGTGCAGCTCCGGACCAGAGGGCGCGCAGCTCCAGCGCTCTGAACTCGTAGGCCGTTTCCGCGCTGAGTTGGTTCTTGCGAATCAGGGTTTCGACCGACCGGAGAAAGTCCTCGTCCTGGGTGAGGAGGATCTGGGCGTCGAAGATGCGCGATTCTTCGGGACCGGCCCGCTGCAGAACCCGTTCACCGAGCTCCTTCAGGTGGGAAACCACCGCATCCACCGCTTCGCGGAGGCGACGCACTTCGCCTTCTACTTCATCCGCGCGGACGGCTCGGTCCTTGACCTCGGGAAAATCGAAGCGAACCGTGAGTGCCGGCGCACAGGCCACTCCGGGCGAGACCCCGATCCCCCTGAGAACTCGGCTCACGGCACCGTCTCACCGAATCCGGTGGCCACCAGATCGGCTAGCGCTTTTGCTGCCTTCTCGGCATCCGGCCCGCTCGCGCGAATGGTGATGGAGCTGCCACACTCGGCAGCCAGCATCATGACCCCCATGATGCTCTTGCCGTTCACCCCGACTCCGTCCTTGCTGATTTCGATCTCGGAATCAAAGGTGCTGGCCAGCCGTACAATGCGCGCGGCGGGACGGGCATGGAGCCCCTCGAGGTTGACGATCTTGGCCTCACGCTCGATCACAGCCCGAGTCTCCGGAAGAGCAGTAGCAGAATCATGGCCGTGATGGCAAAGCGTACGGACGTAAGTCCCGGTCCGAACCAGCGGGTGAGCGCGAAGCCGGCCACGGCCACTCCTGCGGCACCTACTACCCCGCCCCAGCCGAAGTCGTGCAGGTACCACCGGGCCACGACCGGGATGGTCGCTCCAAGAGCGAATCCGGCGGCGGGGCTGACCCGTTCAATGGCACCGGGCAGCCAGGAGCTTCCGATGGCCGCGCCTACGCGCATCCCGGAAGCCATGCCGGTGCGTAGCGACCAGAACCCGGTCCAGATCCGAATAGCATTGTACACGAGCAGAAATCCGATGATGGCCCACCAGCCTGCCCCCAGGATTGCAGCGATCAGCGCCAGACCTATGAGCGCCGGCACGAGGCCGGCCCAGAACAATTGGTCGCCCATCGATCCGAGCGGGCTGCACAGCGCGGTTCGGAGGCGCACGATCTGGGGGCCAGGAATTCCTTCGTACTCCGCCCTCGCGGTGGCGCCCAGTGCCAGGCCGGCCAAGTTGGGATTGCAGTTGAAGAACTCGGCAGAGCGTACCACCGCCTCGCCGTGCCGCACCGGATCCACGGCCTTCAGGTCTTCCAGCAGCGGCTCGGCGGCGTACCCCATTCCAACCCCGAGCATGCGCTCGTAATTCCAGGTGCCCTGAACGGCGAAGAGCCGGAGCAGGGCGCGAATGCGCCGGTTCATGCCAGCACCGCCAGCACGATGCCCGCGCCGAATCCGGCCAGCAGCCACTTGAGCCTGGTGCCGCGCCCCGAGCCTCGCACCGCGCCGCCGAAAGCGGCTGCGAGGCCCGAGCCGATGGCCACCAGCGTGAAGGCAACCGCCGACTGGCGGTCGAGCCGAACCGATTCCGCGATAGTCGAGGCCAGTACCAGACCGGTTAAGGTGACGATGAAACCGCGAAGGGCGTCCCGCACCAACGCTCCGTATTGCAGCCAGCGGATGGCACTGCTCTCACCCGCCGCCAGCGCCGCGGCCCGGCGCTGGATTGCCCGCGCGTTCCAGCGGCGCACCACCTGGAGGCTCCACCCCCCCAGGACCGCCAGCACGAGACCCAGGGCTACGCTTACTCCCAAGCCAAGCTGCCACGGAGTGCCGACGCCGAGGGCTACTGCGCCGACCGTCGCGGGACCGAAGTCGGGGTAGCGCACCGCGCCGACCGGGAGCACATCGAGGGCAAACAGCTCGAACAGCGCACCGATTCTCAGACCAGCCTCGACGTCGCCCGCCAGCGCGCCGGCAACCGTGCCCGCCACCAGCGGCCGGGAGATCATGGCCTGGGGGACGCTGACCAGGTCCAGGGCCACGAGCGTGCCCCAGAGCAGCAGAGGCAGAACTACTTGGGGAGAGAACTCGGTCACCCCAGGTTCCTCAGAGGGACGGCGGGTGTGGTGGGCAGGTCTTGCGCGGTGATAACGGCTCCGCCCTGCTCCAGCGTGGTCAAGGTGCGTAGCTCCTGATCGGTCAGGTAGAGGAAGGGCAGTCGTTCCCGGCGGCCAGGGCGATGATGGATCCCACCCAGATTGATCCGATGCACGATGGCGGGATCGGCGGCGTGAAGGGCAGCCATGGTCTCGAGATCACCGGTCAACACCAAACCTCGCTTCCCGTTCGTCTGCCATTCCTCGAGGTGGCTGATCGCCTCGGCCACGGATACGAAGCGCACCTCGATATCCGGCGCCACCGCCATGCGGTAGAGCTCCTGCTCCCAATCGCTTTGAGCCACCTGATCGTCCACCAGGATGATCAGATTGATCCCCATCGGCCTTCCCCACCCAATTACCACCTGACCATGGATGAGGCGGTCATCGACCCGGCAGAGCACAATGGACATCAGGGGATCCGGATGGATTTCTCGCCGGCGGTTACCACGCGCGCGGCTGCATCCGCGGCACTGAGGTTCCGATGAAAAACGAAATCGACGAGCATCGCGAGGTTTACCCCGGTGACCACCTTGACCGACGGCTCTCCCCGGAGTCGCTTGAGCACCGCGAAGGAACAGGATCCACTGGCCAGATCCACGAACACTACTGCGGGGCGGCCCCCGACGGCACTGAGGACTCGCTGCTCCAGCGTATCACGATCACAGCCGGTGTTGGAGACCGGCACCAGAGCTCCCTGGATACCGCTGATCTGCTCCGCTGCCTGTACCAGGGCGCCTGCCAATGTGCCATGGCACACCACCACGCCGAGCAGCTCCTCACTCATAGTCCTCCTGCAGGTATTCCCGCACCCCGCGCTGCTCCTTCATGCGTTTGATCAATCGGGCGTTGAACGCCGCTGCCACATCGACACCCGAGTACCGGAGCAGATGCATCATGGCCACTACCTCGGAGATAACCGTGATGTTTTTCCCCGGATTGAGCGGCACGACGACCCGGGGCACGGCAACATCCAGAATGGTGGTCTCTTCCCGGGAGAGGCCGCTCCGGTCGGTATCCTTCGCGGTTTCCCAGTCCTCCAGCTGGACCACCACCTCGATCCGCTTTTGTTGCCGCACGGAGCGAACACCGAACAGGGCCGGGATGTCGATCAGTCCGATCCCGCGAATCTCCATGTGATGCGCAGCGAGCTCGTGCCCGCGCCCGATCAGGACATCATTGCCTCGCCGGGTCACCTGCACGACGTCATCGGCCACCAGGCGATGACCCCGCTCTACCAGGTCGAGCACGCATTCGCTCTTGCCGATGCCGGACCGTCCGACAAACAGGAGACCGACACCATAGACGTCGGCCAGGGAGCCGTGGAGGGTCGTTCGGGGCGCGAATGCTTCCTCGACAATCGGCTTGATCCGGCGGTAGAACTCCGAGGTCTTGAGCTTGCTCCGAAGTATGGGCACGCCCTTGTTCCGGGCCAGCTCCAGCAGCTCGACCGGAACCTCCTGGCCCTTGGTCACGAAGATGCACGGCAGGTCAAAGCTGAAGAACGTAGTGAGCGACTGCCGCCGTTGCTCCGGAGACAGCGAGTTCAGGTAGGTGATCTCGGTCTCGCCCAGGACATGCAGTCGGTTGGCGGCGAACCGCCCGGTGTAGCCGGCCAGGGCCAGCCCGGGTCCGGCGACCTCCGCGGCGGTCATCTGGCGGTCCAGGCCCAGCTCACCGGTCAACGGTTCGAGCTGGAGCGGGTCCCCTCGGCGGGAGAGAAAGTCACCCAGCCGGAGCATCAAAGCGGCTGGTTGGGTTGGGTCGAGCGGGTGCGGCGAGGTCGCTCCGAGGCCCGTTCAATCTGGCGCCGAAGCTTTTCCTCGGCACGATCGAGCGCAGTGCGGTGATCGGGACCATCGCCGCTGGCTATGAGCACCTCTCCGCTGGCGAGGTGCAGCCGGATCTCGGCGATCAAGCCGATGCCATCGGTGTCGAACACTACCGCGGATTCCATTGGCCGCGAGGCCATGCTCTCCAGGTGTTCGACCACGCTCTCGGCTCGCTCCCGCAATGCATCGGAGATCTCACAGTGGCGAGCTGTTATGGTAGGTCGCATGATCGGTTCTCCCGGCTCAGCTGCGGGCCGAGCCCTCGATTAGCTGGTTCAAGTGGTGTTCAGTGTCAGTCGCGGTGCGTTCCCAGGTCAGTCTTTCGGCGAAGGCGCGCGCCCGATTGCCCAGGCGCGCTACCAGCGCGGGCGAATCGGCCAGCTCCACCATTCTGCCGGCGAGTCCAGCTACATCCCCATGCGGGACCAGAAATCCGGTGTCACCGTGACGCACCGAGTCGCGCAGTCCGGGACTGTCGGAGGCGAGCGATGGGGTGCCGCAGGCCGCCGCTTCGACTATGGTGATTCCCCAGCCTTCCTTCGGAGAGGGAAACACGTTGGCCCACGCCCATCGCATCAGGTCGATCTTCCGTTCCTCGCTGACAAAGCCATGAAAGGTGACGGCCTTGTCGAGATCCAGGCGTGCCACGAGGCGCTCCAGCTCCGCCCGATAGTCACCCGTGCCGGCGATCTCCAGCCGGAGGTCAGGCCGCTGCCGGCGCGCAAGCGCCAAGGCTTCGATCGCCAGACTTATCCCTTTATAACGCTTCAGCCGTCCAACATACAAGAAGCTCGGGAGGGTTGAACGCCGCCCTTGAGGGCCCGGGGTGAACCGGCGGCTGTCCACCCCGGGGTGAATCACCCGAATCCGCTTTGGGGGGACCCCACGGGCAACCAGATCATCCCGAGTACTCTCGCTGATGGCGTGGAAACCCGCGCGACGATAGGCCCAGGGAAGTGGACGTTCCGCGGCCCAGACCGTAGCCGCGATCGGCCAGGGAGCTTCGTCAAAAGCGGTCTCCCCGAAGAGATGAGGCACGATGGCGCAAAATGGCACCGAGGTCCTGGCGGCAAGAAAGAGCGGCAGCTTGTTGATGTCCTCTACCAGGACGTCGGGCCGCTCCGCTACGATGGCCCGCCGCACCGCCCGCCGGCCGACAAGCGCAAAGCTGTTCCTGCCACCGGTCCGATAGATCTGGATTCCCTCGATGGTCGCCTGCTCCGCTGCCCCAGGCCAGCCCGAGCACACCAGCCGTACCCGATGACCTCTGGACGCCAGCCGGCTGAAGATCTCGAACAGATGGATCTCGGCGCCGCCGGCGTGGGGATTAGCGCGATCCTGCCAGTTGACCAGGAGAATGTTCACGAAGGTGGAGGTATCCGCTGCTACAGTCGTCCCAGCGAACGCGCGACTCCATCCAGCACTCCGTTCACGAATCCGGGAGCGCGGACGTCCCCGAACCAGTGGGCCAGGTGAACGGCCTCGTCGATGGCCACCTTGGGCGGCACCACCCCCCGCCGGAGCTCGTGGATGCCCAGGCGAAGAATGTTACGCTCCACCACGGCAATCCGGCTCATCCGCCAGTTTTCTGCTGCTCGCGCCGCCTGGGCATCCAGATCGGTTACATCCGCCACGATGTCCGCCGCCAGGGCCTCCGCCCGATCCAGAATCCGGGGCTCGGGACCGGTCAGCCTGGCCAACCCGCTGGCCACCGCGGGAATCGGAGGCGCGCCCTGGAGTTCCCAGGCATAGAGTATCTGGAGAGCGCGAGCCCGGCTCTTGGTCTCAATCCTGAGCATGATAGGTACGCAACTGGGCGATCACATCGGCGGTCCGCAGTGCCGCCTCGGCTGCCTCATGTCCCTTATTGCCTGAGCTGCCACCGGCCCGGTCGGTGGCTTGCTCCATGCTCTCGACCGTGAGCACGCCAAATCCTACCGGCACACGGTAGCGCACCGAGACCTCGTTCAGCCCCCGGGCCGCCTCGGCGGCTACATACTCGAAGTGGGGCGTCTCGCCTCGAATGACGGCCCCCAGTGCAATCAGGCAGCAATAAGCCTGAGACTCTGCCGCGACGGCTGCTGCAGCCGGCAGCTCGAAGGCGCCCGGAAGCCAGACCACGTCGATCATATCACGCGCGAGGCCGGCCTCTTGGCAGCAGGCCAGCGCGCCATCGAGCAGCTTGGCCGTGATCAGCTCGTTGTAGCGACTCACCAGAATGGCGACTCGCCCGGCGGCGCGCAGGCGACCGGAGAAGTCAGGCACCGGTCAGTGAGTGAAGAGATGGCCCAGCTTGTCGCGCTTGACCTGGAGGTAGGTTCGGTTCTCCCGATTGGCATCGGCCAGCAGAGGCACCCGCTCGACGATTTCCAGCCCATATCCCTCGAGGCCCACCAGCTTGCGAGGGTTGTTGGTCATCACCCGGATGGAGGAGAGTCCCAGGTCGCGCAGGATCTGGGCTCCGATGCCGTAGTTGCGGAGATCGGGAGCAAACCCGAGGCGCTCGTTGGCCTGGACTGTGTCCGCGCCGCTGTCCTGCAGGGCATAGGCACGGAGCTTGTTCAACAATCCGATCCCCCGCCCTTCCTGATCCAGATACACCACGGCACCTCTTCCCTCCCGGGCGATGAGCTCCATGGAGCGGTGCAGCTGGAAACCGCAGTCACAGCGCCGCGAGCCGAATACGTCCCCGGTGAGGCACTTGGAGTGCATTCGGACCAGAATGTTGGATTCCCCGGCGATGTCGCCGTGCACCAGTGCGATGTGCTCCGCCCGGTCTACGTCGTTCCGGTAGCCGATAATGGTGAACTCGCCGTAGTCGGTGGGAATTCTGGCCTCCGCCACGCGATGAACCAGCTGTTCGGTCTGGAGGCGATAGGCCACCAGCTGGGCCACGGTGACGAAGGTGAGCCCATGCTGCTCGGCGATCTCGTGCAGCTGGTTGCGGCGGGCCATCGAGCCATCGGGGTTGAGAATTTCGCAGATCACCCCGGCCGGGTTGAGGCCGGCCAGCCGGGCGAGGTCCACGCTGGCTTCGGTCTGCCCCACCCGCTGCAACACACCGCCGGGACGCGCCCGAAGAGGAAAGACGTGGCCCGGACGCCGCAGATCGGCAGGCAGGGTCTCAGGATTGATTGCGACGTGAATGGTGGTGGCCCGGTCGGTGGCGGAAATGCCGGTGCTGACGCCGAACCGCCGCTGGGCATCGATGCTGACGGTAAACGCCGTGGACAGCTCCTCGGTATTGCGCTCCGTCATCGGATTCAGTCCCAGCTGGTCACAGCGCTCACCGGTGAGCGCAAGACAGATCAACCCCCGCCCATGCAGGGTCATGAAGTTGATCATCTCGGGCGTGGCAAGCTCGGCGGCGCAGACGAGATCACCCTCATTCTCTCGGTCCTCATCATCCGCCACGATGATGATCTTGCCGTTCCGCAGATCGTTGATGGCCTGCTCGATGGTCCCAAACGTGCCCATTAGTCGTCCACAGAAGCGTGAAGAATCAAGAGTGAAGAGTGAACTGAATCGCTAGGGACCGGCTTCACCTTTCACACTTCACTCTTCACGCTTTCCCCTCCAAGAAGGCCCGCAGGTACTTCCCGATAGTGTCCGCCTCCAGGTGGACTCGATCGCCCACCTGGCGTTCACCCAGATTGGTATGCTGTAAGGTAAACGGAATGAGCGAGATCTGGATGACGGTTGGCCGGGGCTTTGCGTTCACCGTCAGACTGACACCATCGACCGTAATCGACCCGAGGGGAACCGAAACCGCAGCCACTTCCTGTGGTACGGTAAGATCCAGCAGCCGGGCATCGTCATGCTGCCGGACCGAGCTCACGCTGCCCACCCCGTCCACGTGTCCCTGCACCAGATGCCCACCCAAACGGTCGCCCACCAGAAGGGCCCGCTCCAGATTCACGCGGCGGCCGGGGCCGTACTCCGCGAAGCGGGTTCGCTCCAGCGAGGTGCGAATGATGTGCGCGCTGAAGCCTCCGGCTGCAAGCGACTGGACCGTCAGGCAGGCCCCGTCAACGGCAATGCTTTCGCCCAGCTGAAGGTCGGGGTAGTCGCACTGAATGCACAGCTCGAAACCGGCAGGGGAGGTTGTTGCCCGAAGGACCGTACCCACCGAGGTGATGATACCGGTGAACATCAGCCTCGATCGAGTACCAGGAGCGTATCGTCGCCCAACGCCCGTCGCTCGATCACGCGCCAGCGTTCGGCCTGGTCGAGACTGCGGGAGGGGAGGCCGGCAATCGCGGGCACCGCGTGATCGCCCAGCCAGGTGGGGGATTGCAGCCAGTAATAGCGGTCTACCAAGCCGGCCGCGAGTAGGGCGCCAGCGAGCTGACCTCCGCCCTCCACCAGTAGTGACCGAACGCCGGCCTCATGTAATGCGTGCAGCGCGTCGGCAACCTGTGTCGTCCGGACGATGGAGACTCCCGCGGCCTCCAATCGCCTGACTCGCGCGGCCTCGGCGCTGGGGGAGACGACAATCGTGGTCGGCGTGTCGGCGGCGGTACGAACGAGAGTGAGCTGGGGTCCCAGGTCAGCGGTCCGGTCAAATACCACTCGCCGGGGAGGGACCCGAGGCTGGACCGGTCCTCGGACCGTCAGGGATGGGTCGTCGATGCGGGCAGTGCGGCCTCCAACCCCAATAGCATCAAAGCCGGCCCGAAGCCACTGGACATACTCCCGGGCCTCGGGGCCGGAGATCCAGCGGGAGCGGCCGAATCCATCGGCGATCTTGCCATCCAGAGTTGTGGCCAGCTTGAGCGCGACGTAAGGCCGGGCCGGCTTCTCGATCGAGTGGAGGAAGATGGCATTCTGGGCCGCGGCCGCCTCGCCCAGCGGCCCGAGCTCCACATCCACGCCGGCTTGGCGCAGTCGCTCGGCCCCATGAGCAGCGATGGGATTGGGATCCCTGAGCGCGGCCACTACCCGGCGAATGCCGGACTGGATGATGGCTTCGACGCACGGCGGCTGCTTGCCCTGATGAGCACAGGGCTCGAGGGTTACCACCATGGTGGCCCCTCGAGCCCGTTCGCCTGCCCCTGCCAGCGCGACTGCTTCGGCATGCCGGTCGCCGAATTCCGGGTGCCACCCTTCCCCGACCAGCTCGCCCGCCTGGAGCACCACCGCGCCCACGAGCGGATTGGGCTGAACCCGGCCCCAACCTCGCCAGGCAAGGTCGAGTGCGCGGGCCATCGCTTCCCGCTCGTTCATTACGTCGCTAAAAGCTCACTCGCAGGCCGAGGCCGGCGAAGAGTTTTCCCTTGGTGGTGTCGAAATCCTCGAAATCGGTGGACAGCTTCTGGTCCTTTCCTCCTAAGTATCCGACCTCGCCGGTCAGCCGCACCATCCCCATGCTCAACCCACCGTTCAGGAACCCAAGCACCCGGGAATTGTCCAGCTCCACCGGTATGTTGGACTGAAGCACCGTGGTAATCGGATCGCGGAACTGAATGATGGCATTCCCGGTATACTTGTCCCATCCTAGCCCGGCCGCCAGATCCAGAACCGCCACCTGCTTGCTGGCAACCAGCCGAACGTTGGTGGCATTCAGGTCCACCGCGTAGCTGAACTCATCGCCTCCGGCGACGCTGCCGTAGGCCATGGTCGGAATCTCTCGCCGCATGACGCTCACGGAAATATGGGGCAGCGGCCCGATTCCCCGAAGCAAGCCGATCCGGGCACCGTAGCCCAGGCCCAAGGCAATGGTTCCGATCTTCCGGGCATCAGGGTCGATACTCAGGTTGTCGATCTGGTCGGTGGGCAGCAACTGAGCCGAGCCCAGGAAATCCAGCGCAAACAGTCCGCCGGACATGCCATTGTAGAGCCCCAGCGCTCCCTCTACCTGAGGCGCTGGAACAAACAGCTTATCGGCGGATGGAACAGTGCCTCCGCCTCCGGCGTAGGCCAGGTCGGGAAACACCACTTCGATCGCGTTGGCACGAAGGGTCAGCGAACCGTGTCCTACGCCTCCCAGGGTGGCCGCCGTGCCCATGGTGGGGTTTCCGCCGCTGACCAGCATTCCGAATACCGGGTGAAAGGCCCGGGTGCCATCAACGCCCGCGGAGCACACCCGCTCGGCGTTACCTGAGTAGCCGGAGCACTCAGGTGCTTGGGCCCAGACAGGCGAGACCAGGGCCAGGGCCATCAGCCCGGCCAACAGGTGTGGCGCGCGCATCGTATTCTCCCTTACGGACGGGCGAAACGCACGGTCCTGTGGCCTTGCTGGATCTCGCCCATCACCCAAGTGGTGACCCCGTCGGCACTGGCTGCGGCCTGAGCCGCCGCCAGGGAGTCCGGGGGCAGTACGGCGACGAGCCCCACTCCGAGGTTGAAAACGTCGCGCATTTCCTGAGTGGAGATCTGCCCCGCCTGCTGCAGAAACCGGAACAGCGGCGGGAGATCCCAGGTTGCGGGGTCTACCGTCGCTGCGCAGTCCTGAGGCAATATCCGCACCAGATTTCCCGCTATGCCGCCACCCGTGATATGGGCCAGCCCATGAAGCTGGTCGAGTACCGGAAACACGCTTCGGTAATAGCTCCGATGTACCGCCAGGAGAGCGTCCGCTACGCTCCGCCCGGTCCCGCCCAGCTGGTCGTCAACCCCGAGTCCCAACTGGTCGAACACAATCCGGCGGGCCAGGGTGTACCCATTGGTGTGCAGTCCGGTGGACGCATAGCCCAGCACCAGGTCTCCTGAAGAGATCCCGCTTCCATGGATAGCCCGGTCCTCCTCCACGACGCCGATGATGGTGCCGGCGAGGTCGTAGGTGCCGGGCTGATAGAGCCCGGGCATCTGGGCGGTCTCTCCTCCGGCTAGGGCCATGCCGTGAGCGCGGCAACTCCGAGCGATGCCTTCCACAATTGCGGCGATGCGGTCGACTTCGAGCGCGGAGCCGGCCAGGTAATCCATGAAGGCGAGCGGCGTCGCGCCGTGAACCAGAATATCGTTCACGCTGTGGTTGACTAGATCCTCACCGATGGTGTCGAAGCGGTTGGCCTGCAGCGCCACCAGCACCTTGGTTCCCACCCCGTCAGTGCTCAGCACCAACGTCGGATTGCGCAGCCCCTCGGGGATCCTGACCATGCCGCCGAACGCGCCCACCTGTCCCACCGAGTGCGGCGTGCGGGTGCTGGCCACGAGCTGGTTGATCCGCGCCTTGGCCGCATCCGCCAGGTCCAGGTTCACCCCGGCTTCGGCGTAGGCACGGGTGTCTCCCGTCTTCACGTGAGAGCCTCGGCCAGAGTGACATGGGTCAGGTCCTGGAAGGCACGTACTCGCTGTTCGAGATCGGTGAGGGTGACCCGCTCGAAGCCGCGGATCCCAAACTGCTCGACGGCGTACGAGCCCATGGCGGCACCGTATACCATGGCTCTGCGCACATTGTCCTCCGTCACCGAGCGGGTCCGGGCCAGATACGCCATGAAGCCCCCGGCAAACGCGTCGCCGGCGCCGGTGGGATCGAACACGTTCTCCAGAGGATACGCCGGAACGTAGAAGGTACGGCGGGGCTCGATCAGCAGCGCACCGTGCTCGCCCTGCTTGATGACGACGCGTTTGGGGCCATGGGACAGGATCCACCTCCCAGCCCGGTGGATGTTCCAGTCCCCACTCAGCTCCCGCGCCTCGCTGTCATTGACCATCAAGACATCCACCCGGGACAGCAATTGGAGCAGAGCGGCCTTCTTACCCTGAATCCAGTAGTTCATGGTGTCGCACACCACCAGCTCGGGTTTTTGGACCTGTTCCAGGACCCCGAGCTGCAAATCGGGATCGATATTCCCCAGGAACAGAAACCGCGCCGACCGGAATGCCGGGGGTAATCGGGGCTGGAAATTGGCAAACACCCCCAGTCTGGTCTCCAGGGTTTCCCGGCTCTGCAGGTCGTAGGAGTACTTCCCCTTCCAGCGGAAGCTCTCGCCCTCGGCCTGCTCCACCCCGGACCAGTCGATGCCGCGGCTGCCCAGCCGCTCCAGCTCATGGCGGGGGTAGTCGTTGCCAATCACACCGACGACCTGCACCGGATGGAGAAGGGAGCCGGCCACGCTGAAGTACACCGCCGATCCGCCGAGCGCGTCGGCGGTTTGACCGAAGGGAGTGAAGATGGAGTCGAGAGCGATACTGCCAACGACCAGCAGCGTCATAGATCACATCCGGTCAGGTGCGGAAATTCCCAGCACGGTCAATCCGTTGGCCAGCACGATGCGGGCTGCCCGGGCCAAGAGCAGACGCGCCCGCTCGGTCTCGGCCTGCTCGCCGACCGTGCGGGTCCGATGGTACCAGCCATGGACGATGCCGGCGAGCTCGTGGAGGTACACCGTGATCCGATGGGGCTCGCGCTCCCGGGCTGCCTTGTCGATGATCTCCGGAAGCTGGACCAGCTTCTTGAGCAGCTCGGTGTCCTCTGGAGCCGGGAGAGCCTCCAGCTCGAGCTCACCGGTAACCGATTCGGGCGGCCGCTGCGCGGTGCGGAAAATCCCACTCAGCCGGGCATGCGCCATCTGCACATAGAAGATGGGGTTCTCGTCGGTCTGCTTCTTGGCCAGCTCCACATCGAAGTCGAGAGGACTGGCGCCTTTGCGCGCGAGAAAGAAGTAGCGGGCGGCATCCACGCCCACCTCTTCATAGAGGTCCCGCAGAGTCACAAACTCGCCGGACCGTTTCGACATCTTTACTTCTTCCTCACCGCGCACAACCCGCACCAGCTGCACCAGCTCCACATCGAAGAATTCCGTTGGGTAGCCCAGCGCGGCAAGCGCCGCTCGCATCCGGGGGATGTAGCCGTGATGGTCGGCGCCCCAGACATCGATGATGCGATCGAATCCCCGGTCGTGCTTGTCTACGTGATATGCGATATCGGGTGCCAGATAGGTGAGCGTACCATCGCTTTTCCGTAGCACCCGGTCCTTGTCATCACCGAAGCTGGTGGTCCGAAGCCAGAGCGCACCCTCGGCTTCGTAGGTGAATCCCCTGCTGCTCAGGAGATCCAACGCTCGCTGGACCCCGCCGGCGGCATACGTCGCCTGCTCCGAGCTGGTCACATCGAATCTGACGCCGAACTGCGCTAGATCCCGGTCCTGCTCCTCTCGCTGCATCTGAACCGCGAGCGCTCGGGAGCGCTGCACACCTTGAGCTTCGTCCAGTTCGACAAAACTCCGGCCCTCCCGCTCGAGCACCTGGCGGGCGTTCTCCCGCAGGTATTCGCCGTGATAGCCGCCCTCGGGGATTTCCGCCGGGTGACCCGCCTCTTGACGAATCCGGGCCCACAGGCTCTGGGCCAGCTTGTCGATCTGCACGCCGGCATCGTTCACGTAGAATTCGCGCGTGACGCTGTGACCGGTCCACTCCAGCAGTGATGCAATCGCATCGCCTAGCGCCGCCCCGCGACCGTGACCCACGTGCAAAGGGCCGGTAGGATTGGCGGAGACGAACTCCACATTCACCTTGAGCCCGGATCCCCAGGTGGACCGTCCGTAGTTGGTGCCGGCCCCAAGGATTTCTTGGTGGGCCGCCGCCAGCTGAGTTTCCGCCAGCCAGAAGTTGATGAAGCCGGGACCGGCGATCTCGGTTCGAGCTATGAGATTGGGAGGAAGCTTCAGCTCATCGAGCACCCGCTGTGCGGTCTTCCGCGGGTTGGTCCGCTCTCGTTTAGCCAGCACCATGGCCAAATTGGTGGCCAGGTCGCCGTGCCCCGCATCGCGCGGCCGCTCCAGCACGAAATCCAGGCCGTCGGCCCCAAGCCTCGCGGCTACCCGCGAGAGCTCGGCCCGCAGGGTCTCGCTCACTCGGAAGCGGCCTTCCCTTTACCCTGACGAGGATTGGACTTGGCGGGAGCTCTGTCGGCCTTGGCGGCGGGCTTGGTGTCGGGCTTGGCGGCGTCGGCTTTGGACTCCCCGGCCGGCTTGGCCTCGGCGGACGGGGCAGCCTCGCCCTCGGGCTTCCGCGGGCCCTTACCATCCTTACCGTAATCCGTGATGTAGAAGCCGCTGCCCTTGAATACCAGGCCGGCGCCACCCGAGATCTTGCGTGTGGCCGGTTTGCCGCAGGTGGGACAGTTGGCGCGAGGCTTGTCACTCATCTTCTGGAACTTCTCGAAGCGGTGGCCCTCGGGACACTGGTATTCGTAGGTCGGCATCAGACTCGTCTAGGTAAATGAAACCAGCACGGAAAGTTACCAACCAGCTACTGGCCCCTCAAGCCGCGCCGATTTGATTTAAGAGGCTCGGTACACGCCCCACACCGCGCGCAAGCTGTCGCTGATCTCACCGAGCGTAGCTCGCGCGCGCACGGCGGTAATAATGGCCGGCATGAGCGCGCCCTGCCCCGCTGCAATCTCCCGCAAGCCGGAGAGCGCGCCATGCACTGCCCCGGAATTCCGCCCGGCCTTTACCTGAGCCAGGCGTTCTCGTTGTTGCGTTTCCAAGGCGGAAAAATCCGGAGCGGCAATGGTGAGCGGAGATGAGTCGTCGGTGAAGCGGTTCACCCCCACCACGACTCGGTCTCCAGCTTCCTGGGCCTTCTGCAAATCATAGGCGCTTCGGGCTATGGCGTCTTGGAAGAATCCACGCTCGATGGCACGTGCGGCGCCGCCCAACTCATCGACCTGCTCGATGAGTTTCCGGGCACCCTGTTCGATCGAGTCGGTGAGCGACTCCACGTAATAGCTGCCGGCGAGCGGATCGACCACTTCTGCCACGCCGGATTCATAGGCCAGAACCTGCTGGGTACGGAGCGCGAGCGTGGCGGATGCCTCGCTCGGAAGCGCCAGCGCCTCATCATATCCGTTGGTGTGCAGTGATTGGGTACCACCCAGCACCGCCGCCAGTGCCTGCACCGCAACCCTGACCACGTTGTTGAACGGCTGCTGGGCTTGCAGCGTCACTCCGCCGGTCTGGGTATGGAAACGCATGCGGGCGGTGGCATCTCCGGCCTGGAACCGGTCCCGCACCAGCCGGGCCCAAAGCCGGCGGGCGGCCCGGAACTTCGCCGCCTCCTCGAAGAGATCGTTGTGACTGGCAAAGAAAAACGAAAGCCGGGGACCAAAGCTGTCCACGGCGAGTCCGGCCTCGGCCGCCACCCGGACGTACTCCAGAGCATTGGCCAGGGTAAACCCTACTTCTTGGACCGCCGTGGCGCCGGCCTCGCGCATGTGGTAGCCGCTGATGGAAATCGGGTTGAAGCTCATTCCCTCATCAGCGACAAACCGGAAGATGTCGGCCACCAACCGCAGCGAAGGCTGGGCCGGATAGATGTACGTGCCCCGGGCGATGTACTCCTTCAGGACGTCGTTTTGAACCGTCCCGGTAAGACGGCTGCGTGCAACCCCGCGCTCCTCTCCGACGACGACATACATGGCGAGCAGAATTGCCGCAGTGGCGTTGATGGTCATCGAAGTCGAGACCTGATCCAGCGGAATAGCTTGAAACAGCGCGGCGAGATCCTCGACGGTGTCGATGGCGACGCCGACCCGGCCTACCTCCCCCTGGGCCATCGGGTGATCGGAGTCATACCCCATCTGAGTAGGAAGATCGAAGGCGGTGGAGAGACCCATCTGGCCAGCGGCGAGAAGCTGGCGAAACCGAAGGTTGGTTTCCTGAGCGGTGCCGAACCCGGCGTACTGGCGCATGGTCCAGACCCGGCCAGTGTACATGTTGGGGTAGGGCCCGCGGGTAAAAGGGAACTCGCCGGGACGCCCGAGGTCCCGGGCCGGATCGCCGGTCCAGTCCTCGGGAGCGTAGACCGTCTTCACAATGCCGGCTGAGAAACCGGACCGCTCACCCGGGCTGCGCTGCGCCGCAGGGTGTCGGCGACGTAGCCCACATCTTCGCGGGAGCCGATTACGAGCGGAGTGCGTTGATGTAGGGTCTGGGGAACGATGTCCAGGATCCGCTGCACTCCGTCGGTGGCGGAGCCCTCCGCCTGCTCGGCGATGAAGGCCATGGGACTGGCCTCGTAGAGCAGCCGCAGCTTGCCCTGGGGGTTCTTGGTATCGGCTGGATAGAGAAAGATTCCGCCCGCGATCAGGTTCCGGTGGAAGTCTCCCACCAGAGAGCCGATATAGCGGCTGTT
>CBFGTM010000003.1:0-126455 GCA_965652025.1 uncultured Gemmatimonadales bacterium
GTGCTCCAGGACACCCGCCCGGACGAGGTCTACAACCTGGCGGCGCAGTCCTACGTGCCGACCTCCTGGACCCAGCCGGTGCTCACCGGAGAGTTCACCGCGCTTGGAGTCACCAGAATTCTGGAAGCCATCCGACTGGTGCATCCTACCGCCAAGTTCTACCAGGCCAGCTCCTCCGAGATGTTCGGCCGGGTAAGCGAGACGCCGCAGCGGGAGACTACCTCGTTCTATCCCCGGTCACCGTACGGCGTGGCCAAGGTCTATGGCCACTGGATCACGGTGAACTACCGCGAGTCCTACAACCTGTTTGCCGTCAGCGGCATTCTCTTCAACCACGAGTCCCCCCGGCGGGGGATCGAGTTCGTCACCCGCAAGGTCACGGACGGAGTGGCTCGGATCAAGCTGGGTATGGCCAAGGAGATCCGGCTGGGGAATCTGGATGCCCGCCGCGATTGGGGCTTCGCCGGCGACTACGTCGAGGCCATGTGGCGGATGCTGCAGCAGCCTCAGGCGCAGGACTACGTCGTTGGGACCGGCGTCACCCATAGCGTGCGCGAGCTGGTCGAGGCTGCCTTTGGGCACGTTGGTCTGGACTGGAAGAAGCATGTGAAGACTGACCCGAAGTACGTCCGTCCGGCCGAGGTGGACGTGCTCCAGGCCGATCCGTCCAAGGCGCGCCGGGAGCTCGGTTGGAGTCCCCGGGTCAGCTTTTCTGAACTGGTGGCCATGATGGTGGACGCCGACCTCGAGCGCTTGAGCAGCCGAGCCTGAGACAGCCGCTGCCATGAGAGTGCTGGTGACCGGGGCGGACGGGTTCGTCGGCCGTTACATGGTCGAGCGGCTGGTGGAAACCGGACATGAGGTAACTGCGGCCTGCCGCCCCGGTCCGGAAACGCAACGCCTCTTCGAGCGATGGCGGAGAATTGCTCGAACTGTACCGTTCGAGCTCACCGATGACGCTTCGATTCGGGCGGCCCTCGGTGGAGAGACCGATGCGGTGGTCCACCTCGCAGCCGTCGCCTCGGTACGGGAGGCTCGAGAGGATCCTGGTCGAGCCTGGGTCATAAACGCCGCCGGGACGGCCCGGCTGGTGGACGCGATGGTGGCTGCGCGGACAGACAGGGCGGATCCATTCATTCTGGTGATCTCCAGTGCCGAGGTATACGGCAGCGGACCGGCTGGGGCGAGGACCGAAAAGCATCCGCCTTGCCCCCGGTCGCCCTACGCGGCCAGTAAGCTGGGCGCGGAAGTGGCGGCTCTCGAAGCCTGGCGGCGCGCTGGGCTCCGGGTGGTGATCGCACGACCGTTCACCCACACCGGTCCGGGCCAGCGGCCCCCTTATGTTGTCCCATCGTTCATCGAGCGGCTGCTCGCGGCGAAGGCAGGCGGGGTGGGCCAGGTGTCGGTCGGCAACCTAGACCCGGTGCGAGATCTGCTCGACGTGCGGGACGTGGTGAATGCCTATCTTGCGCTGCTGACCCGTGGCAAGGCGGGAGAGATCTACAACATCTGCCGAGGGGAGGGAGTCACTCTGCGCGAGCTATTCGAGCGTACCGCCCGGCTGGTGGGTATAGAGGCCCAGGCGGTGCCTGATCCCACCTTGCAACGAGCCGGAGACATTCCGCACCTGGTTGGCGACCCGACCAAGCTGCGGCGGACGACCGGGTGGTTCCCAGCCATCAGCCTGGAGCAAACTCTGCGGGACATGGTGGATGCCCAAGCGCACTGATCTCTCGACCATCCTCCTCATTGGCTCCGGCCCGATCGTGATCGGGCAGGGTGCGGAGTTCGACTACTCCGGTACCCAGGCGGTGCGAGCACTGAAGGAGGAGGGATACCGGGTCGTCCTGGTCAATTCCAATCCCGCGACCATCATGACCGATCCGGAGCTGGCCGATCGCACCTACATCGAGCCGGTGACGCCGGAGTGGGTGGCCAAGGTCATCGAGCGCGAGCGGCCAGACGCCCTGCTACCCACCATGGGCGGGCAGACGGCGCTGAACGTGGCCATGGCGCTGCAACGCGACGGAACACTGGAGCGATACGGAGTGGAGCTGATCGGCGCCAACGAACGGGCCATCCGGCTGGCCGAAGATCGCGAGGAGTTCTCTCGGGCGATGCGGCGGATCGGGCTGGCTACGCCCGAAGGCCGGACGGTTCACAGTGTCGAGGACGCCCTGCGGGCGGTGGAGCACAGCGGATATCCCTCCATCCTCAGACCGTCATTCACGCTGGGCGGCACCGGCGGCGGAATTGCGTACAACCGGGAGGAGTTCGAGCTGCTCATCCGCCGCGGACTGGAGCTGTCGCCGGTGGGCTCGGTACTGGTCGAGCGCAGCATCATCGGATGGAAGGAGTTCGAGCTCGAGGTGATGCGGGACGGGGCAGACAACGTGGTGATCGTGTGCTCCATCGAGAATGTCGATCCGATGGGCGTTCATACCGGCGATTCCATCACCGTCGCCCCCGCGATGACCCTGACCGATCGCGAGTATCAGACCATGCGGGATGCCGCCATCCGGATCATCCGCGAAATCGGCGTCGCCGCCGGTGGGTGCAACATCCAATTCGCAGTGAGCCCCACCACCGGGGAGCAGCTGGTCATCGAAATGAACCCGCGGGTGTCCCGCTCGTCAGCACTGGCTTCCAAAGCCACGGGATTTCCGATTGCGAGGATTGGCACCAAGGTGGCGGTCGGGTATCGTCTCGACGAGCTGCCCAACGACATCACCCGGACTACGCCGGCCTCGTTCGAGCCGGTGCTCGACTACGTGGTGGTGAAGATTCCGCGGTTTGCCTTCGAGAAGTTCCCCGCGGCGGATCCTACCCTGACAACCCAGATGAAGTCGGTGGGCGAGGTCATGGCCATCGGCCGGACCTTCAAGGAGGCCTTTCAGAAGGGGCTCAGGGGTCTCGAGATCGATCGCAGCGGGTGGGTCACGGGCGACACCCCGGCGGATGACCGGCTACAGGACACCAGCTCTGAGGCGGTGCTCGCCGCTCTTCGCACGCCGACGCCGGAGCGGATCTTTCAGATCAAGTACGCCCTCGAACTGGGCATCGGGGTTGACGCCATTGCCGAGCGCACCGGAGTCGATCCCTGGTTTCTGTATCAGATGAGTGAGCTGCTGGAAGCGGAGGGGGAGTGGCGGGGAGGCGGGCAGGCGGGGAAGCGGGGGAGGTCCGACGACGAACTGAGGTCTGAGGTCCGCGAGATGAAGCGGCTCGGCTTCTCCGACCGGCAGCTGGCGGATCTCCGGGGCACCAGCGAATCGGAGATCCGGGCCGAGCGGCACAGGCTCGGTGTCCGTCCCGCCTACAAGACGGTGGATACGTGCGCTGGCGAGTTCCCGTCCTCCACGCCGTATCTCTACTCCTCGTACGATGAGGAAAATGAGGCCCGGAGCTCCGCCGAGCAGACCGTGGTGATTCTCGGTAGCGGTCCCAACCGGATCGGGCAGGGAATCGAATTCGACTACTGTTGTGTCCGGGCGGCCATGACCTTTCGCGAGCTAGGCTACCGGACCGTCATGGTGAACTCCAATCCGGAAACGGTATCGACTGACTTCGATATCTCCGACGCACTCTACTTCGAGCCGCTCACCCTGGAGGACGTGCTCGAGATCGTGGAGGTGGAGCAACCCATTGGCGTGGTGGTGCAGCTCGGCGGCCAGACGCCCCTCCGCCTGGCGCGAGGGCTGGAGCAGGCCGGTGTCCCGATCTTGGGGACCTCCCCGGAGGCGATCGACCGGGCGGAAGACCGGGGGCGGTTTGAGGCGATCACCCGGGATCTGGGGGTGACCCAGCCGCCCAATGGAGTGGCTCATTCAGTCGAAGAGGCGGTCGCGGTCGCGGCACGAGTAGGGTATCCGGTGCTGGTCCGCCCTTCATACGTACTGGGTGGGCGTGCCATGGAAATCGTGTACGACGACGCCTCGCTCCGAAGCTATTTCGTGCGAGCCGCTCGGGTGGCGCCGGAGCACCCGGTGCTCATCGACAGCTTTCTGGAAGATGCCTTCGAGGCGGATGTCGACGCCATTGCCGACGGCACACGGTGCGTCATCGGCGGCGTCATGCAGCATATCGAGGACGCCGGCATTCATTCCGGTGACTCGGCGTGTGTGCTGCCGCCTTACCTGATTGCCGATCAGCAGGTGGAGGAGATGCGGCACTACACCCGCGCCTTCGCCGAACGTCTGGGCGTGGTCGGACTGCTGAACGTGCAGTTCGCCATAAAGAACGGTGTGGTCTATGTGCTGGAGGTAAATCCCCGCGGCTCCCGCACCGTGCCGTTTGTGTCCAAGACGACGGGCGTCCCGCTGGCCAGCCTGGCTGCGGCCGTCATGATCGGCAAGACCCTGGAAGAGCTGGGCTTGCCGGACGATGTGCTCCAGCCCTATGTGGCGGTCAAGGAGGCGGTCTTTCCTTTCAGCAAGCTGCACGGGGTGGATCTCATTCTGGGGCCGGAAATGCGATCGACCGGTGAAGTCATGGGAATCGCTGACTCGTTCGGAATGGCTTTTGCCAAGGCACAGATCTCGGCGGACGGCGCTCTGCCGCTGGACGGGACGGTGTTCGTCACCGTCAACGACCACGACAAGGCCAACGTGGTCCCGATTGCTCGCCGGTTTCACGCTCTCGGGTTCCGGATCCGCGGTACCGAAGGCACTGCTCGGTACTTGCGGGCCCGCGGCATCCCGACCGAACGGGTGCTCAAGGTTTACGAGGGGCGGCCGAACGCCATCGATCTGCTGGTCTCGGGACAGATTCAATTGCTCATCAACACCCCACTAGGCAAATTGACCCAGCAGGATGACTACGCCATTCGCCAGGCGGCTCTGCAGCACCGGATCCCCTACACTACTACTCTCTCTGCTGCTTCGGCCGCCTGTGACGCGATCATCGCCATGCGCAGCCGTGCCGGGGAGGTGCGGCCGCTCCAGGAGTGGCACGCTCTAGCCCGGGAGATGTCGCCGGAGTGGACCGGGTGACTGCGCGAGCCCCTGATTTCATCGCGGCATTGCAGCAGAGGGTACAAGGCTCGATTCGGGAGGGGGAACCCCTGGGCCGCTATTCCACTTACCGGATCGGTGGTCCCGCCACGGTCCTGCTTCCCAAAACCGGCGAGGATGTCGGTCAGGCCCTCAAGCTCGCGCACGAAGCCGGTGTCCCCTGCTTTGCCCTTGGACTCGGATCTAACATTCTCCTCCCCGATGAGGGGCTGGACGCTCTGGTTATTCGGATGGGGAAAGGGCTCGACCGGATCCATCGAGAAGGTGCCACATGGACGGTGGGCGCGGGCCTGCCGGCTCCGCTCGCTGCGCGACGGACAGCGGAGGCGGGCTTTGCCGGGCTGCACATCTTCGTGGGGGTACCGGGCACTGTGGGCGGCGGGGTGTATATGAATGCTGGGTGCCATGGCGGCGACTGGTCGGAGGTAGTTCGGCAAGTGATTGTGGTGGATCGCTCGGGCCGGGACAGCGTTCTGCCCCGGAAGGAGATTCCGTTCAGCTACCGCCGCAGCGGACTGGAAAGGAGAATCGTCCTGGAGACCACGGTCGCGTTGCGCCCCGAGGAACCGCATCGGCTGGAGGAAGCGGTGTCCGAAATGTTCGAATGGCGGCAGCAGGGCACGCCCTTCAACCAGCCATGCTGCGGCAGCGTCTTCAAGAACCCGGCCGGCCCCAGCTGGAAACGCGAGGATGGCCCGCGTACTGCCGGACAGCTCATCGAGGCTGCCGGTCTTAAGGGCTTCGCAGTTGGCGGAGCGCAAGTCTCGCCCATGCACGCCAATTACTTCGTCAATACCGGAGGGGCGAAAGCCGCCGAGGTGAGGAAGCTGATCGAACACGTCCAGGGCGTGGTCTATGAGCGCTTCGGAGTGAAGCTCGAGCCGGAAGTGAAGCTGATTGGAAGCACGGGGGAGTATCTCAACGAGAAAGAAGCGTAAGCAGGAAGCCATGACTGACTACTACGTTCACGAATCGTCCTACGTCGACGAAGGTGCGAAAATCGGTACCGGCAGCAAGATCTGGCATTTCTGCCATGTGCTGTCCGGGGCCGTCATCGGTGAGCGCTGCAATCTGGGCCAGAATGTGGTGGTCATGTCGGGCAGCCGGCTGGGGCGGAATGTGAAGGTGCAGAACAACGTCTCCATCTATGAAGGAGTCATCCTGGAGGACGACGTGTTCTGCGGGCCCAGCTGCGTCTTCACCAACGTGGTGAACCCCCGAAGCCATGTTCCTCGGAAGTCGGAATACCAGCGCACCCTGGTTCGGCGGGGGGCATCCATAGGGGCCAACGCCACCATCCTCTGCGGCATCACCCTGGGCGAGTACAGTTTCATCGGGGCGGGCGCGGTGGTGCGGAGCGATGTGCCTCCGTTTGCCTTGATGGTGGGAGTGCCTGCTCGCAGGGTCGGCTGGATATGCCGCTGCGGAGTCAGGCTTCAGCTGCGGGAAGGCGCCGCTACCTGCGCCGCATGCGGTACCACTTACCGCGAGCGTGATGGGGTCCTGCGGCTGATTGACCCACCCGAAGCGAGCGGCTAACTTCTCTAGCTGCCGATGGTTCCGCGTCAGACGCGCCCGGGCTCGGCCTCTCTGGTCGGAGCGCGGGCGCTTTCCACGTGACCGCCCGGGTACCCCGGGTGGAGTAAAGGCTCAGGCTCGGGTGAACGTACCATTGCTGGACCTGGTCGCGCAGTATCGGGAGATCAAGGACGACGTGCTCGGGGCCATGATGGCCGTGATCGAGCGTCAGGCTTTCATCATGGGGTCTGAGGTAGGGCAGCTGGAGACAGAGATTGCCCGGATCTCCCACACCAAGTACGGTATTGCCTGTGCCAGCGGCACAGATGCGCTTCTCCTTCCGCTGAAAGCCCTGGATCTCAAGCCCGGGGACGAGGTGATCACCACCCCGTTCACCTTCTTCGCCACCGCCGGTACGATCCACAACGCCGGAGGCACCCCGGTCTTCGTAGACATTGACGCAGGGACGATGAACATCGACCCGGCGGCCATCGAGGCGGCCATCACGCCTCGGACCCGGGCCATCATCGTGGTGCATCTCTTCGGACAGATGGCTGCCATGGAAGAGATCTGCAGCATTGCGGATCGGCACCGGCTTTCCCTCATCGAAGATGGCGCCCAGAGTATCGGTGCCCGGCGGCGGATAGACGGGGCCTGGCGGATGTCCGGCGAGCTGGGGACAGTGGGTACGCTGTCGTTCTTTCCCACCAAGAACCTGGGCGCCTGGGGCGACGGCGGATTGATGGTCACGCAGGATGATGCCCTGGCCGAGCGGCTCCGCCGCCTGCGGCTCCATGGCGGGTCGCGCCAATATCTGCACGAAGAGGTGGGGACCAACAGCCGGCTGGACACACTCCAGGCGGCAGTGCTGCTGGCCAAGCTGCCCCACCTGGATCGATGGAATCAGGCTCGCAAACGGAACGCCGCCCGCTATCAGGAGGCCTTCAGCGGACACCCGGCCATCTGCCCGCCAGCGGTAGATCCGGCCAACGACCACATCTTCCATCAGTACACCATCCGGGTCCCGACCCGGGACCAGCTGCAGGCTCATCTCAAGCAGAAGGGCATCGGCCATTCGATCTACTACCCGCTGGCACTGCATCTGCAGCCGTGCTTTGCCTTCCTGGGGTACCGCCGAGGCAGTCTACCGGTTGCGGAAGCAGCTATGGATTCGGTGATTTCGCTGCCGATCTATCCCGAAATGCGCTCCGAGCAGCAGGAAGCGGTGATCGAAGCGGTTCAATCCTTCTACGACTGAGTTTGCCCGTGAGTATCGCGCAGGACCTGATCAACAAGGCTGAACGGCGGCAAATCCATTTCGGAATTGTGGGCCTGGGGTACGTGGGACTTCCCCTCGCCATGGAGCTGGCCGAGGCCGGCTACCGGGTCCTTGGATTCGACATCAACCCGGATGTGGTCGAGGGGCTGAACGCGGGACAGTCCCACGTGAAGGACGTGAGCGATACCCAGCTTCGCAAGCAGTGCGAGCGGTTCAGCGCCACCACCGATATGGCTAGACTCTCGGAGCCCGATGCCATCTCCATCTGCGTCCCCACCCCATTATCGAAGTTCAAGGATCCGGACGTCAGCTACATTGTGGCCGCGACGGATGCGGTAAAAAAGCGGCTGCGGCGGGGGCAGGCGGTCATCCTGGAAAGCACCACCTATCCCGGCACCACCCGGGAGATCATGCTGCCGGCTCTGGAGAGCACCGGACTCAAGGTGGGGCACGACTTCTTTCTGGCCTTCAGCCCGGAGCGGGTGGACCCCGGGAATCCACACTACGGCACCCGCAATACCCCTAAGGTTGTAGGGGGGATCACCCCGGATTGTCGTCGCGTGGCCGTGGCACTGTATCAACCGGCCATCGACACCCTGGTTCCGGTCTCGACCACAGAGGCCGCCGAGCTGGTCAAGCTCCTGGAGAATACCTTCCGGAGCGTCAACATCGGGCTAGTCAACGAGATGGCCATCGTCTGCGACAAGCTGGGAGTGGACGTCTGGGAGGTTATCGAGGCCGCGTCCACCAAGCCTTTCGGCTTCATGAAGTTTCTTCCCGGCCCCGGGCTGGGGGGCCACTGCATCCCTATCGACCCTCACTATCTCGCCTGGAAAATGCGGGGCCTCAACTACAAGACCCGCTTCATCGATCTGGCCGGCGAGCTGAATACGGAGATGCCGGAGTTTTGGGTCCGTAAGCTGTCGGAGGCCCTGAACGGGCAGGGAAAGGCCGTCCGGGGGGCGTCGGTCCTGGTTTTAGGGGTGGCCTACAAGCGGGACATCGACGACATCCGGGAAAGCCCAGCCCTGGACATCATCCGGCTGCTGCGCGGCCAGGGCGCGCGGGTCACTTATTCCGATCCTCACGTCCCCCGGTTCCGCGAGGATGGGCAGGAGTTCCGGTCGGTCGAGCTGACACCGGCGGTGGTTGGGGCAGTGGACTGCGTCATGATCGTTACCGATCACACATCGGTAGACTACGGCATGATCAAGCGGGCCGCCAAGCTGGTCGTCGACACTCGAAACGCGCTACCCAAAGAGGGCTGATATGCACGTTGCAGTGATCGGAAGCGGCTATGTCGGCCTGGTGGCGGGAGCCTGCCTGGCGGAGACAGGCAACGATGTGACCTGTGTCGATGTCGACGCGGAGAAGATCGCGCGACTGCAGCGAAACGAGATCCCGATCTACGAGCCGGGCCTCGAGCCGATGGTGAAACGGAACCAGGAGGAGGGGAGGCTCACCTTTACGACTGATCTGGGGTCGGCGGTGCGGAGCTCCCGGGTCATCTTGATCGCCGTCGGCACTCCTCCCGGTGAGGACGGATCGGCGGACTTGAAGCACGTGCTGGCGGTTGCTCGCGCCGTGGGGCAGCACATGAACGAGCCGAAGATCGTGGTCACCAAGTCCACCGTCCCGGTTGGCACGGCGGAGAAGGTTCGCGCCGCCATCCAGGCGGAAACCACCATTCCGTTCTCGGTCTGCTCTAATCCCGAGTTCCTCAAGGAGGGGGCGGCCATCGATGACTTCATGAAGCCGGACCGGGTCGTCATCGGAGTGGATAACGCGGAGGCCAAAGAGGTGATGGCGGAGCTGTATTCCCCCTTTACCCGTCAGGGTGGCAATCGGGTCCTGTTCATGGACATCGCCTCGGCGGAAGTGACCAAGTACGCCGCCAATGCGATGCTGGCCACCCGGATCTCCTTCATGAACCAGATGGCGCTGTTCTGCGAGCTGGTGGGTGCCGACGTCAACAACGTTCGCCTGGGGATCGGCTCCGACCAGCGGATCGGACGGGCTTTCCTTTATCCCGGTCCCGGGTACGGGGGCTCCTGCTTTCCCAAGGACGTCAAGGCGCTGATACGCACGTCTGAGGATCTCGGTCTCTCCTTGGATGTCCTCAAAGCGGTCGAACACGTCAACGAGTGCCAGAAACAGATCGTCCTGCAAAAGACGCTGCGCTACCTGGGGCAGGACCTGAATGGGAAGTCCATCGGAGTGTGGGGTCTCGCCTTCAAAGCCGAGACGGACGACATGCGGGAGAGCCCGGCCATTCCCGTGATCGAAGGACTGCTGGAGGCCGGAGCGCGGGTCCAAACCCACGATCCCAAGGCCACCGACTCGGCGCGCATGATCTTTGGCGACCGGGTGATGTATGCAGCCGACCCCTACAGCGCGGCCCATGGGGTCGACGCCCTCCTGGTTCTGACCGAGTGGTTGGTCTATCGCAATCCTGATTTCGAGCGGATCCGCAAACTGGTCCGGCGTCCGCTCCTGATTGACGGCCGTAACCTCTACGACCCCGATCGGATGGTCACGCTCGGGTTCGAGTATCACGGGATCGGCCGGGGACGCAGGTGAGTCGAGTACTGGTCACCGGTGCCGCGGGGTTTATCGGATCGCATCTGGTCGAGGCGCTCATTGCCCGCGGTGATGAGGTGATCGGGATCGACAACTTCGATCCGTTTTATCCTCGCGCGGACAAGGAACGGAATCTGACCGAGGTCGGCCAACCGCCGAGCTTTACTTTTCGGGAGCTGGACCTCCTGGATGTGCGCTCCATCCGCGAGCTGCTCACGCCGGACACGGCCATCGTTCACCTGGCTGCCAAGGCCGGAGTCCGTCCCTCGCTTGCCGATCCAATCGGCTACGCCCGAGCCAACGTGACTGGCACGGCCGCCCTGGTAGAGGCGGCCCGGCAGGCCGGCGTCAGTCGTTTCATTTTCGGATCATCTTCATCGGTCTACGGGGACAGCACCCCGGTTCCGTTCCGGGAGGATGCAGCCGCAGTTGTGCCAGTTTCTCCCTATGCCGCCACCAAGCGTGCAGGAGAGCTGTTCCTTACGTCGGTGGCGCCGATCTACGGCCTGCGGACCGCCTCACTGCGGTTCTTTACGGTCTACGGACCTCGCCAGCGGCCCGATCTTGCCATCCATGCGTTTACCCGAAAGATGGTGGAAGGCCGTACGCTGACCCTGTTCGGCGATGGAACCCAGGCGCGCGACTACACCTACTGCGACGACATCATCGCTGGAGTCGTATCGGCGATCGCCTGGACCGCATCGGCGCCGATTGGAGTCGAGACCTTCAACCTCGGGGGCAACCGATCGATCCCGACTGAGGCCATGGTCGAAGAGATCGCGTCCGCCCTCGGCATTCGGCCCAAGATCGAGTGGGCACCGATGCAACCGGGAGACGTCCAGCAGACTGCAGCAGATATCACCAAGTCTTCCGCGGTACTCGGTTACCGGCCGAAGACTGCTTTCTCCGATGGCATTCGTTGCTTCGTCCAATGGTTCCGGGAGGCGTATGGCAGGGCAGACTGAGCTCCTGTTGGCACGAGCCCGGGAGCGATTCGTGGTGCAGGACTATTATGGTGCGGTTCACCTGCTCGAGTCGGTGGTGGATTCGGGGCGTGCGTTCGCCGATGTGCATCACCTGATGGGAGTTTCTCTTTCCCTGCTGGGCCAGGCACAGCGGGCTCTGGGCGAGCTGGAGCGGGCATTGGAGCTGAATCCCAGGTATGTAGAGGCGCTGATCCACCGCGGCCTGGTGCTCAACGAGCTCGGGCGAGTCGATGAGGCCGAAGAGGCCTTCACCAAAGCGGCTGCCAATCTGGATCAGAAGACAGCTGGGCTGCCGTCGCCGGTGGCCGCGCAACTGGCCAACCGGCACGCCGAGCTGGCTGAGAGCTACGCTGGGGCCGGCGCGATGAGCCGGGCCCTCGAGGAGTACGAGCGCGCGCTCGAGCTGGGCCCTGAATTTCATGACCTGCGCTATCGCATGGCTCGGCTGCTACTGGAGGCAGGTCGGGTGCTCGAGGCCCGTGAGGCGTTGGAGCGCGTTCTCCAGGCGCGGCCCTCGTTCGTGGATGCTCAGGCCGCTCTGGGGCTGGCTCATTACCTGTCCGGAGACGCCGATGGTGCTCGGGAGGTCTGGGAGGCCTGCCTGGCGAGACGGCCGGAGAACGCCCGGGTGGAAGCTTACCTGGCGATGCTCAACCGCACCGAGGCGCAGTGATTCGCTGCCGGCCGATCGCGGGGTTTCTTGTAGCCGCGCTGCTCGTCGCGTGTGGGCGGGTCAGCGATCACGAGCGCCAGGGCGATCAGCTGTACGGGCAGGGCCGGTTCAGTGAGGCACTCACCGAGTACCGCGCCGCACTGGCCAAGGATCCCGACCCACGGCTCTGGGCGAAGACGGGCGGCGCCGCCCTTCGGGCCGGCAATCTGGATACCGCGGCCGATGCCTACCTTCGGCTCGCCGCCGAGGATCCCACTCGCGCCGAGGAAGCGGCCGAAGGTCTCGAGGCGGTTGCCCGGGCAGCCGACCGCAGCGGCGACCGCAAGCGGCTGGAAGCAGCCGTCATCGGACTCGGAATGATCGCGCCCAATCGGTCCATCGGGCGATATGCCCTGGCGGTGGTGCGCCGGCCGGGTGCCGACGCCAACGATCTGGTTACGGTGCTTCCGGCCGCGATTGCGGCCGCGCCCGACGTAGAAACGGTGGATTCACTGCTGGCCGTCTACGGTGCGGCGCTCCGGGAAACCTCGGGATGCGACCAGGCGTTGCCGGTGTTCCAGGCGGCCGTGCGGCGAACCAAGGTAGCCACGCTTCGCACCCGGGCCGAGGAGGGCGTGGCCGCGTGCTCGTTGGCGCTGGGGCTTCGGGCCGAGGCCGCAGGCAAACCGGACGACGCAGAGCTCTGGTTCGCGGCCGCGATCAGGGTGGATTCTGCCACGCCAGTGGGGCGGAGGGCGCTGGTCGGCTACGGCGATGCTCAGCTTCGTCTGGGTGATACTCTGGCAGCCGCAGCCGCCTACCAGGCCGTCGTGGCGGATCGAACTCAGACCGATACCACCAATCAGATGGCCCGCGACCGGTTGGAGGAGCTCCGTGCCCGGAGCCCCGACAATGTGCCGTACACTATCCTTCGATGATTCGTAAGTCGCTGGTGCTTGCCGCCCTCGGGTTCCTGCTAGCGTGTGGAGGGGGACGGGGGAAGGAGAACGGCTCGGTCGCCCCGGCACCAGTCTCGGCAGGAGGTGCGAGCGCTGCCACACTCGACTCCATGTGGCGTCACGCCGAGCAGAGGTTTCGGAACGGCAAATGGGATGACGCCGAGAAGCTGCTGAACCGGCTGATCCTGGAATTACCCCCCGGCGATCCTCGCATCTCCCGGGCTCACTTCTATCTGGGTGAGGCAATGTTTGCCCAGGGCCGGCAGCTGGAGGCTGCTCGCGAGTTCCGGAAGACTTCGGACGAAACCCCGAATGATCCTCTGGCTCCCACGGCTCTTCTTCGGCTGGGGGACGTCTATGCCGATCTGTGGCGCCGCCCGGAGCTGGATCCTACTTACGGCCAGACCTCGCTCTCCACGTATCAGGAGCTGTTGAACCGCTATCCCGGCAGTGAAGCCGCCAAACGGGCTCAGCTGCGCATTGCCGATCTGAACGAGCGATTTGCCACCAAAGAGTATAAGGCCGCCCTGTTCTACTTCCGCCTCAAGGCCTACGACTCGGCGATCCTGTACCTCAAGGATGTGGTCGCGACCTATCCCAAGGCCGGCATCGTACCGGATGCGCTGATCAAGCTGGTGCAGGCCTATAAGGCTCTCGGCTATCGGGAAGATGTTCAGGAGACCTGCGGCTACATCCGCCGCTTCCACCCCCAGGCCCTCAAATCCAGCGAGGTCTGTCCCCGCGCACCTGCCGGTGCCTAACGGACGGCTGATCGGACTGCTGGGCGGTTCCTTCGATCCGGTACATCACGGGCATTTGATCGTCGGACAGGTGGCCCTGGAGCGGCTCGGCCTGGATGAGCTTCGGTTCGTGCCCGCCCGGGAGCAGCCGTTCAAGCAAGGCAAGCATCGCACGTCCGCGGAGCACCGGGCGGCCATGGTAGCCCTGGCCATCAGCGGGACTTCCGGGTTCGAGCTGGAGACTGCCGAACTGGATCGGGCTGGACCCTCCTATACGGTGCACACTTTGGAGGCGCTACGGGAGCAGGTTCCGAGTTCCCGGCTGGTGCTCCTCCTGGGCGCGGATGCTGCTGCCGACCTGGCCGGCTGGCGCGAGGTCGAGCGGATCCCCGAGCTGGCCCGGCTGGTGGTCTTTGCCCGGCCCGGGTCGACCGTTCCCCAAACCCGCCTGATCTCAGAGGTCATCCAGGTTCCCGCGATCGACGTGTCCGCCACCGAGATCCGCCGCCGGGTGCGGCAGCGGCTGCCGATTCGCTACTGGGTTCCCGATTCAGTCGGGGAGTATATCGCACGGCACCAGTTATATTTGGACCCAGAATGATCAAGACACTCATGACTGCGGTCTTCGGGTCTCGCTTCGACCGGGAGCGCAAGCGCATCCAGCCCATCGTGGACCAGATTCACGCCCACGAGGAGCGGCTCAAGGACTTGAGCGAGACCGATCTCAAGGCTCAGACTGCCCAATTCCGGGCGCGGCTGGCGGACCAGACCGGCGCCCTCAAGACCGAACTGGAGCAGGTAAGGGAGGCCAAGCACGGCTGTGCCGATCCGGTCGAGCGAGATCGTCTCGAAGGCCGGTTTCACGAGCTGGACCGGCAATACAAGAAGGCCGTCGCCGACGGGCTGAACGAGTTGCTCCCCGAGGCCTTTGCTACGGTTCGGGAGGCCTGCCGCCGGCTGTTGGGGACACCAGTCCAGGTCACCGGGCATGAGCTGGTCTGGGACATGGTTCCCTACGATGTGCAGCTGATCGGGGGTGTGGTGCTCCACCAGGGCAGGATCGCCGAAATGGCCACCGGCGAGGGGAAAACGCTGGTCGCCACCTTGCCCCTCTATCTGAACGCACTGGCCGGCCGCGGCGCGCACCTCGTCACCGTCAACAACTACTTGGCCCGGCGCGACTCGCAGTGGATGGGTCACGTGTTCAAGTATCTGGGGCTCACGGTCGGTTGCCTTGATGACACCGAGCCGTCGTCCCTCGATCGCCGCGCCGCCTATCTCGCCGATATCACCTACGGCACCAACAACGAATTCGGCTTCGACTACCTGCGTGACAACATGGTGTTCTCACTGGACCAGCGAGTTCAGCGGGAGCACGCATACGCCATCATCGACGAGGTCGACTCGATCCTCATTGATGAAGCCAGGACCCCGCTCATTATCTCGGGTCCGGTGGGCAACGAGAGCGACGAGAAGTACGCCGAGTTCGACCGCCAGGTCGCTGAGCTGGTACGGAGGCAGACCGGGGTGGCGAACACGCTGATAGCGGAGGCGGAGAAACTCCTAGAAGATCCCAAGACCCGCAACGACGCTGGCCTGAAGCTCTATCAGGCCCGGCTGGGCATGCCGAAGAACAAGCGGCTGCTGAAGCTGCTGAATGAGCCCGGCATCAAGCAGATGGTCCAGCGTATGGAGCTGGACGCCATTGCGGACCGCAAGCTGCCCATGAAGCAGCAGCGGATGCGCGACTTGGAAGAGACGCTCTACTTCGTGCTGGACGAGAAGGGCCATTCGGTCCATCTCACGGACCGGGGCGCAGAGGCGATGTCGCCCAGCGACCCGGGACTCTTCTTGGTGCCGGACATCTCTCAAGAGATCCACCAGATCGACAAGGATCCGGAGCTTTCGCCGCACGACCGGATCGAGCGGCGGCGGCAGATCGAGTCCGACTACGCGATCAAGAGCGAAAAGCTGCACACCATCCACAAGCTGCTTCAGGCCCACGTCCTCTACGAGAAGGAAGTGGACTACCTGGTGCAGGACGGCCAGGTCGTGATCGTGGACGAGTTCACCGGCCGGGTCATGACCGGCCGGCGCTGGGCAGACGGCCTGCATCAGGCGGTCGAGGCTAAGGAACGGGTGCAGGTCAAGGGCGAGACCCAGACCTTCGCCACCATCACCATCCAGAATTACTTCCGGATGTATGACAAGCTCGCCGGCATGACCGGTACCGCCGAGACCGAGGAGACCGAGTTCTACTCGATCTACGGTCTGGAGGTGAGCGTCATTCCCACCCACCGGCCGATGGTGCGCAAGGATCAGGCGGATCGGATCTACAAGACCAGGAAAGAGAAGCACGACGCGATCATGGACGAGGTCGAGCGGCTGCACGGTCTCGGCTGGCCCATCCTGATCGGAACGGTCAATGTGGACGTGTCGGAGACTTTGTCGCGGCAGCTCAAGCGTCGGGGACTCAAGCACGAGGTGCTCAACGCCAAGTATCACCAGCGTGAGGCGGAGATCGTCGCTGGAGCCGGACAGAAAGCGGCGATCACGATCGCCACCAACATGGCCGGCCGCGGCACCGACATCAAACTAGGTAAGGATCTGGACCTGGCCCAGGCGGAAGCCGGGCTGCAGATCATCGGTACCGAGCGGCACGAGTCCCGCCGGATCGACCGGCAGCTGCGGGGGCGCTCGGGCCGCCAGGGTGATCCGGGGCAGTCCATCTTCTTCCTCTCGTTGGAAGACGATCTGATGCGGCTGTTCGGGTCGGATCGGATCGCGCGGTGGATGGACAAGAGCGGGGCGGAGGAGGGAGAGGTCATCACCGGCGGCCTGGTGACCCGGGCCATCGAGCAGGCGCAGAAGCGGGTCGAGCTCCAGAATTTCCAGCAGCGGAAGCGGCTGCTGGAGTACGACGACGTGATGAATCAGCAGCGGGAGGTGATCTACTCCCTGCGGCTCTTCGCGCTGGAGCGCGGCGAAGAACTCAAGGCCGAAGCTCGGCGTATGATCGAGGTGGCTCTGGAGCGCGCGGTCGATCAGTTTCTGGCCGGCACCGAGCGTCCCGAGGAGTATGACCGCGGTGGTCTGCGCGAGGCGCTTGCCCTGCAGTACCTCGTCAGTGTCGACGCCCTCACCGATGCCGAGCAGGCACCCGGCCTCGACGAGATGGTGGCGCTGGTCAAAGCCGAGGGCGAGGAGACCTTCCGGCGCAAGGTTGAATACCTGGGCGACTTCGGGAAAACGATCGGAATCCCGGAAGTTGATAGCCAGGTGCTCTCCCAGGTGATGCTCTCAGTGCTCGACGAGCGGTGGAAGGACCACCTGTACGATCTGGACCAGCTGCGGAACGCCATCCAGTATCGTGCCTGGGGGCAGAAGGATCCGCTGGTGGAGTACAAGCGTGAGGCGTTCGAGATGTTCGAGGATCTCATGCACGACATCCAGTCCACCTTCACCGAGCGATTCTTCAAGATCCAGGTGAGTGCAGAGCCACCCCGCCCGGAGCCCCCGGTCCGGCGGGTGCCGGCCCCGGCAGCACCGGAGCCCGTGGGTGCCGATGACCTGTTCACCAACCCGCCGCGCCGGATGGCCCCACCGCCGCCATCGCCGGCCTCGCGCGAGCCGGCCCCGGCCGTGAGCAGCTCCCTGGGGCCCGTCGGTCGGGCCACTGCCGCCGTACCCGAGGTCGGCCGCAACGATCCCTGCCCCTGCGGCTCGGGTCGGAAGTACAAGAAATGTCACGGGGCGGGCCGCTAGCCCTAACCGCGTAACTTCCGTAGGGCCCGCACGATAATGGGCATGGCAGCAGCTTTTTATTGGCTATGCTGGACCATGACGCTGCCGGCCTCCACCCTTCCTCTTGGCGACCGTCCCCGCGAACGTCTCTGGTCCCTGGGGCCTGCCGCGTTGACGACCGCTGAACTTCTTGCCATCGTGTTAGGTACGGGCAGCCGGGGGCAGGACGTCCTGGCGGTCTCCCGGCAGCTGCTCCTGATCAGCGAAGGCTCACTCAGACGGCTGGCGCAACGACCCAGTGCCGAGCTGCTTCGGTCGCCTGGTATCGGCCCGACCAAGGCGGGGCGGCTTATTGCGGCCCTTGAACTCGGGGCTCGGGCCGCGTATGAGGAGCGTCCGCCGGTACCGCGGATCCGGGAACCGGAGGACGTGCTCCGCCTGTTTGGCACTCGACTGCGGGATCTCCAGGTCGAGGAATTCCACGTCCTGGCCCTGGACAGCCAAAGTCAGGTCCTGCGCGACGTGCTGATCACTCGAGGGCTGCTGAACAGTTCACTGGTGCATCCCCGAGAGGTGTTTCGAGCCGCCATCGCCGAAGCAGCAGCGGGCATCATTGTGGTGCACAACCATCCCAGTGGCGACCCGACGCCGTCGGCAGAAGACCGGGCGGCTACCAAGCAGCTGGTGTCGGCAGGGAGGCTGCTGGATATGCCGTTGTACGACCACATCATCATTGCGGGAGATCGCTTCGTGAGTTTTGCCACCGCGGGCCTGCTGTGACCGGCACCTTGCCTGACCTTGCCCCCGACCTCCGGGCCGTGCTCGAGAAGCACGCCGACCGGCTCGATCTGGAGCTGGTGGATCGTGCTCTGCGCTTCAGCGCCACCGCGCACCGGGGCCAGAAGCGAATGTCGGGCGAGGACTTCGTGTCCCACACGATCGCGGTTGCCCTGATCCTGGCGGAGCAGCTGCTGGACAGCACCACCATCGCCGCGGCGCTGCTCCACGATGTGGTGGAAGACTCCGACGTGCGGACCGAGGATATCGCCCGGGAGTTCGGACCCGAGGTGGCGGGGATCGTGGATGGCCTGACCAAGATCTCCACGCTGACCTTTCACTCCTCGGCCGAGGAGCAGGTCGAGAATTATCGCAAGCTGCTGCTGTCGATCGCCAAGGACGCCCGCGTCATCATCATCAAGCTGGCGGACCGGCTGCACAACATGCGCACGCTGGAGCACCTTCCCCCCGAGCGGCGGATGCGCATCGCGCTCGAAACCCGCGAGATTTACGCGCCGCTGGCGCATCGTTTCGGTATGGCCGGCATCAAAGCCGAGCTGGAAGACCTTGCCTTCAAGTTCCTGGAGCCGGATGACTATCGCGAGCTTGCCCAGCAGGTGCAGGCCAAGCGGGCGGCCCGGGAGCAGGCCATACTCAAATTGAAGACCCCGCTGGACTACGAGCTGCGCCAGGCCGGCCTCGAATGGTTCGAGGTCACCGGCCGGCCCAAGCACCTCTGGTCGATCTTTCAGAAGATGAAGAAGCGGGGCAAGGCGTTCGATGAGATCTACGATTTGATGGCCGTCCGGGTCATCGTTCGCTCGGTACCGGACTGCTACCACGTGCTGGGCATCATTCACCACAACTGGACCCCGATCCAGGAGCGGATCAAGGATTACATCGCCAGCCCCAAGTCCAACGCGTACCAGTCGCTCCATACCACCATCTTCGGGCCAGGGGGGCAGCTGTTCGAGGTGCAGATCCGGACCCAGGACATGCACCGCACAGCGGAATACGGCATCGCGGCCCACTGGGTCTACAAGCGCGACGGCAGTCGGGACGAACTGGACCAGCATCTGGGCTGGTTCCGCCAGTTGCTCGAGCTGCAGCAGGATACCCACAGCCCTGAGGAGTTCCTCGAGTTCCTCAAGATCGACCTCTACCAGGACGAGATTTTCATCTTCACGCCGCACGGCGACGTGAAACGGTTGCCCAAGGGATCGACCCCGATCGACTTTGCCTTCCACGTGCACACCGAGGTAGGACTCAAGTGCCAGGGAGCCAAGGTGAATGGCCGGATTGCGCCGCTGCATCGCGAACTCAAGAGTGGTGACACGGTCGAGATTCTCACCAGCGCCGCCGCCAAGCCGAGTCGCGACTGGCTGAGTCATGTCCGCACCGCGCGGGCCCGGCACAAGATCAAGCAGTGGGTCAATCACGAAGAGGAGACGGTCAGCCTGGGCCTGGGGCGGGAAATTCTCGCCCGCGAAGTCCGGCGCCGGCGCCTCGAGCCGCCTGACGACGAGCGCCTGGCGCGGGCCGCGCACACGCTCTCACTGGCCGATGGCCGGGGCCTCGAGATCGCGGTCGGGCGGGGTGACGTCCCGATCGGGCAAGTGATTCGGGCGCTCTATCCCGATGTCCCCACCGACGAGATCCAGGAGCCGAAACCCACGGTGTTCGGCAGGGTCATCGACCGGATTCGGCTGGGGCGGGGCATCAAGATCCAGGGCGTCGATGGCTTGATGGTCCGGTATGCCCAGTGCTGTCAGCCGGTGCCGGGTGACTCCGTGGTGGGATACGTCACCCAGGGCCGCGGCATCTCCATCCACCGCTCGGATTGTCCCAACCTGCTGACCTTGGCCGCCGACGAGCGCCGAGTGGATATCGACTGGCAGGAAACCGCGGGTGAGGCCTTTGCAGTCCGGCTGGCTGTCACCGGCGAAGATCGCCGGGGACTCTACGCCGACATCATGGAAGCCATCAGCCAGACCGGCACCAACATCCGGGGAGCCGACCTGCATACCAAGGATGGCTCGGTCTTCGGAACAATTTTCGTCGAGGTGGACAACTTGCCCCACCTGGGAAAGGTGATGAAGGCTGTCCGCAAGGTGAAAGGTGTCACCGAAATCGAGCGGAGAGAGGCACCACCTACTTGAACCGCTGGATTCTCAAGACCGATTCCGACGTCTATCCCTTCGATCAACTCGAGCGCGAGCGCCAGGCCGTCTGGGATGGGGTGAGCAACCCAGTGGCCCTCCGGCACATTCGCGGTATGGCTCCGGGCGATCCGCTGATGATCTACCACTCGGGTGCGCGCAAGGAGATCGTCGGGCTGGCCACGGTTCGCAGCAATCCATACCCCGATCCCAAGCGGAAGGATCCCAAGCTGGTGGTCGTGGACATTGGGGCCGATCGTCGGCTCCCCCATGCGATTTCGCTGGCCGACATCAAGGCCGAGCCGGCGTTTGCCGACCTCGGTCTGGTGCGAGCGCCCCGGCTGTCCGTCATGCCGGTGACGGAAGCGCAATGGAACAAGCTGCTGGTCATGGCGGGAGGGTAGCCCCCGGAACGAGGCGCCGGTGTCCTACCCGAACAAAACCCGGCAGAGTATATTCCCCTGATGAGTAGTCCGCGTTTCGAGGTCGTCGCCCCTTTCCAGCCCGCCGGCGACCAGCCCAAAGCCATCCGTGAGCTCACCGAGGGCCTCCACCGGGCAGACAAGTACCAGACGCTCCTGGGTGTCACCGGGTCGGGCAAGACGATGACCCTGGCGCATACCATTGCCAACTACGGCAAGCCTACGCTGGTACTCTCCCACAACAAGACACTCGCGGCGCAACTCTATGGCGAGCTCCGACAGTTCCTGCCCCGGAACGCAGTCGAGTACTTCGTCTCCTATTACGACTACTACCAGCCCGAGGCGTACGTTCCCAGCACCGACGTGTATATCGAGAAAGACGCGTCGATCAACCAGGACATCGAGAGCCTCCGGCTGCGAGCCACCTCCAGTCTCATGGAGCGGGAGGACGTGGTCATCGTGGCCACGGTGAGCGCCATCTATGGTTTGGGCGATCCGGCCGAGTACCGCAAGCTGATGGTGACGGTACGCAAAGGCGAGCAGCGGGGCCGGGACGCCATTCTCTCCGAGCTGGTGCGGATTCAGTATGGCCGGAACGATGTCCACTTCGAGCAGGGTACCTTTCGGGTTCGGGGCGACTCCATCGAGATCTTCCCGGCCTATGCCGAACAGGCCATCCGGGTGGAGCTCTGGGGGGACGAGGTGGAGCGGATCAGCAAGATCAATCCTCTCACCGGCGACACCATTGTTCAGCTCGATCAATGTGCCATCTATCCTGCCCGCCACTTCGTTACCCAGCGGCCGACCATCGAGCGGGCCGTCAAGGCCATTCGGGAAGAGCTCGCCATCCGGCTGGCAGAGCTCAAGAGCGCGGGCAAACTTCTCGAGGCCCAGCGGCTCGAGTCGCGCACATCGTTCGATGTCGAGATGCTGCTCGAGGTGGGGACCTGTGCCGGGATCGAGAACTACTCTCGACACCTGACCGGCCGAAGGGAAGGGGAGCGGCCCGCCTGCCTGATCGACTACTTCCCACCCGAGTTCCTGGTGGTGGTGGACGAATCGCACGTCAGCCTTCCCCAGATCAGCGGGATGTACAACGGCGACCGGGCGCGAAAGCTGACGCTGGTCGAATACGGGTTTCGTCTCCCGTCCGCGCTGGACAACCGGCCCCTCCACTTCGATGAGTTCATGTCGCTGGTGCCCCAGATGATCAATCTCTCGGCCACGCCAGGTGATTACGAGCTCCAGCTCTCCCAGGGTGCCGTGGTGGAGCAGATCATCCGTCCAACCGGTCTGGTGGATCCCGAGGTGGACGTGCGCCCGGTGCGAGGACAGGTCGACGACCTGCTCTCGGAAATTCGGCTGCGGGAAACGCGTGGCGAACGGGTGCTGGTAACCACACTGACCAAGCGAATGGCCGAAGATCTCACCGACTATCTCCAGCAGGCCGGGGTCCGGGTGCGCTACCTCCACTCGGATATCGACGCCATCGAACGGATGGAGATCCTGCGCGGCCTGCGGCTGGGCGACTTCGATGTCCTAGTCGGCATCAACTTGCTCCGAGAAGGTTTGGACCTTCCGGAAGTCTCCCTGGTCGCCATCCTGGATGCCGATCAGGAAGGATTTCTGCGGTCGGATCGGTCGCTGGTGCAGACCATTGGCCGGGCGGCGCGGCACATCAATGGCCGGGCAGTGCTGTACGCCGACCGGATCACGGGGTCCATGCAGCGGGCGCTAGAGGAAATGGACCGCCGCCGCTCGCTCCAACAGGCGTACAATCAGGAGCACGGGATCACTCCGGTCTCGATCGTCAAATCGATGGAGCAGGTCAGGCTCTCTACCCATGTGGCCGATGCCAGAACCGAGCGCCCCGAGCCGAAGGTCGTGGCGCAGGATCGGATCGATCTGCGCGACCCAGCCAAACGAGCTGCCGCCATCACCTCGCTCGAGCGGCAAATGCGTGAAGCCGCCGCCAATCTCGAGTTCGAAGTGGCAGCCATGCTGCGCGATCAGCTGAACGACCTCAAGGCGATGAGCGCTCCCGATGTGCGGCGGAGCTCCGCCCGGATCCGCCAGCAGGCGTGAGCCGGTGCTTGACCCTGGCCCAGCTGGAGGCCGAAGGCGAGGCGTTGGGCCGCAGCCTGCAGCCGGGTGAACTGGTCGCCTTCGAGGGAGATCTGGGCGCGGGGAAGACAACCTTCATCAAGGCAGTTGCCCGGGGGCTGGGGGTAGCGGGGCCGGCTACCAGCCCGACGTACGCACTGGTCCATCGCTATCGGGGCACGCGGGGCCCGGTGTTTCATCTCGATTGTTTCCGCCTGCGCTCGCCGGACGAAGCGGCGGATTTGGACTGGGAAGGGCTGCTGCAGGAAGGCGATGCTATTCTGGTCGAATGGCCTGAGCGCGCTGGGGAGTGGTTACCTCGGCCCAGTCGGCATTTCCGGCTCTCTCATGTTACCGACCCGCAGCTGCGCGGGCTGGAGTCACTGTAGATGTGGTTGGCGCTCGACACTGCAACCGATCAGGTCTCCGTCGCAGTGGGGCAACCTGGTGCGGCTTCGAGTGCGCTGGAAGAGAATCTCGCCGGTGCTCGGCGCCATGCCGGCGCATTGCTTCCGATGGTTCAGGCTCTCTTGAGCCGGGCGGGCGCCACGCCGGATGATCTGGAGGGGATTGTCCTAAGTGATGGTCCCGGCAGCTTCACCGGCCTGAGAGTCGGCGCCTCGGTGGCCAAGGCGCTGGTCCACACCCGCGGGCTCCCGCTGTGGACCGCACCGTCACTGCTGGTCCGAGCTGCCGGGTTTGCCAGGAAAGGTGCCCGGGTGCTGGCTGTGTCCAACGCGCTTCGAGGTGAACTGTACGCCGCCGCCTATGGTTTCAGCTCGGATGAGATCAGGCCCGAGCTGGCTCCGTCGGTTCGGCATCCGGAAGAGCTCGCCGCCAGCGGTCTCCGGCCCGATGTTGTGGTCGGGGAAGCGCCTCCCGAAGCTCGGGCTGTACTGGAGCGGTGGATTGGGCGGAAGGTCATTGGCCCCCCTGAGGGGTCTCCTCGTGCGGGCCGGCTGCTCGACCTGGTCCGGCGGCGGGGCGGAGCCAAACTGATCGAGGCCGTGCGGGGCTGGGAGCCGGTCTATGGCCGTCCCGCCGAAGCGCAGGCGCGTTGGGAGAGTGTTCATGGACGGCCCTTACCGGATTCGATCGGCAGCTCCAGCTGATGCCGTGCCGCTCGCTGAGATCGAGCGGCGCTGCTTCAGCGATCCCTGGAGCGAGAACAGCTTTCGGGAAGCGCTCCACTCGCCCTGGGCCTTTGGGTTTGTGGCCCACTCGGCGCGAGGGATTTCCGGCTACCTCATCGGTCGGGAGGTGGCCGGCACCGGCGAAGTTCTTAACCTGGCGGTATCGCCTGACTTCCGTCGCCGTGGGGTGGCCCGGGCGCTACTGCGGGCCGGACTGACATTTTTCCGAAAGCGCCGGGTGGAAGAGGTTTTTCTCGAGGTGCGGGAGTCGAACCAGTCGGCTCAGGCACTCTATCTCAGCGCCGGATTTCGTCCCGTGGGGCAACGGGCGGCCTACTACCGAAATCCCCGGGAGGATGCGCTGGTACTGTGGCTGGCGCTGGAGCAGCATGCGTGAAAATGGAATCCGTGGCATAGCTTTGGTTGAAGCGATTTCGTCGCGACCTATATTATGCCCGGGAAGACTCTCGCCGGACTTTACAGCCGAACACTGGAGGTGCATGTGAGTCGAAGTCTGAACAAGGCCATCTTGATCGGGAACCTCGGCGCAGACCCGGAGGTCCGCAGCACCTCGAACGGGTCGCGGGTAGCAACGCTCTCGATCGCCACGAGTCGTCAGTGGAAGAATCAGGCGGGAGAACGGCAGGAGAAGACCGAGTGGCATCGGGTGGTGTTCTGGAACACCAAGTTCTCGACCCTGGCGGACATCGCCGAACGGTTCTGCAAGAAAGGCGACAAGGTGTACGTGGAGGGCAGTATCGAGTACCGCTCCTGGCAGGACCGCGAGGGCCAGACCCGATACACCACCGAAATCAATGGGCGGGAGCTGATCTTGCTGTCCGGCAAGGGAGAAAACGCGGAAGCGTTCTCAGCGCCCAAGGTCGCCGCCGGAGCCGCGGGAGCCAAGGCCAAGGAAGGCTTCGACGATTTCCCCGAAGCGCTGGACGCCGAAGACGACGATTTGCCGTTCTGAAGCGGGGAAGTGAGGAAGAGGGGAAGTGGGAAAGGGTCTCCTTTTTGGCCTGCGGGCAGAGCCCAGCCGCTTGGGGTAGTGGTTTTTTGGGCCTGACTTCACCGCTTCCCCTCGTCCCCTCCTCCCCGCTGACCCCCCGGGAGATGCCATTCCTCCCGCCGTTCGCCAGACCGAGCGGCCCGAGGTTTAGCTTGAACCATAGCACCATAAGATGGTGTGCCGAAGGGTCTTAGGCTCCCGCATTGAAGTGCTCCAGCAGTGGCGTTGAATTTGCGACTTCCCCCGCGAAGCTTCGCGCTCCGACTCCATACCGTTCCTCACGTCAAGTCAGCGACGCCGCTGGGAGAACCCGATGCCGCGCACGTCTTACCGCAAGTCAAGCCGGTTGTCACCGCGCCGGATGCAGGTGGTGGGGTGGTGGGCCGCGCTGACCCTGGCGGCGCCAGCGACTGCTGCGTTGGCGCAGGACTCGGTTCCTCCGGTTCCGGAAGCGCCTCGGCAAATCTCTGCCCAGGAGCCGCTCCCGCAGACCCACACGGTCAAGAAGGGCGACACGCTGTGGGACCTCGCTCAGTTCTACCTGCATGATCCGTTTCTCTGGCCCGGCATCTATCGGCTGAACACTGACGTGGTCGAGGATCCTCACTGGATCTATCCGGGAGAAGTGCTGCGGATCGCGCCAACGGACAACGTGGCATCGGTCCCCACCATGGACACCCCGGTGCCGCCGGCCCAGGGAGACTCCGCGGCCTACCTCATGGCGGACAGCGCCGCCGCGCCGAGCGATACAACGGATGCGCTCGCCCGGGGGCCGCAGCAGCCATCAAGTGCCGAAAGCGAGGAGCCCGAGTCGGAGCAGAGGCTCCTGTTCCCCGAGCGCCGTCCGCGCCCGGTTTCAGAGATTCTCCGGGCCTACACCCATCAGCCGTACCGGGCCTTGCGGCGGAGCGAGTTCTATTCCTCCGGCTTTCTGACCGAGAATCAGCGGCTGCCCTATGGCAAGGTCATCGGACCGGTTACCCCCCAGCAGATCAAGGCAGTGAACAGCAGAGCCAACGCGCTTCCGTTCACCTACATCTCGCTGGAAGCGCCGGATGGGGCCACGTACCAGGTGGGCGATAGCTTGCTGCTCCTCCAGCTGGGGCGTGAGCTCGATCCCTACGGCCGGATTGTCGTCCCCACTGGTGTTGCCCGAATCACCCAGGCGCTCGATGGGCACTACATTGCCAATATCGTTGCCACCTATGGGCCCATCCGGAATGGGCAGCGCACGCTGCCACTCGAAAGCTTCAACCCGAGCAAGAATGTCCGCGCAATCCCGGTATCGGATGGTGTGAAGGGCAAGCTCCTCGGCGGCCTCGGACGACAGGATCTCAAGGAACCTCAGATGATCGTGTTCATCAACAAGGGCCGCGAGGACGGTGTGGCCCCAGGCGACCTCTTCGAGGTTCGCCGCCGCCCCGAGCGCACCTCCGACGGCTTGATCCGCACCAACGAGCTGATGGCCACCATGCAGATCGTCCACGTGCGGGACCACACCGCGACCGGACTGCTCGTCAACGTGGTCTCGCCCGACATCCCACCGGGCACCGATGTGATGCAGGTGGCGAAACTGCCTTCGTAGCGCGACGGTAAGCGGGTCTGACGGTAAGCGGGTAGGACGGTGAGTAGGGAGTCAGTTATGGAGTCGCTAAAACGGCCGGAGCTCGCCGAGCCCACGGCCGTTTTCTTTTCCGCACCTGCTTACCTGCTTACCTGCTTACCTGCTTACCCGCCTACCCGCTACCCCGCTTTCATCGCGCACCCCCTCTTCTATATTGCGGGGCGCTCGGAAGGTGCCACGCCCCTCTCACCGGCGGAGACATGGATGCGGAGTCGTACAGTATGAGCGGCAGAGTACTGGTCACCGGCGGGGCCGGATTCATCGGGTCCCACATTGCGGAGGCCTATCTGCGCGGTGTCTGGGAGGTCGTGGTGTTAGACGACCTCTCTCGAGGCAACGAGCGCAACATCCCCAAAGGGGCAAAATTCGTTCGCGCCGACATCCGATCTCCCGAAGCCCGGAAGACCCTGGCATCGGGCGGCTTCGATGTGGTCAACCACCATGCTGCCCAGATTGACGTGCGAGTATCCGTGGACCGTCCGGCCTTCGACAGCGAGATCAATGTCGTTGGCTTCGTCAACCTGCTCGAGGGAGCGGGTGAGGGTCGAGTCCGCCGGGTCATCTTTGCCAGTAGTGGAGGTGTCGTGTACGGCGATCCTGCCGTGATTCCCACGCCGGAGACCGCCCCCAAGCTGCCGATCTCTCCCTACGGGGTCAGCAAGCTCGCGGGTGAGTATTACCTGCGTGCTCTGGCCCTGCTGCGGGGGTTCGAGGGAGTGGCCATGCGTTACGCGAACGTGTTCGGACCCCGGCAGGATCCCAAGTCGGAAGCCGGTGTGGTCTCTATCTTCGTCTCCCGGCTGCTGGCCCGACAGCCCCTGGTGGTGTTCGGTGATGGCAAGCAAACCCGGGACTATGTGTTCGTCAAAGACGTGGCCCGGGCCAATGTGCTGGCCAGCACGGTCCCGAGTCTGGCGGCGACCGATTTCGATGGTCCGGCATTCAATATTGCGACCTCCATTCAGCGCAGCGTCCTCGATCTGGCGCAGTCAGTGGGCAAGGTCATGCGGCAGAAGCCGGCTCTTGAGTTTGCACCTCCCCGACCTGGCGAGCTGTTCCGGAGCGCATTGGATGTAACCAAGGCCAATCGGGTCCTGGGCTGGAAGCCGGAATACGTCTTTGAGGATGGGTTGTGTGAGCTGGTGGATTGGTTCAAGTCGGAGGCGAGGTGATCCAGCAATCGGGCGGAGCCATCCCGCAGTCGTCACTCGAGCTGATCCTCTCCTCGAGTCCGGAAACCAAGATCGTTCTGGTGGTCACTGCCCTGTTCTCGTTGGTGTCCTGGTTCATCATCATTCTCAAATGGTGGCAGTTCCGGAAGCTCAACCGGCAGGCGGACCGATTCTTCAACGAAATGGAGCGGACTACCCGGCTCAAGGATGCGTATCACGCCGTGATGAAGCTGCCACCCTCGCCGTACAACCGGCTGTTCCGCGAAGCCGTCACCTTCTACTCCGAGTTGCGTCCGGGCGCCCTGCGGGACGAGCGGGGGGCCGACCGCAGCTCATTGACGATGACCCAGCTGGAAGCCTTGAAGATGGTGCTGGGCAAAGAGGTCGCCGCGGAGCGTGACCTTCTGGGCCACTACATCCCCTGGCTCGCAACCATCGGTTCGGTGAGCCCCCTGCTGGGACTCACCGGGACGGTGTTCGGGATCATGAGCGCATTCATCGGCATTGCGTCCAAGGGCTCGGGTAATCTCGCTGCAGTGGCGCCGGGAGTCGCCGAGGCGCTGGTGGCGACCGCCGGCGGTCTGGTGGCAGCGATTCCCGCCGTCATCGCCTATAACATCTACGTGAATCGGGTGCGCTTGTTCGCGGGTGAGCTGGAGGGCTTTGCCAATGAGCTGATTGGGACTATGGCTCGCGAGGGGCTGGTCTGATGGCCGCCGGACTGGGAGGTGGCCTGGGCAGTCAGCGGGGAGAGCTGCCCCTGATGGCCGACGTCAACGTCACCTCCCTGGTCGATGTCATGCTCGTACTGCTGATTATTTTCATGATCACGGCACCGATCATGCAGGGCGGAGTAGATGTCGAGCTTCCTCGAGCCGAGGCTCGGCCCCTGTCTCCGAAGGAGGGGATGGTGGTGACGGTCAATCGGGACGGTCGCATTTTCATCGATCAGATGCCCGTGTCCTACACCGACTTTCGAGTGACCTTCCGTTCCCTGGTCGCAACCCGCAAGCCCAGCGGCGTGTACCTCCAGGCGGACACTCGGGTGCCCTATGGACAGGTCGTTCGGGTGCTGGCGGTGATCCGCGCGGCGGGAATCCAGAACGTGGGTCTGGTGGCCGCCGAGGAAGAATCGTCGTGAAGGTGCGGCTGGCTGAGCGTGCGCCGCCCGGCCGCGCGGCCGGCATGGTGGGGACGATCCTGGTGCATGCGGCAGCGATCGGTTTCCTGTTCACCACGGTCCAGCCAAGCAAGGCGTCTCCCCCCTCCTATGCGGTGGAGCTGGTAGCGGCCCCGGCTCCAACCCAAAAGCGTCTGGCCCGCGAAGCGCTGCCCACGCCACCGCCCGAGGAAAAGCCCGCGCCAGTAAAACCGAAGCCGCCGAAGCCGGCCAAGGCGCCCGCTCCGAAGCCGAAGCCGCCACCGCCCAGTGAGGAACGAAAGGAGCCCCCCCCTAAAACCGCGGCAGAGGCCACTCCCGCTCCGGGTGAGACTCCGAGTACTGGCAGCGACGTGGCGACGATCAAGACTCCGGGCCTGGCGTTCCCCTATCCGGAGTACCTGCGGAACATCGTGACTCAGATTTACCAGCGCTGGGACCGTGGCTCGGCCAAACAACGAAACTTCGCCGAGATCAGCTTTCTCATTCTGAGGGATGGATCAGTGCGTGACATACACTTTGTGACCCGATCGGGGAGCTTTGCGTTCGACCTCAACGCCCAGGGTGCCGTGGAGGCTGCAGGAAACTCCCACGCCTTCGGCCCGCTGCCCGATGGCTGGGATGCGGATGTGCTGCCGGTCAGCTTCTACTTCAAGCCGACCCAATGACGAGAGGCCTGTTGTTGGCCGCGGCGGCCGCGGTCTGCGGTCTACCGCTGTGGGCGCAGGACACGGCCCGGGTGGAAGAAGGAGTCCGGATCGGCGTCGACTACAATCCCGGAACCCGCCCGGGGCTGGTGGTCGTGCCGGGCGTGGGAGTCGACTCGGTGCGGGCCATCGTCAGGCGAGATCTCGATTACACCGATCGCTTCGAGATGGTGACGGTGGCTGACCTGCCGACCGGTTCTCCTGCCGGCAGGGGGTCGGCGGAGTCAACCGGCGGCTTGAACTATCAGCTGTACAAGTCCCTAGGCGCCCAGTTCGCAGTGGAACTGGTGTCCGCTACGGGTGGCATCACTGCCCGACTGCACGACCTGATCGAGGGGCGAGTGCAGAGCCAGAAGACCGTCTCACTGCCTTCGCCCTCGGCCGTGGACTTCCGGCTGGAGGTACACCGGCTGGCCGACGAAGTGGCCCGCTGGGCCAGTGGAAGTCCCGGGTCCGCCGCCAGTCGCCTGTTGTTCGTCTCCGGTGGCCGGATCTTCCGCATCGACAGTGATGGCCACGATCTCGCGCCGGTCACTCCGGCAGGTCAGACGGCACTCTCACCCGCCTGGTCGCCGGACGGCCAGCGGATTGCCTATGGCCAGCTGAACGACGGGCGCGGTGGGGTCATAGTGCAAACGGTCGGGGGAGGCGGAGCCTTCGCAGCGCCTGGCTCCCAGACGGCCCTCAACATCACCCCGGTCTTTTCGCCTGACGGTCGGACCCTCGCGTACGCGCACTCCGATGAACGAGGTACCGATATCTACACGGCGAATGTCATTGAACGCTGCTGCGCACAACGCTTGACCGTAGGACGCTTCGCGGACAACTTAAGCCCAACGTTTTCGCCAGATGGGCGACGCATCGCGTTCATTTCGACGCGAGCTGGGCCGCCCCAGTTGTACGTAATGGCAGCGGACGGAACCGACCAGGAATTGCTGGCCCCGTTTGATTACGGTGCCACCGGAAGCACCAACGCTCCCGACTGGTCGCCCGACGGGGCCAACGTGGTATTCCATCGCGAGGTCTCCGGTAGCCCCCAAATCTTCCTGGTCGATGTCGTGGGCCGGCGGGTGCGGCAACTGACGTCGTCCGGCCGGAATGAAGACCCAACCTGGGCCCCTGACGGCCGGCATGTTGCGTTCATCTCGGATCGCAGCGGCCGCCGCCAGATCTGGATCGTCGATATCGAAACCGGCCGGGTCCGGCAGCTGGGCACACCCAGCGCCGCTCGGCTACCCGCGTGGTCGCGCCGCCTCGGGCGAACCACTCCCGTTCCCAACCCATGATGTCGGAGCGATGATGCGTGCACCATCTCTGCTGATGCTCTTGACGGCCACCGCATTTGCCGTCGCCTGTGGGGGAAGCCCCCCTCCGGAGGAGCCCGCCCCCGAACCCACGCCGGCGCCCGCGCCCACCCCGGCTCCCGAGCCGGTCGATGACAGTGCCGAGCGGGAGCGGCTCGAACGGGAGCGCATGGCGAGAGAAGCTGCCGAGCGGGCTCGCGCCGTAACCACCGATCTGGCCGCCATGATCAACTTCGACTACGACCAGGCGGTTGTTCGTCAGGCCGATCAGGAAACCCTCGACCGCAAGGCGGCCATTCTAACCGCCAATCCGGGCGTGAAGCTGCGCATCGCCGGCCATGCCGACGAGCGTGGCTCCGACGAGTACAACCTGGCGCTGGGCAACCGCCGTGCGGCGGCGGCCAAGCGCTACTTGGAGAACAAGGGGGTCGATGGCTCCCGGCTGGAGGTCGTCTCCTACGGCGAGGAGCGTCCGCTCAATCCGGGGAGCGACGAGACCGCGTACGCCCAGAACCGGCGGGATGAGTTTGAGGTCACCGCTGGGGGCAACAACCTCACCGCGCCCCAGTGAAACGCACGCTACCGCTGAGCGCCTGGCTCGTCGCGGGACTCGCGACCGGGCTGGCAGGGTGCGTCGGCAAGAGCGACATCCAGCAAGTGCAGGATGATATCGCTCTGTTCAAGGCGGAGACCACCCGGCGCGACTCGGCCCGGGCGGCCCAGCTCACCGAGGTGATCCGAATCCAGCAGCGGATGATGGACTCGCTCACCTCCAGCCGCCGAGCAGTGGGACAGCTGCGGGGTGATCTGGCCAGCGATCTCTATAACATCCAGCAGCAGCTGGTCCAGTTGCAGGAGCTGACCGGCCAGAGTCAGCAACGGTTGAGCGAGCTGCGGACCCAGCTGGAGGCCCGGGGGGAGCAGATCGCGTCTACCACGCCGGGAGACACGGCGCGCACTACCTCGGCGGCGTCGGCCGACCAGATGTACGAGGCTTCCCTCGCCCAGTTGCGGCGGGGAAGTACCTCGACCGCCCGGCTGGGGCTGCGCGAAATGCTTCGGGTCTATCCCAACAGCGAGCGCGCCGGAGACGCCCTCTATTTTATCGGGCAGAGCTTCGCAGCCGAGAATCCGGATTCCGCGGCGGCCTATTATGGGCAGGTGGTGCAGAAGTATCCCTCCTCGTCCCGCGCCGCCTCGGCCCTGTACAATCTCGGTCTCTTGGCCGAGCGCCGGAAAGACACTCGGAAAGCCAGGGAGTCGTACCAGCGGGTGGTCCAGCGTTACCCTCAATCTGACGAAGCGGCCCTGGCTCGTGATCGGCTGAAGGCGCTCGGGCGGTAAGCCCCGGGTCGTACGCTCATGGCCGGACCATCCGGAGAGATGCCCTTCCTCGATCATCTCGAGGAACTGCGGCTCCGCATCCTTCGGTCGCTTGGGGCCGTGGTGGTGGGTTGCGGGCTGGGACTCTGGGCAGTGCAGCGGTTCCAGCTGGTGGCGGTGCTGAAGGAGCCTATCGCGCCTTACCTGACCGGCGGCAAGCTGGTGGTCACCAGTCCCACCGAGCCGGTCATGATTGTGCTCAAGCTGGGTCTGCTGGTCGGCCTGGTGCTCGCCTCCCCAGTCATCCTCTGGCAAACCTGGGCCTTCCTCGCGCCCGCGCTCTACGAAAAGGAGAAGCGGGCGCTGGTTCCCTCGCTGTTCATTGGGTTGGCGCTCTTCCTGACCGGGGCCGCCCTGGCCTATGAATTCGTGGTGCCTCAGGCGCTTCGGGTGCTGTTCAGCTTTCAGACCGAAGCCATTGCTCCCTTCATCACCTACGACGCCTATTTCGGGTTCGTGCTTCAGGTCACCCTGGCGCTGGGACTCTCTTTCGAGCTTCCCCTCGTCATCCTGATTCTCTCCTGGCTGGGCGTGGTAGGTCCGGCGGAGCTCAGCCGGTTCCGCCGCTACGCCATTGTGCTTGCCTTCGTCGCCGGCGCCGTCCTGTCGCCCGGGGCCGACGTGCTCTCAATGGTTATGATGACCCTTCCGCTCCTGGTGCTCTACGAGGTGGGAGTTGCCGGCTCGGTGATTCTGCAGCGGCGTCGGCGCCGCGCGGCACGAGAGGGGATTGCCGGAGGCACGGTAGGACTACTCCTGCTGCTCAGCCTGATCGGGACCGGTGCCGAAGCTCAGGTGCCCAGGCCACAGCGACGCCCCACCCCAGCCGACAGTGCCCGGGCTGCGAGATCGGCGGACTCGACCCGGGGCGGTGGGGGCCAGACCCTGGATACGGCCACAGCCGCCCGCATGGGCCTCCCCACGGCGCCCACGCGCACATTCTCTGCTCCGGACTCGGTAATGACTGAGCTGCTGGCCCGGCCGGGTTATCAGAGCACGCGGTACAAGGCGGATTCCGCTACGGTGCTGGTGCAGGACGAGCGGGTGCTCTTGAAGGGCCGGGCGCTGACCGAGCGACGCGGCGCCTCACTGGAGGCCGAATCGATCACCTACCGACGCTCCAGTTGCCTGCTGGATGCCAGTGGAGATCCGAAGCTCTTCGACCGGGGACAGGTGCTCGTGGGTGAAGGAATCCGCTACGACACCTGTGTGCAGCGCGGCGTCATCAGCGACGCACTCACCAACTTCACCGAAGGCTCCACCGTCTGGTTTCTCCGGGGCGACGTCTCCCAGGACTCCAGCTCCAGCCGCATCTATGCCGCGTCGAGCGAGATAACTAGCTGCGATCTCCCGATGCCGCATTATCATTTCTCCGGGCGCCAAGTGAAATGGGTTTCCCGTAACGTGCTCGTTGCCCGCCCGGTGGTCTTGTACGTCCGCGACGTCCCCATACTCTGGCTGCCCTTCATCTTTCAGGACATGCGGCCGGGCCGGCACTCGGGAATTCTCATTCCCCAGTTCGGCTTCAATGATGTCGTGCGACCAAACCGGTCCTATAACCGCCAGATCACCAATCTCGGCTATTACTGGGCACCCAACGACTACATCGACTTGACTGTGCGGGTGGACTGGTACTCCAACCGATTCCTCCAATACGGAGCCGGCGGCCAGTACAGCTGGCTCGACCGGTTCATGGACGGCTCGGTGGCGTTCGGGCAACAGCAGGAGGAGGGTGGTGGCTCATCCACCACGGTGCGGTGGGACCACCGTCAGTCGTTCGACCTCTCCACCAGCCTCAATCTGGACCTGAACTACGCCAGCAACACCACCGTCCTCGAGCGGAACGCAATCGACCCCCTACTCAACACCCAGCAGATCACCAGCTCGCTCAACTTCTCCAAGCGTTACGGCTGGGGCACGTTGACGATCGGCGGCAACCGGCGCCAGAGCCTGTCCGATGGGAGTGTGCAGCAGCTGCTGCCGGCGGTAACGCTCTCGCCCGCATCGCTCGCGCTGAGCTCGAATATCACCTGGTCGCCGAGCTTCAGCTTTACCAACAACACCACCTCCAAGACGCCGCTCAGCCCGATCATCGAGGCGCTTCCCGGCGGTGGCCTCGACAGCGTGGCGCAACTCGGCAGCAGCCGCCAGAGCACCCTGGACTTTCAGACGCCATTTCGAATCGGGAACTTCAACTGGCAGAACTCGCTCAATGTGGTGGACCAGCGATCCACCGGCAGGGACTCGGTGGCGTTTCTAGTGGATGATCCCACGACTCCGGATCCTACCGACTCCACCCGCGTGGTCCAGTTGTTCAACGGAGACTTCTCGACTGGCCTCGACTGGAATACCGGGATCAATCTCCCGATTCTGTTTCGGGGATCGTGGAAAATTCAGCCAGTGGTGGGGATGGCGAACACCACCAGTGGCCCATTCCTGATCCGAAACCGCAATACCAATGGCAACTTCGTGAGTCAGGGAAAGCGATTCCGCTTTTCCGCCTCGGCCTCACCCACCCTGTTCGCCTTCTTTCCCGGCTTTGGCCTGGCCAGCCGCATCCGGCACAGCCTCTCTCCCAGCCTCAGCTGGAACTACTCGCCGGGCGCCACGGTCCCGGAGGAGTACGCTCGCGCGGTTGTCGATCCAGGGCAGCCGTTTCAGCTGCGCAGCGATGCGACCCAGACGATGAGCCTGGGCCTCTCTCAGACCTTCGAGGCCAAGGCCAAGACGTCTTCGGGAGACACGGCAGCCGTCGATGCCCGGAAGTTTCGAGTGTTGAGCATCAACACCAGCGCCATCAGCTACGATTTCGAACAGGCGAAGAAGCCGGGTCGCACGGGGTGGGCAACGGAGTCCATTACCAACTCGTTCCTAAGCGATCTTCTCCCCCAGTTTACGCTCAGCCTCACTCACGACCTCTGGAATGGTCCGCTGGGCTTCGATACCACTCGCTTTGATCCATTTCTCAGCAACGTGAGCGCCAGCTTCGGCATCTCCGCCAATACCCTTCGCTCGATCGGCTCCATCTTTGGCTTGGGGAGCCCGAGAAAGGGCCGGCCCCGGGACGATGAAGTCCCCACCTCCTACGTGGTCGATGCCGGCCGGAAGGGCAGGGACTTCTACAACTCCGCCCAGACCCCGTTCAGTGGGGGGCGCAGTTTCACGGCCAATTTCAACTATACCCTGTCACGCACCCGGCCCATTCCGGGAGGAGCTGCCCCCCAGGATCAACAGAATCTCGGGTTCAGTACCAGCTTTTCACCCACCCCGTTCTGGTCGGTGTCCTGGTCCTCCCAGTACAACATCACCGATACAGAGTTCGAGTCCCAGGTCGTGCGGCTGGAGCGGGTACTGCACGAATGGCGTGCCGGATTCAACTTCGTGCGCAATGCAAATGGCAACTTCGCGTTTTACTTCTCGATTTATCTGACCGATCTGCCCGACCTGAAGTTCGACTACAACCAGACCACTTTCGAGCGATAGCTGTCCCCCGGCGGGGACGGGATCGCGGGTCGGATGGGCAGTCGGGGCTGGTTTGCCGCCCTGCCGTCTCTGGCATGCGATCTGCTCGATGGTCAGCATCCCTCACCTGGAGAACTTATGCGGGCGTGGCGCGCACCGATCCTGCTCGTCCTGATCGGAGCCTGTTCGTCCGATGGAGCCGGCCCCAGCAATCCCAATCCACCCGATGTGCCAGTAGATCTCGTCAGCACCAGCCTGAATGGTGCCGTGGCGCTCACCTGGCAGGACAACGCGTTCAACGCCGACCCGAGCAGGTTCCAGAACTACCGGGTATTCAGCACGTTCCGGAACATCGACGCCCCAGTGGGAACGGATGGGTGCGACCCCTCCTGGCGGTTGGAGGGGACCACCGTGGCGCCCGAGTTCCTAGTCGGCGCGCTGCTTAATGGCGTCCCGCGGTGCTTCTCGGTGAGTGCCGTCAGCCTGGATGCCGTCGAGAGTGGACGGTCGATTGTTCGCTTCGATACACCGCGACCCGACAGCCGCAATCAGGTGATCTATCCGATTCAGGTAGACTCGGACAGCAGTGGATTTCGTTTCTGGGATGACGATGGAGACAACGTGGTGGAAGCGGGGGAGTTGGGACGAGTGAGGTCGGGCACTGATGCTGACATCGATTTTTTCGTGAATCGCGACCTCGGTACCCTGTACCTCACTCCAGCACGGGCAGGTACCGGCGTGGAGTTCTATGCCGATGGACCTATAGACGACCTTACCAGCATCGATCTCGCCCCCTGCTTCCAGGGAGCGAGCCCGATTGATTGCGCCAGCTATTCCAGCGCCCCCATCGAAGCCTTTCCGGGCATGGGATACGTGTTCGAGATGGTAGCCGGCGACGAGTTTCTTCGCTTCGGAGGCGTTCGGGTGACCCATGTCGGTTCGAGCTTCCTGATCCTGGATTGGTCGTTTCAAACTGATCCCGGAAACCCTGAGCTCCTGGTCGGACGCACCCGATAACGCGCTGTCGAGGGGTTGAATCAAGAGGAAGACGGTACCAACTTCGGGCGATGCCCCAAACAGAATACGTGCTCGACGGACATTCTCTTACCATCGAGAGCGTGGTTCGGGTCGCGCGCGACCCGGCTTCCCGGGTGAGCCTCGAGCCGCATGCCCGACGCGCCCTCCTCGAGAGCCGCCGGCAGGTCGATCGGGCGGTCGAGTCCCGGCGGACGATCTACGGCATCAACACCGGGTTCGGCAAGTTGGCCAACGTCACGGTGCCCCCTGAGCAGATCCAGCAGCTTCAGATCAACCTCATCCGCAGTCATGCGTCCGGCGTCGGCGCTCCTCTCCCGCCCGCACTGGTGCGCGCCATCATGCTGCTCCGCGCCAATGTTCTGCTGCGGCCGACCAGTGGAGTCAGGCCGGAGCTGGTGGATGCGCTGGTGGCGCTCCTCAATGCCGGGGTGCTGCCGCTGGTGCCGGAGCAGGGAAGCGTCGGGGCCAGCGGTGATCTGGCGCCGCTGAGCCATATCGGTCTGGCTCTCATGGGCGAAGGCCTAGTGCTGTCGCCCGAGGGGAAAACGCTTGCCGCAGGGGAGGCGCTTCAGCAAGCGGGCCTCATGCCCTATCGGTTCGCTCCCAAGGAGGGACTCTCGTTCATCAACGGGACACAGGCCCAGACCGCTTGCCTGGCCCTGCTGGTTCACGACAGCAACGTCCTGTGGCGCACCGCGGTCGCTGCCACTGCCATGAGCCTCGAAGCATTGAGGGGCACACCGGTCCCGCTGGATCCCCGGATTCATGCATCGCGTCCTCATCCCGGACAGTCCCGGGCTGCGGCCCTCATGCGCACGCTTCTGGAAGACAGTGAGATCCGGGAGTCCCACCGGGAGAATGATCCGCGGGTCCAGGATGCCTACAGTCTGCGGTGTGCACCCCAGGTCCTCGGGGCGGTGGCCGATGCCATTGCCTTCGCGGAACAGACCGTGGTTGTCGAGCTCAACGCCTCCACCGACAACCCGCTCGTTTTCGAGAATGGTGACGTGTTGTCAGGAGGTAACTTTCACGGCCAGCCGGTGGCTCAGGCGCTCGACATTCTGGCGCTGACACTCACCACGCTCCAGGCCATCGCCGAGCGGAGGGTCGAGCGTCTGGTGAACCCGGATCTCTCGCAGGGGTTACCGGCGTTCCTGACGAGCGATCCCGGCCTGTCCTCGGGGTTCATGATGGTTCAGATCGCGGCGGCCTCGCTGGTGGCCGAGTCGCGGGCGCTGGCAATGCCGGCGAGCATCGGATCGATTCCCACCGACGCCAATCAGGAAGACTTCGTTCCCATGGGCATGGCCGCCGCCTACAAGGCGGTCCGCATCCTCGGGAATGCGCAGAGGGTCGTGGCCGCCGAGCTCCTCTGTGGGGCACAGGGGCTCGAGTTTCTGAAGCCGCTGACCCCTGGCCGCGGGGTCGCCGCGCTGTATCGGCGGATCCGGAGCCTGGATCCCCCGGTACCTCCTCTGACTGCCGACCGGCCCCCAGCCCCGGATCTGGAACGCTTGTCAGTGGCTGTGGCGGCAGGCGACCTGGATCCTCAAACGCTAGGGCAGGGCTCCCCCGCCCACCGCTAGAGAGGGATCTTTTGACGGTATTTATGCAGAGCTGCAAGTCGTTGCAGCACAGGCAGCTTGCCCGGCCCATACCCGCCCGGTATCTTTCGCGCACTCCTAGGCTTATAACCGATTACACCTTCTCAGCCCGAGCCGCATGAACCTGGAAAAGCTGAAGGATACGGCCCGGAAACTGGAACAAAAGGAGGACTGGCGGAAGGCCATCGACGTCTACCTCAAGGCCATTCAGCAAGCCGAGTCGGGGGCGGAGACTAGCCCCGATCTCTCTCTCTATAACCGGGTCGGCGACCTCTACCTCCGAATCAACGACACTGCCGAAGCGGTCCGCTCCTACGAAAGGGCGGTGGACCTGTACGCCGACCAGGGCTTCTTCAACAACGCCATCGCGCTCTGCGGAAAGATTCTCCGGGTCAACCCCGGCCGGACCCAGACCTACCTCAAGCTCTGCCAGCTTCACGCCCGGAAGAACGTCGTCAGTGAAGCCAAGCGAAACCTGATCGAGTTTCTGGAGCGAATGAATGCTCTGGGCCAGCTGGACCAGGCCTTTCAGGCGGTCAAGCTGTTCGCTGATCAGTTTTCCGGCAGCCAGGAGATCCGCAGCATGCTGGTGGATTTGCTGCGGGCTACCTCGCGGGGTGACGAAGCCCGGGAGCAACTGGAAAAGATGGCGGTGGATCTCGAGGCTGCCGGTGACAGGAACGGCGCCCGCAAAACCCGCGAGCGGCTGCAGGGACTGGATACCGAGCCCGCTGGTTCACCTCCCCCCCACTCGCCCGCGCCTGCGCCGAAGCGAGGCGACCTGATCTTTCTGGACACCGGGATCGACGTGCCTACCGGTCCCTCCCGGACTCAGTTCAGTCCCAGAACGACAAAGGAGCCCTTGCGCCCGGCGCCGGTACCAGAACCGGAACCGGAACCGGAACCACCCCCGGAAGAACCGGCGGCTGCAGCTTCCCGGACCGAGCCCGGCGTACCCGAGGGCCTGCTGCTTAACGAGGACCTGTCCACCCTGTCCAGCTCCAGCGGCGGACAGGTTGAAGACCTGATCATCGATCCGTTGATGGGCAGCGGCGCTGCGGATGGAGGCGCCGCGGATTCGCTTTTGGGGATTCAGCGGCTGGAGGATAGCGTCGAGCCGCTGTCGTCGGACATGACGGGGTCCCTCGACATCCAGCGGGGGAGCGAGTCGTCCAGCCTCGACTTTCAGCCGATGAAGCTGGAGGGCATGGAAGGAAGCTCGCTCGGTGGCTTCACCACCGATCAATCCGACGGGCTCGATTTGGTCCAGCCTCAGGGAAATCCGCTCGATTTCCCCGATGATCTGGTCATATCCCTGCCCGATACGGAAACCGGGTTCAACATTGACCTTGACGCCAAGAGTGGTCCGCCTGATCCGATGGATGGGCTGCCGCCGACACCGCCCGAGCTGCGTCTCGGCGAAACCGTTGCAGAGTTGGAGAATCAGGTGCTCGACGATCCGGAGAACCCGGATATTCATCTGGCGCTGGCGGAGAAGCTGCTCGAGGCCGGTGAGAGGGGTCGAGTCACGGAGGAGCTGGAACTGGCACTGGCAGGATTCGAGGACCGGCAGGACTGGGCCCGAGCCTCGCAGATGGCCGACCGGCTGGTTCAGCTTGCCTCCGACAGCATTGCGCACCATCAGAAACGAGTCGAGCTGGCGTATCGCACCGGTGACCGGGTGCCTCTGCTAGAGGCATATATGGGTCTGGGTGACGCGCTCGCGAAGTCGGGCGCCCTCGACAAAGCGGCCGCGGTGTACAGTCGCGTCATCGAACACGATCCCGGTAATCAGCGGGCCGCCGCCGCTCTTGCGCGGGTAGGCGCGGGACCGGCTGCGGCTCCGGCGCCGCCCAGCCGAGCTGAGCCTCCCAGCCCGAAGCCGGCCGGCAGGGCCGGAACTGCGGCCCGGCCGATGCCATCGGCTTCCGCGGAACCCAAGGTCCAGTCGTCCAAGCCGGCGCCCGAGCCTGCCAGGAGCAATGAGCCCCCGCCCAAGTCCGGACGCGCCGCGGCGGCGTCGGATGAAGGCTTCATCGACCTGGGATCGATGCTGCGCGAGGATGCGGGTGGCCGAGACACTCGGATGCGGATCAAGCGAGCCGATCCCAAGGACCAGGATGAGCAGCGCGAGTTCCACGAAATCCTGGAACAGTTCAAGCGGGGCATCGACGAGAACCTCGAATCGGACGACTACCAGTCACACTATGACCTAGGTGTCGCGTTCAAGGAGATGGGACTGCTGGACGAGGCCATCGCCGAGTTCCAGAAGGCACTTCGGGCATCGGAGGGACGGCTGCGCACCTCGGAGGCGCTAGGGATGGCGTTCTTCGAAAAGGGGCAGTACGCCGTATGTGAGTCGGTGCTACGGCGGGCGGTGGATGCACTGGACGGCTCTGATGAGGCGAAAATCGGGTTACTCTACTGGCTGGGCCGCGCCTGCGAGGCTCAGGGTAAGAAAGCCGATGCCATGGCGAGCTACGAACGCGCGGTCGCGGTGGACATTCGCTTCATGGATCTCAGCCAGCGGATTCATCGTCTCACTGCCGGGCGAAAATAGTGAGCTTCCAAACTGCACCGATCTCGCTCGCCGAGCTGCAGCATCCACTCCGACCCCGGCTCGACCAGGTGCAGCAGGAGCTGCGCCGGATCGTCCAGGCCGACTTCGGCCTGATCTCCGAGGTCAATGCCCACCTCTTCCAGATGCAAGGCAAGATGTTCCGCCCTACCTTGCTGCTTCTGGCGGATGAGGCGACCGGCGGCCACGCCCACCGCGCAACCATCCTCGGAGCCGTCATTGAGCTGATTCATCTGGCTACTCTGGTTCACGACGACTCGGTGGACCATTCGGTGCTGCGCCGGGGGATGCCCACTATCAACTCGCTCTTCAGCCACCAGATCTCCGTCATCATGGGAGACTACCTCTATTCCCGGGCCGTCATCGAATTGGTCCGGCTGAACGACCTCGAGCCGCTCCGGGTGCTCAGCCGGGTGACCAACGAAATGACCGTCGGCGAGATGCGGCAGCTGCTGGCCCACGATCCCCTGGAATTTTCCGAGGAGCAGTACGATCTGTTGATCCAAGCGAAGACAGCGTCGCTCGTGGCGGGGGCTTGTGAGATCGGTGCTCTAAGCGCGGGGCCTGAGGAACGAGAAGCGCTCCGACGGTTCGGCGAAGCCCTGGGCATGGCCTTCCAGATCGTGGACGATCTGCTGGACTACACCGGCGATGCTTCCGTGACCGGCAAGCCGGTCGGCTCTGATCTACGGGAGCACAAGGTCACTCTTCCGTTGATCGCGGCGCTGCCCCGCATGGGCGAGAAGGAACGGCGCACTGTCTCCCGTTTGCTGCACTCCCCCGAGCCCAGCGACAGCCAGATTGCCGAAGTCATCCTGGCAGTGAGCCAGGCGGGAGGTCTGGAGTATGCCCGGGAACGGACCCTCCGGCTGGCACAACAGGCCGATGCCGAGCTCGATGTCCTGCAACCCTCGGCGGCTCGTGACGCCCTGAGGGCAAGCATTACCTACGTCATAGATCGCAGAAGCTGATGCCCAGCGGCCCGCACCGCCCACGGTTCTACCTCGGGGTGCTGATTGTCGGGTTTATCGTCGGTGGTGCCCTGACTTCGCTGTTTCGCCAGACCCTGCCCGACAGCGCTGCCCGGACCTTCCTGACCAGTACCTGGACCCCCACTTTCGGCCCTGTCTCGATGGATCTCTTGGTGCTAGACTTCACCTTGGGCCCTATCGGACTGCACGTGTCGGTTCTCAGTCTGGTGGGGGTCCTGGTGGCGTACTTGATCGCGCGTTCGCTTTTCTAGGAGGACTTGTGGGCAACCTCGGCATGTGGGAGATCCTGCTCATTCTGCTGGTGGTTCTGCTGCTGTTCGGCGCCAAGCGTCTGCCAGAGGTGGGCTCCTCCATCGGGAAGGGGATTCGCGAGTTCAAGCGCAGCATCTCGGACACCCAGGACGCCATCATGGGCCCCGACGAACAGCGGACCAACCTCCCACCGCGTGGCAACGACAGTACTCAGCAGCCGGCACCCACCTCGGGCGAGCCCAAGCGATTGTCGCAGTAAGGGCGGAAGATGGTAAGCGGGGTTAGGTAATAGGTAGGGTGGAGCACAGGCGTACGCAAAGGGCGAGAGGATCAGAGATCTTCTCGCCCTATCCGTTTCGGACCGGCTGACCGCCCTACCCGCCTACCGTCCTACCCACCTACCGTCTTACCTACTTACGCGCCTGGGGGCGCCTGCGGTGCCTGGGTCTGCAACACCTTGTCCCGGTTGTCTACAATCTTTGCCGATTTCCGCAGGGCGGTCAGGTAGTTTCTCACCCGCTCCTGCTTTGCCCGGTTGATGGCACGGGCGCGGTACTGGTCCAGCTCCTTGACGAAGGCGGCAGAGTCGGCCTTCACCCGATCCAGCGACTCGATTACGTAGATCCCTTCCTTGGTATCCAGAATTCCGCTGCGCTCTCCTTTTTTCAGGCCGAAGGCCGTCCCAACGACCACTGGATTAGTGAGCGGAGGATTGATCCGGCTGAACGGCCCGAACTCCCGATGCGGCAATTTCATGGCCCCGGCGGCATCGGCCATCGAGGCGCCCGCGTCCAGGCGCTTCACGTACGCCGCTGCCAGATCACGTGCGGTTTTCCATTTCTTTTCATCTCGGGCGGCACTGAATACCGAGGAGCGGATCTGATCGAAGAGCGGCACCCCGGCCGGCTGCAGACTATCCAGCCGGAAGATGTAGTAGGCATACGAGGTCTCGATAACCGAGCTGGTGGCCCCCGGTTTGGCCTGAAAGGCCCAGACACCCGCATCGGGAACTACCAGTTGCCCCACCTGAACCTTGGTACCCTGTTGCACCGGGGCGGTCTTGCCGATCCTTATCTTGAGTGCCCGGGCCACCGTGTCCAGGGCCGCAGGATCGGTTCGCTCGGCGCCGAGGTGCTCGAGGCTATCGGCCTGGGCATCCAACTGGTCACGGTGGGCACCGGTGACCTCTATGGGGAACAGAATGTGGCGACCCTTGGCCTTCTTCCCTTTGCGACTGGTGATCTCGATCAGATGAAAGCCGAACTGGGAGAGCACCGGCTGGGAAACGGTCCGGAGCGGAAGCAAGAAGGCGGCAGAATCGAAGGCGGGATCCATGGCGCCCTTGGTCCACTCCCCCAGGTCACCGCCCTTGGCCGCGCTCGCGCTATCGGAGGACTCACGCCGGGCTACGTCGGCAAAGGGAGCGCCGGCCAGGATCTCCTGGCGGGCCGAGTCGGCCCGGGCCCGAACGGCTACGGTATCGGCCGCCGTCGCGGCTCGGGGAAGGGCCACGTAGCTCAAGTACGCCGTCTTGGGACGCTCGAAGTCCTTGCTATGCGCTTTGTAATAGGCCATGGCTTCGGCCTGGGAGACCTGGATCGATGAGTCGGGGACCGCATTGCGTGGTACCACCGCGGTCAGCCCGATCTTGACCATCTCGTGCTCGTCCCGGTACTGCTCCCAGAGCGCCGCGTCGGACAGGTAGATATCCGAAGTGACTACCCGCAGGAGCTTAGCCCGCTGCAGCTCCTCCCGGTACTGGGCTTCGAGGCTGGGCAGGTACTGCTGGGCCACACTCGAAGTGAGCCACCGCTGGTACTTGCCCAGATCGAACTGGCTGTCGGTCTGGAACTCGGGGACGTTCTGAAACTCGGCGAGAGGGGAGGTGCGAATGGCCTGCACCACTTCGTCGTCACTGACGCTGATTCCCCGGCGGCGATACTCGGTGTTGAGCACGTTGCTCTGGACGATCTGATCCCAGACTTCGTCCCGGACCTGCTGGTAATCATCCAGCCCCATCGCTCCCGGGCTCTGGCGCTGGCGGGCATCGATCGACTGCTGCACGATGGTTTGATAGGTCCGAGCGTCGATACTGCGCCCGTTGATCTTGCCCACCGAGGTCTGGGTCAACAGCCCGGTTCCGCCGGTAATGCCGCTCAGGTCCAAGACCAGCCAGGCGAAGAAAGTGAACGCGACGACCACCATCAGAGGTTTGGCGGCGTTTCGAAAAGCTTGCATCATAGGTGATTCGAGGCTCCAGCCGAAGATATGCGTCGAGCGGGAAGGTTAAGGGTGCTGCGGCCGAACCTCAAGGCGCCATTCCGCTTAGCAGTTGACACGCCGGATGACGCTGGCTACTCTCACGTACTTCCCGCAGCACCAGATGCCTGGTTCCCCAGCAGTGTTCCTGACCGCGTACGCGGGGTCTAATGGCAACGACTGAAATCGAAAAACTGGAGCGCCGTTACGCCGAGAACCCTCAGGGCCTGACCTTCGCGCCCCTGGCTGAGGTGCACCGGAAGAACGGTGATGTGGCGCGCGCGCTCGAGCTGCTGCAGGCCGGGCTGGAGCTTCACCCCAATTACATACCCGCCAGCATTGTCCTGGGGCGTTGTCACTGGGATTTGGGCGATTTGCCAGCTGCCGAGAGTGCCTTCGCCCATGTGCTCCGGCTCGACGACGAGAACGTCATCGCCCTGAAGTCGCTAGCAGACATCAACGAGAAGCTGGAGCGTTTCACCGAGGCCCAGCGCTGGCTGAACCGGCTGATCTCCATTGACCGAAGCAATGAGGAGGCCCGCCAGCAGCTGGCCAGGCTGGAGACGGCACGCCAGCCCAGCCCGGGCACTCCGATGCCCCAGAGGACAAGCCCCGCGGAAGCAGAGCCAGCCAAGGCCGAGGCGCCGGCCTCGCCCCCTCAGCCGAAGCACGTGGAGCCACCGGCACCGGCGCCGCTCAGCTTGACTACTGAGTCGGAGTCCGAAGGCGCGGTGAAGTCGGAGTCGCCGGCACTCGAGTTCATCGACACCTCCGCGGCCCACGCTCCTTCAGAGAAACCACCTCAAAATTCCCCGTTGGCTGAGCCGATCGAGCCACCGGCAGAGGAACCGGCTGCAGTCGAGGGACTGATCAGCCAGGAGTTCGAGCCGCCACGAGACTCATATCGCTCCCACCCCGAGCTCAGCACGGAATTCGTCGAGCCTGCTGCCAGCAATGAGTTGGACCTGGAGGGACTGGAAGTCGAAACCGCCGAGGAGGTGGAGCTGCAGAGCTCGGGCGGATCCGAGTTCCGGGTGCCCAATGCCGCGGAAGATTTCATGGAAGCGGCGTTCGCTGCGCCCGTCAGCCGGTCCCCCGACCTTCCAGCGGCGCCTCTCGAGGACCGGGAAATTCCTCCGCCACCGCCTCCCGCGGCCCCCACGCCGTCGCCCGACCTCGAGCTGAACCTACCGGCACCGAGCCCGCCGGCTCAGCGACCCTATTCGGTGCGGGAGACGAAGGGACAATCGGTTGCTGCCTTTTTTACTGCCCTGCTGGGGGCTCGTCCCGCCGGGGCCACGAATGCGCGGCCGGCGGGCGCTCATCAGGGCGAGGCGGCTGGACAGATTGCGGCTCAGCCGTCCGCACCAGCGGGAGGCCCCTCCCCATCTGCTGCCGGCGCCTCAGGAGACGCAGCAGTCTCGTTCGACGATCTATTCGGAACGCCAGCGGAGCCCAGCCCGACGCCGGAGCGGACCACCGACGAGGGCAAGGAGGATCTGGACCAATTCCAGACCTGGCTGCAGAACCTCAAACGCTGAATGCGGATCGCTGTGCTCAACGGCCCCAATCTGAACCTGCTGGGGCACCGGGAGCCGGAGATCTATGGCCGGACCAGTCTGGCGGAGATCGAGCGGATGGTGCGGCAGGCGGCCACACCCCTTGGCGTTGAGATCGACTGGTTCCAATCGAATCATGAAGGAGAGATGGTTGAGGCGGTGCAGCGGCTCCAGGGCCACGCCGACGGCGCGCTGATCAATGCGGCCGCGCTGACCCACTCCAGCCTCGCCCTCCGCGACGCGCTGCTGTCGGTCAAGGTCCCGTTTGTGGAGCTACACCTCTCCAACATCTTCGCTCGGGAGCCGGAGCGAAGACACTCAGTGATCGCCGATCTCGCTCTGGGGATGGTCACCGGCTTCGGCGCCCAGAGCTACCTGCTTGCTTTGCAGGCGCTGCTGGGGCGCTTGCGTGGCGGCTGATCGGAGGCTGGAGCGGCAGGCCGGTCTGCGGGCGGCGCTGGCGGACGAGGGGCTGGATGGACTGCTGGTCACTCACCTCCCCAACATCCGCTATCTCACCGGGTTCACCGGGACCGCCGCATTGCTGCTGGTGCGGAAGGACGCTTCGACCCTGATCTCGGATTTCCGCTACGCGGCCCAGGCCCCGGCGGAGGTCGGGTCGGTTGCGGCGGTCGAGATCGAGCAGCGGAGTGTCTGGGATCGGCTCGGCCGAGTGTTGAGCACCGAGTCCGGGGCCAGCATCGGAATCGAAGCCAATGCCTTGACGGTCCGCGATGCAGAACGGGTGAGTGGCCTTACTCGTGCGCGGGTGGTGCCGACGACGGAACTGGTCGAGCGCCAGCGAGCGGTGAAAGCCCCCGAGGAAGTCGCTGCCATTGCCGCAGCGGCCGAGCTAGCCCAGGAGGCTTTGGAGGTGGTGCTCCCCGGCATTCGGGTGGGCCAGACCGAGCGGGAGGTGGCCGCTGCGCTGGAGGCCACGCTGCGAAGACAGGGAAGCGAATGGCATCCGTTTCCGACCATTGTCGCCTCGGGGCCTCGATCGGCCTTTCCCCACGCGCGCACCAGTCAGCGCAACATCGGAAAGGGCGAGCTGCTCCTGATCGACTTCGGCGCTCAGGTGGATGGCTACTGCGCCGACCTGACTCGCACCATGGTGGTTGGAGCAAGGGCAGACGAGCGGCAACGCATGATGCACGATCTGGTTCAGACGGCTCAGCGCCGCGCCATCGAGCAGCTCCGGCCAGGGATGTTGGCCCGCGAAGGCGACGCTCTGGCGCGCGACATCATTGTGGCCCGCGGGTTTGGGGACGCGTTTGGCCACTCACTGGGCCACGGGCTGGGGCTGGAGGTGCACGAGGCGCCCCGGCTGGCGGCGACCTCGGAGTCGCCCCTTCCGCCGCATGCCGTGGTCACGGTGGAGCCGGGAGTCTATTTTCCCGGGTGGGGTGGAATCCGGCTCGAAGACGACGTGTACCTGGCCCCGGAAGGCCCTCGACGGCTTTCCAACGGCCGGACGGAGTTGTTGGAGCTGGGCTAGCACCTTGACCTCTCTATCAAGCACATGGCGACTACTGCCGACTTCAAGAACGGGCTGGTACTCGACATCGACGGGCAGCTCTTTCAACTGGTCTACTTTCAGCACGTCAAGCCAGGCAAGGGTGGCGCGTTCGTGCGGACCAAGCTGAAGAACATCCGCACCGGCGCGGTCATCGATCGCACCTATACCGCCGGGGAGCGGGTCAATGATGTCAGGCTGGAACGCCGGCCAATGCAGTTTTCCTACGGCGACGGTCACTTCTACCATTTCATGGATCAGGGGACCTTCGATGACATCATGTTGACCGACGAGCTCATCGGGCCCGACCAGCTCAAATACCTGAAGGAAGGGATGGAATGCGAGGGACTGGTCTATAATGACCGGGTGATCACGGTCGAGCTGCCTTCCTTTGTGGAGCTGACCGTCACCCGCACGGCCCCGGGCATCCGGGGCGACACCGCCACCGGCGGGACGAAGCCGGCCACGCTGGAAACAGGAGCGACGGTGCAGGTTCCGCTTTTTATCGAGGAGGGCCAGGTGATCCGGGTCGACCGCCGCGAAGACAAGTATCTGACCCGCGTATGAGTCCCCAGGAAATGCAGGAGCTCGCCGAGCTGCTGCAGAACGTTCCCGGCATTCATGCCATCGATCTGAAGGACGTCAAGCGGCTGGCCCAACTGCTGCGAGAGACGCCGGAGATCGGGTCCATCGAAGTAAAGGGCTGGTTCGGGACCGGAGTCGTGATCACCCGAACGGCTGCCGCCCCCACGGCGACACCGATGCCGGCCGGGATGCCGGCGGCCGCGCCCCCTCCACCGGCAGCAGCCCCTCGCGCCGAGGAAGCCCCCCGGCCGCCCGCCGCCGCTCCCAATCTTAAGGAAATCCGGTCGCCCATGGTGGGCACGTTCTACAAGGCACCCGAACCGGGAGCGGAGCCGTACATCAAGGTTGGCAACCGGGTCACGCCGGGGCAGACCGTCTGCATCATCGAAGCCATGAAAATCATGAACGAGATCGAGGCAGAGGTGGCGGGAACAGTTCGGGAGATTTCGGTGGAGGACGGTCAGCCGGTGGAATTCGGACAGGTGCTCTTCCGGGTGGATCCCAATGCCTGAGCCGAAGGCAGCAGCCCCGCCGCAGTCTAGCTTCAACTTCAAGCAGGCGATCTCCCAGATGGTGCAGCGGAACGCATCCGACCTGCTTCTCAAGGTGGGACGCCCACCGACCATCCGGCTCAATGGCGATCTCCAAGGTCTGGAGATGCCTCCGCTCAAGCCCGAGGACCTCAAGCTGCTCGCCGAGCAGATCATGACGCCTCGCCAGGTGAAGGACTTCGCCGAAAAGAAAGAGGCCGATTTTGCCATCGGGGTGCCCGGCGTGGGCCGGTTTCGCACCAACATTTACCAGCAGCGCGGGACTCTGGCCTTTGCGTTTCGCGCCATTCCATACGAGGTGAAGACCGTACGCGAGCTCAACCTTCCGGCCATTCTGGAAGAGATATCGCTACGTCCTCGGGGGCTGGTGCTGGTGACCGGCGTGACCGGATCGGGGAAGTCCACAGCTCTGGCGTCGATGATCAACCACATCAATCAGAACCGCCGGGTCAACGTAATCACCATCGAGGATCCGATCGAATTCCTGCATCGGGATGTCATGTCGAATATCTCCCAGCGTGAGGTGGGGAACGACACCATCTCGTTTGCCACAGCCTTGCGGCACGTGCTGCGGCAGGACCCCGATGTCATCCTGGTGGGCGAGGTCCGCGACGTGGAGACGCTCGATACCGCGATGAAGGCGGCCGATACCGGGCATCTGGTGTTCTCGACGCTCCACACCACGGACGCCACCCAGACCATCAACCGAATCCTCTCCTTCTATCCGCCACACCAGCACCAGGAAGTCCGGATGCTGCTGTCTACGGCCCTGCAAGCCGTGGTGAGCCTCCGCCTGGTGCCCCGAGCCGACGGGCGAGGTCGGATTCCCGCGGCGGAGGTGCTCATCAACACCGCTGCGGTAGCCGACAACATCCGGGACATCGAAAAGGCCCTTCATATCCCGGACCTCATCGCCCAGGGCGCCGTATCTTACGGCATGCAAACCTTCGATCAGTCGCTGATGAAGTGGTACAAGGATGGGCTGATCTCGTACGAGAGCGCGCTATTCTATTCCACCAATCCCAATGAGTTCGCGCTCCGCGTATCCGGGGTGGACTCGGCGTCCGACCGCAAATTCACCGAGATCACCGGCGACTCGACGAAGCCGCAGTCCCTGGATCTGACACCCTAGATGTTCAAGAAGGTACTCATCGCCAACCGCGGGGAGATCGCCCTGCGGGTCATTCGCGCGTGCCGCGAGCTTGGCCTCGAAACGGTGGCCGTGTACAGCGAGGCCGACCGCGAGTCGTTACACGTGCGGTTTGCCGATGACGACGTCTGCATCGGGCCGCCGCCGAGCCGCAACTCGTATCTCAGGATTCCCAACCTGATTGCCGCGGCGGAGATCACGGGAGCCGACGCGATCCATCCGGGCTACGGCTTCCTGGCGGAGAACGCCGAGTTCGCCGACACCTGCAAGGCGTCCAACATCACCTTCATCGGCCCGACCGGCGAGCAGATCCGGCAGATGGGTGACAAGGCCACCGCTCGTCGGCTGGCGGTCGAAGCGGGAGTCCCGACGGTGCCGGGCTCCCCGGGCACCATTGAGGAAGCCGAAACTGCACTCACCTTCGCCAACGAGATCGGATTTCCGGTGATCATCAAGGCGACGGCGGGTGGAGGCGGCAAAGGGATGCGGATCGCCCACGACCCTGACCAGTTCACCCAGCTGTTCGGGCTGGCCCAGAACGAAGCCCTGGCCGCCTTCGGCAACGGAGCGGTGTATGTAGAGAAGTACCTCGAGCACCCGAGGCACGTCGAGATCCAGGTCATGGGTGACACCCTGGGCAAGGTGGTGCACATGGGCGAGCGGGATTGCTCAGTGCAGCGCCGGCACCAGAAGCTGATCGAGGAGAGCCCGAGCCCTGCGCTGACCGACGAGCTGCGGGCGCGGATGGGCAAGGCGGCGGTGGCGCTGGCCTCCAATATCGGGTATGCCGGGGCGGGCACCATCGAGTTTCTGCTCGATCCGGAGGGCAACTTCTACTTCATGGAGATGAACACCCGGATCCAGGTGGAGCACCCGGTCACCGAGATGGTGACCAGCTTCGATGTGGTGAAGGAGCAGATCCGGGTGGCGTCGGGCGAGCCGGTCAGCTTTCAAGGGGACGGGCGCCGGCTGCGGGGACACGCCATCGAATGCCGGATCAATGCCGAAGACCCGTACCGGAACTTCCAACCCTCACCCGGGCTGATTACGGCCTATCACCCGCCGGGTGGCCCGGGCGTACGGCTGGATACCCACGTCTACGCCGGATACAGGGTACCGCCCTACTACGACTCATTGCTGGCCAAAGTCATCGTGCACGGGAACAACCGGGACGAGGCCTTGAGACGCATGGGGCAAGCCCTCGACAGCTTCATCCTGGAAGGAATTACCACCACCATTCCTTTTCTGGCCCGGGTCATCCGCCATCCCGACTTCGTCGCCGGCAACGTGGATACCAGATTCCTGGAACGGGAGTCTCACCTCTTGCGGCCGGAATCATGAGAATCGACGCCGTGTTCACCCCGGCGGGCCTGAACCAGGGCGAGGTTCAGGGGCGGACGGTGTTCGTCATTGATATCCTGCGCGCCACCACGACCATGTGTGCCGCGCTGAGCCACGGCGCCCGAGCCATCATTCCAGTTGCCTCCACCGAGGAGGCGCTGCGCCTGGCGCAGACTATCGGAAGCACCGACGTGCTGCTGGCCGGCGAGAAAGACTGCGTGAGAATCCCCGGCTTTCAGCTGGGCAACAGTCCCTTGGAGATGACCGAGGCAACGGTTCGAGGCAAGACGATCGTCGTGACCACCAGCAACGGCACCAAAGCCCTACTGGCTTGTCAGGGCGCGAGCTCGGTCTACCCGGCTGCCGCAGTGAACCTGTCGCTGGCGGCCGAGAAAGCGCGGGAGGCACTCCAGATCGAAAGCCATATCCTGATCGTCTGCGCTGGCCGCCAGGGCGCCTTTTCCCTGGACGATGCCTACTGTGCCGGCCGGCTGGTGTCCGCAATTCTGGGCGACTCCAAGCCTCGCAGGGGACTCAACGACTCGGCGCTCGCGAGTCTGGATCTGGTTCGCCGCTATGGGGACCACTGGGAGCGGCCATTGGCCCGGAGTCAGGCCGGCCGCGAGCTGATCAAGCAGGGTTTCCGGGAGGATCTGCGCGAGGCTGGGCGCCTGGACACCTACCCGGTGCTGCCTTACTTCCATGAGCGGCGGGTCACACTGGAGGGCACGAAGGAGCGCGGGAGCGCCCAGCCTAGCGTGCCGTCGCTCCCGCATACCGGGTCACACGCATGAGCACCGATTCTCGGCGGCGACTAGGGGCAGTCACCGCCCTGGTGCTGGGCCTGTTCGTCGGCCTGACGCTGCTGCCCATCCAAGTCACTGGCCCCGTAGGCCGCGCCATCGGTCACGGACTCTGGCAGTTCCTCGGCGCCGGCGCACTGGGCATACCTCTCCTGGGCGTAGGCCTGGCCCTGGCTGGATTCGACCGGCTGGGCAATCTGGACATGAAGCGGTCGGCCATCCTCATCGTTGGTCTGAGCCTCCTGCTCCCCTACCTGCTCGGCGTGCTGGCCCATGTCGGGCGAGCCGACCTGGATATCGACGTGGGCCAGCGCGGCATGGCTGCGCGGCTGGTGGGCCTAGTACCTGGATTCTTTGCGGAGGCGATATCCAACAAGGTGGGAGTGGCCGGCGCCGTCCTGCTGGGCTTTCTCGCCTTGAGCGCGCTGACCCTCGCCACCTTCGCGTGGCATCCACTGGCGCGACTGGAGAGAAGTGGGGCGGGTGCCCTCTGGGCGGGTGGAAAGCGGGGAAGCGGGGCAGCGAAGCCGCGCCGGACCATTGGAGAAGCCTTCGACAAGTTGCGAGAGAGCAAAGAGGAGCCCGACAAGAAAGCGGGGACGGATCAGTCCCCGCCCAGTCTGCTGGTTCGGACGTCATCCGAGAGCCGGGGCCGGAAGGAAAAGAAGGGCAAGCGCACCCTGGAGGCGCTCATCGGCAAGCCGGATGTAGAGGATGAGCCGGATCTGCCTCCGATGGATCTGCTGACCGCGCCTGCCAATCAGGACATCGATGCGGGCGAGGCACAGCTCGATCAGTTAGGTGAATCGCTGATCGATACCCTGCGCACCTTCAAGGTGGAGGGACGCCCGGGCCACCGGACTACCGGCCCGGTCGTTACCCAGTTCGAGGTGGTGCCGGCGCCGGGTGTAAAGGTGGGACGGATCGGAGCCTTGGCCGATGACCTGGCCATTGCGATGCGAGTGCCTTCGGTCCGGGTGGCGCCGATTCCAGGGAAGGGAGCTGTCGGAGTCGAGATCCCCAATCCGGTGGCGCGCATCGTCACGCTGCGCGAGCTGTTCAATTCGGAGGAGTGGCAGGAACGAAAGGCGGTGCTGCCCATCGCGCTGGGGCACGATCTCGAGGGCAAGCCGGTGATCGCCGATCTCACCAAGATGCCGCACCTCCTCATTGCCGGCGCAACTGGAACCGGAAAGTCGGTGACCATCAACACCATTATTACCAGTCTGATTTACCGGTACACCCACAAGCAGCTGCGTTTTCTGCTGATCGATCCGAAGATGGTCGAGCTGTCCATGTACAACGCGCTGCCTCATCTCCGGCACAAGGTGGTCACCAACAACCATGACGCGGCGACGGTGCTGAAGTGGGCGGTCTTCGAGATGCAGCGCCGGTACGAGCTGCTCCAGGCCAATGGGGCACGCAACATCGCGGACTTCAATCGCAAGGTGGCAGACGGGAAACCGCTGCGAAACCCGCCCCGGCCCAAGCCGACCATTACAAGCGTCAGTGCCGAGGCTCCCGATACCCCGCCGGAGCCGCCGGTCGACGAGACGTACCGCGACGGCGTGCTTCCCTTCATCGTGATGATCATCGATGAGCTGGCCGATCTCATGATGACGGTGCAGGGTGAGGTGGAGACGCCGCTGGCGATTCTGGCTCAGAAGGCTCGCGCCATCGGGATCCACCTGATCCTGGCCACCCAGCGGCCGTCGGTCAATGTCATTACCGGCCTTATCAAGGCGAACTTTCCTAGCCGAATCGCATTTCGGGTGGCGTCCAAGGTCGACAGCCGCACGATTCTGGATCAGAACGGGGCAGAGGCGCTGCTGGGGAACGGAGACATGCTGTTCCTGCCGCCGGGAAAGAGTGAACCGATGCGGCTGCAAGGCGCCTACATCGGGACCGACGAGTCGGAGCGGATCATGGAGTGGTACGTGGCCCGGCGTGAGGCTCGGCGGGCCGCGCACGAGGCGGCCGAGGCGCAGGAAGCGGACATTCTCGAGTTGGTCCGGGCTCAGGAAGGGGAGAGCGAGGCTGCCGCGGACCCGGAGAGCGGGGAGCGCGATGCGCTCTTCCGCGAGGCTGCCGAGGCCTGCATCCAGAATCAGGGCGGTTCCACCTCACTGCTCCAACGCCGTTTACGAATAGGCTATGGCCGGGCCGCCCGGATCATCGATCAGCTCCACTACGCCGGAATTCTGGGCCCGCCGGACGGCAGCAAGCCCCGGGACGTCCTCGTCGGCTTCGATCAGCTGGATGAGTACTGCGGGTGATCCGCATCTCTGGCAGAGCCATTCTGCAGCCTGCGTTCGGCTCGTAGACCATAGTAACCAAGGATCACTCCGAAGCTCACCATCAGCGCTCCCCAAACCGTGTTCAGACGACCGGCAGGGTCAGCCAGGCCTTCGCCGAACATCCCATATCCCACCAGCAACAGTCCAACAGCCACAAAAAGACCGCTGATCGGGAGCCGCACATCCAGTGGCATCGCTGGTTCCTCAGTAGAGTGGGCTTACCAGAAGATCAGGTTCAGGAGCACGGAGGCACTCAGGACCACGACGGCCAGCACGGCGGGCCGGGCATACCATGCAAGCAACGCGTCGCCACTGCCGGCTCGAGGCGTCAGAGAATAGACCAGCCCTCGCAGCTCCTCAGCGGGACGCGGGCGAGTGACGAGACTCACCAGTACCGTCACCACGGCGCAAATCGTGAAAGCAGTGATAGCAGTCCAGAAGGTCTGGGCCAGCTCGCTGGGGTAGGTGTGGAGGAGGCCGAAATACCCACCCTTCACCCCCGGCACCGCCCCGCGGGGCAGGGTCAGTCCGTGGTGGATGGCTGCCGCAAGCGTTCCCGACACCAGTCCCACGAAGGCGCCATGACCGGTAGTCCTGCGCCAGAACATTCCCAGTGCAAAGGTGGCGAACAGGGGGGCGTTCACGAAGGCGAAGACCAGCTGAAGCACGTCCATGATGTTGTTGAAGGAGCGCGCCACATAGGCCGCGGCGACCGACAAGAGCACCCCGCCAACGGTGGCCGCCCGCCCCACCCACAAATAGTGGGCGTCGGACGCCCGGGGCCTGAGATAGCTCTGGTAAATGTCATATGTCCACACGGTATTGAACGCGGTGACATTGCCGGCCATCCCGGACATGAAGGAGGCGAGGAGAGCCGTCAGACCCAGGCCGAGGAGTCCATTGGGGAAGTAGTGCAGGAGCATGGACGGCGTGGCCAGGTCGTAATCCAGCACCGGGCGGCCCTGCGCGTCGATGATCGGCTGCAGCGCCGCGTCCAGTTTCGGTGGAATCAGAGATTCTCCTCCGGCGGCGGTCAGTGCGAAGGCAATCATGCCCGGCAGGATCACGAGTGCGGGAAAGAGCATCTTCGGCACCGCCGCAATCAGCGGTGTCCGGCGGGCGGCGGTGGGTGAGTCCGCGGCCATGGCGCGCTGGACCACCAGGAAATCGGTGCACCAGTAGCCGAACGAAAGGACGAAGCCCAGTCCCATCACCAGGCCGACCCATTCGACGCCTACCGGATTCTGCGAGGCGTCGCCTAAATGGCGCCACGCCTGGGTGTACGCTCCTTCGGGCAGGCCCCGAGTGGAGGCGGCCTGCGCCAGTCGGGCCGACAGGCCATCCCAGCCGCCGACATCCTGCAGTCCCAACATCACCAGCGGAAGGAGACCGGCTACGATGAGACAGAACTGCAGCACTTCGTTGTAGATGGCGCTGGTGAGACCACCCAGGGTGGTATAGGCCAGGACCACGCCGGCCGCGGCGAGCATGCTGAGGTCCATGTCCCAGCCGAGCAGGAGATTGAACAGCTTGCCCATGGCGTACATCGACACGCCGGAGGAGAAGACGGTCATGACGGCGAAGGACATGGCATTGAACGCGCGGGTCTTCTCGTCGAACCGCAGGCGCAAGTATTCGGGGACACTGCGGGCCCGCGAGCCATAGTAGAACGGCATCATGAACAGGGCGACGAAAACCATCGCCGGGATCGCGCCGACCCAGTAGAAGTGGGCGGTGGCGATTCCATATTTGGCCCCTGAGGCGCCCATCCCGATCACTTCCTGGGCCCCGAGGTTGGCCGACACAAACGCCAGCCCCGCGACCCAGGCCGGGGTGCGGCGGCCCGCCTCGAAGAAGTCCTTGCTCGTCCGCACCGAGCGTCGAACCAGCCAGCCGACCCCCAGCACGAACAGGAAGTACACCGCAATGACCGCATAGTCGACGCCCGCGAGACCGGCGGATCTCACTGGATCCTCCAGTACAACTGGGCCCGCCGATGCAGGGCAGCGCTCACGAGGAGTATCCCCGGCTTTGAAGGTGAATGACGACGTGACTGCAGCGAATGCGATGGACGAACGACGCCGATGGTTCAGGCCCGGGCAGGCACGGCTGATAGGCGTCCGCCAAAATATAAGGTACGCTGCGACTCCAGCAGGGTCTGTCGGCCCGAACAGCCGCAGATTTCGGGTCCACCTCTCCTGGAAATGGTGTCGGCATCCCGGAGCCGAGCTGCTACTCTATGCCATGCCTCACACCCGCGAGTTCATCCCCACCAGTGAGTGGGAAGACCTGCGGCAGCTGCGGGGACTTTGGGGTGAGCGGACCGCCATAGCCTATCTGGTCTCCTGTGGCTGGGAGGTCGAGGCCCACCGGTTCAGGCTCGGCCGGCACGACGTGGATCTCGTTGTCCGGCGAAGAGACCTGATTGCCTTTGTAGAGGTGAAGACCAGGAAATCCGTGACTCAGGGCTCAGGGGTGGAGGCAGTCGGTCAGCGCAAGCAGTCCACCATTGCCAAGGTGGCCTCTCTCTGGCGGCTGCGGTACGGCCGGCCCCAGGACGAGTACCGCTTCGATGTGGTTTCGGTTCGGGACCTAGGGGCGGGGCAGTATACCGTGGAGCATGTGGAGGATGCGTGGAGGTTGGGGCGAGGGTGGTTATAGCCTATTGCTTCGGCCTTCTTTCGGTATTAGCTTGGAGCCCGCTACCAAGTGTAGCAAATCCGGTCACTTTTTCACAGAGGATACATCATGGCTGCTGCTTCTGACGACCACCGGCTCGAAGCCGACCGCCGCAAGGCGCTCGGGTTGGCCATCTCCCAGATCGAGAAGCAGCTCGGCAAGGGAGCCATCATGCGGATGGGTGCCGACACACCCCGGGTCAAGGTCTCCGCCATTCCCACTGGCGCCATCAATCTGGATGCGGCCACCGGCGTGGGCGGCATTCCTCGGGGCCGGATCACCGAGATCTATGGCCCTGAGTCCTCGGGCAAGACCACCCTCACGCTCCACCTGGCCGCCAACGTGCAGAAGATGGGTGGGGTGGCCGCGTATGTGGATGCGGAGCATGCTCTCGACATCGAGTACGCCAAGAAGCTGGGCGTCGACATCGAAAATCTCCTCGTGTCCCAGCCGGACACCGGCGAGCAGGCACTTGAAATCGTCGAGATCCTGGTCCGCTCCGGGGCGGTCGACCTGGTCGTCATCGACTCGGTCGCGGCACTGGTTCCCAAAGCCGAGATCGAAGGCGAAATGGGCGACAGCCATGTCGGGCTCCAGGCCCGGCTCATGAGCCAGGCGCTCCGAAAGCTGGCCGGTGCCATCAACCGCTCCAACTGTGCGGTGGTATTCATCAATCAGCTGCGCGAGAAGATCGGTGTCATGTTCGGCAATCCCGAGACCACCACTGGTGGCAAGGCGCTGAAGTTCTACGCCTCCCTCCGGCTCGACATCCGCCGGATCGGGCCGGTCAAGGAACGGGAAGCGGTTATCGGCAACCATGTCCGGGTCAAGGTGGTCAAGAACAAGGTGGCGCCGCCGTTCCGGCAGGCCGAATTCGACGTGATGTTCGACGAAGGGATCAGTCATACCTCTCTGCTGGTCGATCTGGCGTCTGAGGCCGGCATCATTCAGAAGTCGGGTGCCTGGTATTCCTATGGCGATCAGCGCATCGGCCAAGGCCGGGAGAATGCCAAGCTCTTCCTCCGGGACAATCCGGTGTTGCTGACCGAGGTGGAGGGAAAGGTCAAGGAGCTGCTCGGGATGCGCGCTCCTGTCGCGGTGGGGGCCGGCGCCGACGACGCCGATCTGTAATTCGGTGGCCGTCGCTCCGCGCATCACGGCGCTCGATCCCGACCCGCGCCGACCGGAGGCAGTTCGGGTGGAGGTCGACGGAATGCGCTTCGGCGCCATCCCGAGAGAGCTGGCCGCTCACGAGGGTCTCGCCGTCGGCAGGGAGCTCGATCCCGACCTCCAGGAGCGGCTGAGTACCGCAGCCGACATCGAGGCCGCCTTCCGAACCGTGCTCCGATCCCTCGAGGTCCGCGCCTTCGCCCGCAGCGATCTGGGAAGGCGGCTGCAGCGAAAAGGACATCGTCGAGCCGCAGTCGAGGCGGCGCTCACCAGGGCCGCCGAGCTGGGCCTTCTCAACGATGTTGCATTTGCCCGGAGTTACGTCGAGACCCGCGCCAGCCGGGGGCGCGGCCCCTCCCGACTTACCCGGGATCTTCTGGCCATGGGGGTCGACCGCTCTGTCATCGACCGGGCGCTGGCAGCGCAATGGCCCGAGGGGAGTGATCGGGCGGCCGTGCCGCTCGCGCTGGCCCAGAAGCGGGCGGCCCAGCTTGGCACTCTGCCTCGCAATACCAAGCGCCGTCGGCTGCTCGCATTCCTGGCTCGGCGCGGCTTTACTGGAAGGGAGGTTCTGGACCTGGTGGACCGCGTCGTGTAGCTCCCGCTGGCCACTGGCTGCGGGCCCTCACGGCTCGCGACTCATTCCCGCCCCTCCTATATTTTCCAGATGGACTCCCGCACAATCCGGCGTCGGTTTCTCGACTACTTCGTTTCCCAGGGGCACCGCGAGGTGCCTTCTTCGTCATTGGTGCCCGCCGACGACCCCACCCTGCTCTTTACCAATGCCGGCATGGTCCAGTTCAAGGGGGTGTTTCTGGGTCAGGAGCAGCGGGATTATCTCCGCGCCACCACCTGCCAGAAGTGCGTTCGGGCCGGGGGCAAGCACAACGATTTGGAGCAGGTGGGACACACCCAGCGGCACCACACCTTCTTCGAGATGCTGGGCAACTTTTCCTTTGGCGACTATTTCAAGCGCGAGGCAATCGCCTTCGCCTGGGAGTTCGTAACCAGTCCGTCGTATCTCGGCATTGCCCCCGAACGGCTCCGGGTGAGCGTTCACCATCAGGATGACGAGGCTCGCGCCCTCTGGCGGGAAGTGACCGGGATCTCTAACCACCGGATCTACGGCCTGGGAGATAAGGACAACTTCTGGCAGATGGGGGAGACTGGGCCCTGCGGGCCGTGCAGCGAGATCTTTGTCGATCTGGCGGACCGACCGACCGACGAGGTGATTCCGCAAGCAGAGTTCGAGCGACTTGCGGACGAGGGCCGCTTTCTCGAGATCTGGAACCTGGTCTTCATGCAGTACGACCGCTCCGCCGATGGCACGCTCACTCCGCTGCCGAAACCCTCGGTCGACACCGGCGCCGGGTTGGAGCGCATCGCGGCGGTGATGCAGGGCGAGGATGACAACTTCCATACCGACATCTTCCTCCCGCTGATCGACCGGGTGGGGGAGCTGGTGGGCCGTCCGTATGACCGCAACTCCGACGAGCGGGTGTCCTATCGCGTCCTCGCAGACCACGCGCGGGCAGTGAGCTTTCTGCTAGCCGATGGAGTCTATCCCAGCAATGAGGGCCGGGGTTACGTGTTGCGCCGGATTCTCCGCCGGGCGGTGCGGCACGCCTGGTTGCTGGGGCGCCGGGAGCCGACCCTGGCTCAGCTGACGCCCATCGTGGTTCACGAAATGGGCGACGTGTACCCCGAGCTGGTCGCCAAGCGTGACTTCATTCATGATGTCACCGAGACCGAGGAGCAGCGCTTCCTGGAGACAATCGAGGGGGGTCTCAAGCGGTTGGAAGAAATCTTCAGCGCCGGCAGCAAGACCATCTCCGGTGCCGATGCGTTCAAGCTGTACGATACCTTCGGCTTTCCCATCGACCTCACACAGATCATCGCGGGCGAACGGGGAGTCGACGTCGACTTGACCGGCTTCGAGCGCGCGCTGGAACACCAAAGGAAACGCTCCCGGGACGCGCGGATCACACCAGGGGCCGGTCTGACCAGGGTCGAGAGCCAGGGCCCGGCGGTCCATCTCCGAAAGCCCGGCAAGTGGCGCTCGCTCAAGCGGGGCAAGCAGAAATTCGTCGGATATCAACGAACCGAAGCCGACACCGACGTCCTTGCCTTCCGCCAGGAAGGACCTCAGGTCGAGCTGGTCCTGCGGGAGAACCCATTCTACGTGGAGTCAGGTGGGCAGGTCAGCGACACCGGCAAAGTTGCGGGAGAAGGTTGGGACCTGGCCATCGATACCGTTCGCAAGGATGAGCGGGGCACCGTAGTCGGGGGGAGCTTCTCCCAGGAGTTCGAGCCAACCCCGCTGCATGCCGCTGTGGACGCGCCCCGTCGTCAGAACATCGAGCGCAACCACAGCGCCACTCACCTGGTGCACTACGTGCTGCGGAAGCGGCTCGGCGGCCACGTCCGCCAGCAGGGCTCGCTGGTCGAGCCGGAGCGGCTGCGTTTCGACTTCTCCCACCACGGCCCGATCGATCCTGCAGGGCTGAGCGGAATCGAGTCCGAGGTGAACGACCTTCTGCTCGCCAACGATCCGGTGACCACCCGGGAGATGCCCTTGGCCGACGCCCGAGCGCTCGGTGCCATGGCCTTCTTCGCCGAGAAGTATGGCGACGTGGTTCGGGTGGTCCAGATGGGCCCGTCGATAGAGCTCTGCGGCGGTACCCACGTTCGCACCACGGGTCAGATCGGCTCCTTCCGCTTCTCCGGCCAGTCAGGCGTCGCGGCGGGAGTGCGGCGGATCGAGGCGGTAACCGGGTCGGGCGCGCTGCGCGCAGTGCAGGAACTGGAGCAGCGACTGTCGGCTATTGCCGAAGCGCTCAAGGCCCAGCCGGAGCACGTGCTCCGCCGGGTGGAGCAACTGCTGGAGGAGCGACAGCGGCTCGAGGCTCGCCTGGCGGAGGCTCTCCGGAGCGGCGGCGCCGCGGCTCCGCAGGGAAGCGTGTCCCGGGTGGGGGACGTTGAGCTCACAGTGGCCGAAACCTCGTCCGAGGATCGGGCGGAACTAGGACGTATCGCCGACGCGTTTCGGGAGGGGAGAAACAATGCGGTCCTCGTGCTATTCAGTTCAGCAGGCCGTGGAGCGATCCACGTCACCCTTACCGACGATTTAGTGAGGGCTGGCCGGAAAGCAGGGGATCTGGTCAACCGGATTGCCGCGCTTAGTGGTGGCCGGGGTGGCGGCCGTCCCCACTTTGCGTCGGCTGGTGCTGGAGACCCGGGACGGCTGTCGGCCGCGCGGGCGGCAACCCCGGAGCTGGTGGCGACCTGGCTCGCCGATGGCCAGGTGGCCGAAGCGCGCGGCGCCTGAGCGTGATCGACGCCTGGCTGGACCGGCACACCAGTCAGGCCCCAACCGCGCTGCGCTCCCGAGTGCGACACTACGCCAGCCTCGCCGGTGGCGAGCCCGTCACCGGTACACTGACGGCTGCCGCGTACGCCGCGCTGGCTCAGGTTCTCTCCCATCCTGGCGACCGCTCAGTTGCGCTGGACCTCCTCGCTGCCGATGCCCTGATCACCCTAGCACTATTGGCCCAGGCAGACGCAACTCCGGCTGATCTGGAGGAGTTTGCCATCTCGGTTTTGCGGACCCGGATGCCGGACTTGTGATCGACCTCCACTCTCATCTGCTGCCCGGTGTCGATGATGGGTCGCGCAGCGTGGAGCAGTCGGTGAAGGTTCTCGGCACTATGGCGGGACAGGGCATCACTGACGTGTGCCTCACGCCCCACATGAAGGCCACCCGCGCCGAAGCCGGTCCGCCACCGGCGCACGATCAGGCCTTCGCTGCCTTGCGTCAGGCCGCTCCCGCTACGCCGCGTCTCCATCGCGGCGCCGAGGTCATGCTTGATCGGCCCCTGACCCGCGCGGTGGTGTTGGCCCGGAATCTCACCCTCAATGGCACCCGGTACATCTTGGTGGAGTTCCCCCGCCTGGTGCCGTTCGACATCGCGACCACGGCCCTTTCTCAGGTCCTCGAGCTCGGGTTGCTTCCGATTCTGGCTCATCCGGAGCGCTACAGCTGCTGCTCGGTCGAGGGTGTTCGTCATTGGAAGGCTCTCGGGGCCAGGATGCAGGTTGATTCGACCACGCTGCTCACCGGGCAAGCCCGAGGACAGCGCGCCCGCCAATTGGTGGGAGAAGGCCTGGCCGATATCCTGGCGGGGGACAATCATGGCGACGACAGGTCGGTCGCTACCGGTGCCGACTTCCTTCGAGCCCAGGACGGATCGGAACAAGTGGAGTTGCTGGCAGTGCGAAACCCTGCGGCCATTCTCAGCGACCAACCACTGACACCAGTGCCGCCGATCCGCATCCGGCAAAGCTGGATGCGGCGGATCAAGGATTTTCTCGAGGGCAGCCGGTGAGCCAGCGCCATATCGAGGCGGGGCTCGAGGCTCTGGCCCAGACCGCTCTGGCGTCCCGTTCCCTGAGCACCAGCGTAGCCGACCTCTCGTTGCGCTACGCCAGAGTACTTCGGGCAGGAGGTACGCTCTACTTCTGCGGTAACGGCGGCAGCGCGGCCGATGCCCAACACCTCGCCGCGGAATATGTAGTGCGATACTCCAGCAACCGCCGAGCGCTCGCTGCTGTCGCCCTGACCACGGATACCTCGATCCTGACCGCCGCCGGCAATGATATGGGCTTTGAGGAGATCTTTGCGCGGCAGGTGGAAGCGCTCTGTCACCGCGAGGATCTTTTGGTGCTGCACAGTACCAGCGGGCGGAGTGCCAATCTGCTCGCTGCTGCTCGAATGGCACGAAAGATGGAGGTGCCGGTGGTGGCTTTTTTGGGTAAGGATGGTGGGTCGCTCGCCACAATGGTTGACACCGCGGTGATCGTTCCTTCCGCTGAGACTGGCATGATCCAGCTCATTCACATGGCGCTGGAGCATCTGATCGTCGAGTCGGTGGAGCGGGAGCTGCTGCGGGCATGATCGATCTTACCGGCCAGGCAGCGCTGGTCACCGGCGGTAGCCGCGGCATCGGCCGGGCGGCGGCGCTGCTCCTGGCCCAATCGGGCGCCGACGTGGCAGTGACCTTCCATACCCGCGCGGATGAAGCAGAAAGCACCGCCCGCGAGGTGCAGCGGCTGGGCCGGAGGGCGTTTGTCGGTGGTGGAGATCTGGCCGATCCTGAGGTAGTGGACCGGCTGGTTGCTGGGGTCAAGCGTGAGTTCGGCGGCCTGGACATCTTCGTGGCCAACGCAGGGGTTTGGCCGGCGGAGGAAGTCGCCCTGGCCGAGCTGCCGCTGGCGCGCTGGCGCCGCACCGTGGCTGCCAACCTCGATTCCGTGTTTCTCACCACCCGCGCGGTCCTGGGAGTGATGCGTCCGGGAGGTCGGGTGGTCATGGTGTCGAGCACCGCTGGACAGCGAGGGGAGGCATACCACGCGGACTACGCCGCCACCAAGGGGGCGCTCATCGCCCTGACCAAGTCGCTCGCCGTCGAGTATGCCCCGAAGGTGATCGTCAACTGCGTCGCCCCCGGCTGGGTGGACACCGAGATGAGCTCGCCCGCCTTTATCGAGAACAATCGAGCACAGATCGAGCGGACGATTCCGCTTCGGCGGATTGCAACTGCCGAGGATGTGGCCGGACCCATCCTCTTCCTCTGTAGTAGCCTGTCGCGACACATCACCGGCGAGGTGCTCAATGTGAACGGCGGGAGTGTGCTGTGCGGGTGAAACGGGAACTAATCCACCTTCTCTTCACCGGTGGCACAATCTCCATGCAGCGCAGCCAGTCCGCTGGTGGCAATGTGCCGGCGCATGCCGGAGAGGCACTGATTGCGTTCACCGATGGCTTGGAGAAGATCAGTCCATACCGGGTCGAGAACTGGGCCTTGCTTCCGGCCTGTCACTTCGGACCTGATCGTCTGTGGCAGCTGCGGGAGCGCGTCAGATCCATCGCAGAATCGGGAGAGGTGCGCGGCATCGTGGTTACTCATGGAACCGACATCTTGGAGGAGACCGCCTATCTCCTCGACCGTACGCTTCCACGATCGGTGCCGGTGGCCCTCACCGGGGCCATGCGAACCTCCAGCGACGCCGAGTGGGACGGGCCCCGCAATCTGTTAGACGCTTCCGCCGTGGCTGCCGACCGGCACAGCCCGGGCCAGGGAGTGATGGTGGTCTTCAATGGGATGGTCTTCGCAGGCCGGAGCGCGGTAAAAATCCACGCTACCGACATCCAGGCGTTTGCGGCCCCGCACGGTGGACCGATTGGCCGAGTGGATCGCGGGAAGGTCGTATATCAGTCGAAGTCGGTCCCCGGCGGAGTCGAGCGGCGAAGCATCGAGTCTACTCCTGTGCCGCAGGGGCTCTCCGCCCGGGTGGCTCTGATTTCATTGGTTGCAGGAGATGAGGGCACCGTGCTGGATCACGCGCGCACGGGCCATGACGGTGTTGTCGTTGTGGGCTTTGGCAGCGGGAACGTGCCTCCCGGTGCCGTTCCGGCCATCCGCCGGTGGCTCGCCGAAGGGAAACCGGTGGTGCTGGCCAGCCGGTGCCCCTTCGGCCAGGTCACCCCCCTCTACGCCTTCGAGGGAGGTGGCAGCCAGCTCGTAGCGATGGGTGTTTTGCCGGCAGGTCCCCGGACTCCATCGCAGGCGCGGATGGAGCTCATGATTTCCCTTTCTGCCGGCCAGCCGTACGGATCCTAGGTGACCTTTCCCGCGGCTCTCGAAATTCCGGAGTCGATCCTCAATATCGCGCGGGTCCTGGAGGACGCGGGCCATGAAGCATGGTGTGTCGGCGGCAGCCTGCGCGACACCCTCCTAGGCCATCCTCAGTCGGACTTCGATATTGCCACATCGGCTACACCGGAGCAGGTGCAGCGCCTGTTCCGCCGTACGGTAGCAGTGGGAATCAAGTACGGCACCATAGGAGTGCTGGATCGGGAGCGAGCGCTCCACGAAGTCACCACCTTCCGGCGCGACGTGGCAACCGACGGCCGACACGCCGTTGTCGAGTACGGGGTGTCCCTGGAGGACGACCTTGCCCGCCGGGACTTTACCATCAATGCAATCGCCTATCATCCGCTGCGTCACGAGTGGCGGGATCCGTTTGCTGGCCAGAGGGACATTCAGGATCGCCTGATACGGGCCGTGGGTGATCCCGGCCAGCGGTTCGCCGAGGACTACCTCCGCATCCTCCGCGGCCTTCGCTTTGCAGCCCGCTTCGACTTCTCCATTGCGCCGCCCACCTGGGCGGCGGCCCGCGCGGCTGCCCCGGGGCTGGCTCAGCTTTCGGCTGAACGGGTACGGGACGAGTGGTTCAAGGGGCTCGCGACGGCCCGGGCTGTCACCCAGCTCGCCTCCCTGTGGATCGAGGTCGGCGCGGCTCAGATCTGGATACCGGAGCTGGTGAATGGCCCGTTGTCCCGGGGCCAAGTTGTGGAGCCGCCGGCCCAGGTGAGGGACCCGGTTCTCCTGACCGCGCTGCTCACTTCCCGGCCACCGGCAGTGCTCCGTCGCCTCCGCGCCTCCAACGCCGAGATCGATCGGGCCGAGGCCATGGAAACAGGACCGGAAGAGCCGACTGGGCAGGACGACCCGTCGGTTCGTCGCTGGCTGTCAGCTGCCGGCCACGCCACCGATGATCTTGCCGCGCTATGGGCCTTGCGCCGGAATCAGGAGCCGCCGTGGCTCGACACCGTTCTGCAGATCCGGCGGCGGGGTGATCCCCTGACCCGATCGGACTTGGCCATCAGCGGCTCCGATCTGCAGAGCTTGGGGGCGAGTGGGCCCGAGATCGGACGGATCCTGGCCATTCTGCTCGATCGGGTGCTCCAGGAGCCATCGCTCAATACCCGGGAACGCCTCCTGACTGTCGCGCGGGAGATTCGGTGAATCCGCTTGGCTTCGCCCTCGCGGCGGCGCTGGGAAACGTGGCCGGCGCTTTAGCGGTAGTCAGGCATTTGGAACGGGGACTTCGCTTCATCGATGGCTGCTTGGCGTTCGGCGCCGGCTTCATGCTGGCGGTGACTCTGCTCGGAGTCATGCCCCAGGTTGTCAGCGTTTCGCCCGACGCGGTGCTCTGGGTCTTGCTAGGGTACTTTGCGGTGCATCTGGCCCAGCATGTCTTCACGTCTCACTTTCATTTTGGAGAAGAGACCCACCGGGTGAGCGCCTCCGCCGGCGTGTCCGCGCTGCTGGGACTGACTCTGCACACGTTCTTCGACGGCGTGGCGATCGCAAGCGGCTTTCTGGTCTCGGACCGCCTCGGAGTACTCCTGTTCCTCGCAGTGCTTCTGCACAAGCTTCCTGAAGGCGTCACCATCGCCAGCGTGCTGGTAGCGGGGGGGCGGAGTCGCCGGAGCGCCATCGGTGGCGCGGCGGTGCTGGGCTGTGCCACCCTGCTGGGGGTGCTGTTGACCGAGCAGATCATGATCCTGGCCAGCCATGGGCTGGCTCTCTCCGCTGGGGTAACGCTCTACGTCGCGGCATCCAATCTGGTCCCGGAGTTCCAGGCCAAGCGGGGCTGGCACACCACATTGGCGTTCTTCGGGGGGGCGGTGGGATACTTCGTGACTGAGCGCTGGCTGGCGGGGCTGGTGGGAACGTGATCCAGGAAGAGACAGTCATGATCAGGATGATCCATCGTATGAGTGACCTGCGCGTCGGCTGCTGATTCCATGCCCCGCAAACGCGGCGTTATTCGCCAGGACTCCCTGTTTACTGGTAGCCGGGAAACCCGTCCGTTAGCGGCGCGCATGCGCCCCGCTACGCTGGGCGAGTTCGTGGGGCAGGACCATCTGCTCGGCCCCGGCAAGCCTCTGCGAGACGCGATTGAGCGCGGCACCCCGGGGTCGATGATCTTCTGGGGTCCCCCTGGCTCAGGGAAGACCACCCTTGCCCACCTGGTTGCCAGCCAGACCGAGCGGGTCTTCGTTCCGTTCAGCGCCGTAACCGAGGGTGTGCCCCGCATCCGCGAGATCCTCGCTGAGGCGCGAGGCCGACTCGACAGTGGTGGCCAGCAGACCATCCTGTTCATCGACGAAATCCACCGGCTGAACAAGGCGCAGCAGGACAGCCTGCTTCCTCCGGCAGAAGATGGCACGATCACTCTGATCGGCGCCACGACCGAGAATCCCAGTTTCGAGGTGATCGGGGCACTGCTCTCCCGCACTCGGGTATTCGTGCTCCAACCGCTGAGCTCGAGCGACATCCAAACGCTGATTCGCCGGGCCTTGGAGGACCGGGAACGGGGACTTGGCGATCTCGTGCTGACTCTGGACCAGGACGCCCTCGAGGTCATCGCGGTCGAGGCGGATGGCGACGCTCGCCGAGCCCTCACGGTACTGGAGGCGGCAGCAGCGCACGTTGGAGCCCGCGGCCGAGTGACGGCCGAAGTGGCGCGGGAGGCGATGCAGAAGCGGTTTGCCCGCTATGATAAGGCGGGTGAGGAGCACTTCAATCTCCTCTCCGCCTATCACAAATCGCTGAGAGGCAGTGACCCGCAAGGAGCACTGTACTGGATGGCCCGGATGTTGGATGGCGGGGAGGACCCCATGATACTCTTCCGCCGAGCCATCGCCATGGCTGCTGAAGACATCGGCCTCGCCGATCCCAATGCACTGATCATGGCGGTGGCGGCCCGGGATGCCTTTCACATGCTGGGTCCCCCCGAAGGCTATCTCCCGCTGGCCGAGATGACGATTTATCTCGCCACGGCGCCAAAATCGAACAGCGCCAAGGTAGCGCTGGGGGCGGCCATGGATGCCGCCCGCGAGACACCCGCCGAGCCGGTGCCGCTGCATATTCGCAACGCCCCCACTCCGTTGATGAAGGAGCTGGGGTACAACAAGGGATACCAGTACGCCCACAACTCACCGGACGCGTACCTCCCGCAGGAGTACCTGCCGCAGCAACTTCGGGATGCGCTGCTGTATGTCCCGGGGTCGTTCGGATATGAGAAAAAGATTGCCGAGCGGATGGAGTGGTGGGCGAAGCTCAAGGGCGGGGGTGGGGAGCAACAGCCGGACCGGGGGGAAAGCGGTGGGGGCGGGGAGGGTTTGTGATGCCGGGCACGGACCCTGCAGGGCAGGTATTCCCATCGTCCACGGGGACGCCAGTTCGCCCGACGCGAAGCTGAAGGAGGCCGGCATTTGAGAGCTGTGGTAACCATGAGCATTCTGGTGCTCACCCTGGCATCCTGCAGTGTGCTGGGGGACAACTTCCGGGAGCCGGAGTTGCGGGTTGACCATGCTATTGTTCGAGGAGTGGGTCTGGCTGGCGGCAACCTTGATCTGGTGGTGACGGTTCAGAACCCGAACAACTTTACCCTCCACGCTGACAAACTGCAGGTCGGATTCGAAGTCGAAGACGCCCATCTCGGTGATATCACCTACGACGACGATTTTACGATCACGCAGAATGGCCAGACCACCCTCACCTTGCCACTTCGCTTCGGGTGGCTAGGGGTGGGCCGAGCCATTTGGGCCGCTCTGGGATATGGGGATCTCCCGTACACGATGACGGGAGAGGCAACGCTCAAGATCCCCGGCGGTTTTCGCAAAGTCGTCACCTTCAGCCACCAAGGCCGAGCGCCGCTGACTCGCCCAGCAGCCAGTCCGGCCACTCCGGTTGCGGGTTCCATATGACTCGAAAGGCCAACCTATCCGAACACTGATTCCAGTTCGTGACCCGGTCGAGCGGGTTGTCCTCGTCGCGGCACCGCGTAAAGGTTCGCCCGACTCCCGGCACGTGACCGAACATCTCGAGGAGCTGACCCGCCTGGTCGATACGGCCGGAGCTGAGGTCGTGGGCCGCATCTCACAACACATCGTCGCCCCCAGTCCTGCAACGCTTATCGGAGAAGGCAAAGTCGAGGAAGTTGCGGGAGAAGTCGCCGCGTCGGACGCCTCGCTCGTCATTTTCGACGAGGAGCTGTCCCCGGTTCAAGGTGCTAACCTCGAGCGCGAGCTCAAGGTCCGGGTCATGGATCGAGCTGAAGTCATTCTGGACATCTTTTCCACTCGAGCACGAAGCCACGAGGCCAAGCTCCAGGTCGAGCTGGCCCAGCTCGAGTACCTTCTGCCCCGGCTCACCCGGATGTGGACCCACCTCTCCCGTATCCGCGGCGGCATCGGTCTTCGGGGACCGGGCGAGACCCAGCTGGAAACCGACCGCCGGATCATCCGCCGCAAGATTCAAGGTCTCAAGGCCAAGCTCAAAGACGTCGAGAAGCACAGGGAGAACCTCCGCGCCGGCCGGGATCCGATGTTGAGCGTGGCGCTGGTCGGCTACACCAACGCAGGGAAGTCCAGCATCCTCCGGAGCCTCTCCGGTCAACACGAGATCGTGGTGGAGGACCGGCTGTTCGCCACCTTGGACACCCTCACCCGCGAGGTCGACCTCGGAGAAGGCCAGCGCGCCCGAGTGACCGACACCGTCGGGTTCATTCGGAAGCTTCCCCACCATCTGGTCGCGAGCTTTCGCGCCACACTGGAAGAGGCCCGCGCAGCAGACGTCCTGTTGCATGTCGTCGACGCCAGCCACCACGACTGGGAGGGGCAACTTCGGGTGGTTGAGAAGGTCCTCGCGGAGCTGGGCCTGGCGGACCGACCTGTCATTCTCGTCTTCAACAAGATCGATGCGGTGGCCGATGCCCCGGGATTCACTCGTCGGCTCCGCGAGCTGCACCCGGGCGCCATCCTGACCACCACCATGCGGACGGATGGTCTCGCGCAGCTCAAGACCCGGCTTCGCGAACTGGACCGGGCTGGGCGAGTGTCAGTCCTGGTCCGGGTGCCGCTTGCCGATGGAGCCCGCCTGGCCGAGCTCTATCGGGAGGGCGAGGTCCTGAATCGCGAGCAGGTCGGAGATGCATACGAGTTACTGGTCCGACTGGATCCTTCCCGAATGGCTCGGCTCAGACAGGCAGGATTGGAAGTCGTCGAGGGAGCCGGGGAGCGGGTGCGGCTGAGGCGCGTAAGTGGCTAAGCGGGGTAGCCCAGTGGGTGACGCCAATCACCGACCCTGCTCCAGCCGGCCCGGTACGCTTGTCACGTGGGAAGGGCCTCGAGGGCACGCGGATTCGGGGAGGTGGTTTATATGCGAATTCACTGGAGCACTGCTTGCCTTCTGATCGGCTTGATGGTTGGCGTGCTAGGCTGCGGCAGCTATAGTGCGCCGAGCCCGCCGACAAGCCGGGATAGCACGAGTGACAGCACATCACCACCACCACCACCACCACCGGGTTACAGCCAGAGTTGGCGGTAAGTGGGCAGGCGGTAAGGGGGTAGGCCGGTAAGCGGGTAAAGATAAGAACGACCTACGACCCAAAACGGAGGGGCCGAACTCTCGTCGAGATCGGCCCCTTTCGCATCGTACCCGCCTACCATCTTACGCACCGACCGCTCCTACCCCGCTTACGCCTAGCGTCCCCCGCTCAACACCTGCTCCAGGATCAGCCAGCGATTCATGCCAGCAAACTTCTGGTGCATCTTGGTGCTCGGAGGAGTGCCCCCCTGCTCGTCTTCCTCGATCTGGAGGTCAGCCAGGGCGTCGATGCCGCTCTTCAGGAACTTCCGCAGCCCCTTTTCCAGCGCCATTCCCGCAGTGCGGAAATTAAAGAGGGTGGAGAACTGCAGAATGAAGCCCAGGTCGGCCAGCTGCTGGTTGGTAATCAGCGTACCGGCCTTTTTGGCCTTTCCGAAGTAAAGCGAGGGCGACAGGTTGAAGCCCAGCATCTGGTCGGGATAGTACTTGCGAACGCCCTCGGCGAACTCCTGAGGCTGATCGAGCTCGGTGTTGTTGAACTCGGGCCAGATCACGTCCACACCCAGCTCGGCGGCTTCCCAGGCGTCCTCGACCGCCATCTTCACGCCGCCCGGCTCGCGATCGGGAAGGGCGCCGTCGATCGAATCGGTGCGGGCGATGATGACCACATCCACCCCGGTTGCCTGGGATGCAGCCTTGATCGCCTTCAGCTTGGCCAGCCAGTCCTTTCGAGGAACCAGCACCTTGTTCCGCTTCTGCTTGCCGACGTTGACGATGTGGCCGCAGGTCCGGTTGGCGGGATCCTGGTTTTCCAGGTGTACGCCCCCCGCACGAGCCCGGATCAGCTCGACCGCCAGGGTGAAGGTCTGGGTAGGGCCACCGAAACCGGCTTCCATGTCCACGAACGCCGGGGGCGCTTCCAGAACTTCTCTGCCTTCGGTGTCGTAAAAGTGCGTGTTCCGCGCCCCCTCGACCCCCATCCACATCTCGTGGACCAGCTTGACCATGTCGTGGGAAGCGTAGACCCCGATGTCGGGGAACATGCTCTTGGTGGCCGCGAGCTGCCACCCGCTTCCGTATAGCGCCTTGAAGCCGAGCCGGGTCATGATGGCCGAGGTAAAGGCGTCATAGGCGCCAGCGGTGTGGAGGTAGGTCTTGCGGTCCCGGGCCTCATGGAGCAGGCGGCGAAGCTTGTCGGCCGGCTGCTCGGTCTCAGGAGGAGCAAACAGTTTCTGGAGCGCCTCGGCGGGGTAGGCCGCGTTGGCGGAGGCGGGTCGGGTCGCGGTGGCCATCAATTGGTCTCCTTGGGACGGCGCTGGTCAGCTTGTGAAACTATTCACATGATAATGCCCGCACCGGAATCTCGCCAGGCGGGCCGCGTCTGCCAATCGGCGCAATCCCTTGCAGCCGTGGCTGCTGCTATACTTCCCCGCCAGCGTGGAGACCCCCGGACCGATGTTCATCACCAAGCCCTTCGTCACGGACCGGCGCATCCGGTTCGCGCTGGTGGGGTGTGGCCGGATTTCGGCCAACCACTTCACGGCAATCGAAAAGCACGCCGACCGCGCCGAGCTGGTGGGGATCTGTGATATCGATCCCCTAGCCCTCCAGAAGGCACAGGACGGGACCGGGGCACCGGGGTTCAGGTCCCTCGACGCCCTCCTCGCCGGGACCGATGCCGACGTGGTCATTCTCGCCACCCCGAGCGGGCTCCACGCTGACCAGACGGTCCAGGTGGCCGAGGCGGGACGGCATGTCATGACCGAGAAGCCGATGGCCACCAGCTGGCAGGATGGCAAGCGGATGGTCCATGCCTGCGATGTGGCCGGGGTTCACCTGTTCGTGGTGAAGCAGAACCGGCGCAATGCCACCCTGCAGTTGCTCAAGCGAGCAATGGAGAAGGGCCGGTTCGGCCGGATCTACATGGTGAACATCAATGTTTTCTGGAGCCGGCCCCAGTCGTATTACGACAGCGCACCGTGGCGCGGCACCTGGGAGTTCGACGGCGGTGCCTTCATGAACCAGGCGAGTCACTACGTGGATCTCCTCGACTGGCTCATCGGACCGGTCGAAAGCGTGCAGGCCTACACGGCCACGCTGGAGCGCAACATCCAGGTGGAGGACACCGGTGTGGTCAGCATCCGCTGGCGGACCGGCGCACTCGGCTCGATGAACGTCACCATGCTGACCTACCCGAAGAATCTGGAAGGCTCCATCACGATCATCGGCGAAAAGGGCACCGCCCGAGTTGGCGGCGTCGCGGTGAATCGGATCGATCACTGGGAGTTTGCCGACCAGGATCCCGACGACGAGCACATCGAGGAGGCCAGCTACGAAACCACCTCGGTGTACGGTTTTGGTCATCCACTCTACTACGACAACGTGATCAAGTCCCTCCGGGGCGAAGCCAAGCCGGACACCGATGGGCGCGAAGGTTTGCACTCGCTCGAGATCCTCATCGCCACGTACCTCTCCGCCCGGGATGGCCGGCGGGTGGCCCTGCCGCTGGAGTACTGAGTTGTCGGACCCCTCATGAGTCCCGCCACCGCCACGCGGAAGGGGATCATTCTTGCTGGCGGGACGGGGACTCGCCTCCACCCGGTGACTCGCGCGGTCAGCAAGCAGCTCCTTCCCATCTACGACAAGCCGATGGTGTACTACCCACTCTCGACCCTGATGCTGGGCGAGGTCCGGGATGTGCTTCTCATTTCCACTTCCCAGGATCTCCCCGCCTTCCGCCAGCTGCTGGGCGATGGGAGTCAGTGGGGACTCGATATCAGCTACGCCGAACAGCCTTCGCCCGACGGGCTGGCGCAGGCGTTCCTGATTGGCCGCGACTTCATCGGACGGGACCTGTCCTGCCTGGTACTGGGCGATAACATTTTCTACGGTCACGAGCTCAGTCACACGCTGCAGCGGGCCTCCCGCCGCACTCGAGGTGCCACGATCTTCGGGTACCACGTCCAGAATCCGAGCGCCTACGGAGTGGTTGAATTTGACTCGCAGGGGAAGGCGGTCAGCATTGTGGAGAAGCCTCAGCGGCCCCGTTCGAGCTATGCCGTGACCGGGCTCTACTTCTACGACAATCGCGTGGTCGATATCGCCGGAGAGATCCGTCCGTCAGCCCGGGGTGAGCTGGAGATCACCGATGTCAACTCAGCCTACCTTAAGCTGGGCGAGTTGACGGTCGAGCGGCTGGGGCGGGGCACTGCCTGGCTCGACACCGGAACGCACGAGTCTCTGCTTCAGGCATCGTTGTTCATCGAGACCATCGAGCAGAGACAGGGATTGAAGATCGCTTGCCCGGAGGAGATTGCGTATCGGATGGGCTACATCGATGCCGCTCAGGTGGAACGCCTGGCCGATCCGTTGGGCAAGACCGGGTACGGACAGTACCTTCGCCGGCTGATAGAGGAGCAGCCGCAGCGGTGAAGGTGACGAAGACCCAGATCCCTGATGTATTGCTGCTCGAACCTTCGGTCCACCGAGATACCCGGGGCTACTTTCTGGAGAGCTGGCGGGAAGACAGGCTGCGGGCCATCGGTATCCAGCACCACTTTGTCCAGGACAATCACAGCTACTCCGTCCGGGGGACTCTGCGAGGCCTGCACTACCAGCTCGGCACGCCGCAGGGCAAGTTGGTGCGGGTGGTCACCGGTACGGTTTTCGATGTGGCAGTGGACCTGCGACGTTCCTCGCCTACGTTCGGCTGCTGGGTGAGCGAGACGCTCGAAGCCTCCGAGCACCGCCAGTTGTGGATTCCTCCAGGATTTGCGCATGGGTTTTACACCTTGAGCGATTCGGCGGATCTGCTGTACAAGTGCACCGCGTACTACACCCCTGCGGACGACCGGACGCTCCGATGGGATGACCCGGACCTTGCCATCCCATGGCCCCTACTGGAGACGCCGCCGACACTGTCCCCCAAGGATGCCGCTGCGCCCCCACTTCGGGACGCACCGACCTACCCGTGAGCACGCGGGGTAAAGTGCTGATCACCGGAGCCGGAGGTCAGCTGGGCCGCGAGCTGCTGGCGAGGGTGCCCCCGGAGTGGGCCGTGGTTGCCTGTACCTCCCGAGACCTGGACATCAGCGACCGGCCGGCCGTGGAGCGCGTGCTCTCCGCCGTGCGTCCGTCGGCAGTCATCAACACCGCTGCGTTTACCCGGGTGGATGATGCCGAGCAGGAGGCGAGTCGCGCCCACGCCGTGAACGCGGAGGGTGCGGGCAACGTCGCGTGGGGAGCCCGGCAGAGTGGCGCGCGGCTGATTCAGGTCTCGACCGATTTCGTATTCGATGGGAAACAGGGGCACCCGTACGCTCCGGGGGATCCTCCCTGTCCGCTCGGTGTGTATGGCCGAACCAAGCTTGCCGGCGAGGAGCTGATCCGTGAGTACACCGGTGGCGCTGCCCTGATCGTTCGAACGGCCTGGGTGTATGCCGCACACGGCCACAACTTCGTGCACACCATGCTGGGGCTCATGCGCGACCGGGAGTCGGTCGATGTGGTGGCGGATCAGGTAGGTACTCCCACCTGGGCCAGAAGCCTGGCGCGCGCGCTCTGGGTCGCCGTCGGCCGATCGGACCTCAATGGAGTGCTGCATTGGACCGATGCGGGCGTGGCCAGCTGGTATGACTTCGCTGTCGCTATTCAGGAGGAAGCCCAGGCCATCGGATTGCTGCAGCGCCCGGCAAGCGTCCGCGCCATCCGAACTCAGGACTACCGCACCGTGTCGCCCCGGCCGCCGTATAGTGTGCTCGACAAGTCCGCCGGATGGGCGGCGCTCGGCGGGCCAGCGCCTCACTGGAGAGCCAACCTCCGTTTGATGCTCAGAGAGCTCAACCGTGAGTAATCTGTTGGTGACCGGGGGCGCCGGCTTCATTGGAGCCAACTTCGTCTACTATTGGCTCGAGCATCACCCGGACGATCATCTGATCGTACTGGACGCCCTCACCTACGCCGGCAATCTAGGAAGCCTGACCTCGGTAATACAGCGACCCGGGCTCACCTTCGTCCATGGTGACATCCGCAATCGGGAACTGGTGGAGATACTGCTCCGGCGGCACGAGATTACCATCATCGTGCACTTCGCCGCCGAGTCACATGTCGACCGATCCATCCAGGGTCCCGAAGACTTTCTCCAGACCAACGTGATGGGTACCCACCAGCTCCTCCAGGCTGCTCGGGAGGTGTGGCTCAACGAAGGTCTGGCGGCAAGCCCGCGCTTTCACAACGTATCGACCGATGAAGTGTACGGCTCGCTCGCACCGGCCGATCCGGCCTTCACCGAGTCGACTTCCTATGCTCCTAATTCGCCCTATGCCGCCAGCAAGGCCGCGGCGGACCACTTGGTGCGCGCATACCATCACACGTACGGGCTGCCCGTCACCACCAGCAACTGCTCCAACAACTACGGACCGTATCAATTCCCCGAGAAACTCATTCCCCTGATGCTGGTCAATTTACTGGATGGAAAGCAATTGCCGGTCTACGGCGACGGGCTGAACGTCCGGGACTGGCTCTATGTGGAGGACCACTGCCGGGCGCTGGACCGGGTGCTCTCCAGCGGGCTTCTCGGTGAGACGTACAACATCGGGGGCCGGAACGAATGGAAGAACATCGATATCGTCCGCGTATTGTGTCGGCTGGTGGATGAGGCGTTCGCCGGCGATCGGGACCTGGCTCGCCGCTTCCCCCGGTGTCCCGCGGCGATCGGGCGTAGGTGTGAAGAGCTGATCAGCTTTGTTCGGGATCGGCCCGGGCACGACCGGCGATACGCGATAGATAGCACTAAGATCGAACGGGAGCTGGGGTTCTCACCCCAGGAGAGTTTTGAAAGCGGTATTCGTAAGACCCTGGCCTGGTATCTCACCCACGAGGCGTGGTGGCGAGGCGTGATGGACGGCAGCTACCGGGAATGGATGCTGGCGAACTATGGGCCGGCCGCAATGCCGAATACGAGATAGGCGCGCGCTGCGGCATGGCCCTGCGTCCGCTCACGATAGTCCTGAGCAGCTACAACGGTGCGAAATTTCTCCCTCAGCAAATCGAAAGCCTGCGGGGACAGACCTGCACCGACTGGTCCTTGCTGATCCGGGACGACGGATCGGCTGACGGGACTCAGCAGCTTCTCCAATCTCTGGCACAGGCTGATTCCCGCATCACCATTGTGAGCGACCGCCTAGGCAACCTGGGTCCGGCGGCGAGCTTCGGAGCGTTGCTGGAGCAGGCCTACAGAGGCGGCGCCCAGTACGTGGCGTTGGCCGACCAGGACGATGTTTGGATGCCGGAGAAGCTGGACCGGCAGCTCGAGCTGCTGCGCAGCAAAGAGGCTGCTGCGGGGACCACGGTACCGCTCCTGGTGCACTCCGACCTGGCGGTAGTGGATCAAGACCTCGAGCCGGTTCACCCATCCTTCCTGAACTTCGAGCACCTCAGCCACATAGCGGAGTGGCCAATCGGCACGCTACTGGTTCAGAACTTCGTTACCGGCTGCTCTACCCTGGTGAATCGCGCGCTGCTCGGGATCGCGCTACCGATCCCATCTGCGGCCCTCATGCACGACTGGTGGCTCGCCCTCTGTGCAGCATGCTACGGCACCATATCGTACCTGCCGGAGCCCACCGTGCAGTATCGGCAGCACGGTGGCAACACTCTGGGCTCGAAGGGTTGGCTCCCCGCCTTCATGGCGTCCCTGCGCAGCCCCGGCACATGGTGGACAGTCGCTGGGCACCATCTCGACAGCGCGCTGCGCCAGGCCCAGTCGCTGCAGGAACGTCTGGAAGAGAAACCGGGCGGGATTCCCGATGCCCGGGAAGCCGTGGGCGAGTGGTGCCGCGCCCTGGAGTACGGATCAGTCCTCGATCGTTTGCGGGCCGCGCACCGGTATCGAATCCGTCCCCTCACCCTGCTCCCATTTCCCGTCCGGTTCTATCTGCGTCTAGCACTCCGCACTCGCGGGGCTCCAGCTGCCCGCTAGGACCGAGGTGTTCTCGTAGCCGTGTCCGGCTGACTCAGCCGGCGACCTCGAACGGAGATTTCCTCCCCAGCCGATTCTGTCTCTGGAACGTCGGGCCCGAATCTGCGGAGATCCGTAGGGTTGCACGACACATGGATTTGGCTATGGTTCGCGCAGGCGCAACCGGTTGCAGCTGTGCCGGTGCAAATGTTAGCACCAATTGGCGCATGTCTTGCAGTCGGGCGAGGTTAGACCCGACGGCTGCATCACAGGATCTTGAAACTAGGGGCTCCGGACTGTGGTGATTCCCCCATCCCACACGGAACTGAAGTCATGTCAGCGGTAGGGCAGCGTTCAGCGGCGCCACGACCCCGGGCGGTAGCACCGGTCGAGGACGAGGAGGCTGCCGTCGGCACCGTCCTGGCCCATAGCCCCGCACTCCCCTCTTCCCGCCTCTCCTTATCCTCAGCCGCCCCGGCCCCTATGGCCTGGGAGCCGCTGGAGCGCCTGGCGCTCAGCCGGAGCGCGCACCGGATCATGCGGGTCCATCTGGTGCGCTCTGCGGTGCGCATTCTGGTCCTCATGGCGGGGGATGCTGCGGCGCTGCTTCTCCTCAGAGTCCTGGTGAGAGGGGTCCGTGACAGCCTCTGGTGGGGGCCCAGCGCTGCCGCAGTGATGAACCGTCTCATCCCCCCAGGGGCTCTCCCCCTGGTTCAACTTCTTCCGGCGGTGCTTCTCGGTCTCATTGTGCTGGACACGTATGGGGCCAGTGATCGCCGACGGGATGCCGGACGGATAGTGGCGGGTGCCACCCTCGGCCTGGCGTTGCCGTTCTGGGGCTATGTCTGGACCAACTTTTCACCTCTTGTGGCGCCCGGATTCGTTTTGCTGGCCGCCGTGATCGGTACGGTCCTGATCCTGGAGCGGCATCTCATCGATGGCGCAGTTCGTACCCTGTGGCCTATCGGACCTGGCGCGGCGAGAGCGCTTCTGGTGGGTAGGCCAGAGGATACCAGGCGGGCGTTTGAGCATCCAGCGTTGAGTGATGCTCGTGAGTTCCTCTTCGGCGCCGTATTCGACCCGACCGATCCTCCTCTCGGCCGCAAGGGCGGTCTAAACCGGCTCTGCCACACGATCAAGCAGCATCGCGCCGATACCGTGGTGCTGACCGGTCCGCTGGACGACGAAGCCTTTGCCATCGTGCTAGAGGCAGCGGGTGCCGCCGGATGTCAGCTCTACGCTCTGGCTCGCTCCTTCGTCCTTGGCGGACTCGAGTTCCAAACCGTCTGGCGGCGGGGAGCGCCACTCGTCTCTCTCAATCGACCCGGGCTGCGTGGCCGGCAGCTCCTACTCAAGCGCGGGCTAGACATCATCCTGTCCAGCACGGGCATCATTCTGCTGGGTCCTCTGTTTCTGGGCATCGCCGCGGCCGTGCGGCTGACCTCCTCCGGTCCGATCTTCTTTCGCCAAACCAGAGTGGGGCTGGGTGGCAAGCCATTCTCCATCACCAAGTTCCGGAGCATGGTGGACGACGCCGAAGCCCAGCGCGACGGATTGACTCCCCGGAGTCTGTACAGCGACCGCCGGCTGTTCAAGATCAAAAACGACCCCCGGGTAACCCGGCTGGGCACATTTCTGCGTCGCACCAGCCTGGATGAGCTCCCCCAACTGTGGAACGTGTTCCGCGGCGACATGTCCCTGGTGGGCCCTCGTCCCCCGCTGCCGTCCGAGGTCGACCTCTACGAGGAACACCACTATACCCGCTTCGATGTGAAGCCCGGCATGACCGGCCCCTGGCAGGTGAGCGGCCGGAACAGCATCACCGATTTTGAGGAGGTCATTCAACTCGAGACCGGCTATATCCGCGGCTGGAGCATTTGGAAGGATCTCGGCATACTCCTCAGAACCGTGCCGGTCGTGCTGTTCATGCGCGGGGCACACTAGTTTCCTCAGGCCCGCCAGCTCTCAACCATTCAGCTGTTCCCTTCACGGTGTCGCCCAGGCTGAGCCTGCTTTTGCGCGACTCAGCGCCTAGTGGAAACGGACGATCCTCCAGATGACCACGTCCGCGGACCCGCTTCGCATCCTGCTGGTCATGGAGGAAGAGCGGTTCGGCGGAGCCGAGCTGGCCTTCTTCAACCTGTGCCAAGCGCTGGTCAGCAGGTGTGAGCTGCATGTCGCCCTGTCCGAGGTGAGTCTCAGGAACGGAACGCTCCGGGCTCATTGTGAGACCTTGTCCCTGGGCCAGGACCGGGTCCATCGCTGTCGTCATCGGTTGAATCCAGGTACCCTCGCCAATCTTCATCCGCGCCTCCGGCATGCGCCGGCGCTCGAGCTCGCCCGGCTGCTCGGCCGACTGTCGTGCGATCACATCCTCGCCAACCTGCCGACTGTCGAACGCGCACAGACAGTGCTGGACGCGGCTGAGGCTGTCTCGCCCCGGGTTCCGGTCTGGGGCTACGTGCACCTCTCGCAGCCACCTAGTGTCATCGGCGCGAAGCTAGGGTTCTTGCGAGACCGGCTGGTGCCCAGCTGGCTCAGACGTTTCGACCACCTGCTGGCGGTATCACGGGCAGGCGCGCGCGAACTGTCCCAGCGCTATGGCCTGCCGCAGCCGGATGTGATGTATCCGCCTACTCCGGCGCTTTCGCCGCTTCTGCCGGCGGATCGCTCCCGGTTGCGGGTTGGATTGGGAATGGGCCACGGGTTCCTGCTGGGAGTTATCGGGCGGGTGCAGTTTCATCACAAGGGGCAGGATGCTGCCATCCGACTCACGGCTCGCCTCGTGGCCGAGGGCAAAGCAGTTCATCTGGTGGTTGTCGGCGACGGGCCCGATATGCCTGTGCTGCAGCGCCAGGTGGAGAGCCTGGCGGTCTCATCACATGTCAGCGTGCTGGGCTGGCGGGAGGACCTGCCGGCCTTGATGCCAATGTTCGATGCGGTGCTCCTGCCCTCACGCTACGAGGGCATGCCTCAGACGGCGCTGCAGGCCGCCACGGCCGGAGTACCCGTGGTAGGCTACGACGTCGATGGGCTGGGCGAGCTGCTCCCGGACGAATTCAAGGTGGCCTACGGAGACGAGCAGGGGCTTCTAAAAGCTGTCACTGCGCTGATGCAGAAAACCATCACCTGGCCGCAAGCAGAAATTGCCGAACGCGCTGCGTCCTGGGGCAATCCGGCGCGGGCGGCAGACCACCTGATGCAGCTCTTCCGTTCAGCCTCGGTCTATCCTTCGCGCCCGAAGCAGGAACTGAAACTCTAGCCAGGGGCGGGCCAGCGAAAAGGTAAGACCGTCCAGGACCCGTGCCAGGCGGTCGGTACGCCAGATGGACTCAACCAGATCGACTCTGAGCCCGGAGCTTTCCAGCAGGGCCACCGCCGAGGCCTTGGTGAAGAACCGCAGGTGGGTACGGTCGAGCAGTCCACTGGGGGCGTACTCCCAGGTCCCCTTGAATAGCAGCGGGAGCACGACGCTGTAATGTCTGACATTGGGTATGCTGGCGATGAGCATTCCTCCGGGAGCGAGAAACCGGTGCAGCTTCTTGACCACGCTCCAGGGATCGATCAGGTGCTCCAGGACGTCGAGACAGAGCACTACATCGATGGACGCTGGAGCAATCGGGAGATCCAGCTCCTCTACATTGCCCTCGTACACCTCATCGACCCGGTGTCTGGCGGTCTGCGCCGCCTCGGGAAACAACTCGACCCCGCAGGTCCAGACGCACCGTCCCGTGCGCCGCAGGTGCTCCAGCGTGGATCCAGAGCCACATCCGATCTCGAGCACCCGATCTACGCGGGGAGGAAGGAGTGGCAGGATTTCGGAGCGGACGTTGCCGAAATATTCCTGTTCCTTCGTCTGGTAGAAGCGCGAGACATCGGTCATGGTCTTCACGGCTTGGCGTAGGCTTTCAACTTGCCTTTCTCCTCCGGGGAGAGCAGGCCGGACCAGGCGAACAGCCCGAAGAGCAATAGTGCCACCACGAGTAACCCAGCTCGAGTGGGAAGACCCAACGGAACTAGCGCCAAGACACCCGCCAGGGCTGCACCGAGGGTGCCGAGGGCCAACCAGCCCAGGTGAAAGCTACGGGAGGGGAAGAGCCGTCTGGCAATCATGAAGACGGCAACTGTGTCAACGAAACATCTCAGGGTCCAGGCTGCCGCGGCGCCCTCGATCCCCGAGCTGCGGATCAGCCACCAGAGGGTCCCGAGGTAGAAGGGTAACTCCAGCAGGTGAAGCTTGGCGGTCTGATCCGGCCGTCCGGCTGCCTGGATCAGTGCGAAAGGAATTTGCGCCAAGCAGTTGAGAAACACCCCTACGGCAAGCCACTGCAGGACGGCCGTGCTGTGCCGGGCGTACTCGGGGCCGAGCCATAGGAGCAGGCCTTCATGTCCCAGGGCAATGATCACCAGCGTAATGGGAAACAGCATGACGAAGGTGTATTTGAGGCCCTGGCCGAGGAGGTGGACCGTGCGGTGCTCATCCTGAACCCAGGCTTGCGCAAAGGCAGGGAACAGGACGCCGGTCAGGGCGCCCGGGATCATCCAGAGTTTGGTCACGACCTCATAGGGAGCGGTGTAGTAGGCCACCGCCGTCACGGAAATCATCGCCCCGATGACGAACCGGTCCATGCTCACCATCAAAGGGCCGATGATGTTACTCACGCTGGTCCAGGTGCCGAAGCTGACCAGCGGACGGGCGATCGTCCGGTCGAACTCCGGCCGGCTTCGGAGTGAGGGCACCACGCGAAGGCACAACACCAGGTGCGCCAGCCAGCCTATCATCCGCCCCACCACCAGTACGGCCACGACCCATACCAGGCTGTGCGAGACCGGCAACACCGCAAGAGGCCCAAGGAAGGTGAACGCTCCCAAGGGAACCCGCAGGATATTGACCAGGTCAAACCGCTGTGCGGCCTCCAGAATGCCCCGGAGTCCCGCGGTGGTGGTCACCAGAGGAATCGAGCCGGCCAGAAGGTACAGACTCCATAGGGACTCGGCCTTGAGATGGTCCGGAATCCTGAGCGCGTCATGGGTGAGCCAAGGCGCAATAGCGAAGGCCACCACCGCCCCGAGCAGCCCCAGCGCGAGCATGAGTGCGAGGGAGGTCCACACCACAGGTGGAAGCGCGTGCTCCTGGCGCAAGCCGATCTTTTCGGCCACCACCTTGGTCAGCGCCCGACCGAGCCCGAAGTCGAACAGGCTGAAGTAGCCCAGGATGACCCAGGTGAGCGTGAGCACCCCAAACCGGTCGGTGCCAAGGTTCCGGGTGAGAACCGGAATAGCAAAGAAGGCGACTACCAGCGGTGAGATGTAGCCCACCAGGTTGGCGATGGTGTTTCGGGTGAGAGACCTGGGGGAGGCGATCGGCCTCACGTCGCCTCCGGGTCCAGCCGAGTGAGACGGCCGAGCTGCAGCAATAACCGTGGGGAGGTGAGGGCGGCCAACATGCCGACCAGGGCGCCCACTCGGTGGCGAAGGGGCGTGGCCGGCGAGATGACAGCCCGGCTGAGTGGGCCCATCGCCTTCCAACGGTCGCCAAAGAGCAGGCGGTACTTGCCTTCATAGTAGTGTCTGCTCCGCTGTTTCTGCCGGATCGCTAGTGCGGAGTTGGCCTTGAGCGTGGTGATGTCGGCACCGGTGAATCCGAGAGTCATGAGCTGATCCTGCTCACTCTCCAGGTAGCCGACAAAATGCTGCCGCAGCCGCTCCGTGATGGCAAACTCCTGCGCGTAGTACACCGATCCATGATGCCGGCGCCAACGAGCCAGGACTTTGGGCACCCGGACAAAATCCCCACCAGCGGCAAGCCGGAGCCAGGTGGGATAATCCACCAGTGGAAGGCCCCCGCTGGTGAATCCTCCGATCCGGACCAGCTCCGACCGGCGCACGACCACCGTAGCCGATCCCAGCCCCTTCAGCCTGGAGAAGTACTCCAGATTGTCCCGCGGGCGGGAACGGTCCTGCGCGATCGCATCGCTGATGCCGTGGCGAACGATGAGCAGTCCCTCAGGCGTAACCTGATCGTAGTCGCCATAGGAGAGCACTACCCGCCGGTCCTGAAACACGGGAAGCTGGGCAGCGAGTTTCCCCGGCATCCATTCGTCATCGCCTTCCAGCACCGCCAGCAGTTCGCCGCGGCAGAGTGCCAGTGCTTCATTATAACTGTCGCTCAGTCGGGCAATCCCATAGTTCTTGGTATGCCGGATCAGCCGGATACGCTGGTCTCGCGCCAGGTACTGTTCGACCATCTCGACCGTCCGGTCGGACGAAGCGTCGTCGACGACGATCAGCTCCCAGGAGCGATCCTCCTGGGCCAGCACGCTCTCGAGACACGTGCGAATGAAGGATTCGTGCTGAAAGGTTGGGGTGATAATCGAAACCCGCGGCCGCGGCTGCGCTTCGGCTCCCTGGAGCTCCATTCCCGGGATCACGGCGAGACGGCACCTGCAGGAGAGGGGCCGCTAACCCGCTGCTTCTGCCGGCACAGTTCGACCTGAACATACTCCTGAAGCTCGTGCCGGAACCGCTCGGCACTGAACCGGAGCGCATTGCGTCTGCAGTCATCGGCCTGGATGGTCTCACCCTCCGCCTCGAAGCGTCGGACTGCATCCATGATGGCGGCGGCACTCTGCTCCTCGAAGAGGATTCCGCTAGGCTCGGCCTGACCCAACGGCCGAATAGTCTCCCGGGCGCCCCCCTTGGCGTAAGCCAGGACGGGCGTGCCACACGCCTGCGCCTCCATGGGCGCAATGCCGAAGTCTTCTTCCGCCGCAAAGACGAATGCCCGGGCCCGGCGAAGCCGGTCTCGGAGCACCTCCACTGGCTGCTGCCCGAGGAACTCGATATTGGGGGCTCCGCGGGCGCGTATCCGCCGAGCTTCGGGGCCGTCGCCTATGACCACCAGGCGCTGCCCAGGCATCGCAGCGAACGCCTCCACGATGAGATCGATCCGCTTGTAGGGGACCATCCGGGAGGCGGTGACGTAGAAATCTTCCCGGGATCCGTCCGGCGTGAAGGTGTCGGTGTCGACCGGAGGGTAGATCACGGTGGCGGTGCGGCGGTAGCACTTCCCGATCCGGCTCGCGATGTAGCGGGAAACAGCGATAAACTCGTCCACCCCCGCCGCGCTGCGTACATCCCAGAGGCGCATCCGATGCAACATCCACCGGGCCATGGCACCGCGCAGGCCGCGGTCCAGTCCCGTCTCCCGCAGGTACTGATGCTGAAGGTCCCAGGCGTAGCGCATGGGCGAGTGGCAGAAGCACACGTGCAGCTGGTCCGGTCCGGTCAGGACCCCCTTGGCCACGGCGTATGAGCTCGACAGAACAAGATCGTATCCGGAGAGATCGAACTGTTCGATGGCCACGGGCATGAGAGGAAGAAAACTGCGATACCGCCGCCGCATTCCGGGGAGATGCTGCAGAAATGAGGTGTGCACCCGCCGCCCGCCGAGGAATCCCCGCTCGGACTGAGGGACGAACTCGATGAGGCTATGCAGCTCGGCATCGGGGTAACAGAGGAGCATCTGCTCCAGCACCCGCTCCGCCCCGGCATAGGTCACCAGCCAGTCGTGGACAATCGCGACTTTCATGAGTCTGATGCCCGCTCCAGCGCCTGGAGAAACGCAGTGGATGCCAGATCCCAGGTGAAATCCCGAGCCCGTCTAGATCCTCGGTGGCGAAGCTCGCTCTGGAGCGCCGGATCGGCGACCAGCTCCCGGATCCTCCGCGCCAGGTCGTCGGCATCATCGGGGTCGCAGTACAGGGCAGCGTCTCCGCACACTTCCGGGAGGGCGGCCGCGCGGGCCACGATGACGGGGCAGCCGCACGCCATGGCCTCGAGCGGCGGTATGCCGAAGCCCTCATAGCGTGAGGGATACACGAACCCGCAGGCCCCTTCGTAAAGAGCCCTCAGCTCGCCATCGGTCACGTACCCGGCCGAATGAACTCGTTGGCTATCCACGGGAACTTCCTTGCCAAACACTCGAGTGTTGGCACCGCCGGCGAGCACGAGGGGCGGCGCCGCGTCGCCGAGCCGTGTGAGCGCCTGGACCAATAACGCAATGTTCTTGTGGGGGCTCCTGCTTCCTACGGCCAGCAGGTATCCCCGAGGAATCACCGGAAGTCGGTCGAATACCCGCCGGTCCGGCCCGGTCCGGAGGATATGCTCGGAACCCTGGGAAACGATCTCCATCTTCCGCGGCGGAATCCGTGCCCGTCGGATCAGTTCAGATTGGGAGAAGCGGGACACTGTGACCACCCGCACGGCGGTCCGCCCCAGCACCGGGATCAGGGTCCGATACCATAAACGGAAAGTGGCTGAGTACGCATCGGGTATGGCATAGACGCCGGCGTCGTGCAGGGTGACCAGATTGCGGGACGTGAGTGGAGCGGTGTTTGCGAGATTCAGGAGAAGTCTGCGCCCCACCTGCAAGGGGAGCTCCAGCTGTTCCCAGGAATGTCCCTCCCTGCGTCCCACTTTGAGCAATGGGATATGCTCCAGCTCGAAGTCCCGGGCGGTCCTGGGCGCGAGCATGCGGAACCGGTAGAGATCTCGAAGCCGGGGAGTGGTTGTCAGCTGGCGGTCGAGGCCGCGCACGATCTCCTCGGCGAACCGCTGTACGCCGGTGACCGGCTGGGTCAGAAACCGGGCGTTGATATCGATAGCGCGGGTCACCGCCAGCCGGCGCCGAGCTCAATGTCTGACGGCAGCGCCGCTTCAGCTGCAGGTTCGCGACCCCGCCGCCCGCGATCCACGAGGTAGAGGAGCACGCCGATGTTGATCCAGAAGAACGCGTGGAGCAGCTCGTATCCGATCGTCATATTGAGCATGATGGCCATCGCTCCCAGGAAGAACGCCCAGTACTGGGACCGTTCTTCCGGCAGGATTACCAGCGCGGCACGAGCAAAGATTCTGATCAGATACCCGAGCAGGAAGAGAATCAGGACAAAGCCCAGGATCCCGGTTTCGGCGAACACCTTCAGGAAATCCATGTTGGGTGTGTAGCCCGGATTGTAGCTCGGATCCCCGTGTATCTCCCGGCCCCAGTACACCCCATAGTGGCCGGGACCGATGCCAAAGAAGGGATGCTCCCGAATGATGGCCAGGAGGAGGACGATATTGCCCAACCGCTCGACGAATGCTCCGGCCGAGAAGCCGGCCTCCAGCGTGGCGGAAAAGGTCGGCAGCCGGAGCAGAGCCATCACCAGGACCGGGGATGCGATGATGGCACCCACGGTGATAAGCGGCCGCCATCGCCGGTAGACCAGCGCCAGATACAGGATGACGACCAGCAGGGAGATCACCGCGAACTTCGATTGCGAGAGGAGCAGTGCGGCCCCGGTCAGGATGGCTAACGGCCACAGCCGACGGATATAGTCACGCGAGAGCATCAGCAGCAAAGGGGTCAACAGCGCCACCGAGAGCTGCTGCGGCTCCGCGGTGGGCCCCGCCAGACGGGGAAGCGCGCTTTCGGTCGGCCATACGCCCAGCGCGCCGCCAAAGGAAGGAGCGATGATAGTCAGCTCGCTCCGGAAGCCCGCCAAGTACAGAGCCAGCAGGCCATAGACCAGTAAGGTCGCCAGAGCGCCCGAGAGAATCACCGAATTTACAAACCGCCGCTGGCTCACGAGGCTGGTAGCCAACGCGTAGTAGCACAAGTATGCCATCGCAAACGCGGCGGCGTACTTGGAGAGGTCCATCAGAAAGTAGAGTAGAAAGAAGTTCTCCCCATACGCCAGCTGGCGGACGAGGATGAGAACGAGGAACCCGAGGTAAACGGCGACCAGCCGGAGGAACCCCCGCGCCGCGGGCCCCGCCAGCAGCTTTCCCTTGAGGAGCAGGCGGGAGAGCACAATGGCCAGCGCAGCCCAGGCGAGTACGCGCTGGGCTGGAAGAGCCACTCCTCCCAGCTCCGGCGGCCGGAGCCACACGAAGCAGTAGAGCAGGGCTGCCAGTGTGGCGAGAATCCCGATCACGGGAAGCTACGCTAGGATCGCGGGGGAGACCGTCGGGCCTCCTCCAGCGCCGCCCGGAACTCGAGGTAGTCGGGAGTGGGGGAACGCCGGGCCCGCGCCCGCGCCGTCACGGTATATGCGAGGAGGACGCCGAGCCCCGCACCAAACACCAGCGCGACGGTGGTCCCGAGTATTCGTCGCGGGCCACTGGGACTCACCGGGGCCACAGCCGAATCGATAACCGTCAGCACCGGCGTGTCGCGAACCTCGGCGATCCGCGCCTCTTCATGCGCCTTTACCAGGCTCTGATACACTTCCTGCCGGAGCATGACCTGCCGGTTGAGGCGGTTGTACTCGAAGGTGAGCAGCGGTGAATCCATGTACTGGCGGTTGCGCTGTAAGAAGGCGAGCTGCGCCTGCTCCGCCGCGCGCAGCTCCTGCTCCGCCACAGTCAGCCGCTCCCCGGAGAACCGACGCTGCTCCCGCGACTGGGTCTGCCGGGTCTCCAGGTTGAACCGGTTGAGCTGCTGGACCATGTGTTTGGCCACATCGGCGGCCAGCTCGGGTGAGTAGAGCTTCACCCGGAGGGTGACGATGCCCGTAGACTTGTCGGACGATGCGTCGATGCGTTTGCGCAGGATCCGGGTGCCGGCCTGAACTCGCTCCTCGGGCGTGCGCCCCTTTACCTCCAACAACTGCAGCAGCGGCCGCTTGGCCGAGCCGGAGTCGGGGTCGCTGAACGGCTGGAGCAGGGCGGATCGGAGCAGCTCGTCGCTGTGCGCCAACTTGACGAAGAACTCCGGCGACACGCTGCTCGAGCTGCTGGAGCCAAGCCCCAGCTGCCCGGCCAGACCGGCGAGGCCCACCAGGCTGCTCATCAGACCAGTGCTGCTCGAGTTTTCCGGAGCGAACGTAGTGACGGCGGTGTAGGTGGGGCGCTGCAGCAGCAAGATCAAGAGAGTCGCCGCCCCACACGCGGCTGCCGTCGCAGCGATGAGCTTCCAGCGGCGGACCAGGGGGGTCATCAGCTCGTACAGCGAGATGTCCGACGCGGGTGGGGAGCGCGGCGGCTCCGGCTCGGTCCTCAGGCCGGCGGTCACTTTTGGTTCGCCACGATGACGAGTGTTACCAGCGCAGTGACGACCTGCGCCACCGTGCTGATCACGCCGACCGTGTTGCTGGGCTGATCCTGAAGCCGCTTGGCCGGTACGAAGACCACTGCGCCCGGCTCCGGCTTGGGGACGTTGTCGGCCAGGATAATCTTACGCTTCACGCCCTGGCGCTTTCCATTCGCCTGGGTCACGTAAGCATGTTTGTTGTCGCTGAGCTGGGTGTAGCCGCCTGCGGCGTTGACATACCAGTCCAGCGACTTCCCCGGAGTGTACGGCACCGCGCCGGGGGAGTTGACGGCGCCCTGCACCATGATGATCGGATTGTACTCCGGGATGTTGATCGAGTCGCCGCCGGCCAGGATGACGTTGTCCCTGGCGTCGTCATCCTTCAGGACCCTGGGGAGATCGATCCCGACCCGCTCGACGTAGCCCCGGGGAAGCGTATCGCGTCCACGCTCCGGGTTCTGAGTCAGCTGAGGACGCGTATCGTCGGCCGGCTGTAGACCCGGGCGATACGATCGGTAGAACTGAATCCCACCGGCGTAGGCCTGGTCGGTGAGACCCCCGGCGCGCTCGATCAAATCGCTCAATCGCTCGGTCTTGGTTTTGAGCGCATAGCGTCCGGGATGCTTCACCTGCCCGGTGAGATAAACCAGCCGCTGCAAGTCCCACCCCGCCTGGCGCATGATTAGGACGTTGTCATACGGCCGCAGCGGAAGGTCGGGGACCCCGGCTGCGCCGCCGGGATGCGGGGGCGAGAGCGGAATACCGTCCGTGCCGCCGCTCGCGAGCGCGGTCGAGTCCAACCGGACCCTGATGGTCTGAGCCAGCGCTCCCGGATCGTCGGTCCGCTCCCGGCGGGCAATCTCCGCCACGCGAAGATCGGCGTCTTCGGTGACCCCGTTGGCCAGCAGCACCAGATCGCGCATGGTCATGCCTTCGCGGAAGGCCACTCGCCCCGGGTTGCGCACCGCACCCACGATCGTCACGTAGCGGTTGGGGAGGAAGGTGGACCGGGAAAAAACCCTGATCTCGTCCTCATCCTGGAGAGTGAGATCGCTCACCACCTTGCCGCTGGAATCGACAAATGCCGAGCGGAGCTGTATTCGGCTTGAGTCTTCGTTGGTCCGGGAGATGAGAATCCGGTCGAGATAGACATCCGGCTTGGGACCGCCGGCCAGCCGGATGGCATCACTCAGCTTCATGCCCTCCCGATAACCCACCTGTCCCTCTACCCAGACGTTGCCTCGAACCGTGACGTAGCCTCGCAGCCGTTCAGCGATCGACAGCACCGTGACCGAGTCCCCGGGGGACATCGGAACTGCCGGCGCCGCGCCCCCGGCCATCTGCTCCGGCCCCACATCCACCACGACTCTGGCCCGGGCGGCCGAACCCCGAGCTTCCGGGGGAAGTATCCGATGGATCCGCACCCGGGTCGCGTATGCCGCAGGGGCGAAGCCTCCAGCAAACTCCATGACGTCTCGGAGCGTCTCGTTCGGAAGCAGCTCGTACACCGCCGGGCGGGTCACTTCACCCGCGATCTTGATGAATCCGCTGTGCACCGGGACAAACACCACGTCGCCGTTCTGCAGCCGGACCTCGCTCGTGTTGATGCCGTGCAGCAGGTAGTCATAGACGTCGATGGTGCTGATCAGCTTGTCGCCCCGCCGCACCTCGACCTGTCGAAAGCTGCCGTTGGCGCTGGGACCTCCAGCCGAATAGAGCGCGGTCAGCACCGTTCCCGCCGCGGAGATTTGATATGCCCCCGGACGCACCACGTCGCCGATCACGAATACCTGAATGTTGCGCAGCTTAGCCAGTGAAACCTGGAACTTGGTCGTGGCATTGGGGCTCCGCCGCACTCCGGAGTACACTCGGCGCAGGCGGGCGTACATCTGGTCCTCCAGCTGGCCCATGGTGAGGTTGGCGACATACACCTGCCCCACCTGGGGAATCACCACGAAACCTTCGCGGGTCACGTTGAGGGTGTACACCTCTTCGACGTCACCCGTGAGGATGAGCACCAGCACGTCGCCCGGTCCCAGGCGATAGTTCTCGTCCACCGGGCCGGACTGAACCGGCTGGAACCTGGTCGAGGTCCTGCGGAAGGTCTCGAGTCCGAACAGCTTGAGCCCGCCGCCCTGAAGCACCGCCAGGGAGTCGGCGAGCGAGTCCGCCCGGGCGGAGTCGGCTTTGACGAATCGGATGGAATCGAGTACCTGCTGCAGTGAATCGGAAACCGCCAGCGTCGAGTCCTGAATCTTGAGGGAGTCGACTTCCGGCTCGCTCAGGATTCCGAGGCTCCGGACCGCGTCGAGCGTCCGAACGTTGGGACGGACCCGCCGAGTCGTGTCAGCCCCCATCAGGTAATCGTCCAGAATGGTTTCCGGGTAGCCCGCTGCCCGGAGCCTGGAGCGGACCTGGTCTGGAGTCAAACCCGACTCGAGAAGCCGCTGCCGCAGTCGTTCAACCAACTCGGGCTGATTCTCCAGCGCTTCGCGAGCCTGCTCCGGGGTAGGTAACTGTTGCCCCGGAGGGACTTGGGGGATCTGGGCGAGGACTCGAGGGGCGGCCAAGCTCGACCCGGCTAGGATCAGCCCGAGCGCCATCAGCCACGTGGGGGTACGAAGCGATGCCATGGGGGGTCGAAGTTCGCTCGTAAGTTACCCGATGTCAACTAATTGCAGGTGCCAATGAGCGCCAGAACGTGAGGGTCTTCTGAGCCACTGCGGTATCGGAAAACTCCTCCATGAGCCGGCGCCTGCCGGCAGCTCCCAGCCGCTCGCACTCAGCCCGGTTATCGTGGAGGTCCTGAAGCGCACGGGTGAGAGCGGGAACGTCTTCTTCCGGAACGACACGGCCGGTGTCACCCACGAGTTCCGGAAGGGCGCCGGAGTCGCTGGCCACCACAGTTACCCCATTGGCCATGGCGTGCAGCGCGCCGCGCGCCGCGGTAGCTACCCACCGCGGAGTAGTGCGGGCGGGGAAGACCACACAGTCCAGCCGAGGCCAGGCCTGATCAACCTCCTCCCGCGGGAGCGGGCCGAGCCAGAAAATGCGAGCCGATATGCCGAGTCGCTCTGCGAGAGCCTCTAGCTCCTCCTGAGAGGGACCGGTTCCGACCACGGTGAGGGTCCATTTGCCGGTCAGACCCACGCAAGCCCGAAATAGCAGGTCGAGGCCTCGCTCGGGCACTAGCCGTCCGACGAAACCGATGGCCAGACCGGGGTGCGGGGCACGGGGAACGGCCGGCGGCGGTGTTACCCCAATTTGGGGTAGCGTGAGCTGCGGAATGGTGGGGCGGCGTCTGGTGGCGAGGGCCAGCGCAATCCGGTTGGTACCAATGATCCCGTGGGCCTGGCGCAAGCTGCGTTCGCGCCGGAGTCGACGCATTAACCCGTGTCCCCGAGGCAGGCTGTCTGAGGTAGACAGCACAGTCCGGATACCCAGGCGGCGAGCCAATCGCAGGGACACCGCTGTGGGCTGGGTCCAGGGCTCCTCCTCAATGTGAATCAGGTCGGGCCGGAAATCGGTGAGCAACCGCCGCAGGGTCTTGGTTTGCCAATGCAGTCGGTCCGGATCGGCCATGCGTCCGTGCACCGAGACCGGCACCACCCGGACACCGCTGTCGTCACCCCAGGTAGTTCCGTGGGAGCGGCCGTCGTTAGCGGCCCACCGGTCCGGAACCGCCACGGCCAAGCTGACGCCCAGTCCGGCAAGGGCACGTAGCTTTGCCCGGTTGGCCGGATCGGCATACAGGTGGGAAACGATGACAGCGCGCATGGTGGTAGTCGTCAGTCGCTAGTCGTTAGTCGCTAGTCACGTCGCGATTGACCTATCGAGTGGCCTCAACCGCGGCTTAGTTTGTCCGGGAAATCAAGGCACGCACCCAACAAGCCAAGCAACCACGCGCACCTAGTGACTAGCGAACTAGTGACTAGCGACTAGCGACTCCAAATATAGACCCATGCGTATTCTCCACCTCGCCAAGTACTACTGGCCCCGGTCCGGCGGCATGGAGCGCGTGGTCCAGACCCTGGCCGAGGGCGCCGCCAGTCTGGGCCACCACGTCGAGGTGGTGGCGGTGGAGAGCATCGGCCGGAAAGGTGAGCCGTTGCGGCAGCGGTCCTTGGTTACGCGGGCCTTTTCCTTCGCGGCCCTGGGATCCCAAGAGATTGCCCCCGGCTACATTGCTGCCGCCTGGAAGCGGGCCGACATCATCCACGTTCATCATCCCCATCCCCTGGCCGATCTGGCCTGCCTGCTCCGTGCCGGCAACACTCCGGTCGTGGTGACCCAGCACGCCGATGCGCTCCGCTCCATATACCGGCCGCTGACCCGCCTGGTCATCAAACGCGCGCGGGCGGTCGTGGTGCCGAGCCGGGCCCACCTCGCCCTTTCTCGTGAGCTCCGGGGATTCGAGAGCAAGGTGGAGATCATTCCCTTCGGGATCGATCAGACCCGCTGGCAGTCGGTGCCACCGCCGCCCCCCGGCGCGCCCCCCCGCGCCATCTTCATCGGCCGTCTGGTCGCATACAAAGGACTGGACATCCTGCTTCGGGCCCTGGAGCAGATCCCCGACCTCCGGCTGGACATCGTGGGCTCGGGACCCGAAGGGCCGAGGCTCCGGACCCTGGCCCAGGCCCTGGCCATCACCGACCGGGTTCGCTGGTACGGCGAGTATCCCGATGATGACTTGCCCCGTCGTATGGCCGATGCGGACTTCCTGGTCCTGCCATCGGTCACGGTCGAGGAGATGTTCGGGCTGGTAGTACTGGAGGCGATGGCCGCGGGACGCCCGGTCATCACTACAGCAGTCCCGAGTGCGGTACGTGAGGTGAACGTTCCCGGAGTGACCGGGCTCGAGGTTCCACTTCGAGACGTGAACGCATTGGCCCGCGCGTTGGAGGCGCTCAGCCGCGACCCGGCCCGGAGAGCGTCCATGGGGGAGTCAGGCCGCAGACGGGTGGCCGAGCGCTTTACTCAGAGCGCTATGGCGGCCAAGCACCTGGAGCTCTACCAGCGCATCCTGGGCCCGGCCTCGCCAGCGCAATTTCCTACCGTGTAACAGATTCCGCAGCGGTCGGTGGGCCGGCTCACGGCGGCTGGTCTGGGAAACCGCAGAGATTGGAACGGCCTGGGCGATCTCCGGGCGGGAGGTATGACCAGTCATGCGGTTCCGCCAACGGAGACTCCTCTTTGCAGCTGTGGCCTTCGGGTTTTTCCCGCTGTCGGCCTACTCCCAAGAAGCGATCGCCCAAGATCAGCCGCCCAGGCCCAACTTCTGGCAGGCAGCGGCCGGCGTAGCAGCGGTCAACTGGGTGACCTGGGGGTACAACTGGTACATCCAGCGATGGCCCTGGGCCAGGGTCGACCTGAAGAGCTGGGAGCTCAACCTCCGCCAGGGGGTGGCCTGGGACGACGACGCCTACCGCGACAATCAGTTCCTGCATCCCTACCACGGAAGCCTGTATCACAACTCGGCCCGAGCCAGTGGATTCGGCTTCTGGGGGTCGGTTCCGTTCGTGGCCGCTGGCAGTGCGACCTGGGAGTTCTTTGGCGAGAACATCATCGCTTCCGCCAACGATCTGATTAACACCACGTTGGGCGGAGTGGCACTGGGCGAGGTCACCTTCAGACTGAGCAGGATGCTGGGAGGTGGGGGAGGCGCCAGGCATAGCCACTTTGGCCGCCAGGTCGGCGCCTTTGTGCTGAGTCCGATCGCGAGCGCTCAAGGACTGCTGAATCCGCAGGGGGGGAGTCAAAACGGTGCTGCTGTGTCAGCGGAGCAACCGGCAGTCCTGGCCTTGGGTCAGCGCTCGAGCCACCCCTTCCTGGAGCTCTCGGTCCCCTTCGGGAACCCCTTCGTTGAGGGACCGCTCCGACCCTACGACGCCTTCGATTTTCGGCTGCTGATCAGTCCTGGTGGGGGTGAGCTCATCCAGCGCCTGGAAATATCGGGGCTGCTGGCCCGCTCCGTCAGCGGCCCGCCGGAGAGCCGCCTGGCAGTTGGAGTCTACCAACACTACGGCTATGAAAACCTGGCCAACTTCAAGTTTGGCGGCCAGAGTGTGAGCGCCGCCCTCATGTTCCAGCAGTCGCTCGGCAGCAGAAGTTGGCTCAACCTGAGCACCCATGCAGAGGGCATCCTGCTCGGCGGCATCTCCTCGGACCAAGGGTTCAATTGGCGGCGGGACTATGACCTGGGGCCTGGAGTGGGGACCCGGATCGGCGCGGCGTGGGTAAGGGATGGACGTGAGTGGCTCCGCTTCGACGGCCGGCTCTGGTGGCTGCACAGCATCCACGGAAGCGACGGCAACCATCTGGCCTCCTCGCTGCGTGTTGCGGCTTCCCTCCCGCTGGTGAGCGGCATTGGCGCGGGAGGGGACATGACCGTGACAACTCGACACAGTGTCTATCCCGACGGGCCCGCGGTGACCCGCCGAGTACAGCAGCTCCGTGCTTATCTCACCTGGGCACCATGGTAGAGCTTAGTAAACGTTGCGCCGGCGCCTGGGCCGTTGCAAACGCGTATCTACCCAACGATTTTTTGGCCGAACTGCGCGGCAGGCAACCTGGGCTCCTGCCGAGCACTGGCGGGAGCTCAAAGCGATGCAGCAGAACATTCTCATAGTGGACGACGAGGCGGTGACCCGCCGGTTCGTTGAGCGATCATTGGCGCAGCAAGGGTACCGCGTCATGACCGCAAATGATGGGGAGCAGGCTTTGGCGCTGCTCCACATGACCCGCCGCAAAGTGTCTCTGGTGATTACCGATTTGGTGATGCCGGGAATGGGCGGACACGCCTTTGCGTTGGAGGTCGCCCAACTGCCTTCACCCCCTCCAGTGCTCTACATCTCGGCTTACGAAAAGCCCCAGGGAGATATGGCGAAGCGGTTCCTGCAGAAGCCGTTCACCATAGACGAGCTGGTGGGAGCAGTGCGGACGCTGATCTCGCCGGCCCAGCAGGTTGGCTCGTAGGGCCCTTAGCTCAGTCGGTTAGAGCAGCGGACTCATAATCCGTAGGTCCTGGGTTCGAATCCCAGAGGGCCCATTCCTGGTTGACACCCCTTTTTATCCGCTGCATCCTTATCGCGGTCCAGAGTTCTAAATCTCAGGGCACCAACGACAGCCCCGTACCGGCCGAAAGAGACCGAGGAGGGCCCCATCGTTACTTCGACGCAGGGCGAGGCCCGGGTTGAACTTGCGGCCCTGTCGGCCGACGACCCCATGTACGAGCGGGCAATGGAGCTGCTCGAGCGATTCGGGGCGGTCTCCGTTGAACATTCGAGCGGCACCCTTCTGGAGCATCTGCGCGGGACCTACGAGCAGCTCGACCGATGGGGGTGCAGTAAGGACCTGTGTCGGGCGGGCCTCTATCACAGCGTGTACGGCACGCAGCATTTCCGGACTCGGACCGTGCCGTTCGAGGCTCGCGACGAGGTCCGCGGGGCAATCGGGGAACGGGCCGAGGAGATCGCCTACCTTTACTGCGCGCTGTCGCGGAGATCGCTCTATCGAAACCTCGACGTGGGCGCCCCCTACGCGGTGAAGGCGCTGGATGGCGGGGAGATCCCGCTCAGCCTGGCACAGCTCGCAGATCTGATGACCCTGGACCTCGCCAACAACCTGGAGCAGCGGCCCCGGGCGACGCGGGACGTCGCGCGGATAGAGCGCGATCGAGCGATCTACGAGCGAGCCGTGGCGCTGCTGCCCCGGGCCGCCGTCGCGGAGTTTCGGGACACGTTTCGCCGTCGCAGCAAGGCGGAGCTCTTCGCCAGAAAACTGCTGCGCGTGCCGGGACGAGCCCTCCGGTCGATTAGGAGGCGGTTGAAGCCCAGCTGACTTGTGCTCACTTGCTCCTTCCTTGCCGCTTCACTACGGCACAAATCTTCCATAGCCATCTCATAACAAATCACTCCTCTGCCTCTTAGGCAGACTTGTAGAACTCAGGCCGGCACCTGTATGACTCACGACACTGTCCTGCTCGTTGACGACGAGGCGCTGCTTCGCCGGCTGTTGTCGCGTATGCTGATGGAGGCGGGCTGGACGGTAATCCAGGCCGAGAATGGGCAGTTGGCCCTCGAGGCTGCCCGCGAGATGGACAGAGACCTCGCTCTGGTCATCACCGACATCCACATGCCACTGATGGATGGACTGGTCTTGGCCCGAGAGCTTCAGTCAATCCATCCGCGGGTCCCGGTGCTTTATATCAGCGGGCGTGATCTTCCGCCCAGCCTGGCCGACTCGATTCCCGAGGAGCGCGTCCTGAGGAAGCCGTTCCGAACGGAGTTGTTTATCGATGCGGTGCAGCGCCTGATTCCTCGACCGGCTTGACCGGAGGGTTTTCCGGGTGAAAGCTCAGGCGTGACGGCATCCGTCGTTGTCGCCGACCGCAGAGGACAGGGTCCTTGGCCCAGGCTGCCTTTGGCCGAGTGGCGGGACACCCAGAGCACCCTGCATCGCTGGGTCCAGATGGTAGGGAAGACCCGCCTGGCCCTCGCCCCTCCAGTCAATCACTGGTGGCACGTCGCCCTGTATCTGACCGCCCGGGGGCTGAGTACCTCGCCTATGCCCTCCGGTAGCCGAACGGTCGAGGTCGAGCTCGACTTTATTGATCACAACCTGCTGGTCCGGACCGGCGACGGCTCCACCCGAGCCATGGCCCTGGTCCCCAGATCGGTCGCGGATTTCTACCGGGAATATCGGGCATTGCTCGACACGCTTGGGGTTCGGGTCAATCTTCGCCCAGTCCCGGCCGAGATGGCGGACACGCTCCCATTCCCCGACGACCATGAGCACCGGTCCTACGATCCGGAATATGCTGCGCGGTGCTGGAAGGTCCTGGCTCAGGCTGCGCGGGTGCTGCAGCAATTTCGCGGTCGCTTCCTCGGCAAGTGCAGCCCGGTCCACTTCTTCTGGGGCGGGTTCGACCTGGCCTGCACCCGGTTCTCCGGCCGCCCCGCGCCGCCGCATCCCGGCGGAATCCCTAATCTTCCGGATCGGATCACCCGAGAAGCCTACTCGCACGAATGCATCAGCGCGGGCTGGTGGCCGGGAGATCCCCGGTTCCCGGAGCCGGGGTTCTATTCCTATAGTTACCCTGAACCCGCAGGCTTCTCCCAGGCGAGAGTGCGGCCGGCGGAGGCCTATTACCATCAGGAGCTGGGGGAGTTCATCCTGCCTTACGAAGCAATTCGCACCAGCAGCCGTCCCGATGAGCTCCTCCTGCAATTCATCCAGTCCACGTATGAGGCCGGAGCCGAGCTCGGCGGCTGGGACCGTCAGGCGCTCGAGCGCGACGGCAGGGAATGACCCAGATGCAGTGCATACACCTCGACCAGATACGTCCAGTGAGGCCGAACACCCCCGATGGGTGTGAGGAATGTCTGAAGACCGGATCCTGGTGGGTCCACCTTCGGCTCTGTCTCTCCTGCGGCCATGTGGGCTGCTGTGATTCCTCTCCGGGAAAGCATGCTACCAAGCACTTCCATAGCTCGCGCCACCCCATCGTCAGGAGCTACGAGCCAGGCGAGGACTGGGCCTGGTGCTATGTGGATCAGGTCACGCTGGAGCCCGCTCCCCGGGTTGGATAAAGACCCCGGATCGTCCCGGCGGCAGCGTGTCTGCCATCACTTCAGAAATGATGAACCCGAGCTAGCTTCTGCTCGCCGAGGCTTCAGGCCTGGCGCCGTTCACCTGGAAGACCTGTAAATCCGATCGATCGCCTCTGGCGTTTAGCGAGCCTAACCGTGCCGTTCCCCCTTGACCGCCGGCCCTTGCCGCTGTTCCGGGTGCCCTCGCGCCTCCGGACTAGGGCACTCCTGGGCGCCTTGCTCATCACGGCCTGCAGCGGGGGTGCCGACTTGCTGCTGCCGGGGGACGGACAACCCGCGCAGATCGAGCTTAGACGTGGCGGCGATCAGACCGGACGAGTAGGCGAGCCTCTCGCCGACTCGCTGGTCTTCGCGGTGCTCGATTCCCGGTCCCGCGGGGTGGAGGGCGCCCAAGTCGTTTTCGAGCTCAGCTTGGCCGGTCCAGGAGCCGATGTGGTGCCTGATACGGCCACGACCGATGCCGATGGGATGGCCAAGGTAAGAATGGTCCTGGGAACCAGAATTGGTCCTCAGTCGGGAGAGGCCAGAGTCCTGGTACCGGATGGCACCCGGGAGCCGACCACCACCTTTACCATCATGGCGCTCGCGGAAAACGCCGATGGGATGTCAGCCATCTCAGGCGATGAACAGATCGCACCCGCCGGCTCCGCCCTGCCACAGCCGCTGGTTATTCAGGTTACCGATGCCTTCGGCAACCCGATTTCAGGGGTTCCGATAACCTGGACTGCTCCGGAGGGCGGCAGCGTCAGCGAGACGTCCAACCTGACCGATGGCGACGGGCGCGCCAGCGTGGTGCGTACGCTGGGTCCGACTGCTGGCATCCAAACCACAGTCGCGACCTCTGAGGTGGGCCTGGCCGGGTCTCCGGTGACGTTCACCAGTACTGCCACTGCCGGCAGCGCGGCTGGCCTTTCCATCGTATCGGGTAACGAGCAGACCGCCCAGGTGGGCACCGAGTTGCCGGGCGACCTGGTAGTCCGTCTGGTGGACGCCAGCGGCAACGGTGTGCCCGACGCAGCCGTCACCTGGGTGGTCGGCACCGGAGGCGGTAGCGTCTCGCCCGAGAACACCCGGACCGACGAGGCAGGCCGGACATCCTCCCGCTGGACCCTAGGCCCCACGCCCGGATCCAACCGGGTCGACGCGGTGGTCTCCGGAGTGGGCGTGGTCAACTTCACCGCTACGGGCACGGCAGTGGTCCCGGCCCAGCTCAGTATGGTGACCCAGCCCTCGGGGTCGGCCCAGAATGGGGTGCGGCTCGAGCGCCAGCCGGTCGTTCGGGTACAGGACGGCCGAGCCGGTATTGTGGTCACTGCGCAACTCTCCGGCGGCAGTGGCGAGTTGCTGGGCACCCGGCAGCTGACCACCGGATCGGATGGATCGGCAGCCTTTACCGACCTCGTTATTGCGGGTGCCGACGGTGCCCGGACGCTGGTGTTCACGGCGAGCGGTTATGCCGGGGTAAGCTCGTCGGTCATTGAAGTTCGGCCGATCGCCACCACCACCACGATCACCAGTGACTCACCCGACCCATCGGTTGCCGGCGGGACCGTAACCGTCGGCTTCCAGGTTAGCTCGGCGGGTCCGCTGCCGGTCGGCAGCGTGACCGTGACCGTGAGCGATGGGGCGCCGACCTGCACCGCAGTGCTCCAGGGTGGGGGCGGAAGCTGCCAAATGGTGTTAAACCGGACCGGTGACCGGACTCTGCGGGCGAGCTATTCCGGTGCGCCGGGGTTCCTGGCGAGCTCCGGCACTGCCGGTCACCGAGTCGATTCCTCAACGCCGGAGAATCGCCCACCCAATGCCGAGTACCGATCGCACTGCGAGAACCTCACCTGCGAGTTCACCGACCGGAGCGATGATCGGGATGGTCAGGTCACCGGCTGGAGCTGGAACTTTGGCGATGGGACTGCACCGGTCACCCAACAAAACCCGACGCACACGTTCGCCTCGGCGGGCAGCTACACGGTAACCCTGACTGCAACCGACGATCGCGGTGCCAGCAATACCGCCACTGCTACCGTGAAGGTCGAGGCTCCGCCGCCCCCACCAGCGAACAAGGCGCCCCAGGCGGATTTCGAGGTTCAATGCACCGATCTGACCTGCACCTTTACTGACAAGAGTAAAGATGACGACGGCACCATCGTGGGCCGGGTCTGGGATTATGGCGACGGGAGTCCGCCGAGCGGCACCCCGTCCCATACCTATGGGGCCGAAGGCAATTACCAGGTGACCCTCACGGTTACCGACGATGACGGGGCCGTGGATAGCAGGTCGCACGACGCCAACCCCAAAGCGCCCCCAGCACCGAATCAGCCGCCCACGGCGGCCTTCACCGAGAACTGCACCAACCTCGACTGCTCGTTCAGTTCCGAGGCCAGCAGCGATCCCGAGGGCGGGATCACCAGGAGCTGGAACTTCGGTGACGGGTCTGGCGGCTCCGATGCGGTGAACCCATCGCATACCTACCCGGGCGCGGGAACGTACACGGTGACCCTCACGGTCAGTGACAATGATGGAGCGAGCGATAGTGAGACTCATCAGGTCACTGTCACGGCACCGAACCAGTCACCGACCGCCGACTTCACGCAGACCTGTGACGGTCTGGCCTGCAATTTCAGTTCGGCCGGGAGCACCGATCCCGATGGCGACCTCCTTACCTACGAATGGGATTTCGATGACCACGGAGGGCAATCCACGGAAGCGAATCCCACCTACACGTTCAGCGAAGCGGGACAGCACAACGTGAGGTTGAGAGTTAGCGACGGTCGGGGAGGGGAGGGCCAGGATCAGCACGTGGTTGACGTAACGGCGCCCGCGCCTTGATCGACGGGAGCACCCACCCACATCCCCCGCTAGACTCGCCTACCGCCGTACCGCAGATCTCCTAAAGCCCCCCGCCACCTGGCCGATACTTGACCGACGTGGCGGGGAGCCTCGTTTCGGGCCCCGGTCTCTTGCCTTCGCGTCAGCATCACCTACAAGGAGCCGCCGTGCCGGCCGTGCCGGCGTCGACCCCTCGAACTGCCGCGATGCCATCGTCCACCTCAGCTGCACAGGATGCCAAAGGATGACCTACTTGTTCAAGCTGGCCCGTCGCGGTGCCCGTTTCAGAGCGGTCCTGGCACCTTCCCTGATCCTGACCTTCGCCGCCTGCAACACCGACCAGCTGGCACCCAGTTCCGACGACAGCACCCCGACCGAAACCAGCGGCATCGCCGCCCTCCCGAACACACCCGCATTCGCTGTCGGCTTTCGGGGTGGGATTTCCTTCGGTACCTCGGCTCAGCCGACCAGCGCCTTCGGCTCGGTATTGAACGGGGGCCTGCGGAACATCTGGCCGGAGGAACTCCGGGGGGAGCTGGCGGAGATCAAGAGCCGCGGCGGCAAGGTGGTGCTCATGTTTGCGGGGAACGAAGAACACTATAAGGATGCCGATGGACACTTCGACTTCGGCAAGTGGAAGGCCCGGGTGGACCGGTTCAAGACCGTGAACTTCTCCGACTACGTCCAGGACGGGACTATCGTCGGGCACTACTTGATCGACGAGCCCTACGATCCCTTCAACTGGCATGGCGAGCCGATCCCGGGGTCGATGATCGAGGAGATGGCCAAGTACAGCAAGCAACTGTGGCCCAGCATGGTGACTATCGTGCGGGCGCAGCCGGATCAGGTGCGGTGGAGCGGGACCTTCCAGTACCTCGATGCGGCCTGGGCCCAATACACCTACCAGAAGGGTGACATCGAGGACTACATCCGGGAGAACGTGGCCGATGCCCAGGCCATGGGCTTGGGGCTGGTGGTCGGGCTCAACATCACCAAGGGAAGCCCCACCAAGGGCGAGATGACTGGCAAGCAGGTGGAGAGCTGGGGATCGACTCTGCTGAGCAGCACTTATCCCTGTGCCTTCATCAGTTGGCAGTATAATGAGCGGCACCTGGCCCAGGACGACATGAAGACTGCCATGGCTCGCCTGGCCCAGAAGGCGGCTGACCGACCCAGCCGCTCCTGCTCCTCCGGGCCGCTTACCCTCCCCAGTGTCAGCGGCATCACGCTCAAGGCTGTACGTCAGCTTCACGACGGTCGCACGGCCGCGATTCTGAGCTGGTCCGGCGCAGCCGGCACGAGCGTGGACCTCTTCAAGAATGGAACGTTCGTCCGTAGAACGACTAACGACGGGCGTGCCGTGAGTATTCCGAACAAGCGGGGCACCTATACCTACCGGGTGTGTGAGGCGGGCAAGACCCGCTGCTCGAGCACCGTCACTATCACCCTTTGAACGCAGATCCAAACCTTCGAAAGGCCCCGGGAGACCGGGGCCTTTTCTTTGGCCCATCATCGAGCTGAAATGATCGTGATCGACGCCTCGACCTGCGCAAACTTGCAGGGCGGGGACGGTTCGGTTTAGACTTTCGCACTCGGAGTTCGGGCGATTAGCTCAGCTGGTTAGAGCGCGCGCCTCACATGCGCGAGGTCGGGGGTTCGAGCCCCTCATCGCCCACATGCCGTCCCTGCACCCGCGGCTCCCCCCCTGCCCACCCTTGCCCACATGGCCCACCCGCGAAACATTCCAATGGCTTTAACTAGAGGGTCGGTTTGAGGTTGGACGAGGATCTCCGGATCTCGGGTGAGGTGCTCACCCTGGAAGATCCCAATTCCAGTGATCTGCTGAGCTACGCTGCCGGACGCGGGCACCGCGAGTATCCCTGTCTCTCGCGGACCCACAATCCGTCGAGCTGCGTGCCCTGTCTGGATTTCTCACCCTGGCTGCGGGAGCGGGTGCGCCGGGGTGAGGTAGAGGCATTGGGAGAGTATCTCTGGCGGGTGCGCCGGGCAGATCCGGACGTGACTGGAAGCAGTGAGCAGATCCTGCTGAAGTATCGCGAGCTGGCCGAAGCCATCATGGCGACGCCACTGGACCGCCACTTGGATCTGGGCTCGGAGGATGGCTATCTGGACCTGCGGGTCGCTCTGGTCCTGCTGGCTGCCCACGAGACCTTTTCGGGCTTTATCATGGCCGGCGAGTCGGCCGAGGTCATGGCTGCCTTCATGGTGCCCCATAGCTTCTCGCTGACCGGGGTCGCTGAGCTGCTCCACCGGCGCAACGGCTTTGTGACGGAGATGGGCCGAGAGATGGAATACTGGGCCTGCTGGACTCCGCTCTTGCCTGACGCGATCCGCTCGCCCATCCCTCCCCACGACTCCGCCTTTCAGTCCATGCTTGGCGCGCTGGGCCGGTTGCCGCTCGGGACCCGGGCCCACGCGGTGGACGTGCTGCGGCATCTGGCAGCCGATCCCTGCGCCCCGCGCTCCCTCGCGAGCCTTTGCCGGTACGAGACCCGTCGCCTGGGACTCGAGGTGGCAGAGTCCTCGCGGCTCATCCTCGACAGCGGACTGGTGGTTCCCGCCAGCGACATCGGAGCCTGGGTCAAAGCCTGGACCCGCCGAGACCTGCTCAGCTTCCTGGCGCAGGCCGGCGTCCGGGCCCCGAAATCCTGGAGTAAGGAGCGGTTGGCCGAAGTGGCCATGGCCGACTGCGAGGTTGCGGTACGTTCCCGGATGGAAGATTACGGCGCTGTAGAGTTGGCACCCGCACACTTCGAGGCGGCCAGCCGGCTGGGTGGGTATATCGATGACGTGAAGGAGACCTGGCGGTTGTGGCTGGGGTTCGGCAGCGGAGTCCGGCGCAACCTGAGGCGTAGCGACTAGATCAAGCCTCCCCGGCGTAGCTTTCCAATCTGGTCGAAGCGCTCCTCGTGCGCGGCCAGTACCTCCTCCGGCGACACCGTCGCCACTCCTGGTTTCCCAACCTCCACTCCCGCCGCATAGTTGGCCAGCTGAGCCGCTTCGGACACGGTGGCGCCGGCCGCCAGCGCGGTACCGAGCCACGCCGTGACGGTATCTCCTGCCCCCGACACGTCGTAGATCTGGCGAGCGATGCTCGGGATCCGGGTCAGATTTCCATCCTTGGTGACCAAGACCATCCCCTCCGAACCCAGCGTCACCAGCAGGTTGTCCACCTTCAGCCGGGTGAGCGCCTCCGGCAGCGCGTTGCCGTTCTGAAGATCGACGGCGGCGCCTAGCGCCGACTCCAGCTCTCGCCGGTTGGGCTTGAACACGGTGGCGCCGGCGTACTCGAAGAACTGTCGGTACTTGGGGTCGACCACAACAGGGATTCCCCGACGCCTGGCCACCTCCATGACTGCCGCAATGAGATCCGGGGACAAGGCCCCCTTGTTGTAGTCCTCCAGCAGAAGCGCGTCTGCATCGGCCAGTGCTTCCCGGGCGGCGGCGATGAGCCGAGTCAGATCCGCTCCCTGGAGCAGGGTGTCGACCTCGTCGTCGATCCGGACGATCTGCTGACCCCGAGCGATGATGCGGGTTTTCGAAGTGGTGGGGCGTCCGGCGATGGTCAGAACAAAGCGGTCATCCAGCCGGGTTACCGCGAGCTCCTGTCGAATCGCGGCGCCGTCCACATCGTCACCGATAGCGCCGACTAGGAGGCACTGCGCGCCCAAGGCGACCACATTGGCGGCAACATTGGCCGCGCCTCCGAGGGCCGCGTGCCGCTCTGCGACATTGACCACTGGAACCGGCGCCTCGGGAGAGAGCCGTTCCGTGTCACCAATGAGGTAGCGGTCCAATATGACGTCACCCACCACAACTACCCGGCTGTTCTCCATCCGCTGAACCAGCTGGAGCACCCGTTCGCGTGCCAGGGGTGGGGCCGGAGCTTTCATTGTAGAGCACCTTCCCAGCTCAAGCCGAGAGTGGCCTGGAGCCGTCCCTCGAAGCGGTCCGCCGACTGGCCTTCCACGTGCTCACTGTTCACGACATGGTGGAATCCGGCGCTCGCCGCCAGGTCCAGCGGTCCGGTTCGGCCAGAAATCCCGAGGGCAGCCCGGTAGGTCCGCTCTACCACACCGATGAAGAGGGCGGGGGAAGTACGGACTCCGTTGGCGTCCGCCGCGGGGTAGGGATCGTTAATCCGCCCTTCTCCCTGCCGGAGCACGGTGAGCTCAGGAGCAAGCAGCCAGCTGGTCCTCAGCGGGAGGGTGGCACGCAGGGTGAGCTGGTCCTGGTCGCTGAAGTTCCGGCCCACTCCAACTCCTCCATCGGTAAAGTTGTCGGCCGGGTTGAACGCGCGGAGCGCGAGGCTGGACACCTGGGTGTACAGAGCCTGCCAGGCCAGGGTGTTTCCCAGAGGCCCCTGCGCGCCGACAGTCAGAGCCCAACGGTCGCGGTTCTGATCCCGATCATCGTACCAGAAGTCATCCAGGGCGAGCTGGGCGAGCAGCATTGTGCGACCCCGGGCCCGCCACTGCAGGTCCAACCCGAGCAACACGTTGCTGCGGTCACCGAGACCAATGGTGTTGGCGAGATAGCCGAACGAGAGCGGGTTGCGGTAGCGGGTCTCGAAATTCCGGCCCGGTCCCGCCACGATCATCCCTTCCCAGGGAGCGATGACCAGGCTGCGCGAGAGGCGAAGCTGAAGCCGATGCACGAAGTAATAGCGATGGACCAACTGCCCCAGACTGTCGGTCTGGTCCTGAAGGTCGGTGGCCAGCGCGGCCAGGCGGATGTTGCTGGTGCCGATCTCGATCGCGAGTCCCTGCCGCTCGTATCCGTAATTGCTCAGTGGAATACCAGGAAGTCCGACCGGCCCCCAGTTCCGGTCCATCTGGCCATAGAACAGCTGGGCGTACTTGAACTGAGCGCTGATGTAGGCCTCTGCCACCCGTCCGGCCACCTCGACGTCCTTACGACCGAGCCAGTCGGGATCGTCGACCAGGCGCGGCTCGACCGTCGGGCGTGTTGCCAGCACCAGGTTGGCCAGGGTCATGGAGGCGAACAGCTCGGTGTAGGGCCTGGCTCCATCGGGTCCAGCCGGGTGGAGCAGCTCGCGGCGGGCATGGGTGAACGCCTGCGCGCCGGCTCGGCCCTCGAGAGTCCAGCGGTTACCCGCGGAGTCCTCGAAGGCTTGGCGAAGCCGGCCGAGCACGGCTGCCTGGGGTGAGCGGTCCGAGGTGTCGGCGGCGGCAAGAACCCGGGCGGCGTCGCTGCGGCGGAACGGCCGTATCATGGGTGACGGATCTTCGACGTCACCCCGGGCGATCAGGTGCTCCAGCAGTGGCAGAAGCGGGTGGTCGAGGCGTATGTAGGCAGAACCTTGGGCATGGGCCCGCGCGGGAGCGGACACGCCGGCCAGGGCCGTCGCGAGGAGGACAACGCGAATTGGTGCCGGCATCGCGGCGAAACCTAAAGGCCCCCATGGAATATTGCAGGGGCGCTTGGAATTCGGTCCCGACGACGACAATTTGGTCCGCCATCTCTCTCCCACCGGGCTATGATGATGTCCAAACAGGACAGCCTCGATCCCCACACCCGAGATCTGGTACGCTTTGCCGCAGCCATAGCGCAGGGGTACGAGCCAGAGCTGCGTGAGCGGGTCGGGCCCTTACGATCGTCTCAAGTCCCAGTAGCGTGGGTCGAGGAGCTGCTGCTTCAGAGCGTCCTGATGGTGGGATATCCCCGAGCGCTTATTGCGTTCACCGTGTGGCGCAAGTTCAGTGGAGCTCCCGCCCCGGAGCCCGACCTCGATCAGGACTACTCCCGGATCAGTGAATGGAGTCGGCGGGGAGAAGAGCTGTGTGCTCTGGTGTATGGTGAGAATTACCCGAAGCTGCGCGCTAGCATCCATGCCCTGCACCCCGCCGTGGACAGCTGGATGGTCGTCGAAGGATACGGCCGAACGCTCGCCCGTCCAGCGCTCGATCTCAGGCGGCGGGAGCTTTGCACGGTGGCCCAAACCGCCGTCCTCGAAGCCCTGCGGCAGCTCCACTCCCATCTGCGGGGAGCGTTGAACGTCGGGGCCAGCTTCGGCCAGATCGAGGGAACCCTGTCCATCGTCAATCCGCTGCTTTCGTTTGACCAGTGGAAGAAGGTGAAGGAGCTGTGGCGGACGGTGCGTAACGGGTGGTCGCCGGGGCACTAATGCTGATTGACCGGGCAGTGGTCAGAGTGATGGGGGGAACCGGCGGGTCGGGTGCCAGCTCGTTCGCCCGCTTCAAGTACAAGCCCAAGGGCGGGCCGGATGGTGGCGACGGGGGGCATGGCGGCAGCGTCTTCGTCCGGGCTGATCCCAACCTGGCAACTCTGCTCGATTACCGGTATCGCACTACCTGGAAAGCTGATCGGGGTCAGCACGGCAAGGGAAAGACCCAGACCGGCGCCTCAGCTTCGGACATCTACCTGCCGGTGCCTCCAGGTACCGTGGTGCACGATGCGGCCACCGCCCAGGTCCTTGGCGAGGTGCTCCGTGAAGGAGACACGCTTCGGGTTGCACGGGGTGGCCGGGGGGGCCGGGGAAACGCTCGCTTTGCCACCTCTACCCATCAGGCGCCCCGGGAGTGGGAGCCGGGCGAGGAGGGAGAGGACCGGCAGATCGAGCTGGTGCTCAAGCTCATCGCCGATGTCGGCCTGGTTGGCGAGCCCAACGCGGGGAAGAGCACCTTGCTCTCGGTCGTTTCAGCCGCCCGACCCAAAATCGCCGACTATCCCTTCACCACACTGGAGCCCAATCTGGGAGTGGTCGCACTTTCCGAGCAGCGCTCCTTCGTCATGGCCGATATTCCCGGCATCATCGAGGGCGCGCACGAGGGCAAGGGCTTGGGCCTGCGCTTCCTCCAGCACGTCGAGCGGACCCGGGTGCTCGGGTTTCTGGTCCCGATCGACAGCGAAGATCCTCAGGCGGTCTATGGGCGGCTCCGAGCAGAGGTGGCCGCCTACAGCGGCATGCTGGCGGAAAAGCCGCATGTGGTCCTGCTGACCAAGGTAGATCTGTTAGGCCCCGGCCAGCCGCTCCCCGGCTTGGATGCTTCGGACGCCGCTGGAGTAATGGCTATTTCCAGCGCGGCCGGTCAGGGAATCGAACAGCTGAAGGAGTATCTCTGGCAAATCACTCAGCGGGTCAAGCAAGAAGAGAGCGAGGATGTTGCCCACTGGCTCGAGGAGGAGCCCTGAGTCGGGACGAACGAGTTGCCTACCTGGCACTGACTCAGGTCCCCGGGATGGGCTGGGCCCGACTCCAGAGCATCCTCACTGCCTGTCACACTGCACTCGGCGCCCACTCGGCGCCGTTCGAGCTTTTGTGCTCCATCCCCGGAGTTTCTCGAGCCCTCGCCAGCGCGCTTAAAGGAACTTCGCTCGCTGTCGGATCGAGTCTGCTGGAAGCCGCGAGGTGCGCGGGGGCGGAAACTCTCATCGCCACTGACGAGAGCTACCCGGCCGTGCTTCAGGATATCCCCGAGCCTCCCCCGGTCCTCTTTGCCGTCGGCGATCTGTCCCTCCTCTCCCAGCCAGCCGCCGCCATCGTCGGGAGTCGCGATCACTCATCCTACGGAGCCGAAATCTGTGTTGCCGTAGCCAGCGCGGCCGCGGGGGCAGGGGTGGTCATCGTGAGCGGCATGGCGCGAGGACTCGACGCGGTGGCCCATTCCGCGGCTCTCGACTGTGGTGGCACAACCATCGGCGTGCTGGGCAACGGACACGGGGTGATCTACCCGGCCGCCAATCGGGCACTGTACCGGCGGGTCGCCGAAAAAGGACTGCTGCTGAGCGAATTCCCTCCCGGAGAGCGGCCTCACGCGGGCAGCTTTCCCCGGCGGAATCGACTGATCAGTGGACTCGCTGCGGTCACTGTGGTCATCGAAGCGGCGGAGGGATCCGGGGCACTGATCACGGCAGGGACGGCACTGGATCAGGGACGGGAGGTCCTGTGTGTACCCGGAAACATCACTAGCCCGACATCGGTGGGAGCCAACCGGCTGATCCGCGACGGCGCGATCCCGCTACTCGAGCCAACCGACCTGCTTCAGTACTACCCCATGCTCCGGAGCCCCGTTCCTGTGCCCAGTATACTGGCTCCGCGGCGGAAGCCGTTGCCCGAGACGCTCTCTCCGGAGGAGCGGCAGGTGGCGCTGCTTTGCGACGGCGCGGCGCTGCATCCCGACGAGCTTGCCCGCCGCTGCCAACGCCCGGTGGGAGAGGTCCTGGGTCTGCTGTCCGGTCTGGAGATCGCCGGGGTCGTGGCCCAGGCGCCAGGGAGGGTGTTCCGGCGGGTGTAGTCTAGATTTGAGTCATGCACGTCTACCTCCACGTCCCATTCTGTGCCCGCCGCTGTACCTATTGCGATTTCGCCATTGCGGTGCGGAGGCAGGTGCCCTCCGATCCGTATGTCGCAGCAGTGCTGCGGGAGTGGGCGCTCTGGCAGACCGACCCGGTCTGGGGCCTGTCACCTCAGATCGAGACCATCTATTTCGGTGGAGGAACCCCATCCCGACTGGATGCTGGTAGCATCGCCATGGTGGTGGACCGACTTGCTTTGGAGCGTCCCCTCAGCTCCGATGCCGAGCTCACGCTGGAGGCCAATCCGGATGACGTGACCGCCTCAGCCGCAGCCACCTGGAAGGCAGCCGGCATCAACCGAGTTTCGCTGGGCGTCCAGTCATTCGAACCGGAGATCCTCCGGTGGATGCATCGGACTCATTCCTCACCCCAAGTCGCGCCGGCTGTCGACGCGCTGCGATCCGCTGGACTCGAGGCCATCTCTCTGGATCTCATTTTTGGTCTCCCGGCGGAGATCAACCGGGATTGGCACCGTGATCTGGAGCAGGCGCTGGCCCTGGAGCCGGAGCACTTGTCCCTCTACGGCCTGACGATTGAACCAAGAACCCCGCTCGGCCGACAAGCCCTTCGAGGCGAGATTGCTGCTATCGGCGACGACCGCTACGCAGCCGAGTTTCTGGAGGCACACCAGGCGCTGGTGGATGCCGGCTACGAGCACTATGAGGTATCCAATGCCGCCCGGCCGGGACACCGGGCCCGGCACAATTCCGCCTATTGGCGGAGGAGGCCGTTCATCGGGCTGGGGCCATCCGCCCACAGCGGGTTCGGCAATGAACGGCGCTGGAACCTGCGAGACTGGGAGGCGTATCACCGGGCGGTCCTGGCCGGGTGCACCCCGATGGCTGGCCGGGAACTCCTTGGCCCGGATGCTGTTGCGCTTGAGGAGCTGTATCTCGGTCTCAGAACCGACCAAGGCCTGCCTGCCGGCCGGGTTCCGGACCGAACCCGTCAGGAATGGGAGCGTTCGGGCTGGGCAGTCTCCGATTCGGAGCGTCTCCGCCTGACTCCGGAGGGCTGGCTGCGTCTGGATGCGCTGGTAGCAGCAATCGGCCGGCCCTAAATTTCCGCCATGCCGATGTCAGAACAGTTGAGCGAGCGGGAACTCCGGGTTCTCGAGGCCGTGGTGCAGACCTACATCCAGACGGCCGAGCCTGCCGGAAGCCAGACCATAGCCCGTAGGTTCGGGCTGGGGGTCTCGCCCGCCACCATCCGCAACACCATGAGCGAACTGGAGGATAAGGGGTATCTCTTTCACCCCCATACCTCTGCCGGCCGGATCCCGACCGATCGCGCCTACCGGGTTTACGTCGATACTATCATGCGGCTGTCGCCCCCCAGCCATCAGGAGCAACACACGCTCCGGGCTGAACTGGTCGGTACCCGGAGCCCGGTGGAGGAAATTCTCCGGCGGGCGGCCCAGGTCTTGGGGGTTCTGACCCAGGAGCTGGGAGTCGCCGTGACCCCCGCGCTGGACCAAGTGGTGCTGGAGCGGCTCGAGCTGGTGCCGGTCACCTCCGAACGGCTGTTGCTGGTGTTCAATCTCAGGAGTGGGGTAGTGCGGACTATCTTCGGCGAGGTACCCGGCCGTCGTGCGTCTCACTCGGTGCAACAGGTGGCTCTGATCCTGAAAGAGCGCCTGTCCGGCCTGACCATCAAGGACATTCGGGCCACGCTCCCCGAGCGACTGCGCGACGCCAGCCGAAGCGAGGAGGGCCGGGAGCTGCTCAACATCTTCATCGCCGAAGGAGACGAGCTGTTCGACCTCTCCCACGAGGAAAACGCGGTGGTACTGGGCAGTGCCCAGATGCTGGCCGAGCAGCCGGAATTCGCCTCCAACTCGAGAATGCGGGATCTTCTGCGGCTGACTGAAGGGCGGGACCTCTTGAAGCAAGCGCTCGAGGCCCGGAGGCAGCGAGGGCTTTCGGTAACCATTGGAGCGGAAAACCCCGATGCCAGGCTGAGTGATTTTACGCTGGTTACCTCCTCCTACGAGGCGGGCGGGGTCAAAGGAGTGATCGGAGTCATGGGCCCCACCAGGATGCCATACGACAAGATCATCGGTCTGGTGGAGCACACCAGCCGTTTGGTGGAGGGGCTGCTCGAGTGAGTGAGTTCTACGCGCTGCTGGGTGTTCCCCGCGACGCCACCGAGGCGGAGATCAAGAAGGCGTACCGCAAGCTCGCCATGGAGTTTCACCCCGACCGGAATCCGTCGCCCCAGGCGGAGGCCAGGTTCAAGGAGATCACCGAGGCCTATGAAGTCCTGCGCGATCCCCAGAAACGCGCGGTGTATGACCGCTACGGCAAGGCCGGGCTAGCTGGGGCCGCGGGACCGCAGGGATTCCACCATGTAGACCTCGCCGAGGCGCTCAACATCTTCATGCGGGATTTCGGGGCCATGGGCGGCTTCGAATCCCTGTTTGGAGGCCGGAGGAGCCGGGCAGAGGAACGGCGGGGACAGGATATCCGAGTCACCGTGCGCCTGACCCTCAACGATCTTGCCCTGGGAACCAAGAAAACAGTCAAGCTGAAAAGTCTGGAACGCTGTACTCACTGTGACGGCACGGGGGCCAAGCGGGGCGCCCGGCCGGGCCGGTGCGGTACCTGCCAGGGTTCAGGTGAGGTGCGCCGGGCCACGCGGAGCATGTTCGGTCAATTCATCTCCGTCGCTCCCTGTCCCACCTGCGGGGGAGAAGGGACCATCATCTCCGATCCCTGCGAAGTCTGCCGCGGAGAGGGACGAGTCCGGGGAGAGCGCTCGGTGACGGTTGACGTTCCGGCCGGAGTTTCGGCGAACAATTACCTGACCCTTCGGGGCCAGGGTGCCGCGGGTCCGCGCAACGGCCCCAGCGGCGATTTGCTGGTCATGCTGGACATCAAGGAGGACGATCGTTTCGAGCGCCAGGGTGACGATCTCATCTATGACCTTCCTCTCTCATTCTCTCAAGCTGCTCTGGGCGGTGATCACCAGATTCCAACGCCCTACGGTGAGGAACGGCTTCAGGTGCCCGCCGGTACTCAACCCGAGACCGTGCTGCGCATCCGGGGGCGCGGGCTACCGGTGCTGGGACAGGACGGCAAGGGCGACCTTCTGGTTCGGGTGCATGTCTGGACCCCGGAGCGGCTGAACGAGGAGCAGGAACGGCTGTTCCGCGAGTTGGCCAAGCTGGAAGGGGAGCCCCCCAAGCGGTCTCCCGGATTCTGGTCCAAGCTCAAGGAGGCCCTCGGGGCATGAGCTGGTGGGCCATCGACGTCCGTACCACGGTGGAGGAACGGGATCAGGTGGGCGCCTGGCTGGTCACTCGCACCGGTCAGGCCGTCGAAGAGCGGGATGATGGCACCCTGGTGGCCTTCACTGCAGATGAAGAGTCGGCAGAAAATCTGATTGCGGAGCTGAGCCGCCGGACAGTTTCGCCGCTGGCAACGCGGAGGCGCTCGGTAGAGGCGGCGGATTGGTCCACCGAGTGGCGTCGGGGGCTGGCGGCCCGCCGGGTCGGACGGCTGAGGCTGGTCCCTTCCTGGCTGGCGGAGGGGTCCGAACCGGATACACGCACCGTGGTGCTCGATCCCGAAACCGCATTCGGCAGCGGAGAACACGGCTCCACCCGTGCTGCCCTGACACTCATGGACCAGCTCCTGGTCTCGGGGGACCGGGTGGTGGATCTCGGAAGCGGAAGCGGCATCCTGACTATCGCCGCCGTCAAGCTCGGGGCCGGGTCTGCCATCGGCATCGAAGTCGATCCGGAGGCAAACCCGGTGGCGATTCGAAACGCCGCCCGGAACCGGGTGGCGGGTCGGGTGGAATTTCTGGATGGCGACGCTGCAGCATTGGCTCCTCTGGTGGGACCGGCGGACCTTCTGGTCTCCAACATTCTTCGCACCACGAACACGGCGCTGCTTCCAGCCATCGCGGCCGCGCTACGCCAAGGCGGGATCGCAATCTTCTCCGGGATGGAGCAACCGGAGGCGGACCAATTTCGGCGTACGCTGGTTCACTCCGGCTTCAATCCATTCCAGGAGAGTTCGGATTCCGGCTGGTGGGCTGTGGCCGCTGAACGGCCGGAATGAGGCTGTTGGTGGGGCGGGGAAGCGGGGAAGCGGGGAAGCGGGTCATTCTCGATGAGCAGGAGATCCAGCACCTCAAGGTTCGCCGAGCCAGAGATGGGGAGAGAGTCGAGGTGCTGGATGGCGCAGGGCTGCAGGGAACTGGTACTCTGATACGGGTGGGGCGGGGATGGGCCGTGGAGGTCACCGCTGCGCAGCGTACCCGGCGACCACCGGCGCTCACTCTCGCGGTGGCAGCGGGCGATCGCGAGCGCTTCTCTTGGATGGTAGAAAAGGCGGTCGAGCTGGAGGTCACCCGTATCGTTCCGCTGGAGACAGCCCGCACTGCGGGCGTTGCTACCGGCCTCAAGCGCGCTCACATCGGCCGACTGCAGCGCTCGGCCCTGGAAACGATCAAGCAGTGCGGCGTAGCCTGGGCGCCGGAGATCGCCGACATTCTTCCACTGCCGGATTTCCTTGAAAAACCGCTTCCCGGAACCGGGTGGCTGGCTGATCAGGGAGGAGAGGCAGCCCCTTCATCGATGGAAGAGGAGACTCCGCTCAGCGTGGTGATAGGACCGGAGGGCGGTCTGACCGACGAAGAGCGGGAAGCTGTGGTGAGGGCGGGCTACGGGCCGCTGGCTCTCGGCAGATACACCCTGCGGTTTGAAACCGCGGCACTGGCGGCCGCGGTCGCGGCGAATCAGGCTAGAATGCGGGGCCACCATGGCTGATTGTCTGTTTTGCAAGATCGTGAAGGGCGAGATACCAGCCAAGATCGTGAAGCGGTCCGAGGATGCCCTGGCGTTCCGGGACATCGATGCCCGCGCTCCAGTACACGTGCTGGTGATTCCGACCCGGCACGTGGCCGCGGTTCGCGAGGTCGCGGGCGCGGAGGGAGAAAAGCTCTTGGGGCGGCTGCTTGCATTTGCGGCCGAGGTAGCGAGCGATGAAGGCCTGGATGGCGGCGGTTACCGGATCGTCACCAATACCGGGAAGAACGCTGGTCAAAGCGTAGATCACTTACATCTGCACGTCCTCGGCGGTCGCAAAATGACTTGGCCTCCCGGCTAACGGTTTTCGGCAACTCAACGAGTCGTTGCTGAGCGCCACTTCGCGTCCTGTCTTGCCTCACATCTTCGGCTTCCGTAAATTGTCCAACTTATTAGGATTCCTGCCCTTACCGGGCCGAGAGGGGTGAGTCACCGAATGCCAGAAGTCATCATTCACGATGACGAGAGCTTCGAACGGGCGCTGAAGCGGTTCAAGAAGAAATGTGAAAAGGCCGGTATCCTTTCGGATCTCCGCAAGCACAGGCACTTCGAGAAGCCCAGCGAAAAACGGAAGCGGAAAATGAACGCTGCCGTCCGCAAGAATCGTCGCGGCCCCCGTGTCCCCCGAGTCTGACCTCGCCTCCACCTTGCGCGCCGCCCTGAACGCGGCGCGCAAAGCGCAGGATAAAGACCGCACCCTTGTCCTCGGCACCATCCTGGCCAACCTCAAGAACCGTGAGATCGAGCTTCGTCGTCCAGCCACCGCTGACGAGATTACCGATGTTCTGCGGAAGGGGATCAAGATCCGCCGCGAGGCCATCGAGCAATACACCGCCGCCTCCCGGGCCGACCTCGCCCAGGCTGAAGCCGGCCAGATCAAAGTCCTGGAGGAGTTTCTCCCTCCCGCAGTTGATCCCGAGGAAATCCGGGCCGCGGTTCGAAGCGCCATCAGTGCCGGTGCCAGGGACATCGGCAAGGTGATGTCCCAGGTGCTGCCGAAGTACAAGGGTCGCGCCGATGGCAAGCTGATCAATCAGATCGTGCGCGAGGAGCTGCAGGCCGGCTGATGACTCAGAATACCACCCTCTCACCGGACGGGGTGCCGGCCCAGACGCAGGGCGGCACCCCGTCTCCGTTACCGGACTTGGTAAGCGCAGAGGCGCTCGAGACTGTCGAGTTTCTGTCGGTGCTGGAGCTGGTGGCCTCACACGCGGTAGGGAGCTTGGGAGCCGACCGGATCCGGGATCGAAAGCCAACCGACAATCTGGGCTGGATCCAGGAGGAGCTCAATCGGGTCGAGGAGGTAGCGAACCTGTTGCGGGGCGGCGATCAGCTTCTCGCCGAGCCGATTCCGGACGTAACCCTGACCTTGGCGCGGCTTCGGGTCGAGGGAAGTGTCCTGGATGGTGTTGAGCTGGCGTCGCTGCTCCGGGTGCTGCTGGCGGCGCGCGTAGTTCACGACGACCTCAAACGGATAGAGGAGTCGGCCCCGCTCGCTGCGTCCCTGCTTCGACCACTACCCGACAAAGCGCTCGCCCGGCGCCTGGAGCAGTCGGTCGATGCCGATGGGAATCTGCTCGACACGGCGAGCCCGGCCCTGGCCGAAGCACGCCGTGAGGTTCAGGCCGCCCGTCAGCGGCTCCTGCGGCGCCTGGAAACCCTGCTGCGGGGTCTCGACGCGGCGCCGTCGGACGCCTCCGTCACGCTCCGCGGTAACCGGTATGTGATCCCGGTCCGGCGTGACTCGCGCAATCGCCCGGCAGGGATCATTCACGACGAGTCCGGCAGCGCCGGGACGCTGTTCATCGAACCCGCGGAGACGATCGAGCTGGGGAACGCGCTGCGCGAAGCGCAAGTGGAGGAGGAGCGGGAAGCCCTTCGAGTGCTCCGAGACCTCACCAACCTGCTCCGCCCGCAACAGCCCCTGCTCAGCGATCTGGTGGAGATGTGTATCGCCGTTGACGACCTGGCTGCACGCTCGCGGTACGCCGTGGCAGTCGCCGGCGAGAAGCCGGCGGTCGCTGTCGCGCCCGCACCGCTCAGGATCGTGAACGGCCGTCACCCGCTTCTCCTGGCTGGTTCAACCGAGGTCGTTCCCTTCGACCTGGTGCTCGAGCCCCAGGAGCGAACCCTGCTGGTCAGCGGTCCGAACACCGGCGGCAAAACCGTGCTGCTCAAAGCGGTCGGGCTCTTCGCCGCCCTGGCGGCAGCGGGCATGATACCGCCGGTAGGTGGGGGGAGCACCCTTCCGGTGTTCCGGCAGTTCTTTGCCGATATCGGAGACCGGCAGTCCATCGCGGCGAGTCTCTCCACCTTCAGTGCCCATGTGCGCACCCTCCGCGGGATCCTGGATCACGCCGACGACGGGACGTTGGTTCTGCTGGACGAGATTGGCAGCGGGACCGATCCGGTGGAAGGTGCAGCTCTCGCCGCGGCGACGTTGGTGTCGCTGACTGCCCGAGGATCGGTGACACTGGCGACCACCCACCTCGGTGCCTTGAAGGAGCTGGCCACCCAGTCCCCGGGAATCGTCAACGCCTCACTCCAGTTTGACGCCGCCAGCCTAACTCCTACCTACCGGCTGCAGAAGGGAGTTCCTGGCCGTTCATATGGCTTGGCCATCGCCCGGCGCCTGGGCGTGGCCGATTCGATCCTGAAGGACGCCGAAGCGCGGGTACCGGACTCGGTCCGGAAGCTCGATACCTTGCTGGCGGCGGTGGAGGAGCGGCAGCGCGACCTGGAGGCCCACCAGGCCAATCTGGAGCAGCGCTCGATCGAGCTGGATTCCGTGGCAGCCCGCCTGGCGGTGCAGCAGGAGTCGCAGAGCGCGCGGGAGGCGGAGTTGAAGCGCCGGGAAAAGGAAGCCGACCGGGAGGGCCGCAAACAGGCACGGTCGCATCTGCTGGAAGCACGGCAGCTGGTAGAGCAGGCGCTGGCGGCGGCCCGCGGCGCGGTAGATGACGCTGCGGCGCGCGAAGCACGGCGGCTGGTGGAGGAGGGGATAGTCGAACAGGGGAAGGAGCTGGCACAGGCTGAGGCAGCGGGGCAGCGGGGCAGCGGGGCAGAGCCTCTGGAAATCGGAGCCCGAGTACGGCTGGAGAGCGGCGGAACAGGTGAGGTTGCGGAGCTGCGAGCAGATGGCAAAGTCGTCGTGATAGCCGGCGCTATCCGGCTGGTGACTGATCCCGAAGTGCTGACGCCTCTGCCTTCGAATCCGAAGCCCGCGAAAAGAGCTGAGCCTGCCCCGCTCCCATCCGCCCAGAGGGCACCCGGCCCCGCTGCCCCCCTGGAGATTGACCTCCGCGGTATGACTGGAGACGAGGCTGAGTCGGCCACCGTTGCTGCCGTAGATGCGGCGGTCTTGGCGGAGCAGCCCTATCTGCGGATCATTCACGGCATGGGCACTGGCGTGGTTCGGGAGCGGGTGCGCCGGGTTGTCGCCCAGGATCGGCGGGTGTCCCGCTACGCCTTTGCACCCCGCAATCAGGGAGGTACCGGAGTCACCATCGTCGAGTTCAGTGGATGAGCATGATCCCGGACGAAACCATCGAGCAGGTTCGCGACAGCACCGATCTGGTCGGGTTGATCGGTGAGGCGGTGTCGCTCAAGCGAACCGGCGCCGACTACCGGGGTCCCTGTCCGTTTCACGGCGGCACCAACCGGAACTTTGCAGTCATTCCGCGAAAGGGCCGCTATTACTGCTTCGTGTGCCATGCGTCTGGTGACGTATTCTCCTGGTACATGACCCGCATGGGTCTGAGCTACCCGGATGCCGTCCGGGAGGCAGCTCGACGGGTGGGGATCACCATACCAGACCGAGCCGAACGGGCCGGACCCGATCCCCACGAGCCCCTCTTTGAAGCGGTGGCCGCGGCGCACGACTGGTTTACCCGTCAGTTGCTTGAACTTCCCGATGCCCGAATCGCCCGGGAGTACCTGGAGCGCCGCGAGGTTCCCCTGGAAACGGCAGCGATTCTGGGGCTGGGCTTCGCTCCGCAGGGCAAGAGCTTCCTCGAGGCGATGGGGACGCTCGGAATCGAGTCCACCATTCTGCTTCGAGCCGGTCTCGCGGCCCAGCGGGACGACGGCGTCATCAGCGCCCGCTTCCGTGGCCGGCTGCTATTTCCCATTCACGACCTGCGAGGGCGCGTCGCCGGATTCGGCGGACGGTTGCTGGCCGACGGCGAGCCGAAGTACCTCAACTCGCCGGAGACCGAAATTTTTCACAAAGGGAAGCAGCTGTACAATCTGCATCAGGCAAAGGGCCCGATCCGGCGGGAGGGCTCCGTCATTCTGGTCGAAGGCTACTTCGATGTACTTCGCCTGGTGCTGGCTGGGGTGGAGCACGTGGTGGCTCCGCTGGGGACCGCGCTGACACCGGATCAGGCTGCCTTGCTCAAGCGCTATGCCGCTTCAGCCGTGCTGCTCTACGACAGCGACCGAGCCGGGCTTCGAGCCAGCTTTCGGGCGGGGGACGAGCTTCTCCGCCACAGCGTACGGGTCCGAGTGGCAACACTGCCGCCTGGCGAGGACCCGGATACCCTGGTGAAGAATGGCGGAGTGGCGGCGCTGGACGAGATCGTGGCCGACGCCGTCGACCTGCTGGAGCGGAAGGTTCAGCTACTGGAGCGCAAGGGATACTTCGAGGACTTTGACCACCGACGGGAAGCAGTGGACCGACTGCTCCCCACCATTCGTGCCGCGGCTGATCCCATCACCCGTGAGTTGTATCTTTCGCTCGTCTCGGAGCGAACCAAGATCAGCAAGGAGGTGCTGGAGCATGAAATGGCGGGGCAGAGAGGCAGCGCGGCAGCGGGGCAGCGGTGGCAGGCACAGCCTGCTGCACCCTCGCCACCGCCACCGCGCGCGCGGACCGGACCGGAGGTGCAGCTCCTGAAGGCCCTCTTCGTGGCTCCCGACTGGATCGAGCGTGCCCGGGAGGAGGTTTCTCCGGCGCTGTTTCGGTCGGCTCGGCTCCGCGAGGTCTATGAAGCTCTGTTGGGCACCGAGGCCGCCACCCTCCAGCTCCCCGCCAGTTTGTCCCCCGAAGGCCAGTTGGCCTGGACCCGGCTGAAGGAAACTTCGCAAAGTCTCAGTGGCACGGATCAGGCGGGGATCTATGACCGGGCGTCCCAGATCCTGCGCGCCAGGCCAGAGTACGAGCGGATCTCAGCCATCAGCGACCCCGGCGAAAAGCGCCAGCGTCGAGACGAGCTCCAGCGGTTGTACCCCGAGGCTGACCGGTGGTATAGCGTGGTGCGCGGAGTTCGTGCAGCCCGGCGCCCTCACGGATCCTGAATGCACGCCGAGCTCCTCAAGCTGATCGATCTTCAGGCCAAGGATGCCGTCCTCGCCGAGGCGGATCAACGCCTCGCCGCGCTGCGCGCAGAAGCCACAGTGCTCGACCAGGTACTGCAGCAGACGCACACCGGCCTCGAGACCGCCCGGCGCGCACTGGCCGACGGTCGCCGCCGCCGGGATGAACTGGAGGCCAAGATCGAGAGCTATCGCACGCTGGAGGAGCGCCGGCGCCAGCGGCTGGAGCAGGTGCGCAATCCGAAGGAGGCGTCCGCCGTCATGGCCGAGCTCGATCTGGCGAAGTCGGTACTGGCCAAGGAAGAGAACGAGTGGATTCGGAGCGCCGACAGTGTGACCCAACTCGAGTTGAAGGTGCAAGGCGAGGAGTTGAACCTGAAAGCAGTGGAGACAGCCCAGGCTCCCCAGCGAGCCCAACTGGCTGAACGGCAAGCCCAGCTCGAAGCTGAACGAAACACCGCCTCTCGCGAGCGGGAAGCCACCGCCGCGCTGATCGACCGGTCGCTGCGGACCCGGTACGACCGGCTCCGCCGGACCCGCTCGAGCGACGTCGTGGTGCCCCTGGTGGGTGGTGCGTGTGGCGGATGCCATACCGCGGTGCCGCTCAACCGGAGGAGTCAGATCAAGTCGGGAGCAGTGCTGGATGGGTGCGAAGCCTGCGGAGCGATTCTGTACCCGTCTGAGCAGGCGGGGTGAGCATGACGACGCCGCAGGCGGATACCCTGAGTCCGGTGAGCGTCTTTCCTCAACCGGTGCTTCGCTGGCGAGTGGTTCCCCCGCCACCGTCCCAGGACGCGCAGCGCCTGGCTGCCGGCCTCAACCTCCCCCTTCCTCTGGCACGGCTCCTGGTCCAGCGGGGGCATGTTACGGAGGACGCAGCCCGGCGGTTTCTGAGGCCTTCGCTGGATGAGCTTTCCGACCCGGGGGCACTGGCCGGCATGGCCACTGCGGTCGAAGCCATTGTCGCCACCGTCCGGGCCGGGAAGCGGATCCTGGTGCACGGCGACTACGACGTGGATGGCCAGTGCGCCTCCGCGCTGCTCACCCGGGTGCTGCGGATAGCCGGGGCCGACGTGCTCCCCTTCCTGCCTCACCGGTTGCGCGACGGTTACGATTTCGGGCCCGCCGGACTCGCCGCGGCGCAGGCCGCGGGCGCGTCGCTGGTAATTACCTGCGACTGCGGGATCACGGCTTACGAAACCGTGGTCGCCGCCAGGTCGGCCGGCATCGGAGTCATAGTGACGGACCACCACCTGCCGGGTGAGAGGCTCCCACCCGCTCTGGCCGTGGTGGACCCCCAACAGGAGGGCGATCACTCCGGCGCCAACTATCTCTGCGGAACCGGTATCGCCTTCAAGCTGGCCCAGGCCCTGGTGCCCGCGCTCGGGTTGCCAGCCAACCTGCCGCTTCACCTGCTCGATCTGGTGGCGCTTGCCACCGTCGCGGATGTGGTGCCGCTCCAGGGTGAAAACCGAATCCTGGTGAAGCACGGACTCCGGCTGCTGCACCAGAGTCGCTGGCCCGGCGTCCGCGCTCTGCTCGATGCCACCGGACTAGCTGGCAAGGAAGTGCGCGCCCATCATCTTGGGTTCATCCTGGGTCCCCGGCTCAACGCGGCTGGCCGGGTGGGCGATGCCACCGACGGTCTCAGGCTGTTGCTGTGCGATGACTCCCAAGAGGCTGCCGAGCTGGCGCTCCGGCTGGAAAACATGAATGTCGAGCGCCAGGCGCTGGATCAGCGGATTCTGGACGAGGCGCTGGAGCAGGTGGAGCGGACCGGAAACCCGGAGCGGGACGCCGGGTTGGTGCTGACCGGCGAAGGCTGGCATCCCGGAGTGGTCGGGATCGTCGCTTCCCGGGTAGTGGAGCGATACGGCCGGCCCACCTTCCTCATTGCGTTCGATGGCGAGATCGGCAAAGGCTCCGGCCGCAGCACCTCTCGATTCGATCTGCACTCGGCACTGCTGTCCTGCGGCGACCTCCTGGAGCGCTATGGCGGGCACCAGATGGCCGCGGGTCTCACAATCATGCGCGGCAGATTGGACGAATTCCGTGAGCGGTTCGGCGACGTGGCTCGCCAGCGGCTCGGACCCGATGATCTCGGGCCGGAGCAGCGAGTAGATCTGGAGCTCCGGCTTCCGGAGGTCACGCGCGAGCTGGAGCGGCTGTGCCGCTATCTCGAGACCTTTGGTCAGGGGAATCCCACGGAGGTCTTCGGTGTGCGAGGCATCCGCTTCACCAGTCGTAGCGTGGTCGGTAACGGGCACCTCAAAGGTGCGCTCGATGACGGGAACTGCCGGCTGTGGGCCATCGGCTTTCAGTGGGCCGATCGAGTCCCCTGGCTGAGCGATGGCCTGGTGGACGCCGCGTTCCGGATCGAGTGCGACGAGTGGAATGGCCTGAGCTCGCTCCAGGCGCGGCTGTGTGCCCTCACGCCTCACCTACCCGGGTAGAGGATCTACCGCGAAGACACGAAGGTCATGCGCATAGTGGGGGGTCGGTTCGGGGGAAGGAGATTGGTGCCACCCCGGGACAGCCGGGTGCGTCCGACGGCCGACCGGGTGCGGGAAGCCTGGATGAGTATCCTGGGAGACGATCTGAACGGCGCCGGAGTGCTCGATCTGTTCGCGGGCAGCGGGGCGCTGGGACTCGAGGCGCTGTCCCGGGGTGCCGACTCTGCCACCTTCGTCGAGCTGAACCCCCCATCATTGAAGGCATTGGAACAAAACATCGCTGCTCTGGGGGTGGACGGCGTAGTGACAGTCCACCGTGGTGATGCCATTCGGTTCGCCGAGCGACTGCCGACACGAGCGTACGACATCGTGTTTGCCGATCCACCGTACTCCATCGACTATGCGGAGCGGTTGGTCGGACTCTTCCGCCGCCACCCGTTCGGACGCATTCTTTCGGTCGAGCACCCGTCCAATCTCCAGATACCCGGCGATGACACCCGTAGATATGGGGACACCGCCATTACCTTCTGCCACGCGCCATGACCCGCATTGCCGTGTACCCCGGATCATTTGACCCCCCGACCCGGGGCCATGAGGATCTGGTCCGCCGGAGTCTGGCATTGGCCGACCGACTCATCGTCGCGGTGGCGGTCAACGTCGTGAAACAGCCGCTCTTTTCGGTGGACGAGCGCCTGGACATGCTGCGAGCGGCGGTAGGTGAAGATCAGCGGGTCTCCTTTCAGTCCTTCGAGGGATTGTTGGCGGACTTCGCCAAGCGGGTCGGAGCCACGACCATTGTACGAGGACTGCGAGCCGTCAGTGACTTCGAGTACGAGTTCCAGATGGCCCTTATGAACCGACAACTCCATCCCTCGCTCGAAACGGTCTTTCTGGTTCCGGCCGTGGACCTGACCTACCTCAGCTCCAGCCTGGTGCGGGAGGTGGCTCGCTTTGGGGGAGACGTGACCTCTCTGGTGCACCCGGCCGTGGCCAAGGCGCTGAAGCGGCGGTTCCACTCGTGAGTTTCCGGTTCCAGCTTCTGGAGCGGGCGGCGGGCCGCAAAGCGCGGATAGTACTGTGCGAAGGGGAAGACCCGCGAGTACAGGCCGCCGTCGAGCGGCTCCGGGCCCAGCAGGTCGTGGAACCGATTGTCCTGGGCGGAGACGGGTTGAATCCGGCCCAGGATGCCCGATTGGGGCGGGTGGCCAAGCTCCTCCGGGAGCGCCGTCCAGACCGGATCCGGGACGGTGTGCACGCGCTGGATGTCGCGGCCGATCCAGTCAACTTCGGTGCTGCTCTCGTGGCCCTGGGCGAAGCTGACGGCTGCGTCGCTGGTGCCGTGTGTCCTACCGGTGACGTCGTGCGGGCGGCGCTATGGGCCATCGGAACCGCCCCCGGAGTGAGCCTCGTCAGCTCCTCGTTTTACATGGTGCTCCCCAGCAACACGGTACTGACCTTTACCGACTGCGCCGTGGTGCCGGAGCCTACGCCGGGCCAGCTGGCCGAAATTGCATTGGCCGCGGCCCGAGACCGCTCCCGGTTGGTGGGCGATTCTCCCCGGGTTGCATTTCTCTCTTATAGCAGCAAGGGTAGCGCCGATGGGCCGCAGGTAGCTCGGGTGCAGGAAGCCGCGGCGCACTTCCAGCAGCTGGCGCCCAATATTCCGTCCGATGGCGAGCTGCAGGCGGACGCTGCGCTCATCCAGGAGGTCGGCGAGCGGAAGGCGCCCGGCTCACCGGTCGCCGGTCGGGCCAATGTGTTGGTCTTCCCCGATCTGGACGCCGGCAACATCGGCTACAAACTGGTCCAGCGGCTCGGCGGGGCGGTGGCCATCGGGCCTATTCTTCAGGGATTGGCCCGGCCCATGGCCGACCTGTCGCGGGGTGCCACCCCCGATGATATTGTCGAAGTCGCCGCGATGGTGGCGTTGCAAGGGAACGGAACCACGATTTGAGGGAGAGGTCCGATGGGGTTCAGTGAGATGAAGGGCGTAGGAGGAGTGACGGTGGTTCAGGTAGACGGCCAGCTCATCATCGGCAACCGTCAGGAGCTCAAGGATCTGGTGCAGGCCGCGCTGGATCGGGGGGAGCGACGGCTGTTGGTCGATTTCTCCCGCACCGGCTACATAGACTCCTCCGGTCTCGGCGCCCTGGTCTCGCTATCCAAGAGGATTCGTGAGGCGGGAGGCGAGCTCCGACTCTCCGGCCTCAATGACGATCTCCGCTCGTTGTTCGAGCTCACCAAGCTGGATACCCTCTTCGCCATCACCGAAACCCCCGAGCAGGCCCTGGCCAGCTTCTAGCAAGCGGGAATGACTTCGCCGCTCCGCCTCTGTGTCCGCCGGACCTCGGCGTCGGCTGCCGGAGGGGCGGCCACTCTGGTCACCCTGCGGCTTCCCAGCGACGTCAACTGTATCGAGGAAGCGGTAGAGCTGGTCACCCGCCATTGCCTGGCCGGCCACGCGGCCACAGCCACCACCCGATTTCGGCTGCGGGTGGTTCTCTCCGAGGCGCTCAGCAATGCCATCCTCCGGGGCAATTGCGAGGACTGTAATAAGTGGGTCGAGGTCCGGGCCGAGCTGGTGCCGGAAGCCATCACGCTGTACGTCACCGATGAGGGTCCCGGGTTCGATCCCTCCACCGTTCCGGAGCCGATTCAGCCGGCACAGCTTGATGAAGCGAGAGGCCGGGGACTCTTTCTGATTCGCAAGCTCGTTGACGCCGTGCAGTTCAATCAGCAAGGAAACTCCATCTGCATGATACTGCGCCGCTCGTAGGGCGCCTCGATCACGTGCTGCGCGCGCTGGGGTCTCTCGTCAGTGGCCGGGTGCGGCTGTGGCGCGCCGAGGACGGGCCGGTGCCACAGCAGGCCGGTCTGGTCGAAACGGCCGACGGCCCAGCATGGCTGCAGCCGGTGCCGGGCGCGGCGGGCGTGTGGCTGGAAATCGGTGGTGCAGAGCTGAGCGGACTGGCCGCCACGGCTCAGCGGATCGCGCCCGTGGTCGCTGCGTTGCTCGAGTCCGAGCGCCAGCGCGCCCACGTGGCGGAAGAGCTGGCCGGCCGGTACGAAGAGATCGATCTGCTGTACGCGATCAGTGAAATCCTGGGCCGCACGGTCCGCCTCGAGGAAGCCGCGCAGATCATCGTCCAGGAGGTAAGCGCAGTGGTGGGCGCACGCCGGGGGTCGATCATGGTATACGAGGAGGCCACCCGGACCCTGCGGACCGTGGCGGCCCGCGGCTTTGCAGCCGATGGGTTGGCCCCGGTAGACGTTGACGACGACTGCTCGGTCTCGGCCCGGGTCTTCCGCGAACAGCGGATCATCACCTTCGACCCGACCAACCCCGACTCCATCGCGCCGGAGTGCGGGGAGGCGCGGGGGTACCGGGGTGATTCCTTCATCAGTGTTCCCATCTGCTATGCGGGGCCAGGGACCGGCGTGCGCTGCGTCGGGGTGATCAACCTGACCGACCGGATCGGCGGGGATCGGTTCACGCTGGACGATCGCAAACTGGTGGGCGCCGTCGCCAATCAGATCGGCGCCGCGGTAGAGAATGCCCGGCTGGTGGACCGGGACCTCCAGCAGCAACGAGTGCAGCGGGAGCTCGAGCTCGCGCATGATCTGCAGCTCAAGCTGTTGCCCTCGCCCTCGGTCCTGCAGGGCGATGCCGAAGTGGCGGCGCGATGTCTTCCAGCCGAATCGGTAGGTGGTGACTTCTACACGTTTACCCGGTTAGGCCGGGGCAGGGTCGGAGTCATGCTGGGTGATGTGGCGTCGCACGGCTTTTCCGCGGCGCTGGTAATGGCGCTGGTGATGGCTGCGGCCGGGATCCATGCCGCGGCGGAGGCCACCCCCGACGAGACCCTGACGGCGTTACTCGACAGTCTCTCCCCGGAGCTCGCCCGGACCGAAATGCACTTCAGCGTGTTCTATGGAGTACTCGATCCGCACTCCAGGCGACTCTCGTATTCCAACGCCGGCCACCCCCATGCCTTCCGAGTGCCCCGCAGCGGAGCCCCTGAGCGGCTGGAGGCCACCGCACCACCGCTGGGATTGGCTGCGATGGGGACGATTCAACGGCGCCAGGTTTCCTGGCAGCCCGGCTCCGATCTGCTGGCACTCTGGACCGATGGCCTGGTAGATGCCCGCAATGAGGCCGGTGAGCCCTATGGCGAGCAGCGCCTGCTGGACCGCATCTGCCTCCACCGGGCGGAATCGGCCGAGGCAATCGTGCGCGCGGTGCTGGACGACGCCGAATTATTCGGCATCAAGCCGGTCGATGATCGTACGCTGCTGGTGATGCGGATCTGACGTGCCCCGGGCCAAGCGACGCCTGGGACAGCATTTCCTGACCGATCCCGGGATTCTGGCCCGAATCGCCGGCGCCCTGGAAGCCGGACCGAACGATACGGTTCTGGAGATTGGCCCCGGTCCGGGCGGCCTTACCGCGGCACTGATCAGGCGGGCTGGACGGGTCATTGCAGTCGAGAAGGATCGCGACCTGCGTGTCATCAATGAGGTGGCCGCCGCCGAAAAG
>CBFGTM010000004.1:0-97905 GCA_965652025.1 uncultured Gemmatimonadales bacterium
CTGCAGACCACGTTGACGCTGAACCCACAAGGAGCAGGTCAAGTGGCGGCGCAACGGGAGATCGTCACCGCCCTGGAGAACGCGCTCGACGCCCGGCGCCAGCGGGTTCTGACGAGCCGCTCGGAGGTGAACGGGGTCAAGTGGATGACTCTGATAATTCAGGCGATCTGTACCCTGCTGACGATCGCCCTGGTGCACAGCGACAACCGGGGGAGCGCGCGAATCGCGCTGGGGCTGTTCTCCACCGCGATCGCCGTCAGCATTCTGTTGCTGCTGTCGCACGACCGGCCCTTCACCGGCCAGCTCTCGGTCAAACCGGCAGCGCTATTGCAGGTGGAGCCGGAGCCGTAGGATTACGGCTCGCTGGATACCCGCTTACACAGGCTAGCCCAGCACTAGATTCAGGAGCCGATTGGGTACGTAAACGACCTTTCTTACTTCTTTGCCCTCGGTAAACCGGCGCACGGCCGCATCCGAGTGCGCTGCGGCGACCACCGCGTTCTCTTCTGCATCTCGCGGCACCGACACCCGGCCCCGCGTCTTCCCGCTCACCTGGATCACGACCTCGACCTGGTCCTCCACGACCAGAGCCTCGTCCCACTTGGGCCAGCGCCCATCGAACACCGATGTGGTGTGTCCCAGTCGCTCCCAGCATTCCTCGGCGAAGTGGGGGGCAAAGGGCGCCAGCATGATCACCAGGCTCTCCACGATGCGGCGATCGTGTGAGCCTTCCTCCCGCAGCTTGTTCACCAGCTCCATCATGGCGGCAATGGCGGTGTTGTAGTCCAGACTCTCCATATCCACCGTGACTTTCCGGATGGTCTGGTGCCACTTGGTCAGCAGCTGATGGGAGGGCTCGGCTGCTGCATCATCGCCGGCTGAGCTGCCCACCAGGGCCCAGACCTTATCGAGAAACCGCCGAGGTCCGCTGATCCCTTCGTCCCGGAAGTCGCCCCCCTTCTGGAACGGACCCAGCGACATCAGGTACATCCGGAAGGTGTCGGCTCCCCACTGGGCGATGTAGTCGTCCGGCACCACGACGTTGCCCCGGGACTTGGACATCTTGGCCCCGTCCTTCACGATCAGACCGTGGGCCCGGAACTTCCGGAACGGCTCCTCGAAGTGCAGCTGCCCCAGGTCGTGAAGCACCATGGTGATGAAGCGGGAATAGAGCAGATGCAACACGGCGTGCTCGTTCCCGCCGATGTAGCTGGTCACCGGCAGCCACTTCTTGGTCCGCTTCGGGTCGAAGGGGCGATCGTCAAACTCGGTGCTGGGATACCGGAGGAAATACCAGGCCGAATCGAGGAAGGTGTCGCTCACGTCGGTCTCGCGCCGGCCCCGCTTGCCGCACACCGGGCAGGGCGTGTAGTACCACTCGTCGTGCCGCGCCAGCGGTGACACGCCGGTATCGTCGGGCTGAAAGTCCTCGATCAGCGGGAGCAGCACCGGCAGGTCCTTCTCCGGCACCGGCACCGCACCGTGCTCCTCGCAGTAGATGATGGGAATGGGCGGGCCCCAATAGCGCTGGCGCGAGATGCACCAGTCGTGCAGCCGGTACTGGATCACGCCCTTGCCGCTTCCCTGCCCCTCGAGCCAGCGAGTAACGGCCACCTTGGCCTCGGCGGCCGGCATGCCATCGAATTGGCCGGAGTTGACCAGACGTCCGGTGATGTTCTCGGTGTACGCCGAATCCAGTGGTTCGTCTGCACCCTCGCCTTCCGCCGCGACGACGCGGACGATAGGTAGCCGGTACCGGCGGGCGAAATCGAAGTCGCGCTCGTCGTGTCCCGGCACGGCCATGATGGCGCCGGTGCCGTACTCCATCAGGACGTAGTCGGCGATCCAGACCGGGATGGACTCCTGGGTGGCAGGGTTAGTGACGAAGCCACCGGTGAACACTCCAGTCTTTTCCCGCTCGCCCACCTTCCGGGAGACCAGGTCCTTCGCCGCCACCATCTTGCGATACGCGTCCACCTCGGCGCGGCGGTCGTCGGTGGTGAAGGTGTCCACCAGCGGATGCTCCGGTGCCAAGACCATGAAGGTGGCGCCGAAGATGGTGTCGGGGCGGGTGGTGAAGACCCGGAGACCGTTTGGTTGCGGCGGGATTGCTTCGGCCGCTGGGCGGCCTCGCAATGACTCCGGTGAGGCCTTGCCTCCTCGCAATGACTGCTCTTTCCCACCTCCCCGCTTCCCCGCCTCCCCACCTCCCAAAAAGACGATCTCCGCGCCTTCGGAGCGGCCGAGCCAGTTGCGCTGCGCCAGTACCGTGCTCTCCGACCAGTCCATCTTGGACTGGTCGTCCAGATTTTTCAGCAGCCGGTCGGAATATTCACTGATCCGGAAGAACCACTGCTCCAGCACCCGCTGCTCGACCGCGGTGCCGCAGCGCTCGCAGTGGCCGTTGATGACCTGCTCGTTAGCCAGAACAGTCTTGTCTTTCGGACACCAGTTGACCGCGGCCGCCTTCTTGTAGGCCTTCCCCGCCTTCACCAGCTGGAGAAACAGCCACTGGGTCCACCTGTAGTACGCCGGGTCCGTGGTGGAGAGCTCGTGGCGCCAGTCAAACATGCCTCCGATCCGCATGAGCTGGCGGCGGAAGTTGGCGATGTTCTGGGGGATCAGCTTCCCGGGATTGATGCCTTGAGCGATCGCGTAGTTCTCGCTGTGGATCCCGAAGGCGTCGTAGCCCATCGGCTCGAACACATCGAAGCCTTGCAGCCGCTTGAAGCGGCCGTAGGTGTCGGCCCCGGTGAAGGCGAACATGTTCCCCACGTGCAGGCCTTCGGCCGAGGGATAGGGGAACATCATGAGGTTGTAGAACGGACGCGCCGCCCGGTCGAGATCGGGCTCGTTGGTATGCCGCTCCGCCCAGCGGGCCTGCCACTTGGCCTCTACCTGATCGGGCCGGTAGGGCAGCTCGTCGCTCGGTCTTGGATTCTGCTTCACTCGGGTATCGGTCGTCGTCATGCAGGTAGTCCGCCCCGCGGCCGGAGGGCCCACGGGCTGGTTGCACTCAAGGTTTCGGGCGAGCGTAAATCTATTGCTATAGCGACGTTACTGCCACGACAGCGAGGCCGCTGGCAGCGGGGCAGCTAGCAGGAGAGTCCGACCGAACCCGGGGCCCTCCTCTTGCTAGGAATGGGATTGCTTCGGGGCGATGCCCCTCGCAATGACTAGGATTCCCATGGCCTCGAGTCGCAATCAGTTCATCTTCCGCCTGCACCTGATCGGCGTCACCGCCGCGGCCGTTCTGGCGCTGGGCGCCGGCGCCATCCTGTTCCTCGCCTGTGGGGATCAGGCGATCGCCCCCACCCACCCGGCCATCTGGGGCACGGCACTCCTTTTCCTGACCGGATTTGGCATCGAGCGGCTCCTGGTGCGCCTGCTGCTCAACCGGGTGCTCAAGCCGACCGGCAAGGTGGCCGTGGTGGCGTCCCGGGTGTCCCAGGGGGACCTCACCACCCCCGAGTGGGCCAACCGTGAAGGCCTGGATGCGATGTCCAGCTCGGTGGTCAGGATGGTCTCCCGGCTCCAGGAGCTGGTGGGCACGATCCAACAGCACTCCCACGATGCCGCCGCCATGGCCCAGGAAATGGCCGCCTCGACCCAGCAGATGACCGCCTCCACTCAGGAAGTGGCAAGCACCACCGGCGAGTTGACCGAGCGGGCCAACCAACAGGCCCAGGTGGTCCGCGCCGCGGCGGAGGATGCGGCCAAGATTCTGGAGATCGCGCACGAGCTGGCCGCGGGAGCGACCCAGGCCGCCGAGCGCAACTCGGCGCTGGCCCGCATCGCCCGGGCGCACCGGCAGCGGCTGGACGAGAGCACCGCGGAGCTGGCCCGGCTGGCCGAGGAAATCGAGCGGGGCGCCGCCGAGGCGGAGGCGCTGGCCGCGGCCTCGGGCAACATCGAGAAGTTCATCACCCAGGCCAAGGCGATCGCCAAGCAGACCCACATGCTCGCGCTCAATGCTTCCATCGAAGCCGCTCGCGCCGGCGACGAAGGCCGCGGCTTCAGTGTGGTAGCCGAAGAGGTCCGCAAGCTGGCCAACCAGGCCGCGCAGGCCGCCACCTCGACCAGCGAGACGGTTCAGCGAGTGGTCACTCAGGTGCAGACCGCCAGAGAGCGGCTGCTGCGGCTGGGACAGGGTGGAACCGCAGCCCGCGAGGCAGCCCACGCCGCGGCAGCCGGCCTCATGAACGTGGCGGCCGATGCCGAGGCCAACGACGAGTGGACCCGGCGGATCTCGGCGTCGGCCGATGAAGTCCGCGGCCTGATCGAGGGGATCGCCGGCCGGATGCGGGAAGTCTCCGTGGGGACCGAGGACTATGCGACAGCAGCGCAGCAGATCGCCTCGGCCGCCGAGCAGCTCAACGCCTCTACCGAGGAGATCTCCTCGTCCGCGGGGCACCTGGCCCAGGCGGCGGAGAAGCTGACCGGGGCGGTGGGCGGGTTCAAGCTGGCGTGAACGGTCAGGCGGTCGGGCGGTCAGTCGGTCGGGAGTGAGGAAAGTCACCGTCTGGAGCTCTAGCTGCCATGTAGGTTAAGCCTCCCCCGTTAGGGAGGCCTCGTGTCACGTGGACGGTTGCTGGTTGGTCTCATCATCGCCGCCATGGCGCTGCTCAGTTACTTCGGCAGCAGCGTCTTCAATCCCATTACCGAAGAGAAACAGCACGTCGCCGGGATCACGCCGGAACAGGAAGTCGCCCTGGGACTGCAGGCGGCGCCGGAGATGGCGCAGCAGTTCGGCGGCGAGGATCCCGATCCCCAGTTGCAAGCGCGGGTCGACAAGGTGGGCGAGCGGCTGGTGACCCGGAGCGCGGCCGGACAGACGCCCTACCGCTACGACTTCCACGTGCTGAACGATCCCGAGACCATCAACGCGTTTGCCCTACCGGGCGGACAAGTCTTCATCACCGAAGGACTGCTCAAGCGGCTGGAGACCGATGGCCAGCTGGCCGGGGTGCTGGGCCACGAGATCGGCCACGTGGCAGCCAGGCACGGCGCCGAGCACATCGCGAAGCAGCAGCTGACTCAGGGTCTCACCGGTGCCGCCGTGTTGGCGACCTACGATCCGAGCGATCCATCGAGCCGGAATTCCGCGGCGGTGGCCGCGATGATCGGGCAGCTGGTAACCATGCGATTCGGCCGCCAGGACGAGCTGGAGTCCGACCGGCTGGGAGTGCGCTTCAGCAGTGAAGCGGCCTACGACCCGCGCTCGATGATCAAGCTGATGCAGATTCTGGAGGAGAGCTCGCAGGGGAACCGGCCACCGGAGTTCTTCAGCACGCATCCGAATCCGGAGAACCGGATTCAGCGGATCCAGGAAGCGATCCAGGAGCGGTTTCCTAACGGGCTGCCCTCAGGCTTGGAGCCGTAGCGGCCGCGCGACCTTTACGGCTTCCTCAGCTTGGTTGCGCGACTGGTTAGTTGCTCGACTGGCGGAGACTCCTCCGGGCGCCGCAGCACTCGATGGTCGGAGCCCAGGGATCGGCTGAGGACTGTGATGTCAGGGCCGACCGGTCTCCTCCCCTCGTGCTGACGCGCCCTGCGGAGTCACCCGCCAGTCGCTGTGTGCAAGCGAATCCTGAGTTCCAGAAGTGGAGCGCCGGGGAACGGCTCCGGAGGACGCGTCAGCACGAGGTGAGGAGACCGCGCGCTCCAGCCCTGACGCCCCGTTGGAGAGGAGGCCCGCGGGCTCCGAGCATCGAGTGCTGCAGGCGTCCGAAGGAGCCGTCCCCGGCGCGCAACCAAGCGCCGAATTACCCAGTCGCACCAGTTCAGCCGTCTCGCGCACAGCGGAACCCGTTGAAGACATGGCGGGACGCGGGGGACGCCAGCCGGCGAGACGAGTTGCGGATGGCACCGGCGCGAGTGGCCCAGGAACCGCCCCGCAGCACCGCTTCATCGGTCCACTCCCACACGTCTCCGATCATCCCATAGCAACCTATCGGCGACAGATTTCCAGGGAAGGCACCCACGGCGGCAGGACCGAACCCGAGCTGATCGAGGTTCGCCACGTGGGGCGTCGGGGACATGTTGCCCCAGGGATACTGCCGCCGGCACTGGGTCTCTGGGTCCCACCCGGCCGCAGCTTCCCACTCGAGCTCCGTGGGTAACCGCTTTCCGACGAACCGGGCAAAGGCATCGGCCTCGTAGTACGACAGGTGGGTGACCGGGCAGGTGAAGTCGAGCGGAGTGTCCCGGCCCAGGCACCGGGACCACCAGGCACCGTCCTGCCAGATCCAGTTTCGCGGCATCTGCACGTGAGATGCCTTGAGCCAGTGCCAGCCACCTTCCGACCAGACCTCGCGAGTGGTGTAGCCGCCCTCGCCCATGAAGGTCATGTAATCCCCGTTGGTGACCGGCATGATATCGATCCAGAAAGAGCGCAGGGTGACGTATCGCGGCTGCTCGGCGGCTCCGATCTCGATCGTTCCGCCGGGGAAGCGCACCATCATCCCGGGATCGGCCAGCCGACGCCCGCGAGGAAGCCGGCGCTTCTGGGCCGGGTGGTACCGCTCGCTTCTCGCATCGAGTGATTCGAGAATGGCCTCCTCCCGCTGGTATTCGTGCTCCACCACCCGGTGATACCGCTCCTCCATAGCCGATTGACGGGCCGAGTCCAGCTCCGCCAGCCGCTGCAGAACCTTCTGGCGGACCTCGGTCATGCGGTCGAACCATTCGTCGTACGAGGTGACGGAAGAAGGCTCGGCCTCAACGAGCAGTTGGCTCTCCTCGTAGCTGAGGATCTGCGTTAGGTGTGACAGCACCGAGCCGACTTCCGGCTCGGGCACCTGAATGAAATCATCGTGGGAGAGGGGACCGACCAACAGCAGCGTCCGAGTGCGAGCCTCCGCCAGGAGCTCAGCGGTGGCTCGGCGGGTTGGGGCGATGGCTCCGGCAACAGGCATGACGGGCTCGGTGGGTTGTCGCAGGTCGCTGAGAATTCAGCGGCTGCATTCGCCAGGAAATGTGACTGAGGCGCACCCGAACTCCAATGGCCGACGTCTCCCTCCGGGACTAAGTTCGCATGATGGAACTGCTCAGGAATGCCGACCTGTATGACCCCCAACCCCGCGGGCACTCGCATGTGCTGCTAGGTGGGGAGAGGATTCTCTGGATCGGCGCGGATCTCCCGGATCTGCCGTCCCAACTGGGGATAACCGAGCGCGACCTGGAAGGCCGCCGGGTGGTGCCCGGCTTCATCGATGGGCACATGCACCTGACTGGCGGGGGCGGCGAAGCCGGCTATCACACCCGGGTACCTCCACTCCGGCTCAGCACGATCTCGACCGGCGGCGTCACCACGGCCATCGGAGTGCTGGGCACTGACGATACGGTCCGCTCACCGGCCGAGCTGGTCGCCACCGCACGCGGACTCATCGAGCAGGGACTCAGCGCCTGGTGTTACACCGGTGGCTACCACGTGCCTCCGGTGACGATCACCGGCAGTGTCCGGGGCGACATCCTCCACATAGACCTGATTCTCGGGGTAGGCGAGCTGGCGATCAGCGATCACCGCTCCAGCCAACCGACGCTGGACGAGCTGCTTCGTGTGGCGGGGGACGCCCATGTGGCGGGCCTGATGACCGGCAAGGCAGGCATTGTCCACCTGCACGTGGGCAGTGGCTCTCGCGGTCTCGAGCTGGTGCGACGAGCGTTGGCGGAGAGCGAGCTGCCGGCCGCGGTGTTCAACCCGACGCACGTCAACCGGCGAAAGGCTCTCTTCCAGGAGGCGCTGGAACTGGCGCGCCAGGGCTCGGTCATCGACATCACCGCATTTCCACTGGAGGAGGGCGAGGATGCCTGGTCCGCCGCCGCGGCGCTCACCCGGTACCTGGAAGCCGGACTTCCTGCGGATCGGGTGACGGTGAGCTCCGACGGAGGCGGGTGCTTCCCGTCGTTCGACCAAGACGGGCGAGTCACATCTATTGATATAGGAAGTCCATCCGCGCTGGCCGAGACGCTGAAGGAACTGCTGGCCTGTGGGCAGCCGCTCGAACGGATCCTTCCGGCGTTCACCTCCAATCCAGCAAAGCTGCTCCGCCTGCCCCGAAAGGGGCGCTTGGCACCGGGTTCCGATGCCGACCTGCTGGTGCTGGACGGGGAAGGTGGGATCGAGGACGTGATGGCGCGGGGACAATGGCACGTTCGGGAGGGGCGCTTGACGATTCGTGGGACGTTCGAGCGGGTCGATGGTTAAGAAGCCGCTGGACTCTGTTGAGCCGGCCAGCCAGTTCCGCCCTCACCCGTGGCACGGCCTCGAAATCGGGCCCGACCCGCCGGGTCTCCTATGGGCGTTTATCGAAATCACTCCCTTCGATCTCATCAAATATGAAGTCGACAAGCATTCTGGATACCTCCGGGTCGATCGTCCGCAACGTGGCTCATCGCAGCCGCCTGCGCTGTACGGCTTCATCCCGCGCACGTATTGTGGGGAGAGAGTTCAGCGACTCTCACCCAAATCCATGAAGGGGGACGGGGATCCGCTGGATATCTGTGTGCTCTCAGAGCGGCCCATCGCGCGAAGTGAGATCCTGGTTCGCGCCAAAGTTGTCGGCGGCCTGCAGATGGTGGACGGACAAGAGGCGGACGACAAAGTCATCGCGGTGCTCGACAACGACTACATCTACGGCGCGGCCCAGGACACCAAGGACTTGCCCGCAGTGTTGGTGGAGAGGCTTCGCCATTACTTCGAGACCTACAAACTCGTCCCCGACCGTCCTGCCTCAGTGACGATCGAGCGAGTGTACGGCCGAGCGCACGGGCTGAAGGTCGTCGAAGCAGCAATCGCGGACTATGCCCACCATTTCCGCGGTGCGGGCTAACAAACGCATGCAGCTGACGAGAGGGGTTTACATGAAACTCGACATCTATCTCAACTACAACGGGAACTGCGAACGGGCCTTCCGCTTCTACCAGGAGCATCTCGGGGGCAACATCACGATGATGATGACTCACGGTGAGAACCCCGAGCCAAACAACAACATACCGGCCAACTGGAAGGACAAGATCCTGCACGCGCGGATCGAGATCGGTGAGACCGCCCTCATGGGCGCCGACATCCCCGGGGCCGAGCCGATGCGCAGCGCCTATCTGTCCCTTCGAGTCGACAGCGCTGAGCAAGCGGAACGCCTCTATGCTCTGCTGGGCGACGGCGGTCAAATCTTCATGAAGATGGAGGAGACCTTCTTCGCGTCGCGCTTCGGAATGCTCCGCGACCGCTTCGGCACGTCGTGGATGCTACTTCACGAACGGCAGACTGCAAACGCCTAGCAGGGGAGGAGCTATGCAGACGCGTTCGGCGAGAGCAGTCTCGAGCTAGTGTCTCATGCCGGCTCCCCGGCTTCCCGGCTTTTCTCCCGGTCCCAGCGCCCGCAGTACTCCAACCGCCCCCTTCGTTGCATCAGCGAACGCGTGGGTAACAAAGGGGTAGTCGCCCGGCTGCCGGAGCCGGAGCTCGAAGATGCTTCCACCCCCCACCGGCACGTTTACCGTCTGCACCCCAGCCAGAGGACTGGTGTGGGAGCCATCCTGGAACACCCGCTCGAACACTCCCCCGACCACGTGAAAGGAGCTGATCCGGTTGGGGCCCGCGTTCACCACGTACAGCCGAAGCAGCTCTTCCGGCTGGACTTCCAGAGGATGGGATGCGTACTGGTCGGCCCGACCGTTGAAAACCACGTGATCCGGGGCCAGGGTGAGAAGCCGCTCCCATGCGAGGCTTCGGGCACCATCCGCGCCCGCTTTCGGCGCGAGATAGAACTCGCTTTGCACGAACACGAATTCCCGGGCTGTCGGACGAGCCCGGATGGGATCCACGACGATGGCGCCGTACATGCCGTTGGCGATGTGCATCGCCGCCGGGGCGGTGCCGCAGTGATACATGAATGCACCGGGCACCCGGGCGACAAAGCGGTAGTGCAGTGAGTCGCCCGGCAGGACGTTGACGTAATACTTGCTCGGCGCGATTTCCGCGGCATGGAAGTCCATGCTGTGAGGGATATTTGCCCGGTTCACCAGCGTGAAATCCACTGCATCGCCCTGCCGCACGCGCAATGCCGGGCCAGGTACGGACCCACCGAAAGTCCAGGCGGCATAGCGCACGCCAGGCGCGATGGTGACCGGGGAGTGGACCATTTCCAGCCGGATGCGATGCACCCGCGTGGTTCTTGCCGGCGGCAGGTGCGCTTCCACCGGTGCGGGCTCGGCCTGAGGCCCACCGATTGCCGCTTCCCCATGCGACACGTCCGCAGGCGGCACCGTGTCGGGTTCTTCCGCTGTACTCATCGTTGGCGTCCGGTCCTGAGACCGGGTCGAATCCTCTCGGCTGACTTGATCCGAGCCAGCTGATGGAGAAGAGGGACGACATGAAACCAGGAGGATCATAGTCCCGAGTATTGCCGTCACTGTTCTGGGCAGGTGTCCTCCAACATGCCCCATAGCCCGCAACCGGCTGAGGGCCAGCAGCCCTACCCAAAGCAGGTAGGCGCCGATGTTGATCCGTTCAGCGAACCCGAGCCATGGTGTGGGCTGCCCTCTTGCCAGCCGGGTAGCCTCGAAGCTGGTCCATGCACCGGTGATGAGGAGTACAACCATGGTTGCAATGGAGTAGCGCTGCCAGGCTCTTCCATAGAGACCAGCCCCTAGGCTCACAGCCGCCAGGATGAAGAGGACGAGAACGCCGGTGAGAACGATGTGCGGGAGGTCGTCGGAAATCCCTCCCGCTCCCCGGACGTTCATGGCCGGGGTCATGATTCCGACAGCCCCGATTCCCACCAGCAACGCACCAATGGCGCGCAGGGCGCCCTGCCGATGGGAGGAGGCCCAGACTCCCACTCCGAAGAGGATCAGCAGGACACTGTAAATCAGGAACAGGGGGTGGACCAGAGTCTTCGTCGGCGCGCCGATGGCCCCCAGCTCGCTGATGGCCTGAGAGGTGTAGCTGTGGTAGGCTCCATATCGGATGGCCGCGAGCGAATCAATTCCGACGTAGAGCAGCGACGAGAGGACACCGCAGGCGAGCAGGATTCTTATCAGCATAGAGATCAACCGGTTGAAAAGCCGTACTCCCGAACTACCCGGGCGAGGCACTCCGAGACTTTGCCGGTGTGACCCTCAGTGGTGCCGTAGGCGATCACAATACCGGTCATGCCAGAGAGCCCTCCTGTCGATTCGCAGCGCGGCTGCTTTCACTACTAGCAGAAATTTGCTGACTCTCCGTGAAGAAAGAATGAAATAGGTTCGAAGCTTCTGCCAGGTCGGGAACGAGCACGATCTTGCCGGTCACGCTTCCCTTCCCCAGCAGCTCGTGCGCATCTCTTGCCCCGGCAAGAGGCAATCGCCGGGCGATGAGCGGCTGGATCCTTTTCTGCTCGAGGAGCTCAAACAAGGTCATCAAATCTTGTCGAAACAAGGCCGGTTTCAGCCGTTTGAGCCACTGGATGCTGTAGGGGACCACCCGTTTCCGGCCCGGGAGAATCCAGCCTCCGGCGATGTATAAGCCAAAGATGGCGATTGCACGAAAGCGATGACGACCCCCCGAACGACCCGAAGCCAATCGCCCGTCCCGGAGCGAGCCCGTAAGACCATAGGCTACGACTGTTCCGCCAGGACGGAGGGCCTTGCGGGAGCGCCAGATGTGGCTGCCACCGATGCTGTCAAAGACGACGTCTACGCCCGGGCTGGTGAGGCGGTGAATTTCTTGGACGAAGTCCTGCTGCTGGTAATCGATCGGGATCCCACCCAGGGCGTAAACGGCCGAAGTGCTTGGCGATGAACAGGTGCCATACAGCTCCAGCCCGGCGAGACGTCCAAGCTGCAATAATGCCGAGCCGACCCCGCCTGCTGCGCCGTGAATCAAGATTCGCTGGCCCGGCCTGGCCTTGGCGGAACGATGCAGCATCTGGTACGCCGTGACGTAGTTCAACACGAGACTCACCGCCTCGGCGGGATCTACCCCGGATGGTACCGGAACCAGTTCCCGTTGTGGCAAGCAGACGAACTCCGCGTAGCCTCCGCGGATCGGCAGCGCGGCCACTACCTGGCCGGGTGCGATTCCAGACACATCGCCACCGAGCCGATCTACTACCCCAACAAGATCCCATCCCGGCGTGAAGGGCAGCGGGGGCGTCTCGGGATGAATGCCTTCACGCATCATCAGGTCGGGCAAAGAGACACCTGCGGCGAGGACTCTCACCCGCACTTCACCAGGCTTCGGCTCGGGGCACTCTTCTTCAACCGTTCGAAGGGCCTCCGGGCCACCGTAGTGGGTGACCAAGACTCGGGTATATCTCACGAACTGAATCCCTCCTCAGCGATACCATGGCACGATCACCATGAAAAAACGATGAACTAGCTGCGAAGCTTCCGGAGGCTTTCGGGGTATGGCTGGTGACCTGTAGCTTTGGATATGCCCGAAACATTCACGGCACGCCCCCAGCCAGGCAGCGAGCGTCTGGAACGGCTCGTTGCAGCGGCTTCGTCCTTGATCACCGAGGTGTCGCTGGAGGGCGTGCTTCAGCGGGTAGTCGCCATAGCAGCTGAGGTAATCGGCGCCCACTACGCTGCTATCGGGGTCCTCGGGCCTGACGGCCGGCTGGTCGAGAGCTTCATCACCCACGGAATCGACCCCGAGCTCCGGGCTAAGATCGGGCCTCCGCCGAGAGGTCACGGCATTCTTGGCTTGGTAATTCGCGAGGCCCGCCCCGTCCGGCTGCCCGACCTGACCCGCCACCCTGATTCGTACGGCTTTCCGCCCCACCATCCTCCGATGCATTCGTTCCTCGGTGTCCCCATCGTCGGCAAGCGGGGCGTGTTCGGGAATCTTTATCTGACGGAGAGAATGGGCGGTGAGCTCTTCACTGAGGAGGATGAGCACATAGCGGTTCTCCTGGCGGCGAACACGGCGGCGGCGGTTGAGAACGCGCGCTTACACGAAGAGAGCGCCCGGCTGCTGGACGAGGTGCAGCAGCTCCATCGGGCGCGGGAGCGGTTCTTCGCGATGGTCAATCACGAGCTGCGGAATGCGTTGGCCGCGGTCCATGGCTGGTCCGAGATCATGGTCCGGAAGAAGGACCCCGCAACAGTCCCCAAGGCTGCCTTCGAGGTGCTCGACTCGGCACAACAGGCAGTCGGCCTGATCAACGACCTGCTGGATCTGAGCCGGCTGGATGAGGACCGCCTCAAGCCGGTGATTCGGGCCACCGATCCCGCATCCATGGCGCGGCGCGCCCTATCCCGGGTGACGCCGGCGGCAGAAGCCAAGCGAGTCCTGCTCCAGATGGAGGTGGAGCCCAACCTGCCGAGCTGTGAGACCGATGCCGCCAGGGTGGAGCAGATCCTGATCAACCTCCTGGGGAACGCGATTCGCCACACGCCGGACGGGAGCACCGTGCAGGTCTACGTGACGGCTCGCCTGCCCTGGGTGTTGTACACCGTCCAAGATGCCGGGGGTGGAATCCCGAAGAGCGATCTGGAGCAGATCTTCGATATCTACGTGACAAAAGCGGCGGGTGAGAGTCGGGGAGTTGGCTTGGGACTTCCGCTCTCGCGCCGCCTTGCCCGATTACTCGGCGGGGAACTCAGGGCCATCGCCGGAGACGGGAAGGGAGGCTGCTTTGTCCTCGAGCTGCCGGCTTCCCCGGAGCGTGAGGAAAGCTTCATCAGGGCTTCCGCCAGGACTTAACTACAACCCGCCAGATTTCGCGTATGAAGATCCTCGTGGTAGAAGACGACCGGAAAGTCGCCGGATTCATCGAGCAGGGGCTGAAGGAGGAAGGACACGTCGTGGATGTGGCCCCGGATGGCCAGGAGGCCACTCTGCTGGCCCACGTGTACGACTACGACGTCATCCTGCTGGACGTCGTGCTGCCCAAGAAGAACGGCTTCCAGGTGGCCAACGAGCTGCGGCGGGAAGGGCGGACCACGCCGATCCTCATGCTGACCTCACGGGATGCCAAGGAAGACGTGGTGCGCGGTCTCGACGCCGGGGCGGATGATTACCTGGCCAAGCCCTTCCAGTTCGACGAGCTGCTGGCCCGGATTCGAGCCCTCCATCGTCGTGGCGGAGCCGAGCGACTGGACGTGCTCCGCTATCCGCCGATAGCGCTCGACCGGCTTCGGCACGTGGCCACCATCAATGACAAGCGGTTGGATCTGACCCCGAAGGAGTTCCAGCTGCTGGAGTATTTCCTCCTTCATCCCGAGGAAGTCGTTCGTCGGACCACGCTGCTGGAGAAGGTGTGGGACATGCACTTCGACCCCGAGAGCAACGTGGTGGATGTCCATGTTGGCAACCTGCGCCGGAAGCTGAGCGAGGCCGCGAACGAGCAGTTGCTGACCACGGTACGGGGCGTGGGGTTCACCCTAAAGCAACCTTCATAATCCCTCCACTCGGACTTCACGAGCCGGCGACTAGACTGCACCCGTCGCCCGATGAACTCATCCACTCGTGAGGAGCCGTGTCCGAGACCACGAAAGCTGTTCCCATCACCGCCCGCCGCGACTTCCTCCGGAAAGGAGCCGCTGCGGCCCTCGTGCTTCCCGCGATGGTGTCCAATCTGGCCTCGTGTGCCGACACTGAAGCAGCCAGGGCACCGGACGCGGCGAATCGACCGGACCCACTGCCTCCGGCTGATCCCGCCACGGCCGCGCGCGCCAAGGCCGATGCGATGGATGCGATGCATGAGAAAGGGGTGAAGGCCTTTCCCGCAAAGACCGAAGGCAAGGGCAACCAGCCGTTCCAGCCCCGGATTGAGAGGGGCGTGAAGGTGTACGACCTGACCTGTGAGGAGATCCAGTGGGAGGTCGAGCAGGGGCGGAAAGTGAAAGCCTGGGCCTATAACGGTCAGGTTCCGGGGCCCCAGATCCGCGTTCGCCAAGGCGACCGGGTTCGGGTGAACTTGACCAACAAGCTACCGGAATCGACGGCGATTCACTTCCACGGCCTCGAGTTACCGAACGACCAGGATGGTGTCCCCTTCATCACCCAGCCGCCGGTCAAACCCGGGGCGTCTTACACCTACGAGTTCACCGTGACGAACGCAGGCTCTCATATGTACCACTCGCACCATAACGCTGCGGTGCAGGTAGGGCTCGGGCTATTAGGCGCGTTTATCGTGGAGCCCAGGCGGCCGATCGCGTCCCATCGCGCGGATGTGGACTACGTCATGGTGCTCAATGACGGCTCCCACGGGTACACCCTCAACGGAAAAGGGTTCCCGGCGACCGAGCCGATCGTCTGTCAGCAAGGTCAAACCGTGCGCATCCGCTTCATGAACGAAGGCATGATGATTCATCCGATGCATCTGCACGGGATGCACATGACCGTGATCGCGAAGGACGGCTGGGATCAGCCGGCACCCTTCAAGTGCGATACCCTGAACGTGGCTCCCGGCGAACGGTGGGACGTGTTGGTGAAAGCGACCAATCCCGGCACCTGGGCCTTTCACTGTCACATCCTGCCCCATGCAGAATCGGAGCACGGGATGTTCGGCATGGTCACCGCGCTGGTAGTGCGGAAGCAAGGGGTAGCTTGATGCTGACGACCACTCGGAGCCTGCGCGCCCTCCCCCAGACCCTTCCTTAATTCGGCGGTCAGCTCGCACCTACCGAAGCACCCTTGATTCCGCGCTCGCTACTACGAACGCATGGCGTATGTTCCATGCATGGGTTCGGCTCGCGATGTCCCTCGGGCCGCCGGACGGGCCGACGGTCCCTTTCCCTCCGCACGAAGGTAGGGGGCAACATGAGCAATTTGGTGAAGGCACTCATCGGTCTGGCCGTGCTGGCGTTCGTGCTCGCGGTGCTGACTCACTTCGCCGGTCCAATCATGAACACAGAGGCTGAAGCCTACTCCAGGGCCAGTGGAAATCTGGCGTTGCTCGCGATTGCTTTGGTGGTCACGTTCGGGAGCAGAGCCGGCGCTGGGCGGTTATAGCGTCCGCCTCCGTGCGGGCGGCGCTCCCGCCCTGATGACCGGAGACTGGAGAATATCGGGGCCGGCGAGACCCGGATCCTGGGGAACGTAGTGTACTCTGGAGGCATGAGAACATGAGCGAGCCCGTTTTCCTCGTTGCACTTGCGATCGCCGGTACCACGATCGTGCTGGTTGCCGGAGCTATAGCCGGGGCCCTACGCGGGCGGGGGTCCTCGCGATCCGAGGTATCCCAGCTCAGTGAACAAGTGAAGGACCACGCCGCAGCACTGGAGGACATCCAGAACAGCCTGGCCAGCCAGTCATCTCAGTTGGCAGAGCTCCAGGAACGGCTGGACTTTGCCGAGCGCCTGCTGGCCCAAAGTCGAGATCGCACCGCATTGAAATCAGAAAACTAGGATGATGGAGGGGAACGACGAGTCGGACCCAGGCTTTGTGGCTAGTCCCAATCCTCACGGCGGTGCATAACACGGAAGAAGCGATCTTCTTCCCCCGCTACTTGCCTCTGGTTTTGGAGCGCTTGCCTGACGCCTGGCGCGCCATTCTCGGACCGATCACGCTGGGTCAGGTGTGGGCCGCACTGCTCGGTGTCACCCTGATCCCCTTCCTGCTCGCCGCATGGGCAACGCTCCGGCCGGAACGGGCCGAACCCATCTGGCTCCTACTGCTGGTCCAAACGACGCTGCTCTTGAACGTGCTCTGGCATGTGGGCGCTGCGATCGTTCTGTTCGAAGGGTATGCACCCGGACTGGCCACGGCGGTGCTCCTGAACCTGCCGTTCTCGGTCTACTTGCTCCGGCGGGCAGCGAAAGAGAACTGGGTGAGTAAACGAGCGCGGTGGGCTCTGCTCCCGTCCGCGTTCCTGGTCCATGGCCCGGGGATCTCGGGGCTCCTGCTGCTGACGGAGCGGCTCTGATACTGCATTCCGTTACGAGCCGAGAAGAGTATGGTAGGTATATGTTTGGCAGCGCTGAGCCGAGGCTGATGGGTCCCAGTTCTGCGAAAGGAGGGTTGTGAAAGAAGGGCGAGGATACATCGTGCCGGTGGGCGGAGCCGAAGAGAAGATCGGGGCCCTGGCCATTCTCCGGCGGTTCGTCGATCTGTGCGGGGGGAGTGGCTGCCGGATCGCCATCATCCCCACCGCCTCGATGCAGAGTGAGACCGGCGGCCGGTACGAGAAGATCTTTACCGACCTGGGGGTGAAGGGGGCTCATGTGCTTCCGATTGCTCACCGGTCCGACGGCGAGCGGCGGGAGTGGCTGGACGTGCTGGATCAGGTGGATGGGGTGTTCCTGACCGGCGGCAACCAGCTCCGGCTGAGCACCATGATCGGCGGCACCGAGGTGGCCAAGGCGCTCCGCCGCAGGAGCAGGGAGGGGATGCACGTGGCCGGCACCTCGGCGGGCGCCGCCTTCCTGTGCGAGCACATGATCGCCTTCGGCAAAGAGGGCGCGTCGCCCCGGGCCCGGATCGTGACCCTGGCGCCGGGCCTCGGACTCACCAACCGGATCATCATCGACCAGCACTTCCGCCAGCGGGACCGGCTGGGCCGGCTGCTCACCGCCCTGGCCTACAACCCCTTCGCCATCGGCATCGGACTGGATGAAGACACCGCCGCGTTCATTGCGCCGGATGAGACTCTGGAAGTGGTCGGAAGCGGGGCCCTCACCGTGGTGGACGCCTCGGGCCTGGAGTTCTCCTCCATGGCCCGGGTCCGCAAGAACGACGCGGTTTGCCTTATCGGCCTCAGGCTGCACATTCTGGATCAGGGCTCGACCTTCAACCTGCACACCCGGGTTGCCTCGGCAGCGCCGGTGATTGCCAAGCGGGTATGACGGTAAGCGGGTAAGCGGGTAAGCGGGTAAGCGGATAAGGGACGGAGAGGCGCAGAGGCGGAAAGGGAGCGGAGAGGCGCACGGGAGGCGAAATGGAGTCAGCAGTGAGCAAAGTGGCCGCAGAGAAGCAGTCAACCGAGGCCGATAGCCCGGCTGGAGATGGATTGCGGATCCTGGATAAGGCCGTGTTCGTGGGCCCCAGTCTGTTCGCTCACTTCCCGGTCATTCGCCTCGACATCGACCTGGGTCCGCTGGAGGACTGGCCCTCCGGCCGGCTGGGCCCCCAGTTCACCGATGCCCTGATCGCGGCGCTTCCGGGCCTCAAGGACCACGGCTGCTCCTACGGCCGCCCCGGTGGGTTCGTGCGCCGGTTGACCGAGGGCGAGGGGACTTGGATGGGCCACATCCTGGAACACGTCGCCCTCGAGCTGCAGAACGTGGCCGGCGAGACGGTGACCTTCGGCAAGACCCGCTCCCAGGGACCCCGGGGGCACTACTACGTGGTCTACCAATACGAGCAACAAGAGGTTGGGCTGGAGGCGGGCCAGCTCGCTGTGCTGCTGCTCCACTCCCTGCTGCCGCGTGAGCTCAGGCCGGAGGCTGCGGTCCCCGCCGGGTTCGACTTCGCCACCGAGCGCGACGAATTTATTCGCTTCGCCCAGCGCCGGGCACTGGGCCCCAGCACCATGGCCCTGGTTCGGGCCGCGGATGAGCGGCGGATCCCCTGGATCAGGCTCAACGAGCAGAACCTGATCCAGTTCGGCCACGGACGCTTTCAACAACGGATCCAGGCCACGGTCACCAGCCGCACTCCCCACATCGCGGTCGAGCTCGCGTCTGACAAGGAAGAGACCAACCGGATTCTGGGAAACCTGGGGCTCCCGGTGCCCAAGCAGCGGCTGGTCCAGAGCGCCGGCGACGCCGTGGCTGCGGCGGAGAAGATCGGCTATCCGGTGGTGGTGAAACCGTACAATGCGAACCACGGCCGCGGGATCTCGATCCACCTCTCGTCGGCCGAGCAGGTCCTTAAAGCCTTCGACGTGGCCCGGGAACACAGCCGTAGCGTCATCGTGGAGAGCTTCATTGCGGGAGAGGATCACCGGATGCTGGTGATCAACGGGGAGCTGGTGGCGGTGGCCAAGCGGGTTCCCGGGCACGTCGTGGGCGACGGGGTCCACACCATCGAGCAGCTGGTGGAGCAGGTGAACCAGGATCCCCGCCGCGGGGTGGGCCACGAGAAAGTCCTCACCCGGCTCCAGTTCGATCACCAGGCGGACACCCTGCTGGCCCGAAAGGGCTACACCCGCCAGACGGTTCCGGAAGACGGCGAGCGGGTGTTCCTGCGCTCCACCGGAAATCTCTCCACCGGCGGCACGGCCACCGACATGACCGACCTGGTCCACCCGGACAACATCGAGATGGCGGTTCGGGCGGTGAAGGCGATTGGGCTCGATGTGGGTGGGGTGGATTTCCTCACCTCGGACATCACCGAGTCGTACAAAGACATCGGCGGCGCCATCTGCGAGATCAACGCAGCGCCGGGATTCCGGATGCATATGGCGCCCAGCGAAGGACGACCCCGGGACGTGGGTGGCGCGGTAATGGACATGCTGTTTCCGGCCAATATGCCGTGCCGGATTCCCATTGCCGCCGTGACCGGAACCAACGGGAAGACCACCACCGCCCGGATGCTGGCCCACATCCAGAAGCTGGCCGGCCATCACGTGGGGCTTACCTCCACCGACGGGGTCTACATCGACGGACAGCGCACGGTGCCCGGGGACATGACCGGACCCCTGGCTACCAGGATGGTCCTGAGTGACCCCTTTGTGGACGTGGCGGTGCTGGAGATTGCCCGGGGCGGCCTGCTCCGGGCCGGCATGGGTGTGCGCCATTGCGACGTCGGCGCCGTGCTCAACGTCAAGGCCGATCACCTGGGCTTGAGGGGGATCGGCACGCTGGCGCAGCTGGCCGAAGTCAAACGGATCGTGGTGGAGGTGGCTCGCGATACCGCCATCTTGAATGCCGATGATCCGCTCTGCCTCAAGATGGCCGACTACACCCAGGCCAAGCATCTGTGCTACGTCACCATGGACCCGGCGCACGAGCTGGTCCGGGAGCACATTCAGGCCGGGGGCCGAGGCATGGTGCTGGAGTCAGGCATCAAGGGCCAGATGATCACCCTGTACGACCATGGCGCGCACATCCCGCTCCTGTGGACTCACCTCATTCCGGCGACGCTGGAGGGCCGGGCCACCCACAACGTGCAGAACGCGATGTTCGCCGCCGCCATGGCCTTCAGCATGGGGCTCAAGCTGGAGGACATTCGCCACGGGCTGAGGACCTTCGACACCACGTTTTTCCAGGCCCCCGGGCGGATGAACATCTACGATGAGCACCCCTTCAAGGTGATTCTGGACTACGGTCACAATCCCGCCGCGGTGGAAGCGATGGTCAAGCTGGTGGACCGGCTCGACGTGGCCGGCCGGCGGCTCTGCATCCTGGCCGCTCCGGGCGACCGGCGAGACCAGGATATCGCCGAGATCGGCCGGATCGGCGCCGGGCACTTCGATCTCTACCTCTGCCGGCGGGACGATCAGCTGCGGGGTCGCGGGCCGGAAGAAGTCCCCAAACTGCTCCGAGATGCACTGCTCGACAACGGAGTCTCACCGGACCAGATCCTGGTGATTCCGGACGAGCAGACCGCCGTGGACACGGCGCTGCGCCAGGCTCAGCCCGGCGATCTCCTCCTGATCTTCGGTGATGCGATCACCCGCACCTGGAAGCAGGTGATTCAGTTCCGTCCCGATGCCGCCCCCGGCTTGGTCGAACGGGCCCGCATCTCTCGGCCGGAACTGGCAGTGCCCATCTCGAGCGATGGTGCCGAGGATTCCCGCCGGGAGTTCATCCGGGATTCGCGGGGCGTGCGGATGGCCAGGGAAGAAGCCGAGGACTGACTAGCCCCGGGTGCGAAGGGGACCGAGCTGGCTCAGTACGGCGGGCACGTCGGCGGCCAGAACCACCACCAGATCGCGATCCTGCATCAGCTGAACGCCGCGGGTCACCGCCTCCGCTTCGGTATCCACGCGTTCGATCCGCTCCGGTGCCAGTCCGGCCTGGGTGAGCCCCTCGCCAATCAGCCGGGCAATCTCGCCGGCAGCGCGTCCCCGCCGGTCCGAGTCTTCCTTCAGAATGACGTAGTCCAAGCCAACGCACCGGCGGCCCACCTCGCGTAGATCCTCGTCCCGGCGATCGCCGGGCACGGTCAGCACTCCGATGCGGCGGCTGGCCGGCGTGCGCCGTACCAGCTCCATCAAGCCTTCGACCGCGGCGGCATTGTGGGCATAGTCTACCAGCACTTGCCCATGTTGCAGCGGGAGGATGTTCATCCGCCCGGGGGTCAGTGCCGGTGAGGGGAAGAAGGAGTGAAGGCCAGCCTGGATCTCCTGATAGCGCATCCCCTGGACGAAGGCTGCGGCGATAGCGGCCAGAATATTTCCGAACTGGAAACGGGCCACACCATCGAGCGTCAGCGGCACGTCGCGCACGGCGGCGATCGGGATGCAGAGACGGCCCCGGCGGATGACGAAGGTCCCGTTCTCGATCAACGCGGCGGTGCCACCTTCTGCCAGATGGGCCTCGACCAGCGGATTGGTGCCCTCGGTCGCGGTCGAGAAAAAGAGAACATCGCCCCGGCTGCGCTCGGCCATGGCATAGACCAGCGGATCGTCGGCGTTGAGCACCGCGGTGCCCCGGCGCTTGACCACGGCAGGGACAACGCTCTTCACCTCGGCCAGCTGTTCCAGGGTGTTGATGCCGCCTAGGCCCAGGTGATCGGCCGCCACGTTGAGCACGATCCCGATGTCGCATTCCTCGAATCCAAGGCCCGACCGCAGGATTCCACCTCGCGCCGTCTCCAGCACCGCAATGTCCACCGTTGGGTTGGAAAGGATCACGATGGCTCCAAAGGGGCCGGTCATGTCTCCCGGCACCACCAGACGGTTCTGCAGATAGATCCCATCGGTGGTGGTGAATCCCACGGTTTTCCCGGTACTCCGGAAGAGGTGCGCAATCAGGCGCGTGGTCGTGGTCTTCCCGTTGGTGCCGGTCACCGCGATGATCGGAATGGCGGCGGGCGATCCGGTGGGATACAGCATGTCCAGGATGGCGCCGGCCACATCGCGGGGCTTTCCCTCCACCGGGTGGGTGTGCATCCGAATGCCCGGTGCCGCGTTGACCTCGATGATGACGGCTCCATTCTCCTGGAACGGGACCCCGATGTCGGGGGTAAGAACGTCCAGCCCCGCGATGTCGAGCCCGATCACGTTCGCCGCCATCTCACAGGCAGTGACGTTGTCGGGGTGGATCTCGTCGGTCCGATCTATGCTGGTTCCACCGGTAGACAGATTAGCCGTAGGACGCAGAACGACCCGCTCTCCCGGTTCCGGTACCGTGTCCAGCGACCGGCCGCTTTGCCCGAGGAACTCGGTCGTGACCTCGTCAGGAGGGATACGGGTGAGCGTCTTGTAGTGACCATCGCCGCGCCGGGGATCGCGATTGGCCTCCTCGATCAGCTCGCCTACGGTCCGACTTCCGTCTCCCACAACATGAGCTGGGACCCGCTCGGCCACTGCCACGACCTTGCCGCCCACCACCAGCACCCGAAAATCACGGCCATCGACGTAGCGCTCCACCAGGAGCTCGGAATACTGCTCCGCCAGCCGCGGCCAGGCTTCGCGGAGCGCCACTTCATCGGCCAGGCTGGCCGAGATCCCGCGGCCTTGGTTTCCGGCCGGTGGCTTGAGCAGGACCGGATACCCGGTTTTGCGGGCGATCACAACGGCCGCTTCGACATCGTCGGCCACGGTTCCACCGGGCACGGCGAGACCGATCCCGTGCAGCATCCGTTTGGTCTGGTCCTTGTTCTGGGCGATATCGACCGCGATGAAGCTGGTGTTATCGCAGGTCGTGGCCTGGATGCGGCGCAGGTAGCGTCCCTGCCCCAACTGGACCAGGGACCTTTGATTGAGCCGCCGAACCGGAATGCCGCGGCGGCGCGCCTCCTCGACCAATACCGCAGTGGAGGGACCCAGGCGGGATCGTTCCCAGGTTTGCCGCAAATGGACCAGGACCTCCTCGGGGTAAACCAGGGCGCCCCCCAGGCAGGCGCGAACCAGCCCGACGGCATGCCGCATACTCTCCAGCCCGAGCTCCTCCTCTTCATACTCCACGATCACCCACCAGATGCCCACGTCGCCGGAGGGCAGCACCCTGCCGTAGTCGACCGGACTGCCGGCCAGGGTCTGCAGCTCCAGCGCAACGTGCTCGAGGACGTGGGGCCAGCCGGTTCCCTCATGGAGGCGCTCGACGAAGCCACCGGGCCGATTGCGGGAACAGGGATGGGAATGGAGCGAGGGCAGGGCGGCAAGCAGTCGCTCGGAGAAGCCGGGAACGTCCTGAGTCGTCAGAGACTCGAGCGAGCCGAGCCGGATGTCGCAGGCAATCACCGGCGCGAGTCGCCAGTAGTTGGGTCCCCGGAGCGCGCGAACCCGCGTAATCTCCAGCTGAGCCGGATCGAGCGACGGGAACCTCTCCGTCATGCTGGGCTGGGACATGGGTGGTACAGAGTCGGCCACCGGGGACGTCCCGTCAGTGATGTACCACACAGCCCGCGGGACTCCCGATAGCGCTAGAATTCCGCCCGATGCAGGTACTCGACTCTCGCCGCCTCACAGGACCCGGGTTGCTGCTGGACGGGCCCGGCGCCGTGCTCGAGGCCCGGCTGGATGAACCGGAGCGCGGTAGTGCAATCGCAGCGTGGAGACAGTGGGCCCGACGCCTGCTCGATGCCGTCGGTTGGGCCGACGAGTCGCTCGCCACCCGTACGTTCGCGGGCGGCGTCAGCCTGGCCGTGAGTGCGCCGATCGATGCCCTGTATGCGGCCACCGAGCTGAACGAGAGGGCCTGGACCGCCGCAGTGGGCGAAATCCGGGGGGAGAAAGTGGCCGATCCTCTCGCCTCCGTTGCCGCACTGCTGGATGAAATCACCCATGAGCGAAATCCGGTGCTGGCCGGGCTCTACCGCGGGGCTCGAGCTCGCGGGCTCTCCTTTCTGAGCGGAGAAGACCTGGTTTCGGTGGGCTCGGGCCGGGGTGCACTCCTCTGGCAGGTAAGCGCACTTCCCGAGCTGGCCGAGGTCACCTGGTCCACCGCCTCGGATATACCCGTCGCCCTGGTAACCGGATCGAACGGCAAGACCACAGTCGTGCGGATGATCGGCGCAATGGTCGAAGCGGCCGGCCGGGTGCCCGGAACTACTTCGACCGATGGGGTCACCGTGGGCGCCACCCTCCTGGAGGAGGGCGACTTCGCCGGGCCGAGCGGTGCCCGAATGGTATTGCGGCACACTGAGGTGGAGACCGCGATCCTGGAGACGGCGAGAGGAGGGATACTTCGGCGGGGGCTACCGGTGGAACGGGCCAATGTCGCGGTGGTCACCAACATCGCCGACGACCATCTGGGAGAGTTCGGGATCGAGAGCCTGCCCGACCTGGCCGACACCAAGCTGGTTGTAGCCAAGGCCTTGGGGAAGACCGGAACCCTGGTGCTCAATGGGGACGACCCGCTCCTGGTAGAGAAGGCCCGCCGGCTTCGGTGCCGGCTGAGCTGGTTCTCTCTCGATCCGAGCTCCCCGATTATCTCAGAGCATCTCCGAGGCGGTGGTACCGCCGTCTTTGCCGACGGGGGAACGCTCGTGCTGGCCCAGGGTGAGCGTCGCACCCCGCTGCTGGCAGTAGATCAGATCCCGATCACTTATCACGGGGCCGCGGTCTACAACATCGCGAACGCGGCAGCGGCCGCCGCCGCCGCAACCGCGCTCGGGGTCGCGCCCCAACACCTCTCGTCAGCATTGCGCGGCTTCGGCCGAGATCTGGATGACAACCCGGGTCGGGCCAATCTGCTGGAGGTAGGCGGAGCCCGCATACTGCTCGATTTTGCCCACAACCCTCACGGCATGTCCGCTCTGGTCGAGGTGGCCCGTGCCCTGCCCGCGGGCCGCCGGCTGATGCTGGTGGGGCAAGCGGGCGATCGCAACGACGATGCGATCCGGGCACTGGCCCGGGCAGCCTGGCAGCTGCACCCTGATTATGTGGTGGTGAAGGACATGCCGGGGTATCTCAGGGGACGGGCTCCGGGCGAGGTGCCTACGCTGCTGGCGGATGAGTTTTCCCGGCTGGGACTGCCGCGAAACGCCCTGTCCTCGGCGGAGTCGGAGCTCTCGGCTGCCCGCGTCGCTCTGGCGTGGGCTCGCCCGGGAGACCTGCTGGTGCTCGCGGTGCATGAGGATCGGCGGGGAGTGTACCAGCTGATCGACCAGCTGCATGCGGCCCACTGGCGCGCGGGAGAGCCGCTCCCGGTCTAGTTCTGAAGTTGGGTGAGTCGGGCGAGATAATGCCCATGCTCATCGGGCAGCTGAAGCAGCTCACAGCTCCAGGCCTGCTCCTGGCAGCACTGAGCCAGGCTCTCCGGATCCACATAGAGTTGTCGGAACGGATCTCCCTTCTGGCCCTCGAACTCCAGCTGGAACTGGAGGTCACCGACGTAGCGGCCATCGTCGCGCCAGATCCGGCCCCGGTGTGCCGGGTCCATCCGGACCCGGACATCGGTGGAGTCCGCCAGCATCTGCCCATCGGGCTTCAGCAGCCGCCGCGATTCTCGCAAGAATACCGGCAGCCCTGATAGCGTCTCGGCCAGGCCGAGGCCGTTCATCATCACGAGCATGGTGTCGAAAGGCGGTGCTTCCAGGTCCCGCCAGGTGGCAAGGCGCGCGTCCTGGACGCCGCGATCTCGCATGATCTCGACCAGGCCGGGCAGCGCCTCGATGGCAGTGACCCGCAGCCCGCGATCTTGTAGAGCGAGGGCGTGACATCCGGAGCCGGCGCCCAGGTCCAGTGTCGAGCCCCGGCAATTCTCCAGCGCCAGCCGCTCATAGGGCGGGAACTGATCCGGGCTCCGGAAGAAATAGGCGATGGGGCCCTCGTCCCGCTCGAAGTCATCGTAGACCACGATGGCGGCATCGTGCCGTCCGCGGTGATACGCCAGCATCGCCGCCTCATAGGGTGACCAGGCGTGCCGGTTCACCCCGCGCTGATGCCGAGCCTGGGAGGGCGTAGCTGATTCAGAAGGAGGCAGTGGCGTCACCGGAGCAGCGATGAAGCCAGTGCCGCGAGAGCGGCCAGCGCGGCCCAGCCAATCAGCCAGAACATGATCCGCTCCCTGCGTTGCTGATCGGAGGAGTGGGAGCCCAGCAACTGAGCTTGCTGCTGCTGGAGCGCCTCCCTTGCGGCGGATTCGCTGGCCGCGAGTTTCCGGAGCGTGCGGTCCAGGCCGTCGAGCCGCTCCGCCAGCAGCGCCAGCTCTCCGCGAAGCTCCTCCTGGGCGTCGGGCAGAACCTCGGGCTCCGAATTGGTCCCGGCAAACAGCGACTGTCCCATCACCGCTTCGGCCGCCATCACCTCCTGCATGCCCTGCACGAAGTGGCGTTGGTGGATCCGTTTGGTGGCATCGGGTTCCGGCTCCAGAGTGGCAATCTGAGCCGCTTTCAGCACCGCGTTCTTGATGTCCCCACCGCTGCGAGGGTAGGCCTCGGCGAGGGCGGCAAAGTCCACGTCATCGGCCAGCGGCGTCTTTCTCTCGTGCAGCTGCACCCGCCAGATCCGCTCCCGCTCCTCCACATTGGGCATATCGAAGAGGATGTGAGTTCGGATCCGCCGCTCGAACGCCGGATCGATGTTGGCGGCCAGGTTGGTGGCGAAGATGACCACGCCGGGGAAGGTCTCCAGCTCGTGCAGCAGCACGTTGACGATGGCGTTGGCTTCCCGCTCATAGGCCGCGTTCATGGACGTGAACCGGCGCCCGGCAATGGCATCGGCTTCGTCGAAGAAGAGCACCGCATCCTGCCGGGCGGCAGAACGGAACACGGTAGCCACGTGCTTGGAGGTCTGACCCACCCAACGCGACTCCAGCTCGGCATAGCGCACCACCAGCAACTTCTTGTTCAGCGCATAGGCCAGCGCTTCAGCGCAGATTGTCTTGCCGGTACCCGGAGGACCGGCGAAGTGGAAGGCCAGTCCCAGGCCGCTCGAGTGCCGCTCCGCCAGGCCCCACTGATGGAAGATGAGATCGTGCTTGTGAACCAGCGCCAGGGCGTGATTGAGCGCCCGCAGCGTGGTCGCCGGCAGAACGACGTCGTTGAACGAGCGGCGAGGCTCGATCGCCTCGACCAGCTCGCGCGCCGGCGAGACCCCGCCGAAGAGGAGGTCGCGAATAGCATCCGCCATACAGGGAGTATAAGGCTACTCCCGCACTCCCGGGTCACGGAGCTTGGACTGGGGACCCCGCCCGCTTACCACCCGGTCCCAGGCGTCCCGCACCGCATCTCGAATCTCCTCCCAGGCGCTGGGGGACTCACCTCGATGCTGATACCGGTCCCAGCCGCCCCGCAGATCGGGTTCCGCGTCCTCCCATTGACGACCGAGATGGTGCTGCGCCGACTCGAAGCCGTAGCGGTAAGCCGGCCGAAACCGGTCGTAGTAGTCGGGTCCCAGGGCGTATGGCCTGCTGGTGAAGTTTTCGTGCCAGTAGTTGTCTTCGGTTTCCCAGGCAGCTTGCCAGCTCGGATCCTCTGCCGGAGAGACTCGGTCGAACGTGTTGGGGTCGGACATCGGTTCTCCTGTGGTGATTGATGGCAGCAACCCTCCGGCGATTCGCCGGATGCAGCGGGATTGCTTCGGCCGCCAGCCGGCCTCGCAATGACTGATGCCATAGTAAGTACGGCTGCCCGTCCGACGGGTGATGATCGTCACCGGCTTTGCACCGGCCGCGGTCTCGGGTCATACTCTTTCCATGACAAACCGCGTGAGCGCCGGGTGAGAACCGCTCCACCCCTCTGGATGCTTCGTACCGCGTTTCGCACCGTCGGCTCGGTGGCTCCGGGAGTGGCGGCCCGCTGGGCGGAGACCATCTTCTGCCGCCCGCCCCGGCAGCAACTCCGTCCCGCCGAGGTGGCCTTCCTGGCGAGCGGCCACCGCTCCGCGGTGCGGAGCGATGGACAGGAGCTGGCAGTCTGGCGCTGGGGTGAGGGTCCGCTGGTGGTTCTGACCCACGGCTGGGGGGGCCGCGCCGGGCGATTCAGTGCGCTGGCGGCGGCGCTGGTCGCGAGAGGTTTTGCGGTGGCGGTCTTCGATGCCCCCGCGCATGGTGATTCGATGGGCCGGCAGGCCTCCCTGCCCCAATTTGCCAAGGCTTTGCTGGACGTCACCCAGAGCCTGGGTCCGGTGGAGTCGCTGGTAGGCCATTCCCTCGGCGGAGCGGCGGTGTCCCTCGCGATGCATCGGGGTTTACCCGCACGCCGGGCGGTGCTGCTGGCGCCCCCCTCGGATGTCTTTCTCTTCTCCAACGCATTCGCCGAGCACTTGCGAATACCGGCGAAGGCCCACGCCAGGATGCGGCAGAACCTGGAAGCCCGGCTGCAAATCACCTGGGAGGAGCTTCACGTTCCCACGCTGGCCCGCAGCATGACGATTCCAGCCCTGGTGGTGCACGACCTGCAGGATGGGGATGTGCCCTATGGGCATGGGGAAGAGATCGCACAGGCCTGGCCCGGCGCCCGACTGCATACCACTTCCGGGCTGGGCCATCGCGGCATGCTGCGTGATCGTGAGGTCATCCAGCACGTGGTCGAGTTCCTGGCCGACCGAGCATAGCCGGTGATCGTCATGGACCGGGAAAACCTGCTGGCCAAGGGCTGGTCCCACGTGCTGTCCACCACCAACGACGTGGCGGAGCTGCGGGCATTCTGTCTCCGGGTCGGCGCACCGCTCTCCGCCTTACACCTGAGAAACCGGCGCTGGCCTCATCTGGATCTCAAGCTGGAGCCGCGGGAGCGCGCCCTGGCCTGCGCCGATGTCCGGGTATTCGAGCGCACCTCTGATATGCTGCGTTTTCTCAAGTCGCTGGCCGCCTGCACCGCTCAGTGACTCCGGTCACCTCCAATCGTCATCGTGGCCTGGACCCGGCCCCAAGATTCCTGTGACACTGACCACCGCTTGCCCTATTCGGATGACATAGTGTTCCTCGCGTTTAGGGGGCTCACTGCTCGATCGCCGGTGGGCCTGTCGTCACCGGGTGGCGACCTCATGCGGGAGATATTTTAGATCGGTCGATCTTCGCGGAGCCTGTAGGGGTCACTCACTGGCGATGACGGAGACACTCAGTGACCGCTGGTCCCCGTCAGAATGATCCGGAGGCCTCGACTGGCGAAACCCTGCTGGTCGTGGACGACGAAGTGATGGTTCGACGCCTGGCTGCGCGGATGCTGGTCACCCTGGGATACCGGGTGCTCGAAGCTGGCAGCGGTCAGGAGGCGGTGCGGATGCTACGGCGAGGTGCTCACCGCATCAACGGCGTGCTCACCGACATCGCCATGCCCGGGATTGGCGGCCGAGAGCTGGGCGAAACGATTGCCCGCTGCTGGCCCCAGATCCACGTGCTGTATATGACTGGGTATCCCGCTTCGGACCTGATGCAGGCGGGCGCGCTCGTGCCCGGTGTTTCGGTCATTCAGAAGCCGTTCACATCGGAGCAACTGGGGAGGAGAATGCGACAGCTACTGGCGAAACCCGCCGCGCAGTAGTCAGTTCAGTGCGGTACCCGACTGCAGGTCAAAGTGCTTGGCCAGCACATAAGTGACCCAATCACTCACCTGGATCCACAACCCTTCCATCTCATCCCGGTACTCGCCTTCCTGCACCACCTTGTACCAGATCTTGGGGTCCACGCCGGGATACAAATGAACAAAGTCCGGTTTGACCCGCGCCTCGAGGCTCTTATCGCCGGCCCGGTCCGGGGTGAGGCGCCGGGTGGACCGCAACGGTGTCTTACGGGGACGCGATAAGTAATAGGGATCGTACTCGAGCATTGCATCCCCCTGTACGTGGCCGTTGGCCCTACCAAGTGCGCCCTATACTACATGGCGAGTGCCGGAAAAGGAAACCCGAAGATTGCCCGCACGGGGAGATACTGGAGGGCTACAGGATCTTCTTGCCGAAGGCGGATTGCACCAGCTCCACCGCGAATTCCGCCGAGGCGTTGTGTTGGTCGAGGATAGGATTCACTTCCACCAGCTCAAGCGAGGTCATCACGCCGGCGTCGGCAATGAGCTCCATGACCAGGTGGGCCTCTCGGTAGTCGAGGCCTCCTTTCACCGGGGTGCCCACTCCCGGCGCAACCGCCGGATCGACTGCATCGAGATCCATGCTCACGTGCACGAAGTCGGTTCCGTCGGTCGCTTGACTGATGGCCTTCTTCATGACCCGATGCACGCCATGGCGGTCGATATCCGCCATGGTGTGGACCTGCACGCCGGTTTCCTTCAACCGCTTTTTTTCTCCGGCGTCGAGGCTCCGGATACCGACCAGAGCCACATTGGCCGGATCGACCTTGGGGGGCGGACCTCCGATCGAGGTCAGCTCCGGAGGGCCATACCCCAGAACCACAGCGAGAGGCATCCCGTGAATGTTGCCGGAAGGTGAGGTCTCAGGTGTGTTGATGTCGCCGTGGGCATCGATCCAAAGCACGCCCACTCGGGCTCCCTGTCCCCGGGCGAAGGCGGCAATTCCGGAGATAGTGCCCACCGCGATCGAGTGATCACCGCCCAACAGCAAGGGAAAGTGACCCAACCCCATGATGCGCTCGGTCTTGCGGGCGATGATCGCGGAGGCGCGGGCAATCTCGGGAAGGTAGCGGGCCCGCTCGTTCCCGACCTTGAGCTCCTCCATGTTCTTGATGACAATGTCGCCTTCGTCAACAACCTTATGCCCCAGTTCGGTAAGGCGTTGGGCAACCCCGGCAATGCGAATGGCAGAAGGTCCCATGTCCACGCCGCGCCGGCCGGACCCGAGGTCCATGGGCACGCCCATCACGTGCACAATCACGCGCTAGGCTTCCAACGAACCTGGGCCAGTCTCACCCGCCCTCTCCCATCTAGCGGCACGCCCTCCCGCAGCAGCAACTGGCGCTGGACCAACTCCGCCCCGGGCACCGAGCGCCGGCTGATGCCGCCCTGGGCATTCACCACCCGATGCCAGGGGACGACAGTCTCCTCCGGTAACGCGTGCAGGGCATATCCGACCTGTCGGGCATGGCCGGATAGCCCCGCGAGCGCTGCGATCTGTCCATAGGTGGCCACGCGGCCCCGCGGGATTCGGCGGACAACCGCGTAGATTTGCTGATAACTCATCGAGGCTCAGGCGCGACGCTTCATCCCTGCCGCGAGGAGCACAACACCCGCTATGATGGCAACTCCGCCCACCCAGGTGGGAACGGCTTTCTTTTGCTCTACCGAGGCCTTGAGGTCTCCCACTCTGAGGACCTCATCCCGATCCTTGTAGGTGGCGCCACGAAAGAGGATGAATGCGCCTACCGCGAGGAGGAGAATGCCCACCAGTGAAAGCGGTCGCATGGCCGGCTCCGATCGTGAGAAGAGGACTACCCGATAGGATGGAGGTTCGGGACTTCTGGCCTTATTCCTTGTGTTTCCAGATCGACAGCAGGTACAGACTGGTTCCCAGGACAATCAGTCCGGCGATGATGGGTCCGGGGCCGCCATAGCTCTCGAAGCGAAACGGAACGTCATTCGGCCCGCCGGCACCACGGAGAATCGTGAGCACGCCGATGACGATGCCGCCAACCCCGAGCAATGCGAGGAACGCAAACAGCGCACGCATGATGGCCTCCCCTTAGTGGTCCCGGTGATCGCCTGGACTAGTGTAGCAGCCACCGCACCGGCTGGCGAGGCCCAGACGCCCCAGGAGCGCCCGCAGGCCGAAGTCGTGGTGCCGCCACCCAGCCCCCGTGCTCTGGAGTACTACCGGAGCGGCAACGTGCTTTGGGTCATCGGGACGGTACTGGGCTTCCTCATTCCCGCCTTGCTGCTGTTCAGCGGAATCTCCGCCCGACTGCGGACCACCGCATTTCGGATCGGGCGGCGGTGGCTTCCCGGCCTGGCATTATATGCCGTATTGATAACCGGGTTGACCGCCCTGCTGGGCCTTCCGCTGGCCTTCTACCAGGGCTTTGTCCGGCAACATGCCTATGGACTCTCGGAGCAGAGTCTGGGGAAGTGGGCCGGGGACTGGCTCCTCGCGGTGGGTGTGAGCGCGGTGGGGCTGGCACTGGTCTTGTGGATTCCCTACCTGCTACTGCGGCGGACCCCTCAGCGCTGGTGGCTCTATGCCGGGCTGGCAACGGCTCCCATCGCCACCTTCGTGCTGCTCATCTCACCGATCTGGGTGGATCCGCTGTTCAACCACTTCGGACCGATGAAGGACAAGGCCCTCGAGGCCAGGATCCTGCGGCTGGCCACCCGGGCCGGGATTCCGGGAAGCCGGGTCTACGAGGTCCGCAAGAGCGTGGACACCCGGACTGTCAACGCGTACGTAACTGGGTTCGGCGGGACCAAGCGGATCGTGCTGTGGGATACACTGCTGGAGAAGCTCACACCGGATGAGATCGAGTTCGTGATGGCTCACGAGATGGGACACTTCGTGCTCCGGCATGTGCTGACGCTCATCGTCGTCGCCACGCTGCTGGCAACGGCGTCTTTCTATGTGATTCACCGGGTGGCGGGATGGATCGTTCGACGGCACGCCCGGTCGTTTGGCTTCGAGCGGCTCTCGGATCCTGCGTCCTTCCCCCTGCTGCTTCTGCTGGGCACCCTGGTCTCCCTGATCGCCACTCCGCTGGTGCTCGCGCTCAGCCGGCACCAGGAGCACGAAGCCGATCGCTTCGGGCTCGAGCTCACCCGGAACAATCGCGCGGCCGCCACCGCCTTCGTCCGGCTGCAGCAGGAGAACCTCGCGGTGCCCCGGCCCGGCGCGCTGTACCGGCTGTGGCGGGGCAGCCATCCATCGCTCGGCGACCGGGTGGATTTTGCCAACCGGTATCGGCCGTGGGATAGCGGCGAGCCGTTGCGCTACGACCGGCTGATGCACTGATCCGCCCAGTACCTGTGTCGCTCGTCACGGCGAGAGTACGAGGGCCGGACGCATATACGGTCCCAAATGGACCAGGCGGTTTCCTTCCCACCCGAGGACTATATGAAGGCTCGCCACCTGATCGGTCTGACGCTGCTGGGGTTCGCGCTGACATCCTGCGGCGGAGGGAAGCCGGTCGAGATCAGTCCCGATGCACAGTCAGTGGCCACTCGATGGAACGCTGTTCTCTCTACTCCGGCGGGACTGGCGGGCGTGACGGACATCAAGGGACAGGGCTGGGTGGCGGCAGATCCCAAAAATCAGGATCAAATCATTGCTCACGTGTCGATCTCTAACGCGGTGCCCAATGGCGTCCATCCCTGGCACGTCCACCGGGGAGAGTGTGGCTCGGATCAGGGAATTGTGGGTTCGGCCGACACCTACCAGCCGCTGCAGGTGAAAGACGACGGGCGGGCAGAGTCGACTGCAAAGCTGGCCAGCTCGCTGCCCCGGTCGGGAAGGTACTTCATTAACGTGCACGCTTCGTCCAGGAACATGTCAACCATCGTGGCCTGCGGGAACCTCGCTCCTCCGTCTCAATAGTCCGAGCTTCATCAAACGTCCGAAGGCGGTCCTCTTTCCACTGGGGTATCGAGCTGGCCACCCCATTCGGTCCAGGACCCGTCGTAGAGAGCCGCATCTCGCGCGCCGAGCAGCTCCAGACCCAGCAGCAGGCTGCAGGCGGTGGTGCCGGAACCGCAGGTGGCAACGATGGGTAGCGAAAGGTCAACGCCGGCTGCCTGGATTCGGCGCCGGAGCTCGGCTTCAGGAAGGACCGTGCCGTCGGACTGAACCAGGTCGGTATAAGGAAGGTTCCGGCTGCCGGGGATGTGTCCCGCCCTGAGCCCCGGACGGGGCTCCGGTGCGTCGCCGGCAAACCGCGCGGCCGACCGCATGTCCACTACCTGCTCCCGGCTGTGCTCCAGGTTGGCTCGCACCGCGGCCAGGCTTCGAACCAATCCAGGATGCAGGTTGGCGACGAACCTGCTGGGAGGAAGCCCCACGGCTCCAGTCTCGAGCGGACGGTTCTCGGCGGTCCACTTACCCAATCCGCCGTCCAGCACCGCCACCCGCTGGTGTCCGAACACCCGAAAAGTCCACCAGACTCGCGCCGCGCTGAGGTTCGCCCCTGACCCATCGTAGATCACCAGCTCGTCGCTGTTGGTTATCCCGAGCGCGCTCATCGCCGCCGCGAATGACTCGGGCGAGGGCAGCATATGCGGTAGTGAGGTGCCTGGGTCGCTGGTGGCGTCGAGATCGAAGAAGATTGCCCCGGGAATGTGACCGGCAAGGTACTCCGCGGCCGCATTTCGGCCGCTGCCTGGCAGATACCAGGATCCGTCCAGCACCCGCAGGCCGGGGGAGCCCAGTTGCGCGGCTAACCACGACGTCGTCACGACGGGCTGCATGGCAGTGCTAGACTGGGAAGGCCTCAGGCCGCAATGGCCCGCTCCACGGCGTCATCGGCCGGCGCCCGTCCCTGACGAGTGAAGCGGTCGAAGAAATCGGCGGCCTGCTCCAAGTCGGCAGGGTGGAAGTAGTTGGGCCCGAGGGCACGACAGCCACCCATCGCCAAATCCGCCAGGTCGGCAGCGGTCCGCGCTATCGCCGGATCATGCAGCCCAACCATACCGGCGCGATCGAGGAGAGCTGCATCGGGTGCTCCGAGCAGATCGTCGGCTGCAGGAAGGAAGTTCGGGTGGTACAAGAGCCCGGTTACGAGCGCGATGGCCGCGGGGTACCAGCGCGGAGCGATGGCGTCCGGGGAACGCAGCTCGAGATGGCCCCTGGGCCGGACCTCGGGAAACAGGGTGCTGAGATGCTCCTCCCAGGCGTGGCGATCGGCTCGATCGAGCCAGGCCCCAAACGGCAGGTACTCTCCCGCAACAGTAGGAAGGAGAATGGCAGGCGCGGACAGCGCGAAATCGAGATACGCGTCCACCGGATGCTCCTCGTCGTATACAATGCCGGTTCGGGCTGGATCTACCTCCCGCCAAACCACGGCACGCTCGCTCGGGTGACCGGTGGGCTGGCCGGCATAGATCGGCGAGTTGGCGAATATGGCGCTGGCATAGGGAGCCAGGGCGTTGAGTACTCGCCAGCGAAGCCAAGGCTCAGGGCCGAAGTCGAAGCTCAATTGCAGTGAGGCAGTCTGTCGCATCATCCGAGCGCCGGCGGGTCCTCGGGTCGCGAGGTATTCGGCCATCCGCTCATAGCGAGTGGGCCGGAGCAGCAGCGGCGCATCTTCGATCGAATTGACCGGATCGATGCCGGATGCCACCAGCTCGATCCCTTCCTCGGCCGCGGCGGCACGCAACGGCAGCACCACCGACCGGAGCAGCGACAGCAGACCGGTCGCCGAGCCGCAGGCTGGAGTGCTGTACTCCAGCTGGCCGCCCGGCTCGAAGGTGATGGCACCGCCTTCCGGGAGCTCGAAGCATGGGGTTCCCTTGGCAGTGGAGCCCTCCTGCCAGCCCTGACTGGCGCCACAGCGGCGAAGCAAAGGCAGTGTGGAAGTCACTCCATCGGCCTCGATCGGACAGCGGCGGCCAGTCAGCGAGTCCAGCGGCAGAAACTCCACCTCGGCGCCGACCCGGCGAGCCGCACCCGAGCCGGCAATACCGGCGCCAAACGTAGTGGACTCGAGGTCGTCCCGAAGCGCCGACGGGGTCAGGATGGTCAAGCTCTGACTCCTACTACCAGGGCGAATAGGCACTCAGGATCGGGTCTCCAGTGCTGGATCCGCATCCCTGCGGCCGAGAACAGCTCCGCTATGCTGGCGCGATCGTGCTTACAGCTGATCTCGGTCCGGAGAGATTCGCCTCGATCGAAGTGCACCAGCCCGATTCCGGGCACCCGGACCTGCTGTTCCACGGTCGAGACCAGATGCATCTCGATTCGATGGGTGACCGGTTCATAGAAGGCGCGATGCTCGAAGGTGTCGGGATTGAACTCTGCTCCCAGCTCGTGATTGAGCACCAGCAGCATATTCCGGTTGAACGCCGCGGTGACTCCCTGCGAATCGTTGTAGGCCGCCTCGATCCGGGCCACACTCTTCCGCAGATCCACTCCCAGGAGGAAACGGTCCTCCCGTCTCATCGCGTACCGGATCCGGCTCAGCAGCCGGATGGCGGCAGGCGGATAAAAGTTTCCAATAGTGCCGCCCAGAAATGCATAGAGGGCAGGATGGAAGGCTATCGGAGGCGGACTGAACTCCTCGGCGATATCGGCCACCACCGGCTCCACGGTCAGACCGGGGTACTCGCGACGAAGGCGGCTTGCGGTCTCGGTGAGAAAGCTCGAGCTCACGTCGATGGGCACGTACAGATTGACCGTGCCGGCGGAGCGCATGGCGCTCAGGATGATCCGGCTCTTCTCGGCGCTCCCGGCCCCAAGCTCGATCAGAGTGCGGGTCCCCAGCTCCGCAATCAGCCCTGGCATCCACTCCTGGAGCAAGGCGCGCTCGGTTCGGGTGGGGTAGTACTCCGGCAGCCGGGTGATCTCCTCGAACAGCTCGGAGCCGCGATGATCGTAGAAATACTTGGGCGGCAGCTCCTTCTGAGGCGCGGACAAGCCGGCGGCGACCTCGGCCAGCATGCGGGGATCGGACCGCCGGTAGGCCGCGACGGAGCCGCTAGTCCAGGGGGTAGTTGCGTTTTCAGCCATTGCGGACGCACCGGAAGCCGCTGAAGATCTGGCGGCGAATGGGGAAATCCCAATTGCGGAAAGTGTTGCGAATGGCACCCGGACGGGTGGCCCAGGAGCCTCCCCGCAGGACCTTGTAGTCGCTCCCGAAGAACACTTCCGAGTACTCCCGATAGGGGAAGCTCTCGAAACCAGGATAGGGCTGGAAATCGCTCGAAGTCCATTCCCAGACATCTCCCAGCATGCCGTAGCACCCGATGGGGGAGACGTTGTGCGGATAGGCGCCGACCGGGGCGGTCCCGAAACTCAGTTGATCGAGGTTGGCGAGATCCGGTGTCGGCAACTCCTCCCCCCAGGGATAGATCCGCTTGGTGCCGGTAGCCGGGTCCCATGACGCTGCTGCTTCCCACTCGAACTCGGTGGGAAGGCGCTTGTCCGCAAAACGAGCATAGGCCTCAGCCTCGTAGTAACACACGTGAGAGACCGGGTGATCGGGCGCGACCGGACCGCTTCGATCCATGCTCCGGGCGTTCCAGCTGCCGTCGAGCCGGGTCCAATACTTCGGCGCCTGGACTCCGGATTCCTGAAGCCAGGCCCACCCGGCGTCGGACCAGAGTTCCCGGGAGCGGTAACCGCCGGACTCGATGAAGCGCTCGAAGTCACCGTTGGTCACCGGGTTCACATCGATCCAGAAAGGCTCCAGGAGAGCCGGGTGACGGCTTCGTTCATTGTCGTAGGCAGCGGCCCGGTCGTCGGTTCCGATCTCCACCACGCCACCGGGAAAGAGCGTCATCGAATCACTCTTGCCCCCTGCCTTTCGAGCCGGCGGGATCTCGAACCGCCGGCTGGGCCGGTAGAGCGCTCCCTGCTTCAGCTGGAGGGTCTGGAGAATGGTCTCGTTGTGCTGGTATTCGTGCTGCAGCACCATCTGATACACGTACCCGTCGCGGAGCAGTGGGTTGTTGGAATCGAGGTCCGCCGGAGACAAACGGTCGAGCACGCGCCGGCGAATCTCGGCCATGACTTCGCGGCAATGAACCAGGTCGGGCAGGGGAAGCGTGCCCCGCTCGCTCCGGGGATGCTCGAAGGGATTGAAGAGGCCGGGCATTTCCACGAACTCGATGGGACCATCGAGGTTGTGAGTCAGCCAGAGCTCCTCGAAGTGCGCGATGTGTCCCAGATCCCAGAGGATGGGACTCATCAGCGGATCGTGCTGAGTCCGCAGCTCCTCATCACTCAGTGGCTCGAGGAGCAGGAAGGTGCGGGACCTTGCCTCTTCCAGACTTCTCGCAATGGAATAGCGATCAACTGGACGGGTGGTGGATATGGCGGTCATGGGTCGCGTACCCGTCCGGGTAGGTTGTTCATGAAGCTCTGCCTATGATATACGGCGGAATCCGCCGCTCCGCGAGCGCTGCTGCCCATGGAGTGGTAACGCGCTCCGGGATAACCCGGTTCCGCTCTGTAACTTCGAGCGCAAGAACCGGGTAGTGCTCCCTGAGCGGCGATGCTAACATCATTGCGCCCACTGGAGTTGCCGTCGGTGAGCTATTGCCAGAATCGCCTATGCTAAACCAGGACACCGTGATACAGGTTGCTGACGAGGCAAAATGGGAGGCCGTCCTGACCCGGAACTCGCTCCGGGACGGGGAATTCGTATACGCCGTCGCCTCCACCGGGATCTATTGCCGGCCTTCCTGTCCCTCCCGTCGCCCGTTGCGTGCCCGGGTCAGCTTTTTCGATACGCCGGACGCTGCCGAGGCCGGCGGATATCGTCCCTGCCGGCGCTGTGAGCCCCGGAACGGCCAGACTTCTGCGGCACGCCAGATCCTTGCTGCGCGGGAATACATCGACCGCCATCCGGATGAAAAAGTCACCCTGGAGCGGCTGGGCCAGATCGCGAAGATGAGTCCCTATCATCTGCAGCGCACCTTCAAGCGGCTGGTCGGAGTCAGCCCCAAGACCTACGCCAGTGCGCTGCGGCTGGAGCGGATGAAGTCCCGGCTCAAGAACGGCGATACGGTGAGCCGGGCGACCTATGAAGCCGGATACGGCTCCGGCAGCCGGGCATACGAGCATGCGCAGGCGCGGCTGGGCATGACTCCCGGACGTTATCGGAAGGGGGGCCGCGGGATGCACATCAAGTACGCGGTGGTCCCGAACGCTCTGGGTCAGGTTCTGGTCGCGGCTACCGACCGGGGGCTCTGTGCCGTGATGCTGGGCGACGACGCGTCGGGCCTGGAAGCCTCACTTCGGCAGGAGTATCCCGCGGCCGTCCTGGAAGCGACTGACGGCGAGCTCAAGGAGTACGCCAGCCAGGTCATGGACCAGATGTCCGGCGGCGAGGAGAGAGCGCCTCCGCTGGATGTCCAGGGCACTGCCTTCCAGTGGCAGGTTTGGGAAGCCTTGCGCCGCATTCCTGCCGGCGAGACCCGGTCCTATCAGGTCATCGCCCGCGAGCTGGGAAAGCCAGCAGCTGCTCGGGCAGTGGCTCGCGCCTGCGCCAGCAATCGCCTGGCGCTGGTCATCCCTTGCCACCGGGCAGTTCGGGAGTCCGGGGATTTGGGCGGCTACCGGTGGGGAGTCGAGCGGAAGCGGCAGATCCTGCGGCAGGAAGAAAGGAGGGATAGCCTAAGCGGCGGGACTGTGCCAGCTTCTTAGGAAGAACATTCTCGACGAGTACTTCAATGCCGAGCCTGGACAACCTCATTCCCCGCTTCAAGGCGGTGGACCGCCAAACCAGGCTCCAGACCCTCCTCGATTACTCCAACAAGCTTCCGCCCTTACCGGCTCGGTTCGAGGCCGAGAAGGCACTGGGCCACAACCGTGTAAATGAGTGCCAGACCACGGTGTACCTCTTTGTCGAGGTCGATCAGGGACGGGTCCACCTCTATGCCGACATCCCCCGGGAAGCGCCTACGGTGCGGGGCTTTGTGTCGATGCTGGCCCGCACCCTCGAGGGGGCAAGTCCGGATGCGGTCGCGCAGCTCCCGATGGACCTGCTCGACCAATTGGGACTCAGTGAGACGCTCGGCATGACCCGCACCCAGGGACTGACCGCCATCCTGCACCGAATCAAGAGCTCCGTGGCCGCGGCCACCGGTTGATGCTCGGCGTACTCGAGCTCACCGGGAGAGGCAGCGGATTCCTGCGCCGGAGGGAGGCGAGCTATCTCCCGGTGCGGGGCGACGTCCATGTGGGCGACCGGCTCATCCGCAGCTGCGGACTTCGGACCGGTGATGAGATCGACGGCTCGACCCGACCGGGCGGGAAAGGCAAAGGCCCCTCGCTCCAGACCGTCACGACCATCCACGGGAAGACACCGGAGGAGCTGCGCCAGAGGCCGGAGTTCAGTCGGCTGACCGCGATGCACCCCAACGAGCAGCTCCGGCTGGAAAGCAACGGAACGGGCGGGTCGGAATCCGAGTACACCAATCGGGTCATCGACCTTCTCTGCCCGCTGGGCAAGGGTCAGCGGGCGCTGGTCGTCGCTCCGGCCAAAGCCGGCAAGACGATGGTGCTGCAGTCCATCGCCCAGGGGGTGAGCGCGAATTATCCCACCGCCGACCTGTTCATTCTCCTGGTCGACGAACGTCCCGAGGAGGTGTTCGAGATGGAGGCGGCAGGCGTAGGCGAGGTAATCGCTTCCAGCTTCGACAATCCCGCCCAGCAGCACGTCTCTCTCGCGGAGCTCACCCTCGAGCGGGCCCGGCGGCGGGTGGAGCTGGGACAGGACGTGGTGCTGATCGTGGATTCGCTCACCCGGCTGGCGCGTGCCTACAACACGGTGGAGAAGGGCACCGGCCGAACCCTGTCGGGGGGACTCGATGCCCAATCCCTGGAGAAACCCAAGCGATTCCTGGGCAGCGCGCGGCGAATCGATCCGGCACAGGGCGGCGGCTCACTGACGATCATCGCCACTGCGCTGGTAGACACCGGCAGCAAAATGGATCAGGTGATCTTCGAGGAGTTCAAGGGAACCGGCAACAGCGAGCTGGTGCTGAGCCGGGAGCTGGCGGAACGGCGGATCTTCCCGGCGATCGATCTGGTAGCCAGCGCTACTCGGCGGGAGGAGCTCCTCCTGGACGGAGACACGCTGGCCGCATCACGAGTCTTGCGTCAGCGGCTCGGAGGGATGACGCCGATCAACGCCATGAATGACCTGCTCACCGACCTCAAGCGCAACCGCACCAACGCCGAGCTGGTTAAGTCCCTGGCTACAGTCTGATCAGTTCCTCGCAGCTTTGGCGATGGCCGCGAGCCGGCTCTCGATGGCGTCTTTGGAGAGCCAGCGCCCGTGGAGCATTACTCCGGCCCGACGCGAAGTATTCCGGATGTCGCTGAGGGGATTGCCCTCGAGCAGAACCAGGTCGGCCCGCTTCCCGACTTCGATCGTCCCGCTCTCCGCCAGCGTTCCAAAGAACACCGCCACATTGCGGGTCCCGGTCTCCAGCGCCTGATACGGTGTCAGCCCTGCCGCGACCACGGCCTCGAGCTCTCGGTGAATCGAGTAGCCAGGCACGTTGTAGATCTGCGGTGCATCCGACCCCAGGAGCAGTCCCGCCCCCCCAGCGTGCAAGGCCCGGATCAGCTTGCGCCGGACTTCGAGCGTTTCCCGGGCTGATTCGGCCGAGGCGCCCGCCTCCCTCAAGATGGAGCCCTTCTCCTGAGCCCACCCGGCGAGCACGTCTGGCGGCACAAACCGCATCTCCGGCCGCCGCGCCAGAGCCTCAGCGCTCACGTCTGGACCCAGGTTCTCCATCAGTGTCTGGGTCGGGACATTCCAGACCCCAGCCGCTTTCGTCGCCTCTACCAGCGACGCCATTCGCGATTGGTCCAGATGCTCTCCCAAGTTGAGTCCGAAGAACTGGGACTCCGCTGGACCGAGCGGTGAATCAGCGCGGACCATGGCTTCGACGTAGCCGTCCAGATGGTCGATGCTGGCGTAGGGCACCTCGAGGGCACGCTGAAGCCCCACCTCCAGGGGGACGTGCCCGGCCAGGCGAAGGCCCGCTCGTTGCGCTGCCGCACTCAGCGAGTCGAACACCTCCCGCTTGATCCCGGGGTGGATCTTGATGAAGTCGTAGCCCGCTTCCTTTTGCTCGGCGACCCTGGTGAGGGCCGATTGCACCGTGGGAACAGTGTTGCCATTGAATGAGGGGCCGGAGGTATAGATCCAGGGGCTGATGACATTGGGGTTGGCAGCCTGGGCCCGGAGCTGGAGATGACGCGGGTGGCCCAGCATTCCCCGAATGGTAGTGATGCCGCCTGACACATAGAGGAACAGGGTCTGCTGCATCGTGATGCTGCTCGCCTGGCCACCGGGGATATGGGCATGCATCTCCGCCAGGCCGGGGATCAGAAACTTGCCCCGGCCGTCCACTTGCACTGCTCCCGCGGGAACGGCGACCTCCTTGGCGGGTCCGACCTGTACGATCCGACCGCGCTGGACCAGCACAGTACTGTGGGGAAGCGTGCGCTCCCGGTCCATTGGAATGACCGTGACGTCGACGAACGCGACGGTGGTGTCGGCAAAGACCGGGGCCGAGCAGAGGAGGAGAGTGAGGCAGATGCTGTGCAGCATTACCGGCTCAGGTCCGCGCTGCTTCGGCTCGATTGGCGCGCTCGAATTCCTTCATGAACCGGACCAGCGCTTCAACGGCTGCAGGGGGGCAGGCGTTGTAAATGCTGGCTCGCATGCCGCCGACCGAGCGATGTCCCTTGAGCCCGTCGAGGCCCCGCTTGGTGGCTTCGTTGATGAACTTGGTTTCCAGCTCCTCAGTGGGAGCCCGGAAGCAGACGTTCATGAGCGAGCGGCTGTCCCGCTGGACGGTACCGCGGAAGAAATCGCTGCTGTCGAGGTAGTCGTAGAGCAGCCGGGCCTTCGACTCGTTGTGCTCCGCCATGGCAGAGAGACCGCCCTGGGACTGAATCCACTTGAACACCTCGCCCATGAAGTAGATCCCGAAGGTAGGCGGGGTGTTGTAGAGCGAGTTCTCGGCGGCATGAGTGCGGTATTGCAGCATGGTGGGCAGGTTCTTGGCTCCGGCCTCGATCAGGTCGTCGCGAATGATCACCAGCACCACCCCGGACGGGCCGAGATTCTTCTGCGCACCGGCGTAGATCAGCCCGTATTTCCGGATGTCGATCGGCCGGCTGTACATGTCGCTGGACGTGTCTGCAATCAGGGGAACGCCGCTGGGAACCGGCGGCTCCGTCTTCCACTGGGTGCCGAAGATCGTGTTGTTGGTGGTGATGTGGACGTAGACCGGGCTCGGGGAGTACCGGATCTCGCTCGGCTGGGGGATGCGGTCGAAGTTGGTGCTCTCACTGGAGACCGCGATGTGCACCTTGCCGATAGGCTTGGCTTCCTTGACCGCCTTCTGGGACCAGACGCCGGTGACCAAGTAATCAGCAGTGCGGTCGGGGCCAAGCAGATTCATCGGCACCATGGCAAACTGGAGTGACGCCCCGCCCTGCAGAAAGAGAACCCGGTAGTTATCTGGAATGCCGGCCAGGTTGCGACAGGACTCCTCGGCCTCGGCGATGATCCGGTCGAAGACCTTGCCCCGGTGGCTGTGCTCCATGATGCCAATACCACTTCCGGCGACATTCCAGATGGCCTCCTGAGCCCGGTGGAGGACGGCCTCGGGAAGGGCGGCGGGTCCGGCGCTGAAGTTGAAGATGCGATCGGTAGTCATAGTCGGAGTCGGGGTCAGGGCTGCTTGCCGTTGATGGCGCTCAGTTCCGCGCTGATGATGTCCGGATTGCCATCGCGGATCCGAGCCAGGGCGCCGGCCTCCGGTTGTCCGTCGAGGTGGATCCGCGCCAGGGTGGCCTGAGCGCCGTGATAGATGATATTCTCGACCTCTTCCACGTTGATGGATGCTCCGGCAAGCACCCCGAACACGTGGGCCAGCACCCCCGGACGATTCCGATGTCGGATGGTGAGCACGTGGGTGGCGGAGGATCGGGCCAGCCGGTTTACCACGTTGGGAACCTCACCGGTGGTCTTGAATGACTGAACGACGCGGATCACTTCATGAGCAATGGCAACCTGGGCCTGGTCGGTCGAGGCACCCACGTGATGAGTGCCGTAGACTCCGGGGGTCTGGGCAATCGCTGAGGAAAATTCGCCCTTGCTCGGCGCGGGCTCGTTCTGAAACACGTCCAGGCCGGCCCGAATGCCTCGTTCGCGGATAGCCTGCACCAAAGCGGCTTCATCCACCACCGATCCGCGCGAGGTATTGATGAGATACGCGCCGGACTTCATGGCCGCCAGGAACTCCGCGTTTACCAGATGCTTCGTTTCCGCGGTGGCGGCCACATTGATCGTGATCGCATCGGCGTGGCGGGCGACATCGAGCGGGGTCTGGGCATAGACCAGATCCAGGCGGTCGGCATCCTCGTGGGTGAGGTTCCGGGACCAGGCCACGACCCGCATGCCGAAGGCCCGCGAGCGGCGGGCGACTTCCCGCCCGATCTGCCCCAGTCCCACGATCCCCATCGTCCGGCCATGGAGGCCACGAGCCTTGGAGTACTCCGCCTTGTTCCACTTACCCTGACGCAGATCCGCTACCTGGTCCGGAATCCGTCGGTCGCAGCTGAGGAGGAGGCCCATGACCAGCTCGGCCACCGCGATGGAGTTCTTCCCCGGGCAGTTGGAGACGAAAACGCCGAGGTCGGACGCGGCCTGGACGTCGATGGTGTCGATCCCCGCTCCGGCTCGAATCACCAGGGTCAAGGCGGTGCCGGCACGCAGGGCATCGGCGCTCACTTTCTTGCTGCGAACGATGAGGATGTTGGGGTCCACCCTGCGGATCAAATCCGGTAGGCCTTCGGCTTTCACCTCGGGCTCCGAGATCACCGTACAGCCCAACTCTTTGAGTCCGTCGATCCCGACCTTCTCGAACTTGTCGGCGATTAGAACCTTCATTCCAGCTCCGTATACGCGTTTGTCGAGAGTCTAGAGTCTAGGGTCTAGGACAGTGAGGTTCCAGCCCTACGCCTCGCTCTCGACTCTCGACCCTAGACGTTCGACCCTCATCAATCCAACTCATGCACAAACAACCCACTCCGAAGCTTGGGCTCGAACCAGGTGCTCTTGGGAGGCATGACGGCTCCGGCATCAGAGACAGCCATGAGCTGCTCCATCGTGGTGGGGAACAAGCTGAATGCGATGGCCATCTCACCCGAATCCACCCGGCGCTCCAGCTCCCCAGTACCGCGGATGCCGCCGACAAAATCGATCCGCTGGTCGGTCCGCGGATCGCCGATGCCCAGTACCGGGCCCAGAACCCGATCCTGGAGCAACGAGACATCGAGCGATCGAATGGGATCACGGTGGTCGATGGACTTGCTCTCCAGATCGAGCCGGTACCACCTCCTCCCGAGGTAAATCCCGAAGCTCGCCGCCCGGCCTGGGGTGGGATCATTGGTGGGAGTCAGCCGACCAATTCGCCCCAGCTCCTCGAGCACCCGATCCGGGGTCTTTCCGGCCAGGTCTCGGACAACCCGGTTGTACGGCATGATGGTCAGCTGGTCGGCGGGGAACAGAACCGCGAGAAACCAGTTGTACTCCTCGGTGCCTCGATGCCGAGAATTGCCGGCCCGGCGCTCCTTCCCTGCCCGCCACGCACTGGCCGAGCGATGATGGCCATCGGCCACGTATGCGTGAGGGACCGACCGAAACTGCTCCACAATCCTGCCGCCATCGGGGACTCGCCAGACCGTGTGCCGGACCCCATCGGCACTGGTAAAGTCGTAGAGTGGTCTCGAGCTCAGCAGCCACTCTAAGGCCGAGGCGATCTCCTTCTGTGGCCGATAGGCCAGGAAGACGGGCTCGGCGTGGGCGTTGAGGGTGAGCACGTGCCGGGTGCGGTCGTCTTCCTTGTCGGGTCGGGTCTTCTCGTGCTTGCGGATGACATCGGTCTCGTAGTCGTCGACGTGCACGCAGGCGACGATACCGATCTGGGTGCGCTCGTCCATGACCTGGCGGTACAGGTACAGGGTGGGCTCCGGATCCCGGATCAGCACCCCTTCAGCGATCAACCGATCCAGCGCGCTCCGAGCCTGGCTGTAGATCCGGGGATCATGGGGGTCAGTTCCTTCCGGCAGGTCGATATCGGAGCGGCCGACGTGGAGGAAACTCTGAGGATTTCCCCGGGCCAGCTCGGCGGCCTCGCGCCGGTCCACCACGTCGTAGGGAACGGAAGCAACCCGGGAAGCGAGCTCGGGAACCGGCCGCAAAGCACGGAAGGGCTGTAGTCGCACGACAATTTCAGAGTAAGAGGTTATCCGCCCGGCGCCAGCAGCCGCTCGCACCGGCCGAGCAAGCCGTCTACTGCCAGAGCCAGTAATGCCGCCGGCAGCGCCCCCGAAAGAATCATCCGGTTATCCGACAGCGCCAGCCCCGAGGCAATGAGGTCGCCCAGCCCGCCCGCACCGATGAAGGCCGCCAGCGTGGCGGTACCTACATTGATAACGGCCGCGGTCCGGATTCCAGCCATGATAACCGGTGCGGCCAGAGGCAGGCGGACATAGCGGAGGATCTGTCGCGGAGTCATTCCCAAGGCCCAGGCGGCCCCCACCGCCTCAGGCGCGGCATCGCGAACCCCGGTGTACGTGTTCCGCAGAATGGGATAGAGCGAGTAGAGGAACAGGGCCACCAGGGCCGGCACAACACCAATGCCCAGCAGCGGGATCATGAATGCGAGCAGGGCGATGCTGGGAAGGGTCTGGAGCAAGCCGACTCCCCGTATGACCGGCTCGGCCGATGCCCGCCCCCGCTCCAGCGCAAGACCGAGTGGCAGAGCAACGACGATAGCCCCCACCAGCGATACGGCCACCAGCAGCAGGTGGCGAAGGGTCATCCGGGCAATTCCCTCCCGCTCATCCCAGAGATATCCCAGAAAGCCCGATGTCGCTCGGCGGGTGTCACGCTCCCGGGCAGTTTGTCCGGTGAGACCCAGGCTCAGCAGCGCAGCCGCCGCAACGCGGGCCACCGGCACGCCGTCGACCTCGATTCGACGGTTGTATTGACGCATGCTCTGCTCGGTCAGCAGGCCGCTCAACTCGGTCAGGGCCGCAACCCCGCCGGGGACATCGCGGGCAAAAGCAGCGCTGACCAGCGCCGCGGCCTCGTAGGGAGGAAAGAAGCGCCGGTCGTCTTCCAGCACCACGAGATCGTAGCGAGCTATGAACCCATCGGTGGAGTAGCCGTCGATCACATCTACTTCGCCGGCCGCGAGCGCCTGGTATTTCACCGCCGGAAGCAGAGCACGCACCTCGCGAAACCGGATTCGATACGCCTTGGCAATACCGGGAAGACCGTCGGGGCGTCCGATGAAGTCGGGGGTCAGACCCGCCCGTAACGAGCTGGAGACCCGGGCCAGATCACTCAGAGTCGCCAAACCGTATTGCCGGGCGGTCTCGCGCCGCACGGCTATGGCGTAGGTGTTCTGAAAACCCAGAGGCGGCAGCCAGCGGGCGCCATACCGGCGGCGAAACTCCGTGGCCACCTGGCGATACACCTGTCGCGGGTCGCTGCTGGGTTGCCCGCCGAGTATCGCCAGCAGGCCAGTGCCGGTGTACTCGGGATACGCGTCGATGCGATTGGTGCGGAGCGCCTGGAAGGCAATCTCGGTGGCGCCGAGCCCGGGACGCCGCTCCACCTGGAAGCCACGGGCCTCCAAGAGCTGGGAGAACATCTCCGCCAGCAGGTACGACTCGCCGAACGGCTTGGAGGCGATGACGAGGGGTCGCGGCCCGCCCGCCAGAAACAGGGTGAGCAGAAAAATTGTGGTCACATCGGGAGCACCTGAGCTCGTTGCAGCAGCCGGCTCACATACTCGGTGGCCGGTGCGTCGCGCAGCTCCCGCGGTGGGGCCGATTGCTCTACCCGACCCTGTCGCAGCACAACGACACGATCGGCCAGGAGGAAGGCCTCGTTGAGATCGTGCGTCACCAGTACCGCCGTGACACCGAGCCCTTGCCGGATGGCCCGGAACGTGGCCTGCAGATCAGCCCGGGTGATGGCGTCCAGCGCCCCAAACGGCTCGTCGAGGAGTACCACGTCCGGTTTGGCCGCGAGAGCGCGGGCCACCGCCACGCGCTGGCGCTGCCCGCCCGAGAGCTCCCTTGGCCACCGATCGGCGAAGGCCTCCGGTTCGAGACCCACCAGCTGGAGCGACTCCGTTGCCAGCTCGCGCGCACCGGCGACTTCCCTGAGCCAGGGCACCAGCTCCACGTTGCGCTGGACCTTCCAGTGGGGAAGCAGCCCTCCATCCTGCGGCACATACCCTATCCGGCGCCGCAATCGAATGGCATCGAGCTGAGCCACGTCGGTGCTATCGACCAGAACCCGGCCCTCATCGGGATCGACCAGCCGGTTGAAACACCGAAGGAGGGTCGTCTTACCGGACCCACTCTCGCCCACCAGCGCTACGCATTCTCCTCGACCAACCGCGAGTGAAACCCGATCCAGCGCCACTGTCGCGCTGTAGCGTTTGGTCACGTTCTCCGCGCGGAGGAGGACATCGGAGAGTTCGGAATCAGCCATGGCGCCGCCATCCCGCCAGCCACAGCGCTACCAGTATTAGCTCTGCGATTGCATCGACCAGATACACCGACGAGATGGTGCCGGAAAGTGCGTAGATCAGATCGATCGAGGCGAGGCCGAGCGCACTACCGGTCGCGAGCAGTGTCACTTCGGGAGTGATCCTTCGACTGCGCCAAGCCAAGAGCAGGACGGCTCCGATCACCATCACTAACACGCCGACAGTTCTCACCAGCCAGAGATCGGTTTTGGGGCCGGTCACCATCTGAAAGCTGCCGATGTGGACGAGCGGCCAGAGGCCGGTTGCGACGTAGAAAAAGCCCTGAACCAACGCAAGCTTTGGCAGCACGCTTCCCTACTTTCGTGGCAATCTACCAGACCATTTCCTCTCGGCGTCGGGCTCAGACGAAGGATCTTGTCTCTGCCTGGGAGGCAAGCTGCAGAATTGCGCAGGCTGAATTCGAGCTCGCCACCAATCCAAGTAATTGTGTCGCGGCATCTCCATCCGCATGAGTCACACGCATTGCAGCGTCGGCGTGACTGCCAGCGCGACATGAAGGAAAGTGCATCGGACGCGAGCGCGAAAGTTGCGTGCCCTCCGGATCTCTCACTCCGCTGTTTCGGTCGAACCTCTTCGCCGTATGGGGTGTGCATGTACCGTATCGAGCTCTCGCCCGGCGAAGAAACCGTTTTTCGATCGATCGAAGAGCTGGCAGTCGCCATCAAGCGAGGGGTGATCACTTCTCGCGCGCACATCTGGCACAACGCATCGAGCCGGTGGCTGCCGATCCAGTTTCATCCCCATTACAAGGTGGCCGTCTCGATGGAGCTCAGCCAGGCGGCACTGGTGGCCGGTCCACCGGTCAAGGCGCTCTCCTCACTGAAGCTGCAGCGGCCCGCCGACACAGAGCCCCCGGCATCAGCATTCGTCCCGTCCCCCGAGCCTGCCGCCCGGCAGGCGCCGGTTACCAAAAAGAAAACGGGCTCGGAGCAGCCGAAGTCCAAGCGGAGCCGCCGGCCGGGCAAGCCTCGCCGCCAGCTCCGAATTGCACTGGTGGGCGCACTGCTCATCGGCGGAGCCCAATGGGTCCTTTCAGCTCCATTGTTCTCCCGCTCCGAGATGCCGGCAATCATACAGGCTCAACGGCACCTGATCACTGTCCCTACCGAGTCGATGAACCGGGTCAGCCTGCCCAATAGCGCCGCCATGGTGCCGGTGCTTCCCGGCTCCCAGCCTACCACGGCGCCGGTTAACCTCGAGGAGCTGACCGAACCGACCCACGCTCGTCCGACTGCCCCCAGTTTCGGCGGAACCAGCCCCGCGGCCGAGAGCGGGTCCGCACCCATCGAACCGGCTCCGGATTCCATCGACTTGTCGGTCCCGCGAATCCCCAGTGCCGATTCACTGCGGTCGCGGATGGTGGGTCCCGCCCGCAGCAAAGCCATTCGGCCCGCTCGACGCTAGACACCCGTGTGACTCATCCCACAGCAACCGTCTCCTAAACGGCTGATAATCCAGCGTTGTAACTCCTTGTTTATCAACAACTTATGTTGATAAACCTGTGGATAACGGCGTCGGCGTGTGGAAAAACTCCGTCGGACGAATCTGCCAGGGGGCCAGGATGGCGCGAGCGATATGGAGTGGCTCCATCAGCTTCGGGATGGTCAGTATCCCGGTCAAGCTGTTCGGGGCGACAGAGAGCAAGGACATATCGTTTCATCTCTTGCACGCGAAGGACGGGACCCGTCTCCAGCAACGCCGCTGGTGCCCCACCGATGAGGTCGACGTACCCTGGAACGAGGTTGCCCGGGGCTACGAGTACGCTAAGGGCCAATATGTGGTCCTTACCGACGAGGACTTCGAGCGGCTTCCGCTCCCCAGCAAGCACACCATCGAGCTGAGTGCGTTCGTGGAGGAGAAGGAGATCGATCCGGTCTTCTACGAGCGGAGCTATTACCTAGAGCCCACCGACCGGGGGGAGAAGGCCTACGCTCTGCTGATCAAGGCCCTGGAGAAGCGCGGCCTCACCGCCATTGCCACGATCACGATCCGCAAGAAGGAGCAGCTCTGCGCTCTCCGCTCTCACGACGGCACCATCATGCTGGAGACGCTCTACTATCCGGACGAGATCCGGCAGGAGCGGGGGACGGACCTGAGCGGTGTGAAGATCACCGACCGGGAGCTGGAGATGGCCTTCACGCTGATCGACATCTTCCGCAAGCCGTTCGATCCCAGCGAGTACCGCGATCACTACCGGGAGGCGTTGGCCGAGCTGATCGAGGCGAAGCTGGAAGGCAAAGAGGTGGTTTCCGCGCCGCCCGCCCGGGAGACTCGGGTCATCGATCTGGCCGACGCGCTCAAGCGCAGCGTCGAGGCCGCCAAGAAGCAAGCCGCCAAGCCCAAACCTCCGGCTCGAGCCCGCACCCGTGCGTCGCGTCCGGCTAAGCGCCCACGGAAGGTTGGATGAGCCAGGTCAGCACCCTGGTCAACAGCGTGCTCGAGCAGCTCGACGCACGCGAAACCAAAATGGTGCTGGCCATCGACGGAGCCGAGCTTCCCGTCACCAATCTGGACAAGGCCCTCTGGCCTGCCTCGGGTCGCAACCGGGCGCTCACCAAGCGCGACCTGCTTCGCTACCTCACTCAGGTCTCCCCCTGGCTGCTTCCCCACCTCCGGGGGCGGCCGATGTTCACTACTCGCTATCCTGACGGCATCGCCGGCAAGAGTTTCTACCAGAAGCATTGGGAGAAGCCGCCTCCGTTTGCCCGCACCGTCAGCATCTACTCCAGCCACAACGAGGGCGACGGCAGCTACCTCATCTGTGAGAACCTGCCAACCCTTCTGTTCCTGGCTCAGATGGGCGGCCTGGAGCTGCATCCCTGGTTCTCTCGGGTCGACACCGCGCCGGACGCGCGGGGCCGGAGCAAGCAGTTCACCGGCTCCGAGGCCAATCTGGAAAGGTCGGTGCTCAACTACCCCGATTTCGTCGTCTTCGACCTCGATCCCTATCTCTACTCGGGGAAAGAGGCGAAGGGGGAAGAGCCGGAGCTGCACCGAAAGGCGTTCAAGCAGACCCGGGATCTGGCCCTGCGGCTGCGCGATCTACTCGGCACGCTCGGCTTCGAGATCTTCGTCAAGACTTCGGGACGCACGGGACTGCATCTGTATCTGCCGATCGTGAGAAAGTTTGATTACGACGCCTCCAGAAACATCGCCGAGACGATCGGGCGGTACGCCCTGCAGCAGTGGCCCAAAGAGGTGACCCTGGAATGGGCGGTGGTACGGCGCACCGGAAAGATCTTCTTCGACTACAACCAGAACTCCCGGGGGAAGTCGCTCTCGAGCATCCTCTGTCCCCGCCGCCATCCGCTGGGAACGGTGTCGATGCCGGTGACCTGGGATGAGCTGGAGCGGATTTATCCCACCGATTTCACTCTACGCACCGTTCCCCCGGTCCTGGAGGAGCAGGGCGACCCCTGGGCCGACATCCTGCGTTCCAAGCAGGATCTGGGAGCCATGCTGGAGCAGCGGAGCGCCGGGTGACCCGCGCCCTCAAGGCTTTGGTCAAGACCGCGCCGGGCGCACTGCGCTACCGGACCCAGCCATCCTGGATTCCTCCCATGCTGGCCACTCTGACCGAGGCTTTGCCCACCCAGGGCAAATGGGTATACGAGCCCAAGCTCGACGGTGTGCGCGCCCTCATCTATGGGACCGGTGGCGCGGTGCGAATCTTTTCCCGGAACCGAAAGCCGCTGAACGGAGCCTATCCGGAGCTGGTGGAGGCGCTGGAGACCGCAATGCGAGGCGATGCCGTGCTGGACGGCGAAATCGTGGCATTCGACGAGCGAGGTGAGACCAGCTTCGCGCGGCTGCAACAGCGGATGCAGCTGCGGGATCCGGTGCGAGCGCGGCGGAGCCAGGTCCCCATTTATCTGTACCTGTTCGACTGCCTGTTCTACGAGGGAGTCGATCTCACGGGGCTGCCGCTGGTCGATCGCAAGGCGGTGCTGCGTGACGTGGTCTGGTTCGACGACCCCATCCGATTCACTCCTCATCGCACTACCGGCTCGGCGGCCATGCTGCGCGACGCATGTGCTCGGGGAGCCGAAGGCATTCTGGCCAAGCGCGCCGATTCCAGGTACCTGAGCGCGCGGTCGACTGACTGGCTCAAGCTGAAATGCGTCCGGCAGCAGGAGTTCGTGATTGGGGGCTACACCGCGCCTCAAGGCTCCCGCGAACGTCTGGGTGCTCTGCTGGTGGGGTATTACGATGGAAAGGCGCTCCGCTATGCCGGCAAGGTGGGGACCGGTTACGACCGAAGGACGCTGGAACATCTTCACCAGCGGCTGGTACCGCTGCATCGGTCGGTTTCACCGTTCTCGGAAGGTCCCGCTCCAGCCGGCGACATTCAGTGGGTTACTCCCAAGCTCGTCGGGCAAATCGGCTTCTCCGAATGGACTTCGGCCGGACTGCTGCGCCATCCCCGGTTTCTCGGTCTGCGTGACGACAAGGCGGCCCGGGAGGTCCGCCGGGAAGACTAGCCTCGCAACCCGCTAAAAACCCTCTCAGTGCTCCAGCCACCGGTTCTCTGCTGGACGCCCAAATCCTTAAGTGACAGCAACATAGGGACAGGCACCGAACTGCACGGATCTTGCCCGTGAGGGCCGTCGGTGCTGGTCGACATCGAACCCGTTCCTCACACTCAATTGGAGGCTCAATGCGTGGCACCGCGTGGGTAGCTCGCGTGTTGTTGGTGGGCGGTACCCTGCTGGCATCGGCTCATCCTGTGCTGGCGCAGCGGATCAGCATCACCCCCAACATCGGCGTATACGTTCCGACCACTGAGCTGGTGAAGGCCGCCAGCGGTGAAGAGTTCAAGCAGGAGATCAGTTTCACGGTGGGCGGCCGGCTCGGTGTCCAGATGAGCAATCGCCTGGGCCTGGAGTTCACTGGGGCCTATGCGCCGAGTGACCTGAGGGTGACCGCGACGGGGTTCGGCGACCAGAGCGAGGACGCCAATGTGTTCACCGGAAGCGGCCGGATCAGCTACCATGTCATTCCGACCACAAGCCCGCTCAGCCTCATGGTGACTGGTGGCGTGGGCGTGGTGAATCGGAGCGGTGCCTTCTATGCTGATGTCGAGAACAAGACCGACATCGGCGGCACCGTGGGTGCCACGGCGGGGTTCCGGCTGGGCAGTTTGGTCCGGCTCCAGGTGAGCGCCGAGGACTACATCTACAAGCCGCGCGCCGAAATTCCCGGCTTCGGCCCCGCGGATGAGGTAAAGACCCAGAACGATATTCACCTTTCGTTCGGGGTGGGAATTCCGCTCCTCGGTTTGGGGACCCTGGGCAAGTAAATCCGGGCTGGCCACGAGTAAACGACGGGGGCGGCTTCGCTTGCGGAGCCGCCCTCAGTCTTTTCCCCCAGTTGGGTCACTGCGGCCTGGTGACTCGGTTCACAATTCTGGCCTCACTCGCTTCACAGCGGTTTCCCCCCTCGCCGGCGATCCTTCGGGTGCCGGGAGCTGCCCGGCCTGCGGAGGTGTGCGTCTAGCTGGCGCCAACTTCCGTGACCATCTCAGCTTCTGACTCTACCAAGGAGTGTGTATGTCGATGCGTAAGCTGAATGCACTGATTCCGGGGTTGGTCGCAGTGGCAGTGCTTGCGACCACGACGGCCAGCCCTGCCGCCGCACAAGGTGGCGTAGAGCTGACCCCATGGATCGGCGCATACGTCCCGACGAGCAACTCGATCGGCTCCCTGGGTCAGGACATCAATCGTGACGCCAGCGCGGTCGGTGGAGCCCGGCTTACCTTCTGGGGATCCGGCTCGCTCGGCTTCGAAGCCACTGGTGGTTATTCGCCGGCCAAAATCGGCGATGACATCAACAATGGCAATACCGATCTGCTCCTGGCTAGCGGCCGGCTGCTGCTGGCACTCTCGCCGGTAAGCAACAGCGTCGGCTTCTATGTGGCCGGCGGTCCCGCCCTGCTGTCGCGGGGCAGCGACCCGTTCGACAATGACGCGAGCAGCACCGACTTCGGTGGCGTCCTCGGTCTCGGCTTCCGCTTCGGCGGTGGTGACGACAACCGGATTGGCTTCCGGATCGATCTCGAGGATTACCTCTACAATGGTGACTTCGGCGGCGGCGATGACTTCCAGAACGACCTGGTCGCCTCCCTCGGCGTCTCGATTGGCCTCGGCGGTAGCGCCAGCGACTAAGCCAACAGCATCCTACTGCTGAAAGCACTGAAGGATCTCTCCGGCGTTCGGAGAGATCCTTCTTTGCGTGGTAGTCGCGAGTGAAAGCGAAATGTGTGCTAGCCCAAGTCTGACGACTAGTGACTCGCGACTAGCGACTAGTGACTAAAAAGGTGGGTGGAACGGGCCCGGAGGCCCGTTCCCAGCGAGATGAAGAAAAGAAGGGGAATTAGAAGGGGATAGCAGCGAAAGCATTGGAGTGGATGACTCGTCCGGCCGACAGAGCAGGGGACTCGGGGCTTATTCGGACGTCTCGCAGTTCGCCGTCCAGCAATACTCTCACTGTGGCCAAGTATAGATCAGTGCAGAGGCGCCGCTGTGCGGTGGATCACACCTGTGGAGTCCTTCTCACATTAATGGACATCCAAAATACGCTCTCGCTCTCAGCGGTGTCCCGACACAGTCTGTTGTGAGCACTGAGTAGGCAAATCCGCCTACAGTCGCCATCTTTCGCCAACGTCCTCGACAGCCTCAGGTAGAAGGTGCGGTGGGGAACCGTTCTGCCTTGAGCGTATGCAACGCCGACTTCAGACGCCGAACGCCCTGAGTAGCAGGGTATCGGTCAATGAGTCGTCTGAGCTCGCTCATTGCCCTTCCCGGATCCCTGAGGTGGTGCTCGTAGAGATCGACCAGTGCGAGCCCCACCTGAAAATCGTCCCGTCTGGAGAGCGGGTGCGACCGAAGGCTATCCAGCTCGGCCGCCGCGGTCTCGGGCTCATCCAGGTTTTCCGCCAGCAGCTGCGCGCGTCGCAGTGTGGCCTCGATCCGCTCGCCAGGGTTTCGGGCTCGCTCGGCGTAGGCGTCGGCGGCCGCGCGATGATGGCCTCGGACCGCGAGGGTTTCGATTCCGGAAAACCCCGCGCCCACCCGCATCAGCCCGCTGTTGGCGAGCAGCTGAAAGAATCCGTCGATGACCGGCTCCAGCACGCCCGACAGGAAGGCGACTGTCAGACCATAGATGGCCCAGACTGCGCCCACCAGCTCGAGCATTCGCGCGTCGCGGGTGACGAACGCGAGGATCAAGGCGAGCACCGTGCAGAAGAGGACAACGGTGCCCACCAGAATACGCACCAGGCTGAACGGCTCCTCGGTCCAGCGCTGATCCGCGCGGCCGGCGCTGGAGACGGAACCGATGGTGTCTTTAGCTGAGGAAGGACGCAAGACGAAAAGTTACCACCCTCGGTTGACTTTAGCTTCGGGCGGGGCCTAAATCCCCCGCAGCGCTCAGGCAATCCAGCCCATTCCGAGGGAGGTTACACTGAGCCCCATCAACTGCGAGAGGCCCTTGTGAGGCGGGTGGTGCCATTTGTGCTCCTGACCTTGCTTTCCACCGAACGGATGCTGGCTCAGGGGGAGGACACCAGCTTGCCCTGGCGCACCAGCTACTTCCCCTATCTGACCGGTGGCTCGAATGACGGACCGCTGCTGAACTTTCGGGTTCGGTACGCCCAGGCCGCCGAGTACGAGGAGCGGGTCACCGCAGCCGCGGCCCTGAACGTCGAGGCAGGGTTTGCCAGCAGCGGAAGCCGCCATGGCTATGTGGAGTTCCGCGCGCCTTTGGTGTGGCGGGGCTGGCGCCTGAATGCCAGGGCCGGCGCCTCTCGCGAAGCCCGCTTTGGTTACTTCGGGTTGGGCAACGACACCGAAAACAACCGCGATGCGGTAACCGAAGCTCAACCGTATCTGTATCGAACCCGGCGCACCCGCTACGGCGGAACTGTCGAGCTCACCCGCCTGCTCCGGCCGCCGTTCATGGTGGCGCTTCTAGGTGGGGTCGAGCGGGACGAATACACCTCATTGCCCGGGCCATCTACCTTCGCGACCGACTTCGGCGATGAGCTCAAGGACACCGACGTCTCCGGTCGGCTGGCCCTGATCTACGATACCCGGGACAACGAGTTCAACCCTCACCGAGGAGTGCTGCTTGAAGCGGGCACTCAGGTGGGGAGCGGCGGAGACAGCTACACCCGCCTGTACACGCTCCTGCGAGGCTATCTCACGATCCGGGAGGGCACCGTCGCGGCGGCGCGCCTCGGGGCCTCGGGGATGGGCGGCACGCCCGGCCTCGATGCTCGGTACCGCCTGCCCGGGTGGGAGCGGGAGGTCACGGTCCTGGGTGGGCAGGACTCACACCGGTCTCTGGACACGGGGCGTCTCACCGGCGAGCACGTGCTGTTCGGCAATCTCGAGGTGCGGCACGATGTGATCGCCTTTGGCGATCTGGGTGCGATCACCCTCATCGGGTTCGTCGACGCGGGGCGGGTCTTCGAGGGCGAAAGCTTTCGCCTGACCACCGAGGATCTCAAAGTGGGCGGAGGCGGAGGGATCGGGCTTCGAATCCTCCGCTCCAGCATCTTTACCTTCAACTTTGCCGGCGGGCCCGACGGGTACAACTTCTCGTTCGGAACCGGATGGATGTATTGACGGAGGTAAGCGGGTAAAGCCAAGAGCTATTGCTTACGCCACTCTTGCAACCGGCAGTCGGGCCGCTTCCAGGACCTCTCGCAGTGTCGTCTCCCCGCGGTCCCGAGCATACCACTTCCGCACCTGGGGATACAGCTCAGACTTGGCCATCGTGCCCCGGTTGGCCATGACCCAGGCTTGGAGCTCCGAGGGACGGGGTCCCCAGTGGCCGAGCTCCTGGAAGTTCTCATCCAGCGCAATAACGATCGGGATGGATCTAGATCCGTTGGTGAGATACTGGTCCATGACCTCCGGGTTGGCATCGCGCTCGATCACTCGCAGCTCGAACCCGGGGACCGATTCCGCGAACTTGGCAACTATCGGTACCGTATTGGAGGCATCGCCGCACCAGTCCTCAGCAATGACCAGGAGTTTGCGCTGAACGCCTGTCGGGACCGCTTCCCGGGCCCATTCCGGAATTCGAGCCAGATTGTACACACCCTGCCAGAGCCCGCAGTGTTCCGCCTTGCAGCCGGCGACGAACGGGTCGAATGGTAGAGCCTCGTTCCACAACTTCCTGAAATCCAGCATTGCATCTCCAGTAGCAATCCAACTGCCAGAACAGCGCCAGGGCGGGCAAAGTTCCGGCGACGACTCGAACTCAAATTTCTTCGATGTTGACCCCCCGTTTCCCCAGCTCGCTCACATAAGCGCGAAAGGGGATGGCCTCGTCCGGAGTGTGGACCCCCTTGGCAATGACTCTGCCCTCCACCTGCATCTGCCCGGTGATCGAGAGCGAGTAGCCGGTAGTCCGCATCATCGCGCTGATGCCGTGCTTCACATCGTAGTAGTCGATCAGCCGGAAGGCGACGGTTTGCTCATTCCTCTTCTTCTTGCCGGTGACCTGGACCTGCAAGGCGACTAAATCGCGCCCGTTGGGCTTGGAGAGTTTAGGGCTCACCGCTGCGATGAAGACGTCGCGGGGCACCACCTTCTTGCCCTTGACGTCGATAGGATCGTTGCCCAGGAGCCCGAGCTCCCGGATCGGCCGCACAACCGCCGCATGGCCGGGATAGCGCAGGGTCTTGTACTCCATGACCTCGATCTTGCCTTGATAGGCAAACGGCAACGTGCTGATACCACCTCCGGTGTGGAACGCTTCGAGCGTGCCCAGGGGCGACGGAAACTCCACCGGCTCGACTTCGCTCAGCGCGTCCACCTGGACCGGCTTACCTCCACGCAGCACCCAGGATGGTGTGGTGTAGTAGTCGAGCGCCCCCTCGAGCGAGTAGACGATCTGATAATTGAGCGGAGGCTCTGGACTCTGGGGCAGGCCGCCAACGAATATCTTTACCTTATCAGCATGGTCGAGCCGGCGGATCCCCTCTGCCGCCAGAATGTTTACCATCCCGGGCGCGAGTCCGCAGTCGGGAATGACGGAGATGCCCTTCGATTCGGCTTCGGCATGGAGCTTCTTCTGCTCCAGGACGATCTCGGTGTTGCCACCCAGATCGGAAAAATGGCAGCCGCTTTCGACCGCAGCCTTGGCCATGGATCCGTTGTAGTAATACGGGATGGCGCTCATGATTGCGGCCTGGCCCGCAAAGGCGGCCCGGACCGCAGGCCCGTCCGAGACATCGAGCCGAACCGTGCGAAGGCGCCCGCCCCAGTCGCCAGCTAGAAATTGGGGAAGCTTTTGCGGCCGGAGATCGGCCAGGGTAACCTGGTCGACCGCCGGGTTCTGGAGCAGATCATAGGCGCAGGCACAGCCCTGGAGGCCGGCGCCGAGGACCAGCATTTTCATCACCAACTCCGCCATTCTAGAGAGAAAAAAGCCCCGGAAAATAGTCGGGAAGTGTGAGTTGCTTCAACTCACATCTGATCCGCGGGTGGCTGGGCCTCTGCCCGGCCCTCGAAGAATGTCGGCTGTCTCGGGCGGGCCGGCGGGTTGGAGAGGTGGAGGAGGCGAGGGCGCCCTCGAGCCAGAGGCCGCACCTGGAGCAGGTCGCCGGTGGTGAAGAAGGCCACTGAATCAGAGCCCCAGCGCACCGGGTCTCTGGCGGCCTGGGCCAGGATGGAGGGGCGGCCTCGCTGCGTGGCCACGCACAGATCCCGGGATCGTTCGCAGGGGATCACTCGAGCGAACACCGGGTCTCCCAGCAACACGGCCAGAGCCGATTCCGCCGCCGGCTGATCGGCCGGGGACACCGGCTGTGGAACTGGCTTTGCGGGAGGTGCCGCCGCCCGGTAGATCCCCTTCGAGGTCTGGACGATCAAAGCGGCCCCATTCTCGGCCCACGCCACCCGCTCGGGAGTCCCTGAGTCTTTGGGCAGCTTCAGCTCTCGGTCGGCGCCGTTCAGCAGGTTCATCACCCACACGGTGGCCGGTGTGGAATCCCGCAGCGACAGGCCTCTGAGGAAGGCAACCTGGATGCCGCCGGGAGCGAGCGCGGGCCTCAGCTCGGCCACGGCGGTGAAGGTGAGGGGGAACACCGGACCGCCGGCGCCCCGCACGGCGTACAGATCGCCGCTCATCCCGCTGCCGCCGACGAAGATCGCATAGGACTCCCGGCCCACATCGATCTTGTCGCGGAGGGGGGCGACCGTTCCGCAGGCGACTACTAACAAAACCGTAAGTGGTAAGCGCACCACTTACTCCTCACCGCTCACAGTCGTCTTCATCAGCCACCAGCCCTTGGGATCTACTTCGATTCTCTTGGGCTTTTTCTTGATACCTTCCACTCCGATCCGGCTCTGGCGGCCGCTGATCTCGACTCGCACCGGCGTTCCATCGACCAGCAGAATCAGGTTGGGAATTCGGTAGACTCCCCACCCCGGCGCCTGGGTCTGCATGACATCGAGGGTCAGCTTTTTGCCCCGGTGGCTCCACTTGATATCGAGAACCGGGTAGCCCGGTTGGGTGAGTGACTGCCGGAAGAACCACTCGAGGTCCTGGCCGGCGGCCTCCGACATGATGCGGGCAAAATCAGAGGAAAGTGCCGTGCTGTCCTGGTAAGTCTGGTAGTAGCGCCGCAATCCGGCATAGAAGCTCGAGTCGCCGATCACGCCGCGAAGCTGGTGCAGGACCCAGGAACCCTTCTGATAGTTATTGCTGTTGAGCAGGCCCAGCAGATCGGTCGCCGCTGAATCGAGAATCGGACGTTCGGTATCCTTGGACTCGAAGATCGCCTCGGCTGCTTTTGCCATCCCGGCCCGGAAGGCACTGTCGCCATCGGCGTGAGCACGCCACAGCGCCGCCAGGTAAGTGGCGAACCCTTCGGATAGCCAGAGATGGTGCCAGTCGGCCTCGGTGACTGCGTCACCGAACCACTGGTGGGCCGTCTCGTGGGCAACCAGCGCCTCGCCCATGGTGCTGTCGCGATAGCGCTTCTCGTCGTAAAAGATCGCGGTCGAGTTCTCCATGCCGCCAAACCGGGTACTCGACTCGACGTGCGCCAGACTGGGGTAGGGAAAGGGAGCAATGAGGCCGCTGAAAAACTCCAGGATCTCACCTGCGCGCCGAAAGGGTCGGGTCACCGCATAGGCCGAGTCCTGAGGGTAGGTCCACACGGTGAGCGGAACGCACTTGGCAGAGCAGGCAGCGTCAGGCAGGCGGGTGCGTGCCAGCCGGGCGATCCCGACCACCATCGTATACACCGGGATCGGAGTATCCAGCCGGTAGTGCCAGACCGCGTTGTCGTAGGCCAGGGTATCGATCTTTTCCAGCACGCCGTTGGCGATCACCTGCTGCCCCAGAGGAGCCTGCACGTGGAAGGCGACGGTGGCCTTGTCGCTGGGGTGGTCCTGGGACGGCAGCCAGAGATGGGCCCGGTCTGGCCAGTTATCGGCGAAGGTGGTGCGGGCCCCGTACTGGTTGGTTCCCACAATGAGCCCGTCTCGCACGTTGCCGCGGTAGCGGACCCGGGTGCTCAGGGTGTCGCCCGCTTGCTTCTGGTGGGGGACACCGACCCACTCTTCGCTCCGGCCGTACATCGTTCGCGCCAGGCGGGTGTTCGGCTTGCCGTCGATCAACACCCGGATGACGCGCATGCTGGAGTCCAGCTGCATCTCGACCACCTCGCTCGAGCGCAGCCGCCACTTGATCTCCACCTCGCCCAGGATGTGATTGCCGGTGTCGCTCGGCACCAGAGTGATGTCGTAGTGCAGCGCGTCGTGGGTGGGCCGGATAGTGTCGGCCCGCACGGCTAGCGGGGACTGCAGCGACGTCTGGAGCAAGAAGAGCGAGAGAAGCATTGTCATCCTGAGCGCAGCGAAGGATCTCTTGGCCCCGGCGCGCGATCAAGAGATCCTTCGTTGCAGGATGACTGGCCTTTCACTTTCCCAGCCGCGCACGGTAGAACTCCAGAATCCTATCCCAAGCCCGCTTCACCTGGGGGCCGTCGGACCCTTGCCGCCCTGGCTTGAGAAACCCGTGGCCGGTTTCGGGATATACCTCGTAGGTGAAGGTCTTTCCTGCCGCTTCCATCTTGGCGGCCACATCGGGCAGGTTGGCATTGATCCGCTGGTCGTTTTCCCCGTAGACACCGAGCACCGGTGCCTTGATCTGCTTGATCGCAGCCGAATCGGGAGCGGGCCCGTAGGCCACGACCGCGGCCATGAGCCGAGGGTTATTGGTGGCGTAGCGGAAGCTCTGGCCGCCGCCCCAGCAGAAGCCGATGGTCCCGATGTGATCCTTCTCCACCGCGGGCAGCTTGTTCACGTAGTCGTAGGTGGCATTGAGATCGGCGGTGATCCGGTCGGGCTCCAGCTCACCGATCAGCTTGCGGCCCTCATCCTGATCCTTGGGCGACCGTCCATGCTTGGAGGAGAGCAGATCCGGCACGATGGCGACAAATCCCTCCTTGGCCAGCCGGTCCGCGACCGTCGGCTCCCAATCGGTGAGGCCGAAGATCTCGTGGATCACAATGACTGCCGGTGCCTTGGTCTTCCGTTCGGGGTATGCCACATACGCCCGGATGTTTTCCTTGCCCTTCTTGATGGTGACCCATTCGCCGTGGGTGGTGACCGGGTCCTGCCTTCGTTGGGGTGAGGCATCGAGCTGACGCCACATTACACCCGCTCCGACCAATGCCGCGAGGAACGCGATAACGGCGTAAGCTGCCATGCCTCGAAGATCGAGATCCGTCATGGGGCCTCCCAATACTGAACCTTGTTCACCATCAGCTGCGGCACCCCCACCCGAGAGTCCTTCGGGTTGAAGTCGATGTCGGCGGGCGAGGCGATGCCCGAAGCCACCTTCTTGGCCTCGCCCTTGGCGAGCACGAACAGGCTGGAGTCGGCCCAACTGGTCACCAGCACTCGGCCATCCGGAAGCAGGGCCACTCCATCCTGCTGTCCCGGGCCGTTGCCGAGCGAAGTGAGGTCCTTGTCACCTGGCTTCCAGCCATAGATGCCCTTGCCCAGGAACGACACGATGACGAACTGCTTGTTCCTCTCGTCCCAGGCGATCCCGTTGGGACCTTCGAGCTTGGGCGAGGTGAGCGCTGCGGTAGCGCCGGCCCGGGTGATGCGGAGAACCTGATCCGGCCCTGGATGTGAGGTCTCCCCCTTGGGGCCAAAGATTACCCCGGTGTCGGTCATGTAGACCGCGCCGTCGGGCCCCACCGCCGCGCCGTTCAGAAACTTGATCCGTCCCCGAGCGGTCACGTTGGCAATCGGAGCGCCGGTGCGCTTGTTGAAAGCCCGGGCGAAGTCGATATCGGCAACCCAGAGCGTGTCGCCCTTGATGGCCAAACCCTTGGGGGCGTTCAGTGTGACGCCCTTCTTACCGCCCTCGATGAACTTGAGCTGATACGGCGTGCCGTCGGGCCGGAGCCGACTGATGTAGCCGTTGTTGTCCTTGGCCGAGGGAAGTCCGTTCACGTTGGACACGAACCAGACGTCGAGCTCGCGGTCATAGCGGACTGACTCGGGGCCCTGGAGGTTGGAGGTCTCTCCGACCTTGCGGAACATCGCGGACATCTGCTCATAGACCGCGGCGGATTCGGCCAGGGCGCGGTCATCCGAAGCACCGCCGCCACCGCCACCGGGGCCGCGGTTACACCCGGCCAGGCCGAGAGTCCCCACGGCAACCAGCGTTATGAGCATGCGATTGGAATCGAGCATGAGGTGCCTCTCCATCAGGAGGAAAGCGCAAGTATAGGCGGGTAGGCGGGTAAGCGGGTAGGCGCGTAGCTGGGTAAGCGGGTAGGCGGGTAGGGTTTACTCGTCGGGTGCGCCCCCAGCCCTCGCCACCTGGTCGGCCCGCACCTTGGCGGCGTCGAAGCGGCGGGCGGCCGCGAGCATGGTATCGATGGTCTCGTCCGGGTCGGGATTGCCGCCCCGCTTGAAACGAAGCGGATTGATCCGGGCGACTACAAACGGACGCAGGTAAGGACTGTCGAAGCCTCGGTCCTTGAGCCGCTTCATGGCTTCGGTAACCGCCTGGTCCAGCTCCAGCACCCGGGCCGCCCGTTCCCGGCGGGTCTCGAGCGCCTTGGGCAGTGCCGAAGCCAGCCACTTCTCGGCTCGACGGAGCACCGGATGGTAAGCTCCGCCGGCAAACCGTCCATTCTCCTGGTAGCAGAGTCCGATGGTGAGCAGCGCCGGCTCCTCGAACTCGATCTCAAACTCGCGCTCCGGCCGGCTCTCCGTCTCGGCCAGCAGCTCGGCGAGTCGGATCACCTCCAGCGATCGCTCCCGCAGGTTGTGCGCCTTTTCGGTGTTGAGCAGCAGGATCCGGTGGGCCACCTCCATTTCAGGAACTACGATAGCGACCGCGGTCCGGGCGCCGAGTCGCTTGAGCGCGGCCAGCCGATGATTACCGTTCGGGGTCCAATACTTTCCCTCGTCCGAGCGCACCACCACCATCGGATCGATGTAGCGCCCCAGCCGGTCCATCGCATCCGAGAGCCGCTCGACGTGGGGCTTGGACAGGTCCCGCTGGTAGGGAGTCGGTTCCACTTTTTCGATCGGGAGAGCGGCAAAGAGCTGCCAATTCCCGCCGAGGGGATCCTTGTACGGGGCGAGCACCGTGCCCCCGTCGGCCTGAATCGCCTCCGCCAACTCGGTCAGGCTGGCCGGCTGGCCGCCCGACGCGATGGCTTCCGGAGCAATGCCCCGGGAGCGGGGCTCGGCGGCTGGCTTCTTCCTCCGCCGCGGCTTACCCTCTTTTGACTTGGCCTCGGCCACTGGGACCTCTTTGGGGTCGGAGCACGAGTGACTCTACTTAACCTTTCCCGGGAGCGGGCGGAAGCCCGGAGTACGCGCCGAAGGCGGTGCCCGCCGATTGGGCTTGTGATCCTGACCCTCGTTGCCGCAGGGGCAGCCTCGACCGCGAGCGCCCAGCGTCCCTGCGACCCGCCCACAGCCTGGAGTCCAAGTAGAGATCTCTATTGCATCGAGCTGGTCCCGGCTCCGGGAATGGACGGAGTCTCCGGCCGGGTCGAGTTGGGGCACATCCCTGGTCCGTTCACCGTGGCGGCCGGCCTCGACGGACGGCTCCGCTACCAGTTGACGCTGAGGGCTATCGGGCTACCGCCGCCAGAACGGTTGGGGAACTACCGCAGCTACGTTGCCTGGGTGGCACCGCCAACGCTGGACTCGGTCATCCGCCAGGGGGTGGTGCGCAACGGGAGCACCGCGCTCGGTGTCGTATCGCTGGAGAAGTTCACCTTTCTCATCACCGCCGAGCGGAATGCTGGAGCACGGGAACCGAGCCGCAAGGTGGTGCTCCGGGGACAGTCAGCGGCGACCCGGCTCTTCCCGCCCGATCTCACTCAGTTCTCCCTCGGTTCGATGCGGCAACGGAATGGACCGGCCGGCGGCGCTGCTCACCAAGGCCATCAGTCGCATGGGATGGCCGAACCGGCAGACTCAGCCCTCCATTGGACGACGGTGCCCATGCCGCCGGGCCTGACCATGCTTCCAGCCGAGATGGCCCTGCGCCCATCGGTAGCGGCCTGGCTCCCTTCAGCCGACGCGCCTGCCGTACGGGCATCGGAGCGGGTGAAGCTGCGGGATGGAGACACTCTCCGACTCGAGGCGGGCCTGGTTCAGGCCAACCTGCTGGGCCGGTCTTACTCCATGTTTGCCTTCAACGGACAACATCCCGGCCCACTGCTCGAGGTTACCCGCGGATCCCGGATCACGGTGCTGTTCCGCAACCGACTCTCCCAGCCTTCATCAGTACACTGGCACGGAATTCGGCTCGACAATCCCAACGATGGCACGCCCGGTCTGACCCAGGCTGAGGTTCCCGCCGGAGAGGAGTTCGTGTACCGGTTGCGATTCCCCGACGACGGCATCTACTGGTACCACCCCCACGTGCGGGAGGACCTGCAACAGGAGCTGGGTCTCTACGGCAACCTGCTGGTGCGGCCGGCGGAGGGCAGCTCCTCCTACGGGCCGGTGAATCGCGAGGCCTTCCTGCTGCTCGACGACCTGCTGGTCGATGACGCGGGCCTGGTGCCACTGGGGCGGGAGTCGCCCACCCATGCACTGATGGGCCGGTTCGGAAACGTGCTGTTGGTGAACGGCGAGCCACGCTATCGCTTGACGGTCAGGCGGGGAGAGGTAGTCCGCTTTTATCTCACCAACGCGGCCAACGCCCGCACGCTGAACCTGTCACTGCCCGGAGCACGCCTGAAGCTGGTGGCGTCAGACGTTGGCAGCTTCGAGCAGGAGCAGCGGGTAGAGAGCGTGGTGATCGCCCCGGCCGAGCGGTATGTGATACACGCTCGATTCGATCGGCCGGGGGTCGTGCCCCTGCTGAACCGGGTGCGGGGGCTGGACCACCTGTACGGGCGGTTCTTTCAGCAGACCGACACCCTGGGACTGGTGGAGGTGCTGCCTCGGCAGACGGATCGAAATTTGAGCGCCAGCTTCGGAGCCATGCGGCGAGATACCACGGGTTCGGCCGAGATCGAGCGCTATCGCCGTGCGGCCGAGTCCGCAGTGCAGAAGACCCTGGTGCTGACGCTGGAGACCCGCGACTTGCCGCCCGTCACCCGCCGGCTCATGCAGCTCGACTCCATCTACTTCGCGCCGGTCGAGTGGAGCGGAACCATGCCGATGATGAACTGGGCCTCGACCGGCCGGCAGGTGCGCTGGGTGCTGAAGGATCCGGAGACCGGGCGCGAGAATATGGATATCGACTGGCGATTCCACTCGGGAACGCCGGTTCGCATTCGCCTGGTGAATGAGCGCCAGAACCTTCACGCCATGCAGCATCCAATCCACTTCCACGGCCAGCGGTTTCTGATCCTCGCGGTGAACGGCGTAGCCAATCGGAACCTGGTCTGGAAGGACACGGTTCTGGTCCCGGCCGGCAGCGCGGTAGACATTCTGCTGGATCCATCCAATCCGGGCCGCTGGATGGCGCACTGTCACATCGCAGAGCACCTTTCGTCCGGCATGATGTTGCCATTTACGGTAGAGTGAGCCGAAAGATCCTTCGCTTCGCTCAGGATGACATTTCGCTGGAGAAACCCTATGCGCCCTGTGGTCCACGCACTCGCACTTGTCCCTCTCCTCGTCGGCACTCTGTCAGCTCAGCGCCCGGACTCCCTGGGTGAGGAGGTGCGCAAGTACGTGGCGGTGGACACGGCCGCCGTCGCACTCACCAACGTGCTGCTGATCGATGGGACCGGGTCCGAGCCTAGGAAAGACCAGACGGTCCTGATCCGGAATGGCCGGATCGAGGCCGTGGGGCCGGCGGCAGAGGTGCGGATCCCGGCCGGCGTTCGGAGCATGGACCTCAAGGGCCACACACTCATTCCGGGCCTGGTGGGCATGCACGACCATCTCTTTTACACCGCGGCCGGGGGCCGAGCAGTACAGATGTCCTATACCGGGCCGCGTCTGTATCTCGCCTCTGGCGTCACCACCATCCGCACCGCGGGAAGCCGCTCCACCTACGCCGAAATCAACCTGCGGGACAACATCAAACGGGGACTCGTCCCCGGCCCCCGCATCCATCTGACCGCCCCATACATCACCGGTGCGGCGGGCGGCGGAAGCATGGACGTGATTACGTCTCCCGCCGAGGCACGCCGCTTCGTGGCGTACTGGGCCAGCGAGGGCGCCACCTGGATCAAGGCCTACACCGACATCGGCCGGGCGGAGCTCGGTGCCGCCATCAAGGAAGCCCACCGGCACGGGGTCAAGGTGACAGGCCATCTCTGCTCCGTCTCCTTCCGGGAAGCCGTGTCGCTCGGCATCGACAATCTGGAGCACGGCATGCTCACCGCGTCTGACTTCGATCCCTCCAAGCAGCCGGATGTCTGTCCGGTAACGGTCCTGGGGCGGAACAACGAGGTCGATCCCCAGGGCGAGGTGGCGCGGAAGACCATCCAGACCATGGTGAAGAACCGGGTCAGCATGACGTCGACTCTCGCGGTCTACGAGCCATTTGTGGCCAACCGGCCGGCCAACAAGGAGCCCCGGGTGCTCACCGCCATGGCTCCCGAGGTACGGGCCAGCTATCTCCAGGTTCGGCAGGAGATCGACACCAGCGGGACCGGTCCGATCACCGAGGCCGGGCTCAAGAGCGCCATGGCCTTCGAGAAGGAGTTCGTCCAGGCCGGCGGTCTGTTAGGCGCAGGGGTGGACCCGACCGGCATCGGGGGAGCACTGGCCGGCTATGGTGACCAGCGGAACTACGAGCTGTTCATCGAGGCCGGCTTCACTCCGGCTCAAGCCATCCAGATTCTGACCTTGAACGGAGCCAAGATCCTCGGCGTGGCCAAGCAGGTGGGCAGCGTGGAGCGGGGCAAGTTGGCCGATCTAGTGGTGCTCAAGGGCGATCTCACCGGGGATCCCGGCGTAATCCGGAATCCAACCATGGTGTTGAAGGACGGAGTGGGCTATGACCCGGTAAAGCTGATCAAATCAGTCGAAGCACGGGTGGGAATAGACTGAGGGCTATTCCTGGGTCACCGCTTGCAGGCCGGCCCGAGCTTCCTGCACTCGCGACTGCAGCGCCGGATCGGCCTTGTCCCACAGCCGGAGAAAGCGGCGATAGAATTGCGCCGCTGAGTCCGGCTGCCCGGCTGCTTCGTAGGTGTGGCCCAGGGCCAATAAGGTGAGCGGCTTGTACAGCGGCTGAGGATCGAGTCCATACCGCAGCCAGCGAATTCCCTCTGACCGAGTCTCCGGACGTGCCGCCAGGGCCAGCGCGAACTGAAATCGCGGGTACGCCGTCTCCTCGCCTGGTGACGCCGACAGATCCAGCCCCATCCGCATCCGCCGGATACCGCCGATCGTGTCCCCCTCCAGCAGCTGAGCCCATCCTTCTCCCGCGATCATGAGACCGCGGATCGTTTCCGGGATCGAGGCCGAGTCACGGGACCCAAGCGCGCGGGCCAGCATGCGGCGCCCTTCTCCCACCCTGCCCCGTATGATCTGAAGCATGGCCCGGGCGTACTCGGCTTGAGGCCCGGCCATGCTATTGACCACGCTGTCCAGCTCGGGAGCCAGGGAGCGCGGCGTTAGCTGGAGCACGATGGCCCAGGCCTCGATTCCCCGGGCCTGCTGGAAGTCAATGTTACGGAGCGAGTCCAGCACCACCCGAGCCTCCCGCCAGCGGCCGGTCCCGGCCAGGATGTGAGCCCGTACCGCCAACGTCCGGCTGAGGATGGCGGGAATGCGCGGACTCACATCCTGGGTTCGGGTAAACGGCCGCAGGACTGAATCCGAGGTTGCATCCGGCTGCTGATAGGATGAGGCCGCCGCCTGAATCACCCAGGACGGATTGTTTCGCAGGGCACGGGACAGTTCGCGGTCGCTCGGCGGCGGCCCCCAGATGGTGGCAGCCGCCGTCCGCATCGTGCTCACCTGCTCAGGAGAGGCACCTCGCTGGAAGCTCTCCATATAGCGCGTGAGCCGAGGACGGTCCCGATAGATCAGGGCGAGCTCCATCGGGTGAATCAGCGCGGGGAACAGCGTGGAGTCCCGCCGCAGCACGCTGTCGAAGACCACGGAGATCGAATCGGGCGCGCTGGGCCGGTAGGCCTGGATGTGAAACATCGACTCACCCAGCAGATACCAGCCCTCGACATCGTCGGGGTAGGTGGCAAGAAAGGCACGGAGTGAATCGATCGCTGCGGGCTTGCCCTCATCAAAGAGACGGTAGCCCACCAGCAGCCGCCGGTCGCGCGGAGGCAGGCGCCGGCCGAAGCGGACGCCGGCAGCGACCGCGTCGTGCGATTCTCTGCGGCCATACCCGCCGGTCCAGCCGAAGGCCTGAGCGCGCCGCAAGTGCGCCAGGGCAAAGGTGGAGTCGATCTCCACCGCCCGGGTATACGCGGCCAGGGCCGAATCCCAGGCCAGCTTCCGGTAGTACCGCTCACCTTCCAGATAGGAGCGCAGCGCCTCGATGGAATCAGTAGTGAGCGAGGCGAGCCGCAGGTTGGGGATGGGCTCCTTGGAGCGCCACACGTCCCGCACCAGCGCAAGGCTGAGCCGGTCGACGACGCTGAGCACGCTGTCGGCGGCGCCGTCCACCTGGGCCCGGCCCAGCCGCTCGCCATCGATGCTGTAGAGATCCGCCGTCACCCGCACCCGCCCACCGGTCGAGACCGCATTGCCGAGCACCACCGAGCCGGCGTCGAGATCGCGACCAACGGCAAGGGCCCGGGTGAGATCGGTGCCGCGGGTGCGAGTATCCCCCCACTCCCGGACGACCGCCCGAGGATCCACCGTGCTGATTCCGCCGACACCCCGCAGGTTGGTGGCGAGGAGGTCCATCATGCCCTCGCTCAGGAACTCCATTCCCGGCCCCGAGGTAGTGAAGGGCAGCACGGCCAGGGTCTCCGCCGCGGGCGCCACCTTCCCTTGGGTGGTGCGAGTGGCCCACCAACCGCCCGCCTCCGCCGCCGCAAGCAGTGCCGCCGCACTCGCCGCATAGAAGCGCCGCCGAGCGCCGCGCCCCGGAGCCGCTCCAGCTTTCCGCAGCGCCGCACCGAACGCCGCCATGTCGGGGTAGCGATTGCCTGGCTCCAACGCCATCGCTCGCTGCACCACCTGCTCCAGCTCCGCCGTCACCTCCGCCCGGGCCCGGCTCACGGGGGGACGCGGAGCGCTAAGGCTCTTGGCTATGATGGACTGATGAGTGGGCCCGGTGAACGGCGGCTGGCCGGCCAGCATCTCGTAGAGAACGCAGGCCAGGCTGTATTGGTCCGTTCGGGCATCCACCTCATCGGCCGTGGCCTGCTCCGGGCTCATGTAGAGCGGCGTGCCCACCGCTATTCCACCCCGAGTGAGCCGGGTAGCGTCGCCCTCGGGCAACTCGGCGGCGCCGCTCTCCAGCGCCTTGGCGACACCGAAGTCGGCGACGATGGCATGGCCGCCGCTCAGCAGGATGTTCTCCGGCTTGATGTCGCGGTGAATCACCCCGTGGGCGTGGGCGTAGGCCAGCGCGTCGGCCACCTCACCCGCCAGCGCAACGGCCGCGTCCACCGGCAGCCGCTTCTCCCGCTGCAGCCGCTGTCGTAAAGTCTCGCCCTCGACATAGGGCATGACGAAGTAGGGAACCGGCGCGCCGGCGCCGGCATCGACGACGCCGGAGTCGAAAACCGGAAGGATGTGAGGGTGTTGGAGACCGGCGACCAGCTCGATCTCGCGAAGGAAGCGGTCCACCCCCTCTCGGCCGCCGAGCTCGGGCCGGACGACCTTGAAGGCCACCGAGCGCTTGTGACGGAGATCCCGCGCGAGATAGACGGTCGCCATTCCTCCGGCGCCCACTTCCCGCTGGAGTTGGTAACGACCGCTCAGTGCGATGCCGAGGCGCTGGGAAATGTCATCCATCGGCTGAGGAATCTACTGGAAAACTGACATGCAGTGTCTGGCAGCGACCGGTGTGTGCGGGATTGCAGTCTGTTATGCGGCACGGAAGCGCAAACTGCCGATGGTTCTTCGGTCAGGACTGCGGAAATGCTGCTGGGCTCATCACCGAAGTGTGGCACTGGGCCTGCAGCGGGACCGCGCGCCCTGCCCCATCTCTGACAATCACCCTAGAGGTCTCATGCTCAGCTCACGCGGTCGTGCCCTACTTGCCGCCGGCGCATTTGCGCTGGGGGGAAGTGCGTGTCGTGATGAGGTCACCAGCCCGATATCGGGCCCACCGTCGTTCGCAATAAGCGACGCCGGACATTCAGGAGGAAATCCCCACTTCTTCTGGCTTCCGCCACTGGTGCCCCCCTCCAATTTCAGCGGGACCTTCGATCCCATGCTAGATGCCGAAGTAACCATCTGTCAGTGGGATGGCTCGTTGTGCGTGGGTGATCCCGTCGTGCGCTTCACCCGTCACAGCGGAGAAGGGTCCGAAATCCTTCGGGCTGAACTGGGCGAGCAGCAGTACATCGTAAACTGGCACCTCGACCGTTACGCCATTGAGGCGAGCAGGATATATCGAATCAGTGTGACCGTTGCGGGGACGGTGCTTGGTTTTGCCGACGTGCAGGTCGAAGCCAACGTCCGTGCCCTGAAGAACGTGGAGACCAACGAGTACATCCCGGTTTCCAGTGAGCGGACGGTCCCCCTCAAGTTCCGCATCGAAGAGGGAGCGCTACCGGTGGGCGAGCGAACCCCGGTTGTGCTCGGGTTCACTCACAGCTGCTTCCTCGATGCTGGCGGAGCTGCGTGGTGCTCGGGGAACAACTTCTACGGTCAGCTCGGAACTGGTGACGCAGGCACAAACTCGGCCGTGCCCGTGCGTGCCGCCGCTGGTCACGTTTTCACGCAGCTGACGGTCGGTCTCTGGCATTCCTGCGGCAGAAAAACGGACGGCACGATCTGGTGCTGGGGATATGCCGGCGCTCGTGCGACGGGCCCGATCGCACCACCAATTGGGATCAGGCATTTCGTGCCGGTTCAGGTAACCGGAGTGCCCTCGGCCCAGTGGCTGACCGCAGGTTATGAGCACACCTGCGCACTGACCGATGCGGGAGAGGCTTGGTGCTGGGGCGCCAACTTTCACGGGCAACTCGGCCGCGGTTTCACCAGCTTTCCCGGGGATGGAACTCCGGCACGGGCTGGCTCAGTGGTCTACGATCAGCTTGGCGCCGGGTATCTCGACACCTGCGGTCGGACGCCAGCTGGACGGGTTGACTGTTGGGGTTACAATGGCTTCGCAGAGCACGGCGACAACACCTTTACGCCTCACCCCAGTCCTTCGCCAGCGTTAGGAACACACAAGATTCTTGCAGTCGGGAACGCGGTAGTGTGCACACTGGATGAGGAAGGCGCCGCGTCGTGCTGGGGCAACAATGAATTCGGGGCTCTGGGACGTGGATTCGCCGCGGGCAGCGGCCGGACACCGCAGCCGGTGCTCACTTCGCTTCGCTTTCGGCAAATTGCGCCCAGTCACACGCACACGTGTGCCATTGCAACCCCGGGAGCCGCAGCTTACTGCTGGGGCTCCGGCTGGGGCCTTGGTACCGGAAGCCTGCTGAGTACTGCTGCCCCTGGGACTCCTGTAACCGGTGAGAGAACCTGGTCGGCAATCAGTACTAATGATCACTCGACCTGTGGTGTCACTACTGAGGGCAACGCGCTCTGCTGGGGACTGAGCAATTCGGGAGAACTCGGAACTGGAAGCTTTGGGTTTGCTCAGCCGAACCCAACGCCAGTTGCCGGGGCTCACGTACTCGGGATCGAATGACCTGTCAGTAGAACTCCCGGAACAGTGCGACGAGCGGCGCCTTTGACGAGGCGCCGTTTCGTTACTGCTCGAGCCTACAGCCATTGACGATAGTGGTGAGCCCCTCCGAATGTGCTCACGGACCCGGTGGTCCAGCTACCGGCCTTGCCGCCTGTCCTCTACTATCGAAGGACAGTGGAGAGGCTATGGCGACAATTTCTGGCGTGATCAGGGTAGACGGGCACGAGGTCGAGATCAGCCGTCCCGAAAAGGTGCTGTTCCCGGAAGATGGGATCACCAAGGGAGACCTGATTGAGTACTACGCCCGCGTCGCACCGCACATGGTGCCCCACCTCCGCGACCGTCCGCTGACCCTCGAGCGCTATCCCAACGGGATTCAGACCAAGCGCTTCTTTCAGAAGGAGGTGTCATCGTACTTCCCCTCCTGGATCCGCACCGCCACGGTTCCGAAGGCCGGTGGGACCGTGACCCACGTGGTGTGCAACGACACCGCCACGCTGGTGTATCTCGCTAACCAGGCCTGCATCACCCCGCACATTTTCCTGAGCCGGATGGATAAGCCGGAGATGCCCGACCAGCTGGTCTTCGACCTCGATCCGCAGGGAGACGACTTTGAGCCGGTACGGAGGGCCGCCCTGGACTTCAAGCAGCTGCTGGATGAGCTGGCGCTGCCCGCATTTCTCAAGACGACCGGCTCCCGTGGTCTGCACGTGGTCGTGCCTCTGCGGCGGCGGGAGACCTATGACGCCGTGCGCGGATTCGCCAGGGAGGTAGCGGCGCTCATCGTGGCCCAGGCGCCTGAGGGCCGAACCATGGAGCAGCTAAAAGCCAACCGTGGCGGCCGGTTGTTCATCGACACCAATCGGAACGGATATGCTCAGCTGGTGGCCCCCGCCTATGCGGTCCGTGCCCGAAAGGGAGCGCCGGTCTCGGCGCCGCTGGCGTGGAGCGAGCTCCGGAAGAAGGCTCTGCAGTCGAGCAGCTTTACCATCCGGAATCTGCTCCAGCGGCTGGAGAAGGTGGCCGATCCGTGGTCCGACTTCTGGGACAGTGGGACCAGCCTGGCCGATGCCCGTCGGCGGCTCGCGCGCCGGAGGCGTTAGCGCGACCGCTTCCCCCAGTCCTCACAAGTACCTCCCGATGGCCATGGCACCGGCGGCCACAATGAGCAGGCTGGCGGCCAGCCGGGCACCCAGTGCCATTCGATCCTGGAGTCGGGCCAGCTCGGCCTGTTGCTCCGGGGTAGGTCCTCCTGCGGCAATAGCTTGTCCGACGGCCAGCAGCTTGCGCCCCGCTGAGCTCCCTATGCTGCCGCCAATCGCCGCTGCCAGGATTGCCGCAATCGCGCCGAACCCGTAGGCGATGCCCGGCCGGGATCCAGCCCAGGCACCGTGGGTTGCCGCCGCCATCCGGGCATACATGATTATCCCCGAGAGCACCGTTGCCAGCATGGCGACCGCGAGATAGAGCTGGAGCCGCTGTTGCCGCATCAGGTACTGCAGGAATTGGCCGCCCTCCCGCCCGTTTGCCCGCGCGGTGGGGAGCAGGAAGGCTGCGAGCAGGATCATGGTGCCGGCCCAGAAGATCCCTCCCAGTATGTGCAATAAGCGAAGCAGGATGGTCAGGAACTGGTTGCTCATGGGGCTTGCCTCCCGGCGCGGTGTATTTGATTGTACATTCTGTACAACTTGGCTGTACAGTGTATCCGACGAATTAGCCCGTCAAGGGTTTCATGAGCCCACGACCCTACCGGATGGAGCGGAGGCGCGAAGCCTCCGACCAGAACCGCGACCGTATCCTTGCCGCGGCGCGTGAGTTACTCGCCTCGAAGGGGCCTTCCGGCCGGTTCTCGCTGGAGGAGGTGGCTCGCCGGGCCGGCGTGGCCCGGATGACGGTGTATTACCAGTTCGGCTCCCTGGTCGGGTTGCTCCGGGGGCTGTGCGACTCGCTGGCCATGGCCGGCGGGATGAGCCACCTGGCCGATGCCTTTCGCCAGCCGGATGCGCTCGACGCGGTGGACCGGTTTGTTGCCGTCTTCATGGACTTTTGGCACTCCGACCGCACGGTGATGCGGGCCCTGGGAGCGCTTGCGGTGCTGAACCCCGAGGTCGCGGCCGTGCTGGAAGAGCGCTATGACTGGCGGCGAAAGGGGCTGCGAGTGCTGCTCGAGCGGGTGGCCCAGCAGACCGGTCGACCTACGCCCAAGAGGATGAAGGAGGCGGCTGACCTGCTTTACCTGCTGACGAGCTTCTCGACCTATGACACGCTGGCATTACCGGGGCGAAGCCATGCGAAAGTGACCCGAGTGGTGCAGCGACTGGTGCGCCAAGTACTTACCTGAAGCGCCATAACCCCCCTTCCGCACTGAATCCCGCCCCGGCGCCCGGCGTAGTGACCAGTAGTTGCGGTTCTCCCAAAACGGCTAGCTTTCAGAAGACCCAGAATGCCGGGAAGTATGCCTGACGCCAAGCTGATCGGACTGCCTGCCCACGATACTCCGGCCGAGCTCAAGACCGCCGCCGGCCATCGCCGCCAGTTCCCCCCGGATCTGCTGCGCCAGGCCTCGCACCGGCTTCAGATCCTGGCCCTGGTGGGGGCAGCCCTGTGGACTCTGGGTCCCATCCTGGGACATGTCGCGCTGTATTTCAACGAACCCGGGAACCCCCGGGTGGGACAGTTCGGCGCCATCGAGACCATCTGCGCCGCCGAAGTCCTCATTTCCCTGGCAGTGTACCTGTTCGTCCGGATCCGGGAACATGATCCCGCCTTCGTCATGGACCTGGCCCTGGTGTACATGGTTGTGTGCGCCGCGGGCATCGGGCTCATGATCCACCTGGGCCCGCCGGCAGGAACTCCTATGGATACCGCGCCCATGATCACCTGGACCGCGCCGGTCATCCTCATGTTCGCGGCCCTTATGCCGGCATCACCCTGGAAGATGCTGGTAGCTGGGTTCATTGCCGCCTCTATGGATCCGCTGGGAATGATCCTGGCGCAGGCAATCGGGAATTACCATTTCGGCTCGATGCTCAACGCCTTCCTGATGCACTACCCCAACTACCTGCTCCTCGGCGTCGCGGTGGTGATCTCGCGAGTGATCATCCAACTGGGCCGGCAGGTGGCTAAGGAGCGGGAGCTGGGCAGTTACCGGTTGGGTGAGTTGCTGGGACGGGGCGGCATGGGTGAGGTGTATAAGGCCACCCACCGGATGCTGGCCCGGCCCGCGGCGATCAAGCTGATCCACCCGGAGATGCTTGCCAGCCGGGACCGCAAGAGCGCTGGCCTGGCCGTGGCCCGCTTCCGCCGCGAGGCCGAGGCGGCAGCCCAGCTCCGCTCCCCCCATACGGTCGAGCTCTACGACTTCGGCGAAACTGAGGACGGCACGCTGTATTTCGTAATGGAGCTGCTGGAGGGAATGGATCTCGAGAGCCTGATCGGCAAGGAGGGCCCGCTGCCTCAGGGGCGGGTGATCCACATCCTGCGGCAGGTCTGCGAGTCCTTGGAGGAGGCCCACGCGCTTGGTCTGGTGCACCGTGACATCAAGCCTGCCAACATCCATATGGGCCGGGTGGGCCTGCGCCACGATTTCGTCAAGGTGCTCGACTTCGGGCTGGTCAAATCAGTTCTGCCGTCGGGGGGCGAAGACTCGATGGCCACCGCGGCCGGGCTTACCCCCGGCACTCCCGCGTATCTGGCCCCGGAGATGGCCCTGGGTGAGAAGGCCGACGGGCGCGCCGACCTCTACGCTCTCGGGTGCGTGACCTACTTCCTTCTCACCGGGAGGCTCGTGTTCGAGGCTTCCAACGGCCTGCAGATGATTACCCGGCACATTCAGGAGACGCCGGTCCCGCCGTCGGCACGAACCGAGCTCGAAGTCTCCCCCGAGCTGGACCGAGTGGTGCTCACCTGTCTGGCCAAGAGTCCCGACGACCGGCCCCAGAGTGCCGGTGAGCTGGATAGAATGCTGAGCGAGATCGAAGTAGAGCCCTGGAGCGAGGAGGCGGCAACCCGGTGGTGGCAAGTACATCAGCCGGCGTAAGCCCGATGACCCTCTTCAGATCAATCGTATCCTCTCCACTAATCCTCATCATCTGCGCTTGTGGCGAGGTAACCTTTCTGGCGGTCTCGGCCGGGGCGCCGGTGGCCGGCGTCGTGCATGGCGTCATCACCTTCTGCGGCAATGCGGTGGCGTCTCCGGAGCTGCGACTTCGGGTGCAACAGGACCAGCCGCAGCAGGCTCACCCCGTGGACGCCCGGATAGGTCCCTTCACCGGCAATCGGGACGGCAGTTACCTGGTCGAGGTCGGGCCCTCGTTCGCTGTGCCCGGCCCGGCGACCATTCAACTGGAGGTGACCTCGGCGCGGATGGATAGTGTGGCCCAGGGCACCCTCAATTTCACCCTGGGAACGCCCGCCCACGATAGCTTGCGGCTGGATGCGGATCTCGGCACTCAGCCCGGCTCCTGCGACCAGCTCTGACTCTCCGTGTCCAGTCTCCTGGAGTACCTGCTCGACCTCGTCGCGCGACTGGGGGACTGGAGCTACCTCATCATTTTCGGAGCGGCCGCGCTGGAGTGCGCTGCTTTTGCCGGCCTCCTGGTTCCGGGCGAGAGCCTGGTTCTGGCATCGGGGTTCTTTGCCCACCGAGGAATCCTGGAGCTCGATGCCGTTATGGCCGCCGCCGGGCTCGGCGCCGTGGCCGGGGATAACATCGGCTATTGGCTGGGAGCCCGGTTGGGTCGGGAATGGCTGCTGCGAAAAGGATCGCGATTCGGTCTGAGGCAGAGGCGCCTGGCTCAGGCGGAGCGATTCTTTCAGCGCCAGGGTCCCAAGGCGGTATTCATTGGACGCTTCGTGGGATTTGCCCGGGCCCTGGTTCCCTTCGTGGCCGGTGCGTCCCGGATGCCCTACCGCAAGTTCGTCCTGTACGATGCCCTCGGTGCCATCCTCTGGACCGTCGCGTTCGTCAACCTGGGGTACGGGCTCGGCGCCAGCTGGCGAGTGGCCGAGAAGTGGATCAGCCGGAGCGGCCTGATTCTCGGCGCCCTGGTGCTTCTGGGTCTGCTGATAATCTGGCTGCGGCGCCGCCGGGTTCGCGCCGGGCACGAGGCTGTCTAGTCTTCTTCGACGAACAGCTTGAGCTTGCCCAGCGCCCGGTCCCATTGCCGGGAGATCAGGTCGAGCGAACGTTGGGCCTCGTCCAGCCGCTTCGGCTCCAGCCGCCACACACTCTCCCGGCCACGCCGGACACCGCGCACCAGTCCGGCGCCGGCCAGCACTCTGAGGTGCTTGGCCACTGCCTGGCGGGTGACTCCCGAGCCAGTGGTCAACCCGCTGATGGAGGCGGGACCCCCGCTGGAGAGCCGCGCGACCAGTTCCAGTCGGGTGGGATCTCCCAATGCAGCGAATAGTGCAGCGGGGGTTCGGGCCCTAGCGCGACTGGTCAAGGTACCGTGAGATGGCCTTGACCTGGCCGGCCCACCCCTCGTCGTTCTCCCGATATGCCTTGCTACGACGGGACGGGGGCACGCGATCAAACCCGCTCTCGGTAACTGTCAGCCGAGTCCCTTCGGAGACCTCCTCCAACTCGAACACCACCAGCGTCATCGGCTCAGCCGGGTCGATATCCGGGTCTCCGCCCGGGTGCCAGCGCCAGGAGAAGAGCCGCTCCGGTTCCATCCGCTCGATAGTGATGTCCATGGTGAGATGCTCATAATCCGGGTGGGTGACCGGTCCCCGGATCCGCGCGCCGGGAACGAAGCGGTCCCGCAGCGCCGCCCCGAACCATTCACTGAACTGGGCCGGGTCCGTAAGCGCGCGCCATACCTTGGACCGGGGTGCCCGGAGCACTACTGACCGCTCGATCCGGTCGCTGCTCGGGGCGTTGGGGACTTTGCTCGCCGTGCTCATGGCAGAACCTCCGCAACTGGTAATAGGCAACCGACTAGTTGCCTAATATCCTAACACTTCTTCTCTGAATACGCAACCGCTCGGTTGCCATTCGTCAGGTACCCCGGGGAGGGCCGGACGCTTGCCGCAACCCGGATTGCGACATTTGATTCTGCAGCAGCCGGAACACCGCGCCGGAAGGAAAGGGCCCTGCAAGGGAGGGTGAATGCGGCATGCGTGGTTGCTGGGCCTGTTCCTCGCGGGGTGCTCCTCGGAGCGGAGCCGGAGCTCGGTACGGCCGGAGATGCCCCGTGATTCATCCTCTCCCGGGGCGCCGACGCCTGATTCAACAGCCCCTTGGGAGATCGGTCCGACCACTACGGGCCCCCTCTCCAGCCGGAGCAGCGCAGCCATTTTGCGCCGCCACTATGGGGCTCCGAACGTTGAGCCGACCCGCATCGAGCTGGGCGAGGGAGAGACCGCGCCCGGAACCGTGCTGTATCCCGGCGACAGCCTTCGGCGGCTGGAGATCATCTGGCGGGATACGGTTGCGCAGCAGGAACCAGTTCGGATCATTCTGCGGGGACACGAGAGCCGGTGGCAGGTCGGGCGGGGGATTTCGCTGGGCACCAGCCTTCAGGATCTGGAGCGCCTCAATGGGCGGCCATTCACCCTGGCGGGCTTCGGCTGGGACTATGCCGGTGTGATCATCAGCTGGAACGGAGGCTCCCTCGAGAATGCCCTGGCCGGGATCAAGCTGTACTTGGACCCTGGGGCGGCCCAGTACGAGTCGGCGCCGTATTCCCAGGTCATCGGCGACCGGGAATACGCCTCTTCCCTGCCGGCCATGCAGCAGCTCAACCCCAGAGTCGCGCAAATCTTCGTGGATTTCGAGTAACTTCGAGTCCTCCAACTCCAACGTTGGTTAGAGGAGTAAGTTTGAGCGCAGCTCGCGGTGACACCAATGAAGTTGCAGCGCTGTTTCGGCGACTTACCCTGGGGGTATACGTCGTCGGGGTTGCCAATGGAGAAACCAGAGATGCCTTTACCGCCGCCTGGGTCATGCAGGCTTCCTTCGACCCGTTGCTGCTCGCGGTGAGCATCAATCCCAGCAACGCGTCCTACGAGGTGCTGCACGCGAGTGGCTGGTTCACCGTGAACGTCCTCAAGCAAGGTCAGCTGGAGCTGGCCCGTCGGCTGGGAACCAAGTCGGGACGGAATGAAGACAAGCTCCGGGGCATCGCCACTCGTCCGGGCCGGCTCGGCGTTCCCATCCTGACCGATGCGCTGGCCTACTTCGAATGTGAGCTGATGGGACGCAGCCGGGCGGGGGACCACGAACTGGTGTTGGGACAGGTCAGGGACGGGAAGATCCTGGACGCAAAGACACCGCCACTGACCTACAGCGAAACCGGTGACATGGACGGGAGCTCGATCCTGTACCCACCGGCATTCTGAACAGACCCACAAGGAGGACCCGTGAGCATCATCATCACGCGCCCGGCCTCAGATGAGGCCTCGACCGCGTTTCAGCGATACATAGCCGAGGTACCGGACCAGAACATTGGCGACCGGCTTCTCGATCAGGTGCGGGAAATTGAGCACCTGTTCGAGACCGTCACCGACCACGACGCTCTTGCCCGCTATGCCGAAGGCAAGTGGAGCATCAAGGAAGTGCTCGGTCACCTCAACGATGCCGAGCGAATCTTCAGCTATCGTCTGCTCCGGATTGCGCGCGGTGATGTCACCGCGCTACCCGGATTCGAGCAAGACGACTACATCCCTGCCGGCCGGTTCGACGACCGGCCGCTGCCCATGCTCCTGACTGAGTTCCGGGCGATACGGATGAGTACCATCGCACTGGTGGAGGGCGTACCCGCCGACGCGTGGGAGCGCTGGGGAGAGGCCAGTGGCCATCCGGTGACTGCCCGTGCGCTGGCCTACATCATTGTCGGACACGTGGCGCTCCATGTGGGCGTCCTGAGAGACCGCTATGGCCTCAGTGCCCTGCTGTCGAGTCAGGCACCGGCTTGAGTACCAGGTCCTGAAAATCGAAGCTGAAATCCACGCTTTCTGAAGCCGGCACAATTCGGAGCTGATGCACCTTGCCATCTGCGTCCAGCCAGAAGGTAGCAAACGCATCGGCCCGCAGGGTCCGATCCCGCCACCGGGCCAGAAAAGTGTCGTGTTGCCAGTGGACCAGGTCCCCCACCAGCGCCGGCGTGCGAGTGAACCGAATCCCGAGCCCGCCCTTCTCCACCGAGATTTTCACATCGCCATACCAGGGATCCCGATAGGTGCCGGCATAGCGCTGCAGCGCCAGCGAAGGTCCCGCCGCCGAGTCCCGGCTGGCCGCGGCCCTTGCTTCCGCCTCCCGCTGCCGGGCGCGATTCCGCTGGACGACTTGCTGGATCAACACCGGGTAGTCCGGCGACTTGGCCCCGATGTAGTGATCCAGCACCCGATAGGCAATCGCATCGAACGCCGCCCCTGACTCCTGGTTGGTCAGGATGGTCACTCCCAGCCGGAGATCCGGGATCAGGGCCACCTTGGACAGGTAACCAGGCAAGCCACCGGTGTGTTGCCGCAGGATGTAGCCGCGGTAGTCCCGCACTCCGAGACCCAGGGCATAGCCGGCCATTTTGGCCCGGAGATGGGCCAGCTCCGGCAGCCCCCCCGGCACTCCGCCGATAGGGGTGGGTGTTACCTCACGCCAGAGCTGCGCGGCGCTGGCGGCCGAAAAGAGGCGAGCGCCCCCCGCAACCTTGCCGGAATCCAGCTGCACCAGCATCCACCGGGCCATGTCCGCCGCGCCGGCCATGATGCCGCCGGCAGGGTTGGTGTTATCGCTGGCAAACGGCGGCACCGGTCGCACCGTGTCGTTCACCTCCGCGTGGGTCCCGGCCACGTTGCCCCTCTCGGCGGCGCCGGAGTGCCGCACGTCGCTGTGGGTCATCCCGATCTTCCGCAGGATCCGGTCGCGGACGAAATCTTCCCAGGATTGGCCCGACACCGCTTCGATCAGCTCGCCCGCCACCAGATACAGCACGTTGTCGTAGGCGTAGGCGCTGCGAAAGGAAGTGGCTAGGGGGATGTAGCGAATCCGCTGGGCGATTTGCTTCCGGTTGTAGGTGGAGGGTGGCCACCAGAGCAGATCGCCGGCGCCCAGTCCCAGGCCGCTCCGGTGAACCAGAAGGTCGCGTACGGTAAGCTCGTGGGTGACGAAGGGATCCGACATCGCGAAGCTGGGCAGATACCGGATCACCGGCTGGTCCCACTCGATCTTTCTATCCTCGACCAGCAGCGCGAGGGCCGTTGCGGTAAAGAGCTTGGTGTTCGAGGCAATCCCAAACTGGGTCTCGGCGTCTACCGGGGTGGGATCGCCCATCCGTCGGACCCCGTAGCCTTTGGCCAGCACCACCTTCCCATCCTTCACGATGGCGACCGAGAGACCGGGCACAGTGAAGGTTTCCATCACCCGCTTGACGTATCCGTCGAAACCAGGTGGCGGCTGCTGTCCCAGGGCGGCGCCCGGCCCAACTGCCAGCAGAACACCCCCGAGGACCAGCCGCAGATATGGGCTCATTCGGGTCTCCAGGATGGTGATATGCCTCACGGTTTCGCTCGGCTAAAGGGCCCAGAATGCACCGTCAAAATAGGATACCTCTCGCCGGTCATATGCGGCCGGCGATTACCTGATTGAGGAGGCGGATTATGGGGCTCCTTTCAAAGCCGATCAAGACGCTGGACGATCTCTTCGTCCACACCCTGCAGGACGTTTACTACGCTGAGCAGAAGATCACCAAGGCCCTACCCAAGGTGGTTGAGAAGGTTTCCGACCCGCAGCTCGAGTCGGCGTTCCTGACCCATCTGGCTGAGACCGAGATGCATATCGAGCGGCTGGAGAAGGTCTTTCAGATGCACGGCGCAGCGGCCAAGGCGGTCAGCTGCCCCGCCATCGATGGCATTCTGGAGGAAGCCGAGGAGATCATGAAGGACGCCAGCGATCGAGAGGTGCTGGATGCGGCAGCACTGGCGGCGGCGCAGGCCGTGGAGCATTACGAGATCACTCGTTACGGCACTTTGATCGCCTGGGCTCGCGAGCTGGGGCGCAATGACTGCGCCAGCGTCCTGCAGTTGAACCTGGACGAGGAGAAGGCCACCGACCTCAAGCTGACCCAGATTGCCGAGGCCAGGGTCAATCGAGTTGCCGTCTGATTGATTCAGTCTCCCAAGATGTTCCCAGCGCCGGCTTCTGCCGGCGCTATCTTTTTGCCGGTGAGCCGAGGCCTCTCGTTGCCCTGGGCATTGCTGGTGCCGGTGGTGGCAGCCTGCGCCGCCTCTGCCCGATCGGGTATCGCTCCATCAGGAACTGGGCTCGCCACGGCTGAATCGCTCTATGCCGATCTTCGCGACCTGCGAGACCGGATCGAGGTCCGCCAGGCGTCCGGCTCCACTACCACTCGCGATAGTTCTCTTGTCACTCTGATCACGAATCACAACCGGCTCCGGGCCCAGGTTAGCGTCCGTCTGTCCGGGATCGACTCGGCCGGACTGGCCGCCACCGATGCCCGTGCTCTGGGAGTCATGCGGCGCACGCTGGCACGCGATCTGGACTCCTTGTCGGTCCTGCCGCCGTCCCGCAGCACCGACGAGAGGATGCCCGAGTGCAGCTATGACCCGGCTGTCGTGGCTGTCGGCCGGAACGGGCTGGATTCGCTCCGGGAGCGAATCTACCGTTGTTACGCCTGGGCTCAGTCTCACGTCATGGTGGGCCCTGACACTCTCGACCGTCTCACCGTCCTCAGCACCCTGGGCCAGACTGCAGATCGCGGCCGCCGCCGCCAGCTCTTCCTGGCCCTGGATCCCGTCTGGCGCAGCGTGAACGCGGACAACGGACCGTCGACTCCCTACCGTCAGCTCATTGCCGCGGAAATGAGAGCCCACACCGGCGCTCATCTACCATCGCTGAGCCAGGCTGCTGCCTCGGGAGTCGAGCCGGACTCGCTGGAGAGGTGGCTCACGGCACTACTCACGGCCTGGCGCCGGAGCGCGCAGGATTCTCTCCTGGAGCCCTGGGACTGGTACTATGAAAACGGAAGCCTCAGCCGGACGCTCGGTTCCCTCGTCTCCCGAGAGCGACTGTTGGAGATCAATGCCGAGTTCTATCACTCGCTGGGCGCGGACGTAAGCCAGTTAGGCATCCACTACGACACCCAGCCCCGGGAAGGCAAGACGCCGGTGGCTTTTACCACCTTCGGCGCTCGGCCTCGGCTCCTCAGGGGCCGGTGGCGCCCGGGTGAGCCCTGGATCTTCGCCACCTACAGGACTGGTGGCCTGGACAATCTCAACGAGCTGCTGCACGAGACCGGCCACGCGGTGCACATCGCCGCGATTCGCACTCGCCCCGCTTTCGCCGACTGGCCGGACAGCGATCCCTTCACCGAAGCAGTGGCGGATTTCATGGCGCTCGAGGTCTACGAGCCGAGCTGGCAACAGCGCTGGCTGGGCGACTCAGTCCCGCTGGCCATGGGGTTGCGCGCCCGCTATGCCGGCATCGTGTTGGATGTCGCCTGGGCGCTGTTCGAGCTCGCCATGCAGCGCGATCCAGGCCGAGACCCGAACCAGGTGTGGACCGCGCTCACTCGGGACTACCTCCGCATTCGGCCTCACCCGGAGCTCTCCTGGTGGGCAATGCGAGGCCAGCTGATAGACAGTCCCGGCTACATGATGAACTACGCCGCCGGCGCCATCCTCATCGCCGCGATCCGGGCCCGCACCGAGGCTCAGCACGGAGCCTTTCGCGCCGGCGATTCCACCTGGTACCGCTGGATCGCCCCTCGGCTCCTTCGATTCGGCCTGGAGCGCCCCAGTCGCGAAGTGGTGGAGGAATTTCTGGGAGGGCCGGTATCGCCGGCTGCACTGCTGGCGGACATGCAGAGGATTGGCGTTCCCTAGATGACCCGATATCGCTGGACGCTGCTGGGACTGGCGCTGCTGGGCTGCGGTTCCGAGCAGCCCGCCCGCGAGCTCAGAGTCTGCTCCGATCCCAACAACTTGCCCTTCTCCAATCAGCGCGGCGAAGGGTTCGAGAACCGGCTGGCCCAGCTGCTTGGCTCGGAGCTCAACGCCGCCGTGCGTTACACCTGGTGGCCTCAGCGGCGGGGATTCATCCGCAACACCCTGGCCCTTGGCAAGTGCGACGTCATCATGGGGATGACTCACGGCGCGGAGGGGGTGCTCACCACTCGGCCGTATTACCGATCCAGTTACGTATTCGTCTATCGAAAAGACCGTCACCTGAACATCCGATCCCTCGACGACCCGGCGCTCAGGACCCTGCGGATCGGCGTCCAGCTGGTGGGAGACGACTACGCCAATACCCCTCCGGTACACGCCTTGAGTCGTAGAGGCATCGTGGGAAACCTGGTCGGCTTCAGCGTCCTCGGCGATTACTCCGAGCCGAACCCTCCGGCTCGCATCATTGACGCGGTGGTGGCGAAAAAGGTCGACCTCGCCATCGCGTGGGGCCCGCTGGCCGGGTATTTCGCCAAGCGGTCGGGAACGAACTTGGAGATTGTGCCGGTTTCCCCGGCGGAGGACCCGCCCAGTCTCCGTTTCGTCTTCGATATCGCGCTCGCGGTACGGCCAGCGGAACGGGCGCTGCGGCAGGAGCTCGAGCGGGTGCTGGAGAACAAGGCCGGTGAGATCGATCGGATCCTTGCGGACTATGGTGTGCCCCGCTTGCCGATTCCGATCGGAGATTCGTTGGACCCTCGACCCTAGACCCTAGACTTTCTCTCGCCAAACCGTGCCAGCCTGAAGAACTCGATGTCGTGCCGAGTCTCGCCCTTCTGGGCCAGGTCGGCCATGATCTCACCGATGACGCTACAGAACTTGTAGCCATGCCCGGAGAATCCGGCAGCCAGGGCAACCTCCGGATGTTCCGGATGAAAGTCGAGGATGAAGTGTCGGTCAGGGGTGTTGGTGAAGAGACAGGTCTTGAGCATCAAAGCCGGACCCGCCCCTTCCGGGAAATAGCGCCTCGCAAACGAGCGGAGTAACTCCTCGTCCTCCGGATCCGGCTCCCGCCTCGGCTCGTCGGGATCCACTACCTCGCCCCGGTGGTGATACTTCCCGAACTTGAAGCCCGGCACCAGGAAGCTGGGAAACCCATAGAACCGGCCTTCGTCCACCTCCAGATTGAAGACCGGAAAGACCGCCGGGAGGAACCAGTCGGGCCGACTAGGCTGGAGCCAAGCCAGCACCTGCCGCTCCGCAACGGCTAACTCCTGAACCTCGGGAATCAGCTTTCCGGCCCAGGAGCCGGCGCAGATCACCAGCCGGCCGGCTTCATAGCTCGCTCTCGTGGTGCGCACCCAAACCCTTCCCTGAGAGACGCCCCAATCGAGCACCTGTTCCCGGCAGCGCAGCTCGGCACCGCGGGACTGAGAGCCCGCCGCGTGGGCCAGATTGCACCGCTCCGGCAGCAGGAACCCTCCCTGAGGCTGATACAGGCACTGGCTCTCTTTGGGCAGCTGATAGCCCGGAAAGCGCCGGTGGAGCTGGGCGCCATCCAGTACCTGGTGCTCGAGCCCGTGGAGCTCGCAGGACCGCAGCGCGCCGCTGAAGATCGGACCGCTGGCCGGGCCGGCATCGACACTTCCGGTGATGTAGAGCAGCTGCTCACCCGCCTCTCGCTCCAAGTCGCGCCAGAGCTGGTAGGAGCGATGCAGCAGAGCCACGTAGCTCGGGTGTTCCCAGTAGGCCAGCCGGATGATGCGGGTGAGTCCGTGGGAGGAACCGTGCTCGTGCAGCAGGTCGTAGCGTTCGAGCCCGAGCACCCGTAGGCCTCGGCTGGCGAGATGGAACAGCGTGGCGCTACCCATCCCGCCTACTCCGATGACTATGACATCGTAGCCGGGAACCGGGGTTGGGGGCTGCCTGTTACCCATCGAGCCTAGCGCCTCCAGGCCTGGGCGCAGCCTCGCAATGCTTTGATAGCCAACGACTTAGAAGGAGTGATGATGCGTTACCTGAACTACTCTCTTGTTACCTTCGGCGCGCTCCTGTCGGCGGCGTGCGGCAGCCAAGGCCCCGTCAGTTTGGTCGAGCCGCCCGCGGCCCAGTTTTCGATAGCGGAGTGTCAGACCAATCTTGGCGGACTTCAGCAGTCCACCGCAGCGTTGACCAGCACCTCTCTCAAGGATCGCACCGGCCTCGTTGGCAAGCTCGATGCTGCAGCCAAGGCACTGGGTGCAGGCAAGAACGCCGATGCTGCCCAAAAGCTGGCCGATTACGTGAACAAGGTGACCACCCTTCAAGCGCAGGGCAAGATCAGTCCAGGGGAAGCCGCTCCGCTGCTGACCGGTGCCGAGTCGGCAATCGCCTGCATCAACAGTATCTCGGTGCCTGCCTAGCAGGTCTAATTCATCACAAGCAAATCAAGAACCGCCATCCGGTCTGGGTGGCGGTTCTAGTATCTGGTCAGGCTGCGAAGTTCAGGGCCCGGTACGATCCACCAACTCACTTCTGTCCGATGGGGTAGCAACCGGGTGCTCGAGAGTCAGCCCCACGCCGGAGCAATAAAACTTGTGCTCCACTGCTCCCGTCTCCAGCGGGTTGCGATCCTCGGTCTTGAGACATCCGGTAAAGCTGCCGAACGGCACCACAACGGTCTCTGCTACGGATACAACCTTAGCGATGTCTTCTGCCTCGCCGGCGGCAAACTCCTGGCGATATTCCTCACCCACGTGGGCTGCCGGGTCGGCCCACATGATGATACCCGCCTGCGCTCCGTCGACCCCCGCCTCCCATGATCCTTCGGTGCTCACCACTTGCCCGTTCTCGAGCTCCCGCGAATCCTCGCCCAGATACCAGACGTTGCCATTGGCGTCCTGGGCATACCAGTCGAAGGTGTCTTCGATCAGCTCGGCGTCGGCAAAGACCTGATCGTGGACGATGGTAGCCTGTATTCCAAGGATCGTCTTGGTGGTGGTCAACACCTCGACTGTGTTGGTCTCCGAGCCGTCAGACGAGGCGTAGTGATGAGTCGTCCCAGGCATCAGGGGAAAGAACTGGTTGCTCACCTGGGGAACGAATGCGCTCGGCTCGGGAAGTGCAGCGGGATCTGGTCCGGTGGGGCCGTCGCTGCCACACGCGGTCATGAGCACCAGCGCGACAGCAACGGAGAACCTACTCAATGACTCCTTCCTCGGCATAACCCGGTCCTTGGTGAGGGGTGCCCGTCACCTCTGGAGCAAGTGAGCCGCGATGGTTATGACAGGGTACCCGAACTCAGGGCGAGCGAGGAGCGATCGGCAGGAGATATCGCCCGGCCCTGTCGGGCTCAACGTCGGTGGTCACCTTAGAGCTGCGCTTAGTCAGGATCGAGCGCTCTCCCACCTTGAGCTCCAGAACCGGGGCTGCTCGAGGAACCCGTATCTCGAAGCGGGCGGGGGCTCCACTTTGCTTGACAATGAGTCGGTTGGATTCCGACGCGAAGCTGGTCTTTCCCCCCGACACTCTGATCGTCACCTCGCTATCATCGCTCAGCGATACGACGGCGGTGTCCCCCGGCTCCGGTGAAGCAAACTCGATGGTGAGTCGATCTCCCGGCGCCACGGCGATGCCGGCCTGCGATACCAGGGTGTCAGGCAGTGACGGAATCTCCCTTGGACTCGAAGCCGGTACCGGCCCGTGCACCAGCCGCCTGATCAGGCCTGGCAAGGGAGACCCGGGCGCCGCATACGCCGCCCCTGCTGCAGCCAGCGCCAGGATGATGCCTGCGGCCAGACGCTGCCAGCCTCTCCAACTCCGACCGGCTCGGGCCACTACGCTGCGGGCAGTTATCGGCGGTAGGACATGATCCAGCAGGCCCAGACGCTCCCGGATCCAGGCGTCTTCGTGCCGCGCCTGATCCAGCCGGGCCTGGCACTCGGAGCAGGTTCTCAGATGCTGCTCCACATCCGAGGCCTGTCGGACGTCGGCGTCCAGCGCCAGCTCCACCTGCTCCCGGTCAAGATGCATGCGAGCCCTCGCCATAGGCTTCCCTGAAGGCGCGTTTGGCCCGGGCCAGCAGCGTTCCGACGCTGGCCTCGTGCAGTTGCATCGCCACTGCCAGGTCGCGATAGCTGTACCCCTCGGCTCGCAGCAACAGGAGCTCTCGTTCCCGTTCAGGCAGAGCGCCGAGAGCAGCTCGCACCCGGACGCTGTCGCTCTCGTCCCGGTCGGGAAGTCCGGGCGGATCGGCCACAGTCATCTCTGCTCGGGCGCCCGAGAGCAGCCGGGCTCGCCGCACCTGACTGGTCCTGACATTGCGAAACAGGTTCATCGCCACAGTGACCAGCCAGGGCACTGGGCGCTCCGGCATCGATCCTCTCCGGTACAAGCGGATGAACGCCTCCTGCGCCAGGTCGGCCGCAAGATCCGGCTCGCCCGACAGTCGATCCAGGTAGCGGAAGACTCGAGCGAACTCGTTGTCGAACAGCTGCTCGAACGCATGGTCGAATCCCGCTGGCATGCGGTTATCGGAGATGGTGTGGGTCGACCTTCGCCCTAAGGGAGCCTGCCAGGAGCTCGAATTATGACAATCAGAACCGCCAATCGAGGCCGACCACGAGGGGGGCGCGAGGACGCATCTCGATGGCAGTACGCCGGCCGGTACTCGGGTCGGTTACCACGGTGAGCACGTTGCTGCGGCCCAGCAGGTTGGTGAGGGTCCCGTAGGCAGCCAGCATCACGTCCCTGCCGACCAGTCGCAGGTGCCAGTGCCTCCTGACCCCCAGATCGAGCCGAGCGTACGCCGGAAGCCTGGTTGCACCCAATTCGTCACCTGTCTGAGGGCTCCCGCCGAACTCACAGCCCTGATCCAGCAGGTTGCAGGCCTCCCACTCGAACGCGCCGGTCACGCCGGTGGATCGGCGGCCAAACGAGCCGGTAAACCCGAGCCGGATCGAAGAGGTGGCGGACGGGAACACGATGGCGCCGAGCTCGAGGACCTGGCTGCTGCCATAGGCCGGTCGGTAGCTCGAATCACTGTACTCCAGCTGCACCCGCTGCCAGCCGTAACTGGCAAGCAACCCGTATCGGGCGCCACTCAGAGCCGCATTGACCGAGACCCCGGGGACAGTTCCCGATCCGGTCAGGAAACCGCGGGTGGCAAACGGCTCGGTGGTGCTGGGCGCCACCAGCAGCAGGCCGCTGTAGTTGCTGAAGTAACCCTGCAGCCCGAGTCGGAGGTTGGGAGTAGGACGGTAATCGGCAGCGAGAACTCCCCGGTCGTTCCGGGCCACCGGAACTCCATTCGCTCCCGATCCGGCAAACAGCTCGGCGGGAAAGATGTTTCCCACTACCGATTCACTATTACGAAGTGACTGGGCGAACTGGTGGGATCGCATATAGCTGGCGGAGAGGACGACCGGCTGCCAGGCGCGCCAGCGCAGTCCGCCCTGCAGATTCAGGTGAAGCCCGCCCGCTGCCGAGATGCCTGCCAGTCCAGCTGACCCGGTCAGCCGCTGCCCCAGCTGCCGCCGGTGTTGCAGGAAGGCGTTTGCCAGAGGGACCCGCGCGTTCAGCTCCAGCACCGGAGTGGTATTCACCGTCCCGGAACGGTAGGCCGTGTGGCTCCGCTCCAATCGGAACCCCACTGTGGTGGACGACCTCGAACCGTCTCTCTCCAGGACGGCGAGCAGGCCCTCGTCCTGACGTTCGGCGACCAGATCGAGCGGACCTGCAGCCAGCCAGGTGGCTTCGGCTTCGGATGAAGCGCTCCATCCCTGGATCCTGATCGCGGCTGAGCCCAGGTCTCTGCCCCATTGAGCTCCGATCGAGCGGCTGCCCCACTCGAAGCCGTTCCTCGGCCCGGTCGTCTCCGCCTGCGCCGACGAGCCCACCGAATTCCCCAGCTCGAAGACCAGGAGGCGGAGACTGCCTCTAAGCAGCGGGGTCTCCAGTTTGGCCAGAAGATCCTGGGTTTCCCCTCGCAAATACGACGGATCGTGCCGGGGCGCGACCCATCCGGGGTAGCCGGCCCGGAGACTCAGCAAAAAGCCGGCTCCCCCGGTCCCCAGCGGCCCGTCCACCATGATCCGGGCCTGGCTGGTGCTCATCGTCCCCTGGGCGCTGATCTCGGACTCCGGGGCCCGGGTGACGGCCGAGATCGTCCCCGAGAGTGCCTCGGGGTAGACCGGCGACGGCGTGGTCGACGACACCTGGAGTCGCTCCAGGGCGTCTGGATTCCAGGCACTGAAGATGCCCGCCGTGTGATAGGGACTGAACACCGGGATCCCGTCCAGCAGATAGCCGGTCTGATCCGATGCGGCTCCTCTCACATGGAGTCCGCTGGGCGACTCCGGATTACTGGTAATCTCGCCCCCCTCCAGCGCCAACAGACCATCGGGCTCCGCGAGAAGGGGGTCGTTGCGCACGGCGGCGAGGGAGACGCCGCGGTCCGGGAAGGCGGTGGTGTCGCCCTCCTCCAACCCCCGGAGTGCGGGAGCCGCGCGAACCACCAGGCCGGGGAGGTGCATGGGCGCCGGCTGGAGGGAAATGTCGATCTCGAGTGGTCCCTGATCCGGCACGAAGGCGTGCAGCGTGCGGGGTGCATAACCGATCCGGCGGACGGTCAGATGTTGGGGGCCGGGGGGAAGGTCGGGAAACCGATAGCGTCCGAGCGAGTCGGTGGTGACCGAGCGGTTGAGATCGGGCAACGCCACCACCGCATCGGCCAGACGGGCGCCACTCTCCCCGTCCCACACCACCCCAGTGATCGACGGCTGGGGGGTGGGGCCCTGAACCAGAAGCAGGAGGCTGGCGGCAAGACCGAGCATACCCGGGAGGGTTGGCGCTACTTAAGGATGGCGTTTGAGACCAAAGGGAGCAATCAGGGGCCCAGCCCCCCTGGCGCTCCGGGGCATCAGGGCACATCATCTTGATACACCCGCCACAACTCGGATTTTCCCAGGAATTCAGGAGCCGCCATGGGCATCTCAGAGGAGCGCCGGCACCCGGCCAATACCCAGGAATTCCTGGCTTTATGGAGCGCGGCCAAGGAGGAGCACTTCGTCCAGGAGTTGACCCCCCTGCTGCCACTCCTGCTCGGCAACTCCGAGAACCTGGGCGGGGTGCATGTGCAGGCGGCCGCGCGTCATCTGGTCCGAGCGATGCACCTCGCCTCCACACCTGAGGGCGGGCTTCATGCTGCTCTCGATTACCTGACCCAGGTGACCGCCTATACTCGGGAGCCCTCCGCCAGCGGCTGAGTCGATGCAGTGGCTCGGCTACCCCTTTACGTAGATCTCCCCTCCGGATTCCCGGAACTCCTTGGCCTTGCGTTCCATCTCCAGCGCGTAGTCGCGCACGTCCTGGGTGATCTTCATGGAGCAGAACTTGGGGCCGCACATGGAGCAGAAGTGGGCGACCTTGGCCCCTTCGGCGGGCAGAGTCTCGTCATGGTATGCCCGGGCCGTCACCGGGTCGAGCGACAGGTTGAACTGATCCTCCCACCGGAACTCGAATCGGGCCTTACTGAGGGTGTCGTCCCACTCACGGGCTCGCGGGTGCCCCTTGGCCAGGTCGGCCGCGTGGGCCGCGATCTTGTACGCGATAACCCCGGCCTTCACATCGTCCTTGTTGGGCAGTCCGAGGTGCTCCTTCGGCGTGACGTAGCAGAGCATCGCGGTGCCGTACCACCCGATCATCGCCGCCCCGATGGCGCTGGTGATGTGGTCGTAGCCCGGTGCGATGTCGGTGGTGAGCGGGCCCAGGGTGTAGAACGGCGCCTCCTCGCACCACTCGAGCTGCTTGTCCATGTTCTCCTGGATCAGATGCATGGGGATGTGGCCCGGCCCCTCGTTCATCACCTGCACCTCGTGCTCCCAGGCAATGCGATTGAGCTCGCCCTGAGTCCGGAGCTCGGCGAACTGGGCCTCGTCGTTGGCGTCGGCGATGCTGCCGGGGCGGAGTCCGTCGCCCAGCGAGAACGAGACGTCGTACGCCGCCATGATCTCGCAGATCTCCGGGAAGCGGGTATAGAGGAAGCTCTCCTGGTGATGGGACAGGCACCACTTGGCCATGATCGAGCCACCCCGGGACACGATGCCGGTGACTCGATTGGCAGTGAGCGGGATGTAGCGGAGCAGCACGCCCGCGTGAACGGTGAAATAGTCCACCCCCTGCTCCGCCTGTTCGATCAGGGTGTCGCGGTAGATCTCCCAGGTCAGATCCTCCGCCACGCCGCCGACTTTCTCCAGCGCCTGATAGATCGGCACCGTGCCGATGGGGACAGCCGAGTTCCGGATGATCCACTCCCGGGTCTCGTGGATGTTCTTGCCGGTGGAGAGGTCCATCACCGTGTCGGCACCCCAGAGCGTGGCCCAGCGGAGCTTCTCGACTTCTTCCTCTATGGAGGAGGTGACCGCGGAGTTGCCGATGTTGGCGTTGATCTTCACCTGGAAGTTACGGCCGATGATCATCGGCTCCAGCTCGGGATGGTTAATGTTGGCTGGGATGATGGCTCGGCCCCGCGCAACCTCGCTGCGGACGAAGTCGGCGGGGAGACCTTCGCGCAGGGCGACAAACTCCATCTCCGGAGTAATCTCCCCGCGGCAGGCGTAATGGAGTTGGGTGACGGGGCCACTTCCCCGCAGGACAGGGCGACGGAGCGTTCCGGGAATCAGGTCCCCGCCCGGGTCGCGGGTCGCGGGTCGCGAGTCACGGCCTAGCGACCGACCGTCCGTGACTCGTGACTCGTGACTCATGACTGCTCTTTCCGCGATCCACTCCGCCCGCACCGATGGCAGTCCCTCTCTTACGTCGTGCCCCAGCGGCCCGCTGGAGTCGTACACTCGAAGCGGCGGCTCGCCGCCGGAGAGCGCGATCTCCCGCATCGGGATGCGGATTCCGTGGGGTCCCTCAACGTAGACCTTACGCGAATTGGGAAACGCCTCGCCGTACTCCCCCAGTGCTGGTTTGGCGTGAGTGCGAGACGAAGTCTTACGGGGCAGGGTGCTGGTCATAAGAAAGCTCCCGAAAATGAACGGGAGCGCAGGAGCGATGAGCCGCTCGAGCCGCGCTCCCTTCGCCGGTATCAGCCGGATCAGGTTCCAAGGGTGACATCTCAATCGAGCTGGCTCGAATGATGTCATCCCGAGTGAAGCGAGGGATCTCTCAGCCGAGCGCGCCCGATGCCCCTGGCGGCAAATGAACCTTACGTGAAGTCGTTGCCTGCGTCAAATCAAGGGGAGACATCTCCCCGCAGCAGATCCCTCACTTCGTTCAGGATGAGGAGACCAGCTTCAGCTTCTCGATCTCCGCAATCTCACGCGGCGCCCGCGACAGCCACTCCACCCCGTTCGACGTAACCAGGTAGTCGTCCTCGATCCGAACGCCGATGTTGTTGTAGCGCTCGACCGTCTTTCGTACCTTGTCGATGAACGCCCGATTCTTGGGCGTGTCCGGCAGCATGTCGAGCAGCTTGGTGCTGATGTACACCCCGGGCTCGATGGTGAAGACCTGGCCCACGTCGAAGCTGGCTCCACCGCCGTACCGGGGAGGATCGTGCACCTCGAGCCCGATGCCATGACCCAGCCCGTGGGCCATATAGAGGAAGGCCTGCTTGCAGGCCGCGGTATTGGTCTGGCACATGGAAGCCCAGGGGGGGTCGAAGGTGGCGTCCTCCGATTCGATCAGGCCCAGCCGGGCCAGCCCTCGGGCCTCCACCGCCCGCGCCGTATCGCTCCAGGCCCTGGCCGAAGCTCCCGGGCGAGCCACCTTCTCCGCCGCCGCTTGAGCATCGCGCACCAACTGGTACACCACCCGCTGCTCGGGAGTGAACTTGCCGCTCACCGGAATGGTGCGGGTAACGTCGGCAGCGTAGCCCTTGTATGAGGCGCCGACGTCCATCACGATCACATCGCCGGCCTCCATCTTCCGGTCGTTCCGCTCATAGTGGTACTGAGTGGAGTTGGGGCCCGAACCGATGATCGAGCCGAAGGACGTGCCATCGGCGCCGGCGCGCCGGAAGCCGCCCTCGACCGCAGCCTGCAGCTCGTACTCGTACATCCCCGGCTTGGCCGAGCGCATGGCCCGGGTCAGACTGGCAGTGGTGATGTCGATCGCCCGGCGGAGCAGCTTCAGCTCGGCTGGTGACTTGCGGGCCCGAAGACTGTCCACCATTGGGTGCGCGTCGCCGACCTGGAGCTCCATGGCCCGGTAGCGTTCGGCCAGATCGCCCATGAAGCGAGACCCGCGGGTGAGCGAGTCCGAATCCGCAGCGTCGGCGGAGGCGTAGTCCCGCAGGTGATACACCGGTAGCCGGAGTCGCACCAGCGAGTCCACCACCTGCTGGAGCGCCGGGAGCGACCGCACGCTCAATCCGGTCTCCCGCGCCACGACCGCAGAATCGGGCGGGAACCCGTCGTACAGCGCCCGGCGAGGGTCCCGGGTCGCGGTGAAGAGGATTCCTCTGGCTGCTCCGCCTCGCTTGATCAGCACGAAGGCCGCGTTGGGCTCCAGAAATCCGGTCAGGTAGCGGAAAGAAGGGAGCTGAGCGCCCTGGTGGATCTCGGTCGGGTCCGGGGCGCCAAACGCGATGACAATCCCACTGTCGATCCGAGCCGCGAGCGAATCTCGCCGGGCCGCGTATTCCGCGCGGGAGATGTCCTGGGCTGGAAGCGCCGTGACCCAGCAGAGCAGGGCGCTGGTTATACATACCGGCTTGAGCATGGAATCCGATCGAAAGAGGTTCGCGGCCTGCAAGAGTATCGTCAGAACTGCATCTCTGGGGCGGAGATGCTGCGCCCGGCCATCCGTGAAGTTATACTGGTTGTGCTTCTCTGTTGTACTCGGATCCCAGACCTATTGTCGGCGAGAGCATCTCGCCGGATTGCGCCCCATCACTCGGAGATGAGGACGTCCGTATGCCACAACCGCGGTCCGACACGGCGCGTGCCATTCTCGTTGCAGTCGCTCTCTCGTCCATTCCAGCATTGGCCCTGGCCCAAGGTGAAGGGACAGTCACCGGAAGAGTAACCCGAGCGGATGAGGGCTCCGCCCTCCCCAGTGTCTCGGTTTCGATTCACACCGAGCAGACCAGTCTCACGACGGTGACCGGGCCAGACGGCAAATACACCCTCCGCCGAGTTCCGGCGGGTCCGCAGACGGTGGTCTTCCGCTGGCTGGGATACCGCCCGGTCGATCAGCAGGTGACAGTGGAAGCCGGCGGCACCGCCACGGCCGATGCGGCCCTGGAGCCGGTTGCGGTGGCGCTCACCGAAATGGTCGTCTCTGCCGCCTCGCGAGCGCCGGAGCGGATTGTGGAGGCGCCGGCTGCCATTTCGGTGGTCGAGCCCGAGGTCCTGCAGAACACCTCGTTGACCGGACAGACTCCGCTGGCGCTCCAGCGGGTGCCCGGGGTGGACGTCGTACAGAGCGGGGTCAACGATTTCAACGTCAATGCCCGGGGGTTTAACTCCACGCTCAACCGCAGAGTCCTGGTCCTGCAGGACGGGCGCGACCTCTCGATTGCCTTCCTGGGGGCCCAGGAGTGGAACGGGATGGTCCAGCCGCTGGAAGATCTCGGGCGGCTGGAGATGGTCCGCGGCCCTGGCTCCGCTCTCTACGGCGCCAACGCCTTCAGCGGCGTTATCAACATCGTTACCCCGGACGCGCGGGAGGTCGCCGGCACCAAGCTGACCCTGGGCGCAGGAGAGCTGGAGACCTTCCGGGGCGACTTTCGCCAGGCCGGCGTGTTCGGTGATGACCGGTTCGGCTACCGACTAAATGTCGGCTACAACCGGAGCGACACCTACACTCGTTCCCGAACCCTGAACGACTCGACCTCGCTCCAGCAGGAGTATGCCCCGGCCACCGACGAGCCGGTTCCTCTTAACCGGGAGCTGACCCCGCTCGCGGGCCAGACTAAGGATCCGGTTACCGGTGCGCCTCTGGGCGAGCGCAACCCGTTGGAGAACACCTACGGTTCTGCCCGGCTCGACTACTACCTGAACAACGGATCGGTCCTCTCGGCTGATGGCGGAGCGGCCGAGGTTCAAAACGAGGTATTCGTCACCGGGATCGGCCGGGTCCAGGTGGTCAAGGCAATCAAGCCATATGCTCGGCTGGCCCTGGCCGCGGACCGGTATAACCTGTTCGCCTTCTGGAACAGCCGGACCTCGCTGGATCCCCAGATCGCGCTGTCGTCGGGAGCACCGCTGGAGGAGCGCTCCGACATCTTTCACGTCGAAGGGCAACAGAACTGGAACTTCCAGCAGGAGCGGGGACGGATCGTCTACGGCGCGTCCTATCGGAACAGCCAGGTCAATACCTCGGGCACCCTGATGGATCCGCGAGACGACGATCGCAAGGACGACTACTACTCGGGCTATGCCCAAGTGGAGTACAAGTTGACACCCCAGTTCCGGGTGGTAGGCGCTGCCCGGGTGGACGATGGCTCGCTGTTCGAGACCCAGTTCTCGCCCAAGGGCGCGCTGGTGTTCAGCCCCGCCGAGAACCATTCATTCCGCTTCTCGGTCAACCGGGCATTCCAGACTCCCAACTACTCGGAGTTCTTCCTTCGGGCGCCGGCCAGGGCCCCCACGGCCGGCCCGGCACAGGTCGAGGGCGGAATCGAGACCTACTACACCCAGATTCAGGCCAGCCTCCCTCCGCAAGCTCTGGCCGGGCTCACCCTGCACCCCAGCTTGCCCTGGAACTTCTCAGCGCAGACCCAGGTGCTCGCGCTGGGGAATTCCGCCCTTGACGTGGAGACGGTGCTGGGCTGGGAGCTGGGGTACAAGGGAAGCCTTGGCAGCGCGCTCTACTTCAGCGCCGACTTCTACATCAACGATCTGGAAAACTTCGTCACCGATCTGCTGCCGGGGGTCAATCCGGCCTTCCCCACCTTCCAGCTCACCGACGGTGGCATCAACGTGCCGGGGGATCTCGCCGCCCTGAACCAGCGGATCAACGACCTGGAGGCAGGGGGCCAGATCAGTCCCGCCCAGGCGGCCGCACTCCGGGCCCCCATACCGACGCTCCAGGGCGGGTATGCCGCGGTCCTGGCCGGCACCACCATCTCGGGAGCGCCGGGGCTGGCAACCCTGCCGGATGGCAGCCGCGCCGTGGTCCTCTCCTACACCAACGCGGGAGAGGTGACCGAGCGAGGGGTCGAGCTCGGCGTCGGTTACCAGTTCACTCCAGCGCTGCGGGGCGACGTCTCGTTCACCGGCTTCGACTTCGAGGTGAAGTCGCAGCAGGTCGGCGATCAGCTGCTGCCCAACACCCCGAGCAAGAAGGCAACGGTTGGACTGACCTACGCCGACCAGCGGTTCGACGCGACCGCATCCCTGCGTCTGGTGGATGGCTACCAGTGGGCCGCGGGGGTATTCCAGGGCTACGTGCCGGCCACGGAGCAGCTCAATGTGGGCGCCGGATTCCGGCTCAACAACAACTTCCGGATCCACGCCACCGGCACCAATGTGCTGGACCAGAAGCGCTTCCAGCTGTACGGCGGATCGGTGATTGGACGGCGGATACTGGGAGGCATTACCGCGAACTTCTAGGGCGACAGCCGCTCGACACTCCACGCCTGGCCCTGACGCACATACCGGATT
>CBFGTM010000005.1:0-91786 GCA_965652025.1 uncultured Gemmatimonadales bacterium
CCCAAGTGGGTGGGTCGGTGCGAGGCGTGCGCGGCCTGGAACGCAGTCGCGGAAGAGCCGGCGGCTCCGCGGGGCAGGGCGGCAGCCAGCCTGCGGGGCAGGAAGTCGGTAAGAGGCGGAACTTCCGCCACCACGCCCGCCCGCCTGCAAGACGTCGCCACCGCGCCGCTCCCCCGGTGGCGCACCGGACTGGACGAATTCGACTTCGTGCTCGGCGGTGGAATTGTACCTGGCTCCATGACACTGATCGGCGGCGAGCCTGGTATCGGCAAGTCGACGCTCCTGTTGCAGGCAGCCGCCCGGCTCGAGACCGAAGGCCATACTATCCTCTACGCGAGTGGGGAGGAGTCCCCGGATCAGATCCGCCTCCGCGCCGATCGCCTGCTGGAAGATGCCGGCCCGGTCCATGTCCTGGGGGAGACTCGGCTCGAAGCCATCATCGATGCAGCCAGTGCCGTAAGCGCCAACCTGGTCGTGATCGACTCCATTCAGACGGTGTATACCGACGCCCTGGAAAGCGCTCCCGGCAATGTGGGCCAGGTGCGGGAGTGCTCGGGCCAGCTCATGCGCTTCGCCAAGGAAAGCGGTACCGCGGTGGTCGTGGTGGGGCATGTGACCAAGGGCGGCGGCATTGCCGGACCCAAGACCCTGGAACACATCGTCGATACGGTCCTTTACTTCGAAGGTGAAGCCACGTTGGACTACCGGTTGCTTCGAACCACCAAGAACCGTTTCGGTTCGGTGGACGAGCTCGGAGTCTTCTCGATGACCGAACGGGGCCTGGTTCCAGTCCCAAATCCTTCGGCAGTGTTCCTCGCTGCGCGGGCCGGCGGCATCAGCGGCAGCGCAGTAACCGCCCTGATGGAGGGAACCCGTCCGGTACTGGTGGAGGTGCAGGCACTCGCCGCCAAATCCACGTATGCCACACCGCAGCGGGTGGCCACCGGCCTCGACCCTCGCCGCCTGGCGGTCCTGCTGGCCGTGCTCGAGCGCCGGGCCGACACGTCATTCGCCAACCTGGATGTGTTTGTACAGGCCACTGCCGGTGTGCGGGTCAACGAACCGGGTGCGGATCTCGCCGTCGCGGCTGCCCTTCTGTCCAGCCTCTACGACCGGCCTGCTCCTGCAGACGTCATCTTTCTGGGCGAGATCGGGCTGGGCGGCGAGGTCAGGCCCAGCGGTGCGGTCGAGCGCCGTATCGCGGAAGCGGTGCGGCTTGGTTTTCCCCGCGTGTTCGGTTCCTCCCGAAGCATGGTGCAGGTTGCCGGAGCCTCCCTCGTCGGCCTGGATCATGTAGATCAGTTGGTGCGAGCGCTTGCCGCGTGATGTTGGGGTCATCGTAGTCGCGGCTGGTCGCGGCGTTCGTCTCGGTAGCGAGACCCCCAAGCAGTATCTCCCCATCGGTGGCGTTCCCATACTCCTGTGGGCACTGCGGCCGTTCTCCTCCCATCCCGATGTAAGCCAGGTGGTCCTGGTGCTCCCCGCAGACGATGCCGCCCGTCCGCCGGCATTTCTGTCCTCGGGCTCCTCGACCTCGAGTCCGGGTCTTAGCGATCTGACGATCGTCCCGGGGGGAAGCCATCGTGGCGACTCGGTGCGGGCCGGCCTTGGGGCTCTGGGCCCGGAGTGCAGCTGCGTGCTGGTTCATGACGGCGCCCGGCCGTTTGTCGATCGGCGGACTATCGACGCCATAATCGGCTATGCCCGCCAGGGCGAGTCAGCGGTCCCCGCAGTGCTCCTGGCTGACACCTTGAAGGAGGTCTCGCGCGAAGACCCCACCAGGATTGCCCGGACCCGTCCTCGCGCGCGGCTCTGGCGGGCGCAGACACCTCAGGGCTTCCCCCGCGCCGTCCTGGAGCAGGCTCACACCCGGGCCGCCCGCGCTCGCCGCCGAGCCAGCGATGACGCTGCCTTGGTTGAGGCGATGGGACTTCCGGTGCGGCTGGTTCCTGATTTCAGCAACAACATCAAGGTCACCACCCGGGAAGATCTGGCCCTGGCCGAGCTTCTCGCCGGATCGATGCGATGATTCTTCGCTTCCAGACCGAAGAAGAGATCTCCCACGCGATTCCCCAGGTCGGCCGCCACCTTCGCGCCGGCAAGCTGCTCGCCTACCCCACCGAAACGGTGTACGGGCTGGGGTCGGCCCCCACCGAGGCCGCCGTCGCCGCCCTGTCACGGCTCAAGGGAAGGCCGGAGGGAAAGCCGTTCCTACTGCTCATTTCTGGCCGGCGCATGGCGGAGGAATGGGGGCTGGTCTTCTCGCCGTCGGCCACGGCGCTGTCGGACGCCTTCTGGCCCGGTCCCCTGACACTGGTGTTGCGAGGTGGGGAAGGACGGCTGCCCGATGCGCTCCGGGGCCGGGAAGGTGGAATTGCCGTCCGGTACACTTCCCACGCCGGTGTCGCCCGATTGGTGGCAGCCCTGGGAGAGCCACTCACTTCGACCTCGGCCAACCGTCCGGGCGGACCTCCCGCACCTGGTCCCGACCGGCTGGTGGAGGTGTTCGGACCCGAAGAGCGGAATGGCGAGCTGCTTATTCTCGACGGTGGCGTGCTCGGCAACGTCCCTCCTTCCACCCTGGTGGATTGTACCGGCGTGATGCCTCGCCTGGTTCGAGAGGGAGCAATTCCGCGGCCCGAGCTGCGGCGCGCTGCGGGACGGCTGGCTCCATGAGCGGCGGGTATGCGGGTAAGCGAGTATGCGACATCCCGCTTACCGGCTTACCGTCCTACCCACTTACCCGCTTATCTTGTGACCATGCACGTCCTCTTTGTCTGCACCGGCAACACCTGCCGTAGCCCGATGGCCGAGGCTCTGATGCGCGAGGCGCTGGCCAGCCGAGGGACTGATCAGGTGACGGTGTCGTCGGCGGGGACTGGCGCCTGGGATGGCGCACCGATCTCGGAGGGTGCCTATCTCGTGGGCCTGGAGCGCGGCATGGACCTGAGTGGCCACCGGGCACAGCTGCTCAGCCGTGATCTGGTCAAGTCGGCCGATCTGATCCTGACCATGTCGAGCCACCACCGAGCCCGAGTGGCTGAGCTGGGAGGAGAGGACAAGGTGCACGTGCTGGGCGAGTACGCTGGAAGGGAAGAAGGACGTAGTGAGGTAACCGATCCGTTCGGCTCCGATCTGGCGAGTTATCGGCAGACCTTCGCCGAGCTCCAGGACCTCATCAATGGAGTGGTGAGCCGGGTGGCCGGCAGAGTGCGGTGATCAGCGGGGACTCACGCGTATTCGTCATTCTCGGGAACCCCGTCGCGCATTCGCTCTCACCTCTCATGCAGAACGCCGCGTTCCGGGCGCTGGGACTTCCAGCGGTGTACGTACCGCTGGCCTGCAGTACCGAAGATGTCTCTGCCCTGATCCAGGCCGTCTCCCGTGCCGGCGGCGGTGGCAACGTCACGGTTCCCCATAAAGACGCCGCGGCGCGGGCGGTCGACGACCGTCGGGAGCTGGCCCAGGCCGCGGAGGCCTGCAATACGTTTTGGAGCGAGGACGGCCGGATCGTGGGTGACAACACCGATGTTCCCGGCTTGCTCGAGGCCTTGCACCAGCTGGGCCTGTCGAACGTCCCCTGGTTCATAGCAGGGACCGGCGGGGGTGCCCGCGCGGCCGTGCTGGCAGCAGGTGAGCACGGAGTGGCGGTGGCCGTGCGCTCCCGCGACACCGGCCGGCAGAAGGAATTCGAGTCTTGGATCACCTCGAGGGGAGTGCCTTTGGCCGAGCCGGGAGAGTGCGGCGTGCTCATCAACGCCACCCCCCTTGGGCTTCAGGTGGGCGATCCACTGCCGATCGAACCGGACAGCTTTTCCCGTGCCGAAATCGCCTTCGACATGGTCTACGCTCCGGGCGAGACCCCATGGATCCGGACGATGAAGTCTCGGGTGCGCAAGAGCGCCGACGGTCGTACCATGCTGGTGGGTCAAGGGGCCGCGGCATTCGAGCGCTGGTACCCCACGAAGCGGGCACCGGTCGAAGTCATGCGGGCTGCGGTCAATGTCGCCCTTCGCTGAGCGGCTTGTATCAGCCCTGACCGGCGCGGAACGCTGGCTCCTCCCTGCAGCGTGTCTACTCTGTGACGAGCCGATACCCAGCCGCGAGGCCGATGCTCTGATCTGCGGCATTTGCCGGAGCCGCTGGCGACCGGTTCCCCATCCACTGTGTCACCGGTGCGGTCAGCCTCGACTCCAGGATCTCGAGTGTCGCATCTGTCAGTCGTGGCCCGCCGGACTGGGGCGGGTGCGCAGCGCCGTCTGGCTGGAGGGCTCGGCCCGGATCGCGGTCCACCGGCTTAAATACGAGGGGTGGAGCCGGGTCAGTGAAGCCATGGCGCTGACCATGCGGAACTTGGAGCCATTGACGGCGGAGGTATCCTTGATACCGGTTCCGCTGGGCGCTCGCCGGCTCAAGGCGCGGGGATACAACCAGAGCGCCTGCATTGCGGCGTCGATTGGCCGCTGTATAGGCGCGCCGGTGCGGGTCGACCTGTTGGAGCGGGTCCGCGAGACCGCAACCCAGACGGCGCTTACTCCGGAGGCCCGGCATGCCAACGTCAGCGGGGCCTTCCGGGCCGGAGGCGTGAACGGGCTGCGTGTTGTGGTGGTGGACGATGTCTTTACCACCGGGGCGACGCTGGCAGCGGCCGGCGCAGCACTGGCCCAGGCCGGGGCCGCGGGAGTGGAAGCGGTGACGTTTGCCCGTGCAGTCGTGGATTTGGGAGTAAGCTAGTCGAGCGTCTAGAGTGGTACGCTAGACCTTCCAAGACGAGGATCAAGCAGATGGCCATCAAAGTAGGAATAAACGGCTTCGGCCGCATCGGGCGAAACGTGCTTCGCGCTACCAAAGCCATGAACGTGCGCGATCTCGAGTTCGTTGCCGTCAACGACCTGACGGATACCCGAACGCTCGCCCACCTGCTCAAGTTCGATTCGGTGCATGGTCGCTTTCAGGGCGACGTGACGCCTGAGTCCGACGGCATCTGCGTGGACGGGGACTCCATCAGGGTATTGTCGGAGAAAGATCCGGCCAAACTTCCCTGGAAGGACCTGGGCGTCGACATCGTCCTGGAATCGACCGGTCGCTTTACCGATCGTGATCAGGCCGCCGTGCACCTTCAAGGGGGAGCCAAGAAGGTCATCATCTCCGCGCCGGCCAAGAAGGAAGACATCACCATCGTCTATGGCGTCAACCACAAGTCATACGACGCCGCCAAGCATCACGTCATCTCCAACGCGAGCTGCACCACGAACTGTCTGGTCCCCGTGGTCAAGGTGATTCTGGACCGGTTCGGCTTCGTGAACGGCTTCATGACCACCGTGCACTCCTATACCAACGACCAGCAGATCCTCGATCTCCCTCACAAGGACCTCCGCCGGGCCCGGGCGGCTGCGCTCTCCATCATCCCAACCACGACCGGCGCAGCCAAGGCGACGTCACTGGTGCTCCCCGAGGTCAAAGGCAAGATCGACGGCGTCTCCCTCCGGGTGCCGACGCCAGATGTCTCGGTGGTCGCTCTCAGCTGCGTGGTACAGAAGCCGACCACGGCGGACGAAGTCAACGCTGCCTTCCGGGACGCTGCCAAGTCGGGGCCGCTCAAGAACATTGTGGCGGTGAGCGAAGAGCCGCTGGTCTCGGTGGACTATATCGGATCGATGGAATCCAGCACGATTGATGCCCTTTCCACCAACGTGGTCAACGGCACGCTGGTCAACGTCACCTCCTGGTATGACAATGAAATGGGCTATTCAGCCCGGTGCGTGGACCTACTCCGCTATATCGGACAGACGCGGTGAAGCGGACGCTGGAATCGCTGGACAAGGGATCGCTGGAGGGACGACGGGCGCTGGTGCGGGTCGACTTCAACGTCCCGCTGAAGGACGGTGCAGTTTCGGATGACACCCGGATCCGGGCTGCGCTTCCCACCATCAAATACCTTCGGGACAAGGGTGCCCGCCTGGTGCTGCTGTCGCACCTCGGCCGTCCCAAGAAGGGGCCGGATCCCAAGTATTCCATGAAGCCGGTGGTGCAGGCGCTCGAAAAGCTGCTGGGCGCTCCGGTCACGTTTCTTGCCGATCCTACTTCCGCCGATGCCGCCACGACAACCAGGCGGCTGCCGCGCGGCGGTGTCGCCGTGGCGGAGAACACCCGTTTCTATTCCGGTGAGGAAAAGAACGATCCCGGATTAGCGCAGCAGTTTGCCGCGCTGGGTGACCTGTACGTCAACGATGCCTTCGGCTCGGCCCACCGGGCCCACGCCAGCACCGAAGCAGTTGCCCGGATTCTGAAACCCGCGGTCTCCGGCTTTCTTCTGGAACGAGAGCTCCGCTACCTGGGAGATGCGCTGCACAACCCGAAGCGACCATTCGTCGCCGTTCTGGGCGGCGCCAAGATCAGCGGCAAGATCGACCTGATCGAGGCCCTGCTGCCGAAGGTGGACCAGATCCTCCTTGGTGGCGCGATGGCCTGTACCTTCTTCAAGGCAATGGGGCTCGAAACCGGGAGATCGCTAGTCGAGCCCGATAAGATTGATCTGGCCCGGGAGCTCATGGATAAAGCCGGCAAGAAGCTGGTCCTGCCGGGTGGAGCGGTGATCGCTCGGGAGCTCAAGCCCAAGGGGGAGACTCGCACCGTGAATCGGGACGCCATTCCGAGGGACTGGGCGGTGTACGACATCGATCCAGCCACCGAGGAGACGTTCGGCTCTGCCATCGAGCGGGCCGGCACGGTAGTCTGGAACGGGCCGATGGGCGTGTTCGAGACTCCGCCCTTCGATCACGGCACGTTGGCGATTGCCCGCGCCATGGCCAAAGCCTCGAGCAAGGGCGCAGTGACGGTGATCGGCGGAGGCGATTCGGCGGCTGCCGTGGCCCAGGCCGGGCTGGCGGATCGGGTGACCCACGTCTCCACCGGCGGTGGCGCTTCGCTCGAGTTTCTGGAGGGGAAGGAGCTCCCCGGCGTCGCAGCCCTGGACGAGGCATGACGGCCCGTCCGCTCACTTTCGCCGCCAACTGGAAGATGAACCACGGGCCGGGGGAGGCCCGGGCCTTCGCGCGGAAATTCCTCCCCCTGACCACTCCGGTGCAGGGCCGGCGTCTCTGGTTCTTCCCGCCCGCGGTCTCGATCGGTGCTCTGAGTGAGGCGGTGCACGAGCGTCCCGACATGACCGTCGGCGCCCAAAACGTGCACTGGGAGCCGAAGGGCGCCTTCACTGGTGGGATCTCCATCCCGATGGTCACCGAAGTAGGAGCGCGTCTCACCCTGGTCGGACACTCGGAGCGGCGGCACCTCTTCGGCGAGACCGATGAGCAGGTGGCCCGGAAGACGCGTGCGGCTCTCAAGGCCGGTATCACGCCGCTCGTGTGTGTTGGGGAGACCCTGGCCGAGCGGGATGGCGGCCGCACCGAGCAGGTCATCGTGCGGCAGCTCGGCCCGGTGATTCAGGCTCTCCAGATCGAGGACTGGGACAACGTCACCCTGGCATACGAGCCGGTATGGGCGATCGGGACGGGGAAGAACGCAACGCCGGACGACGCGGCACAGATCCACGAGCTCATCCGAATGGAGCTGGGCCGCCATAGCGTGAAGAAGCGGGTTTCCATTCTCTACGGCGGCAGCGTCAACGCCGGGAACGTCGCTTCGCTGCTCACGCGGCCTCAACTCGACGGCGTCCTGGTAGGTGGCGCGAGTCTCGACCCCGACACCTGGGCCGAAGTCGTGCAGCAGGGATCCAGGGCTACGGTGCGACCCTCAGGAGGATATGGTGTGCTGGAAGCGTAGCCGCCTGTAGCATCCCATGCCCGAGCTGCCTGACATCACACTGTATATCACCCAGCTTCAACCCCGCATCACCGGCCAGCCACTCAACCAGATCGTCGTTCGCAGCCCGTTTCTGCTCCGCTCCGTGGATCCACCGCTCTCGGCGGCGGAAGGGAAGCGAGTTACCGGACTCCGGCGCCTGGGCAAGCGGATCGTGCTCGAACTGGAGGACCAGCTCTTTCTGGTCATCCATCTGATGATTGCCGGGAGGTTCCGCTGGGTGGCGGCCGATGCCAAAGGCGGCGGCAAGCTGCTACTGGCAAGCTTCCACTTTCCCAACGGCACCCTCCAACTCACTGAAGCAGGCAGCAAGCGGCGAGCCTCTTTGCATCTGGTGGCCGGTGCGGAGCGGCTGCGTGATTTCGAGCGGGGCGGGCTAGAGGTACTGGAGGCCGATCTCGGCAGCTTTGCCGAACGCCTACGCTCGGAGAACCACACCCTCAAGCGTGCCCTCACCGATCCCCGGCTCTTCAGCGGCATCGGGAATGCCTACTCCGACGAGATCCTCCACCGCGCCCGCCTCTCGCCCTTGGCGCTTACCAGCCGGCTGTCCGAGGCAGAGGTGACAACCCTCTATCAGGCCACCCGGGCGACGCTGCAGGCCTGGATCGAGCGCCTGCAGCGGGAAACCGGGGACGCGTTTCCGGCCAAGGTCACCGCCTTCCGCGAAGGCATGGCGGTGCACGGCCGCTTCGGCAAGCCCTGTCCCGCCTGTGGTGCTCCAGTCCAGCGGATCCGGTATGCCGACAACGAGACCAACTACTGCGCCCGGTGTCAGACCGGGGGACGGCTGCTGGCGGATCGGGCGCTGTCACGGCTGCTGAAGCAGGATTGGCCGAGGTCGATTGATGAGGTGGAGTAGGTGGTAGGCAGTCACGAGTCACGAGTCGCGAGTCGCGATTGTCGTGCTAGACATCGAGCGAGCGAATAAGCCCACTCAGCATTTTGCTTAGCTGCTGGCACTGATCATCTAGGATCTTCCAAGCTTCAGATTCAACAAGCCTCAGGTCCCGGCACACCAAGAGCTGGCACTCGAGTTCGCAGGTCGAACCACGTGCGATCCTGAGGTACCTGGCATGTTCCCTGTCGCTGAGTCTGCCAGACCCTTCGGCGATGTTGGAGGCAATCGAAACCGCTGATCGTCTTAGCTGAGCTGTCAAACCATAGCGCTCTTGAACTGGGAAACCATTAGTCGAGCGGTAGATCTCCAAGACCAGCCCGTGGGCTTGCTTCCAAACCGCGAGTCGGCGGTAGTTCCCCATTGGTGCACGGTATAGTCGGGCTTTTCAGATTGAGTATCCCGCTAACGTCGCAGTAAGCTGATTCACGCGGGCGCTTGCGCGACTCGTGACTCGAGACCCGCGACCCGCGACCCCTTCTCGACTTCCAAGATCTTCCCAATTAAACTACCGCCACCATGTTCGCATTTCTGCTCGTACTGCTCATTATCGACGCCTTGCTGTTGTCTGTGGTCGTCCTGCTCCAGGCCGGCCAGGGCGGAGGACTTGCCTCGCTCGGCGGCGGAACCACGGACACCGTGCTCGGTGGCCGCCAGGCGGTCACAATCCTGACCAAGCTCAGCTGGTGGTGCGGCGGCATCTTTCTGCTGCTCTCGCTGATGCTGTCGCTGGTCCCCCGGGGCGGCAGTTCCAGTGCGCTGCAGGAGCGGCTCCGGGCTGCCACGCCCGCGGCGCCGTCGCAGCAGGCCCCGCTGCCCCTGGGCGAGCCCAATCAGCCACCGACCAGCACTCCTCAGACCGGCACTCCCAAGCCGGGCACCACTACTCCGCAGGCCCCCCAGTCCCGGCAGGCACCGCTACCTCTCGGCACCCCGGCTGAGCCGAAGACCCAGGTGCCGGCGCCGAGTAAGCCTCAACAACCCAAGCAGTGATCGAAGCAACCGGATTCAGCGGGGTGACCGGATGACGGGTCGCCCCGCTTTTGTATTGCTGGAGGATGGCGCCTGGTTCGCCGGAACCAGCGTACGGGAAAGCCAGCCTGCATTCGGGGAGGTGGTCTTCACCACCAATCTGACCGGATATCAGGAGACGTTTACTGATCCCAGCTACATGGGACAGATCGTCGTGATGACTGCGCCAATGATCGGCAATTACGGAGTGAACGAAGAAGACATGGAGTCGCCTCAGCCTCAGATCAGCGGGGTGGTGGTTCGCGAGTTGGCGCGGCATCCTTCCAACTGGCGCGCCACCCGGAGTTTGGACGACTGGCTCGGCTCAGCTGGAGTTCCGGTCATCGAAAGCGTCGATACCAGACGACTCACCCGCCACCTCCGGGAACGTGGAGCCATGCGGGGAGTTATCGCCCAAGGCACTAAGCCAACCGATCAGCTGCGGGCGCGGCTCCTGGCCTCACCTTCGATGGAAGGGCTCGACCTGGCGTCTCGGGCCAGTACCGGCACTGGCCGAAGCGAGGGCACTGGTCCTCACGTGGTGGCGTATGACTTCGGAATGAAGCGCAACATCGTTCGCATGCTGGTCGGAGCGGGATGCCGAGTAACCGTGGTTCCCGCGGCAATGCCCGCAGCGGAGGTGCAAGAGATGAAGCCGGACGGACTGTTCCTTTCCAATGGGCCCGGGGATCCCGCGGCGGTCGGCTATGCTCTGGCGACGATCCGCCAGCTCGCCGACGCGGGGCTGCCAACATTCGGCATCTGTCTGGGGCATCAGCTGATCGGTCTCGCCTACGGTGGCTCCACGGCCAAAATGCCCTATGGCCATCGAGGCGGAAACCATCCGGTGCGTAATCTGCGAACCGCTCAGGTGCTGATCACGACTCAAAACCATGGCTTTGCGGTAGTTGGCGACGCTGACGGCGTTCCGGGCGCACCCGCCTTAGAGGTGACCCATCTGAACCTGAACGACGGGACGATTGAAGGAATTCGTCATCGCGAGCTGCCGCTCTTCGCGGTGCAGTATCATCCCGAGGCGGCACCCGGCCCCCACGATGCCTTGCCTCACTTCTCCGAATTCATGGCGGCCCTGGGGAAGGGTGGCCGGTAGTTCGGCAACCCCTTGACAGACAAGGGTTAAGCCCGTAGTATCGGCCATTGGCTGGCCCGCCTGCGCTCCGCTGACATAACCCTCCTGGGGGATGCATGACCAAGGCCGATCTCGTTGAACAGGTGACCGCCTCCATTGCCCGCACGGCTGGGCCCATGATCTCCAAGAAGGACTGTGCCCGCGTGGTGGATGCATTTCTCGAGGCGGTAAAGGAAGCACTCAAGCAGCAACACAACATTGAGGTTAGGGGCTTCGGCACCTTTAAGATTCGGCGCCGGAAGACCCGCATGGCACGCAATCCCCGCACCGGCGATCCAGTAGAGGTTGCCGCGCGGCCGGTACCGGTATTCAAGCCCAGCAAGGAGTTGCGGGCTCTGGTGGCGGACGAGACAACTTCCGAGGCCGAACCGGCTCAGGGGATGTAAAAAGCTCGCCACCGCTATAGCCAAGGTCGCCCGAGGGTGGGCGACCTTTTTTTCGCTGCCGACGCTGTTTCCGCCTGGGCCCTAGTGGCGGTAACTTTCTGCTATGCCTGTCAGTAACGCCCCCACGCTTCGCCTCCGGGTTCGGTTGTTCGCCAGCTACGCCGAGGCCCTGGGCTACGACCAAGTCGACCTATGCCTCGACCATCCCTGTACCGTAGCCGATGCGGTGAAGCTTCTAAGGGCCCTTCCCGGTGGCGAGAGGCTCCCCAACCGGCCACTCTGCGCCATTAACCTATCCCAGGCTACTCCCGAGGATCCGCTGTCGCCGGGAGACGAGCTGGCGCTCCTGCCTCCGCTGTCGGGTGGATGACCTCGTGTATCTGACCACTGAGCCAATTGATCTGACGGCACTGCTGGTGCAGGTCCAGTCGCCTTCGCGGGGTGGCGTCGCCTGTTTCATCGGGGCAGTGCGGGATCACGCCGGCGGCCGAGCAGTCACACGGCTGGACTATTCGGCATACGGGCCCATGGCCGAGACCGAGTGCGCCCGCATTGTCGCCGAAGCCGAAGCGCGCTGGTCCTGTGGCGTGGCACTCCAGCACCGAGTCGGCACCCTGGCCGTCGGCGACACTGCGGTAGCCATAACGGCGGCCGCCGCGCACCGGGACGAGGCCTTCGCCGCCTGCCGATACGCGATCGAGGAAGTGAAGCGCCGCGTGCCAATCTGGAAGCGCGAGGTGTTCGCGGATGGATCGGTGGAGTGGGTAAGCGGGTATGCGGGTAAGGGGGTAAGCGGGGACGTCAATGAAACGACACAAGACCTGGCGGGTGGGCTGGTGAGGCAACCCGGGGAAGTCGATTCATGAACCGACTTACCCGCCTACCCGCCTACCCGCTTACTGACCTCCTGGACCGTCCGCTCCGGAGCCTGCGGATCAGCGTCACCGATCGCTGCAACATGCGTTGCCGGTACTGTATGCCGGAGCAGGACTATGTCTGGCTGCCACGACAGTCGATCCTATCATTCGAAGAAATCGATCGATTGGCCGGAATCTTCAGCCGCCTTGGCGTTGACAAGCTTCGCATCACCGGCGGGGAGCCGCTGCTGCGACATGACCTCCCTGAATTGATCAGGCTGCTCCGGCGGCAGCCAGGCATTCACGATCTGGCAATGACCACCAACGGAATCCTGCTGGGTCGGCATGCCGCTGACTTGCGAGCTGCTGGCCTCGACCGGGTGACCGTAAGCCTGGATACGCTCCGGGCCGACCGGATGGAGGAGTTTGCCCGGACTGCTCGACACGCCGAGGTGGTCGAGGGGATTGCCACTGCCAAGCGAGTGGGACTCGGCCTCAAGCTCAATGCGGTGGTGATCCGGGGTTACAATGAGGATGAGCTGGTTGATCTGCTGGAGTTTGCCCGCGTGTGGCGTGCGGAGATGCGGTTCATCGAATACATGGATGTCGGTGGCGCTACTGACTGGGCCATGGAACAGGTAGTGACCCGGACCGAAATACTCCAGATGCTGAGGCGTCGCTACGGTGGGATCGAACCACTCGAGACCGCGGATTGGGCACCGGCCGATCGCTACTCGCTGCCTGACGGGACGGTATTCGGGATAATTGCTTCGACCACTGCACCGTTTTGCCGCACCTGTGACCGCAGCCGTCTGACCGCGGACGGCAGTTGGCTGCTCTGTCTCTATGGCGAATCCGGGATCGATCTTCGGGAGCACCTGAGGACGGGCCGCTCCGATGCGGAGATCACCGCCATCGTCGAGGAAGCCTGGAGGGCTCGCCGGGATCGTGGCGCCGAGCTGCGGGCCGAGTCGTTGCATCGAGGGGCCCTGTACCAGCTGGAGACGCTCCGCGCCGATCCCCACCGGGAAATGCATACTCGGGGCGGCTGATGCCGCTCCATATTGCGCTGATCGAGCCTCAAATCCCTCCCAATACCGGAAACATCGCGCGACTGTGCGCGGCGACCGACACCTCCCTGCATTTGATCGAGCCAATGGGTTTCAGTATCAGCGACAGGGACCTCCGCCGCGCCGGCCTCGACTATTGGGACGCTGTGGACCTCTGGGTTCACCCGAACTGGTTCGCCTTCCGCGATGCGATGGACCGCTCCCGCTGCCTCTACTTTTCGGCCAAGGCACAGCAGAGTTACTGGCAAGCGCCCTATCGGCCCAACAGCTGCCTGGTCTTCGGCAGCGAGACCGCGGGCATGCCGCAGCGGATTCTGGAAAAGCATCCGGACCGGTGTTTCACCATTCCGATGAGCGGGCCGGTGCGGAGCCTGAACCTCTCGACCGCGGTCGGGATCGTGCTGTATGAGGCGATGAGGCAGGTCGGAATGGGTCGCGAGCTGCGGGTCGCGAGTCGGGCAGCACCAATCGAGACTTCTGACTCGTGACTCGCGACCTGAAGTCAGTATATTGCGGCGGTTTGACCCCAAATGACTTCTCAACCCGCATGCGAGAGCCGAAATGCTGAATAAGGTCGCGGTTGTTGGGGCGGGAAACGTTGGTGCGACGGCGGCCCAACGGCTGGCTGAAAAGAACCTGGCACGCACTGTGGTCATGGTCGACGTGGTGGACGGTGTCCCCCAGGGAAAGGGACTCGACCAATGGCAGTCAGGCCCGATCGAGGGATTCGACACCCGGGTCGTTGGCAGCGGCAATTACGACGAGGCCGCCGGAGCGGAAGTCTTTGTGGTCACCGCAGGCATCGCTCGAAAGCCAGGGATGAGCCGGGACGACCTGGTGAAGACCAACGCCGGGATCGTCCGATCGGTCGCCGAGCAGATCGGCCGGGTGGCGCCGAAGTCGATCATCGTGGTGGTCTCCAATCCACTCGACGTGATGTGCTACGTAGCGATGAAGGCGAGTCGCTTTCCCCGCGAGCGCATCCTCGGCATGGCCGGCGTGTTGGACACCGCCCGCTACCGAACCTTCCTGGCAGAGGCCCTCGACGTGTCGGTCGAGGACATTCAGGCGATGGTGCTCGGCGGACACGGCGACACCATGGTGCCGCTGGTCTCTTATACCACGGTCTCCGGGATTCCGGTGACCCAGCTGATCGACCGGGCCAAGCTGGATGCGATTGTCACCCGGACCCGGAATGGGGGCGCTGAGATCGTCAGCTTCCTCAAGACCGGGTCGGCCTATTATGCGCCGAGCGCCGCCGCCGTGCAGATGGTGGAAGCCATCGCGCTGGACAAGAAACGGATCTTGCCGTGCTCGACCTGGCTTCAGGGGGAGTTTGGATTACGGGATGTCTTCTGTGGCGTCCCCTGCAAGGTGGGGCGCTCGGGGCTGCAGGGCATTATCGAGGTTACGCTCACCCAGGCGGAGCAAGAGGAACTCCAGAAGTCAGCGGAAGCGGTTCGCTCGACCCAGGCGCTGGTGGACATCTGAGCCGGGCCGGTCAGATGAACCGTCTCCGCTTGCTGTGGGATTCTTCGGTGGGCAAGAAGGTGATCATGGCGGTCACCGGGGTGATTATGGTGGCTTATCTGATCACCCACGTACTCGCCAATCTGCTGGTGTTCCAGGGCCCCTCCAAAATCAACGCGTACAGCGCATTTCTGCATGGGACCGGGGCTGCCCTCTGGGCGGTGCGGCTGGTGCTGCTCGGCGCATTGGTCCTTCACGTGGTTGCCGCGGTCCAGCTGGCCCGTCGCCGCTTCGATGCCCGGCCCGTCGGCTATGCAGGGGGGCGGGAACCGCAGGTCTCAACCTGGGCCTCTCGGACCATTCGGTGGGGCGGGGGACTCATTCTGGTCTTCCTGGTCTATCACATTCTGCATTTTACGGTGGGAACCGCCCACCCCGATTTCGTCGAGGGTGACCCCTACCATAACGTGTCGACCGGGTTTCGTAATCTGGGCGTCGTCATTGTTTATCTCGTAGCCATGGCCGCCGTGGGCCTGCACCTCTATCACGGGATCTGGAGCAGTGGCCGCAGCCTGGGGATGAGCCCGCCTTCGCCCAATCCGTTCCGGCGCACGGCGGCACTGATGCTGGCACTGGTCATCTGGCTCGGGTTCACGGTCATCCCGCTCGCCGTTTACGCTGGAGTGGTGCGGTGATCCAGCTCCGCTCGAAGGTCCCCGGTGGGCCGATTGAAGGGAAGTGGGACAAGCACCGCTTCGAGATGAAACTGGTGAACCCGGCCAATAAGCGGAAACACACGATTCTCATGGTGGGAAGCGGGCTGGCTGGCGCGTCGGCGGCAGCCTCGCTCAGCGAGCTGGGATACAACGTGAAGTGCTTCTGCTTTCAGGACTCTCCCCGCCGAGCCCACAGTATCGCGGCGCAAGGGGGGATCAACGCGGCGAAGAACTACCGCAACGACGGCGACAGTATCTATCGTCTGTTTTACGATACCGTCAAGGGCGGGGACTTCCGCTCTCGGGAGGCGAACGTGTACCGGCTGGCGCAGCTGAGTGTGAACATCATTGATCACTGTGTCGCCCAAGGTGTGCCGTTCGCCCGTGAATACGGCGGGCTCTTGGCCAATCGGTCGTTCGGGGGCGCCCAGGTCTCCCGCACCTTCTACGCCCGGGGACAGACCGGCCAGCAGCTGTTGCTCGGGGCCTATCAGCAGATGGAGAAGGAGATCGATCGCGGTGGCGTGACCATGTTCCCCCGCACCGAGATGCTGGACCTGATCGTCATCGACGGGCGGGCCCGCGGGATCGTGACCCGGGACATGGTGACCGGACAGATCTCCTCTCATCTGGGCGACGCAGTGGTACTGGGCACCGGCGGCTACGGCAACGTGTTCTACCTCTCAACCAACGCCAAGGGGTCCAACGCCACCGCCATCTGGCGAGCCTACAAGCGGGGCGCCGCCTTCGCCAATCCCTGTTTCACTCAGATACACCCCACCTGCATTCCAGTGAGCGGCCAGCATCAATCGAAGCTCACGCTGATGAGCGAGTCGCTTCGAAATGATGGCCGAGTCTGGGTGCCCCGCCAGGCGGGGGACCGTCGCCGGCCCACTGAGATCGCCGAAAGCGAGCGGGATTACTATCTGGAGCGGAAGTATCCCAGCTTCGGGAACCTGGCCCCGCGGGACATTGCTTCCCGGGCAGCGAAGGAAGTGTGCGACGAAGGACGCGGGGTAGGGGAGAGCGGTCTCGGCGTCTACCTCGATTTCGCCGATGCGATCCGCCGGCTGGGTGAGCGGACCATCCGCGACCGCTACGGCAATCTGTTCGAGATGTACCAGCGGATTACCGACGAAAATCCCTATCAGGCCCCGATGCGGATCTTTCCGGCGGTGCACTACACCATGGGCGGGCTCTGGGTGGATTACAATCTCATGAGCACTATCCCGGGGCTCCATGTCATCGGCGAGGCCAACTTCTCCGATCATGGCGCCAACCGCCTGGGTGCGAGCGCGCTGATGCAGGGCCTGGCCGACGGCTACTTCATTCTTCCGGCTACCATCGGTGATTACCTGGCCTCGGCGAAACTGGAGAAGGTGACCGCGGAGCATCCGGAGTGCCGCCGAGTTGAAGCGGACGTGGCCGGATACACTCGGCGGCTGCTCGAGATCCAGGGCAAGCGCACGGTGGATTCCTTCCACCGGGAGCTGGGCATGTTGATGTGGGATTATTGCGGGATGTCGCGCAGCGCCGAGGGACTGCGGAAGGCGCTCAGCCAGATCCCTCCCTTGCGTCAGGAGTTTTGGCGCAACGTCAACGTGCCCGGCAGCGACACCGAGCTGAACCAGGCCCTCGAAAAGGCCGGCCGGGTGGCCGACTTCCTGGAGCTGAGTGAGCTGATGTGCCTCGATGCCCTGCAGCGAGAAGAATCCTGCGGCGGCCATTTCAGGGTCGAGTTCCAGACCCCGGACGGAGAGGCGCTGCGGAACGACGAGGAGTTCGCCTACGTAGGGGCGTGGGAGTACGCTGGCCCCGACCTCCAGCCGGTGCTGAACAAGGAGCCGCTGCAGTTCGAGTATGTGCCGCTGGCGCAGCGGAGTTACAAGTGAACCTTACCCTTCGAATTTGGCGTCAACCGGCTCCCACGGTCCCTGGCCGGCTGGTCGAGTACCAGGCGACGGAGATCAGCCCGGATATCTCCTTCCTGGAGATGCTGGACGCGGTGAACGAAGGGCTGGTCGAAGTTGGAGAGGTGCCGATTGCGTTCGACCATGATTGCCGGGAAGGCATTTGCGGCTCGTGCAGCCTGATGATCAACGGGGTGGCCCACGGGCCGATGCGCGGCACCGCAACCTGCCAGCTGCATATGCGCAGCTTCAGGGACGGCGCTGTCATTACCGTGGAGCCCTGGCGGGTTCGGGCATTTCCGGTGGTGCGGGATCTGGTGGTGGACCGGACCGCCCTCGACCGGATCATCCAGGCCGGTGGCTATATCTCGGCGCCGACCGGTGGAGCCCAGGATGCCAATACCGTCCTGATTCCGAAGGAGACGATCGACACTGCAATGGATGCCGCCCAGTGCATCGGCTGCGGCGCCTGCGTCGCCGCCTGCCCCAACGGCTCCGCTTCGCTCTTCACCGCAGCCAAGCTGGCGCATCTGGGACTGTTGCCGCAGGGGCAGCCGGAGCGCTACCGGCGGACGCTCCAGATGGTGGCCCAGATGGACATCGAGCACTTCGGCGGCTGTACCCTGTACGGAGAGTGCCAGGAAGCCTGCCCCAAGCTGATCAGCATCGACACTATTACCAGGATGAATCGCGACTTCCTTCGGGCCAGCCTCACCGCCGGCCGGGGAGCGGTAGCCGAGTCCGACTGATTCTCGTGAACGGCCCCCGCCTGGCCGCGGTACTGCTCCTCCTGCTCTCCCGACCGGCATGGCCTCAGGCGGCACCCTGGATCCGCCTCGGCGCCAACGCCATCCCACTCTATACCTACGCCAATCCGGTGCCGGGAGGCGACGGGCTGGGGGAGGTTCGGGTGGTGCAGCCTACCCTCATGACCCATGGAGGCGCCTTCGGCGACCGACTGCGGCTGCTCACCACGGTCAACCTCGAGGGAGTCACCATTCGTAATGGTGAGCTGTCCATGGGAGCCTGGGGCGAGGGCTTCATGGACCGGCGGCACCCTCATACCTATGTGCACGAGGTGATGTTGGGGTGGGTGCAGCGGCTCAGCCGCGGCGCGGTTTCCCTTGCTGCGGGAAAGGGATTCGCGCCCTTCGGAACCGATGACCCAATGTCCCGCCCCATCGTCCGATACCCCGTAAACCATCACTTTGCCCAGATCCTGGAACGGGCCGTGGCCATACTGGGCGCTCGGGTCGGGCCAATCTTGCTGGAGGCCGGGCTGTTCAACGGGGATGAGCCGGAGCACCCCGACCAGTGGCCCAACATCTCCCGTTTCGGCGATTCGTGGTCCGGGCGCCTGTCAGTGTTCCCGCTTGCCAATCTGGAGCTCCAAGGCTCGTATGCGGACGTCCACTCCCCCGAGCACCGCCCTGGCTTCGGCACGGACCAGACCAAATGGAGCCTGTCCGGCCGCTGGTCGGGGCCAGTGGAGGGGTTTCCGGTGTACGGCCTCCTCGAGTGGGCCCAGACCTCAGAGGCAGACGGCTTTTTCGTATTCCACAGCCTCTTGGGGGAAGGTGCATGGACCTGGGGGCGCGGGCGTCTCCTTTATCGCTTCGAGCGGACCGAGCGGCCGGAGGAAGAGCGAACCCAGGATCCGTTCCGTTCTGTCCGGCCCCACTTGGAAAACTCTATTCTGGGCGTTACCCGGTGGACGATTCATACGCTGGGCTCCGACTATGAGCTTCCCGGGCTGGATCCGGTGCGTGCGCGTCCGTTTGTCGAGGTATCCTATGGCCGGATCAGCGTCGTCGAAGGCCTGTTGGATCCGGTGTCATTCTACGGAAAGTCGTCGTTCTGGTCCGTCAGCATGGGGCTCAGGCTGGGAATAGGCCTGCCCCTCCATCGTATGGGACGCTACGGTGTGGCCCAGGACACCGCGCAAGGAGATGGGACCCACCACCATGGGCATGATGAATAGACGACAAATCACGGGCTCTTTTCTGCTCTTCGCCCTGGCAGCGTGTGGCAGCGACGGCGACGTGCAGGATCCGGGCGCCCCCACCACGGTCCTGAATGTCGTGAGCGGAGGGAACAACTTTCCCTAACGCTACAGCACGGATCTTTGGGTGCATGGGAACTACGCCTACACGGGCACCTGGGGTTTTCGAGACCAGCGCGGCAACGTTGTGAAGGTGTGGGCCCTTGACGCCAGTGGGGCTCCCTCACTGGCTGGATCGGTGACGATTGATGACCTCGGAACCGTGAGTGATGTCCAGGTCAGCGAGGACGGCCAGCTTCTGGTGGTGAGCGGCGAGAGGGGCGGAGATCTGGGGGAGAATGGCGGCATCTATACCTATAGCCTGAGTAACCCAGCCAATCCCGCTCCCCTGGGCATCGGGCCGGTTCCGATCGGCGGCGTTCACACCGTCACCGTCGCCTCGGTAAATGGGCAGCTCTACGCCTTCGCCGCCAAGAACCCCGGATTCAGCGGAAACGAAGCTCAGAACCAGCCCGCCCTTCTGATCTTCAGCCTGGCCAACCCCGCGTCGCCCACCCTGGTACATAGTGAACCGATCGAGCCGCACTATGGCATTCACGACACCTTCGTCCGGGATGGCCTGGCTTTCGTTTTCGCCTGGGATGAGGGGGTGATCATCTACGATGTCGGCAACGGTATTCTCGGCGGATCGCCGGCTTCACCAGTCGAGGTGAGCCGCATTATCACGGGCAGCAGTGGGATGACCCCGTCGGCCCATAATGGCTGGTGGTTCCACAACCCAGTCAGCGGGGAACGGCGCTACTTGTTCGTGGGCCAGGAGGGGCCGGGCGTCGTTGGTAGCCGGTCCAGCGGGGATATCCACGTGGTCGATGTCTCCAATCTGACCGAGCCACGTGAGGTGGCGCTGTTCCACCTGGACGGAGCGGGGACCCACAATTTCTGGGTCGATGAATCGCGGCAGGTTCTCTATGCGGCCTACTACAACGGTGGCGTTGTTGCCATCGATATCTCGGGTACGCTCTCGGGAGACCTGTCCAGCCGGCTCTTGAGCCAGGTGCGGCCAGGTGGGGCGGGGAGCACCTATACCTGGGGCGTGCAGCTCGCTAACGGGTCTCTGTACGCCATTGACATGGTGAGTGGCCTCTGGCAGTTGAAGACCGAATAAAGTTTCCGCTTCCAGTTCACGGCCTTCCGTTCGTTCCGCTTTGTCCGCCCGTTCCGGCGGCGGACGGCGCCATCCAGGCATTGTTCTCCCGCCGCACATCCGGATAGACATTGCGGCCATCGATGCTCGCCCCGATTACCCGCTTGGGGCCGGGAACCAGCAGGGTGTATTGAGTCCCTCCATACCAGATCTCGACCGGCAGACTCAGATGCTGCGCGGTCCCGTCCTCCAATCTGAGATCCAGTTCCACCGGCATCGGCATCGCGCCGGCGCTGCGGAGGTACACCCGCGAGGTCACCACTCCCGCCGAGTCGGCAACTTTCACCGAGTCGACTGCCTGATCTAGTTGCTCGGTAGTGTAGAACCAGGAGCGCCAGAACCAGCTCAAGTCCTCACCCACCCCATCTTCGATGGTGCGGAAGAAGTCGGCCGGGGTGGGGTGCTTGTAGGCCCAGCGCCGGATGTACTCCCGAAAGGCGGCGTCGAAGCGCTCTGTGCCGACGATGCGGTCGCGCAGCAGGATGAGGCCGAGTCCTGGCTTGGTGTAGGCGGTGACACTGAGGTTGCCGAAGATCCGGTCCGCCGGCGTCATGATCGGCTCCTCCCGCCCTGAGATTGCAAAGGGGATGTAGAGTCCAGGATTGCCCCGCCGGTTGTACTCGCCGGGGTACTTCTTCTCCCAGTTGTAGTAGTTCATGAAGGTGTTCAGGCCCTCATCCATCCAGGCGTACAGCCGCTCGTTGTTGCCCACGACCATCGGAAACCAGGTGTGCCCGATCTCATGGTCGGTCACGCTGAAGAGTGCCGGTCCTTCGGTACGATTGTGGCAGAACACGATCATGGGGTACTCCATCCCGCCCTCGATGCCGTTCACGTTGATGGCGACTGGGTAAGGGTAGGGGTACCAGGATGAGTAGTTCTGAACCGCAAACCGGATGTACTGAGTCGATTCCTTCCATACCGGCTCCGCCGACGGTGGATAGAAGCTCATGGCCAGGGTCTTGCCGCCGTTGGTACGAGCCGCATCCCAAACGAAGTGCCGCGCGGCGGCCCAGGCAAAGTCGCGCACGCTGTCAGCGGTAAATCGCCAGGTCAGCATACCCGACGGAGGGGTGGGTCGCGAGGCAGGAACATCGATCTCGTCCTTGCCCCGGATGACGACAGTGGAGTCACTGGCTCGCGCCCGGGAAAGACGGCTGCGCTGGGTTGCCGTCAGCACCTCGCTCGGGTTCTGCAGCGTGCCGGTGGCCGCTACCAGCATGTTCGCCGGCAGCCGCAAGCTGACGTCGAAGTGGCCGTACTCCAGGTAAAACTCTCCTTGACCCAGGTACTGCTCGGTGTTCCATCCTCGCACATCATCGTATACCGCGAGCCTGGGGTACCACTGGGCCACCTCGTAGACGTTGCTCCCGTCGATGAGTTCCAGGCCCATCCGGTTGCTGTTCGGTCCAAAAGGAAAGCTCCAGCCGATCTCGATCACCTGGCGCGCCCTCGGCGGTAGCGGCCGAGGGAGATCGACTCTCATCATCGTCCCGTTGACCAGGTATCTCAGCCGGACCGATTGCTGCGAAGCCGCTCCACTACGGGCAGCTACCGCGGGGGCCGCTACTCTGGTGAGCGTCACCCCGCCTTCGGCCCCCCGGGTCCCGAATCGCGAGTTCTGGGCAAAGAGCCGCGAGCCCCGGCTCTTGCTATTGAACAAGTTTTGATCCAGCTGCAGCCAGAGATAGTGCAGCGTGTCGGGTGAGTTGTTGGTGTAGGTAATCCGCTCGTCCCCGGTCAGTTTGTGGGCCACGGTGTCGAGCGAAGCGCGTATGACGTAGTCGACCTTCTGCTGCCAGTAGTCGGCCCCTGGCGCGCCCGACCCGGTGCGGATGGAGTTGGCAGCCGGCAGCTCCAGTCGGCGAAATGGAGAGCTGTCTCCCGGAACGGCGCTACTGGCTTGAGGGGCCTGGCCAGCGGCCTGGCCCGCAAGGCCGGTCATGAGGGCAAGCAGTAGGATCGGACGCGAATTGGTCATTGGCAAGGTGGTGCTACGGGGTGGCGGTAGCGGCCGGCCTTCTCCACGAGTCGTTGGTGGTGACCGCGTCCGGGAGGGTACTGTCTGGATTGACCCTGGCGCTGACGACGTTCCTGCCCGCTGGAACCAGGTACACGTACCGGTTGCCTCCGTACCAGATCTCGACCGGCAGCTTGACCAGTTCGGTGGTGGCATCCTCGAAACCCAGCTCCAGCTCCACCGGCATGACAGCATCCCCCAGGTTGACGAGGGTCACCTGAGTCGCTCCCGAGGAATCCTGTCTGACGCTCTCGACCGACTGATCGAGAGCGGCGCTGGTATAGAAGAACCCGCGCCAGAACCACGCCAGATCCCGTCCGGAGACCTCCTCCATGGTTCGGAAGAAGTCGGCAGGCTGAGGATGCTTGAATGCCCATCGGCGGGTGTATTCCCGAAACGCGCTGTCGAACACCTGGTTCCCCAGCACCTTGCTCCGGAGGGTGAGCAGCACGATCGAGGGCTTCACATATGCCAGGCTCAGGAGATTGTCACTGGTCTTGTAGCGATTCGCCGGGGTGAAGATCGGCTGAGCGGTGGGAAGCTGGTCAATCCCAATTACCAGCCTGCGTTCCCGCTGGCGAACCGCCGAGTCATCGCGTTTCCAGTACCCCTCCTCCGAGAAGGTATTGATGAACGTGTTGAAGCCCTCGTCCATCCAGGCGTACCGCCGCTCGTCGGAGCCCACCACCATGGGGTACCACATGTGGCCGATCTCGTGGGTGAGCACCTTGTACAGGTCGGGCCTGCCGTCACCTTGGGCCTCCATGGCCATCATCGGATACTCCATGCCGGAGACCGGGCCCTCGACTGCCGATATCTGGGGATAGGGATAGCTGAACCAGCGGCTGCTGTACTCCTGGATGGAATAGCGGCTCATTCGGGCGGCATCCTGCCAGGTCGCCCGGGCCGAAGATCGATAAAACGCCTGGGCCAGGATACCCTGCCAGCTGGTGGCGTCCCACAGGTACTCCGGCGAGGCCGCCCAGGCCACGTCGCGCACGTTCTCCGCTTTAAATCGCCAGGTAAGTGAACCGTCGCGGACCGGTCGAGCCGCACCGGAGGTGAGCTCGTCACCAGTGACCACATGGACGGTAGTATCGGATTTGAGGGCGGCGGTCAGTCGCTGCCGCTGGGTCCGGGTGAGCACGTCCCCCGGGTTTTGCAGCACGCCACTGCCTGCTACGATATAGCCGGCAGGAACGGTGACTTCGTAGTCGATGTTGCCGTACTCCAGATAGAACTCGCCCTGGCCCAGATACTGATCGGTGTTCCACCCGTGTACGTCATCATAGACAGCCAGACGCGGGTACCACTGAGCAATCTCGTAGAGACTCCCCTCCCGTCCCATGCGATCGGCTCCATGCTCAGGCACCGCGAATCCGTACGCCAGCTCGAATCCGGTACTGGCACCCGGCGCCACCGGGGTGGCCAGCTCCACGTACATCATCGTGTCGTCCACCCGAGTCCGAAGCGGAGCGGTGCTGCACTTCGGCTGGGGCTTTGTGGCTGCAGTGCGGCGTCTCCGCCTTGCCGATTCGATCGCCGGCCCTACGCTGCACTGGACAATGCTGTCGATGACGAAGCCGCCCTCGAAGCCGGCGCCCCCGAACCGACTCTCGGAAGCAAACAGCAACGATCCGGTGCTCCCCGGCCGAAAGAGATTCTGGTCCAGCTGAAACCAGACGAAGCGGAGGCTATCGGGTGAATTGTTGGTGTAGGCGATCGATTCGGTACCGGTAATCCGCTTGGTGGTGGTGTCCAGCGTGGCGCGAATGCGGTAATCGACCCGCTGCTGCCAATAGCGGGCTCCGGGAGAGCCGTTAGCCCGGCGGATCTCATTTCCTGGCGGCCAGGGAATTGGGCTGAAGATGCCGGTGTCGGCCACCGGAGGACGCAAGGTCGGCAGCGTGAGCGGACGAGCGCCCTGAACCGGCGCGGGACTGGTGGGCTCTTGGGCGCTGAGGAAGCCGAGCAGAGGATGGGCGAACGGGAAAACCAGGGCCGCGACAACGGCGTAGCGCATAGAGCCTTTCACGTTTAAAGCTTCGGCAACGTCACCCCGGTCTGCTTCTGGTACTTTCCCTTCTTGTCTTTATAGCTGGTCTCGCAGAGATCGTCGGCGTCGGCCTCGAAAAACAGCACCTGGCAGATTCCCTCGTTGGCGTAGATCTTCGCCGGCAGTGGCGTGGTATTGCTGATCTCCAGCGTGACATACCCCTCCCACTCGGGCTCGAAGGGGGTCACGTTGGTGATGATGCCGCAGCGGGCGTAGGTGGACTTTCCCAGGCAGATGGTCAGCACGTTGCGGGGAATCCGGAAGTACTCGACCGACCGAGCCAGGGCAAAGCTGTTGGGCGGCACGATGCAGACGTCCCCATCGAACTTGACGAAGCTCCGGTCGTCGAAGTGCTTAGGGTCGACTACCGCTGACAGCACATTGGTGAAGATCCTGAATTCCGGCGCCACCCGCATGTCGTAGCCGTAGGAGGAGAGGCCATAGGAGATGGCGCCTTCACGTACCTGTCCGTCCACAAAGGGCTCGATCATCCCGTACTCACGGGCCATGCGGCGAATCCAGCGGTCAGATTTGATCGACATTGCGAGCGGGCAGAGGCGGATTGCGTGACACGTGGATGCGCGGGCAGGGTGCCCCGGTCCGGAACAGGGGCGGAATATAGTAGGATTCGGGAGGCTGGAGCCTGCCTGAAAGGGGGGGCGGGGGACGCCCTCAGTCGCCGACGAGCGCCCGCCTGTCCTCAAGCTCCTTGAAGAGCCGGCTCTCCCGGGGATTCCGAGCAGCACGCTGGCGGAAATAATCGATGGTCTGCGCCAGACCCTCGGCTAAACCGATCTTCGGCTCCCAACCCAGCCACTCGCGGGCGCGGGTGATGTCCGGTTTCCGCTGGGTTGGATCGTCCTCTGGCAGCGGTCGGTAACTGATCTTGACGTCGCCGCCGACCATGCGGAGAACCTCGTCGGCCAACTGGCGAATAGTGAACTCGACCGGGTTGCCCAGATTCACCGGCTGGTGTCTCTCCGAGGCGGCCATGAGGCGGATCAGCCCATCGACCAGCTCGTCCACATAGCAGAAGGATCGAGTCTGTTCACCCGACCCATACACCGTCAGCTCCTGGCCGCGTAGTGCCTGTACAATGAAGTTGGAAACTACCCGGCCATCGTTCTCCGCCATCCGGGGCCCATAGGTATTGAAGATTCGGGCGATGCGAATGTCCACCTTGTCCTGACGGTGGTAGTCCATCATCAGTGTTTCGGCGATCCGCTTGCCCTCATCGTAGCAGGAGCGGGGGCCGATCGGGTTGACGTTGCCCCAGTAGCTCTCCATCTGAGGATGCACGGTCGGGTCACCATAGACTTCGGAGGTCGAGGCCTGAAGGATCCGGGCGCGCAAGCGCTTGGCCAGCACCAGCATGTTGATGGTGCCGAGGACATTGGATTTGACCGTCTTGACCGGGTTGTACTGGTAGTGGATCGGCGCCGCGGGGCAGGCCAGGTTGTAGATCTGGTCCACCTCGAGGAAGAGAGGCTCGGTGACGTCGTGCCGGAGCACTTCGAACCGCCGGTAGTCGAGCAAGTGCTCGATATTTTCCCGACGTCCGGTGAAGAAGTTATCCAGGGCAATGACGTGGTGGCCGTCCTTGAGCAGCCGCTCGCAGAGGTGAGAGCCGATAAAGCCGGCACCGCCGGTCACGAGGATGCGCATGGTCCCGTTCGAGTTGAGGGGTGGATACCGCCCTTGACAACCAAGCCTAATTTCGTGTGACCACCCAGGGCATCTTCCATACCCTCGAGGGTCTTTCTGAACGTGCCCGACGGCGACTCCAACTTGTTGTAACCTATCACCACCCGGATTGTGCCAGCCGTCCCCCGAGTCCGGCCTGCAGGCCAGTGTTGCACCGGTGCTACAGTTATCTATGGGGGCCTCGGGAGGGACACCACCGTAGGGTGAAAACTCCTGCATTCTTGTTGAACTTACGTTCCGATCTTCCAGCCGGCTAGATACTCTCGCACGCCCTGACCGCTCTCTCTTCAAGCTCGCGGGCGCGGCTTAGAGGCACCGCCGGAGCTCCAGCACCTGAATCAAGTTGGCCCATATCGTCCGGAAGTTGTTGACTTTCGAATGGCCAGCAAGCCGCGGCCGGATCCCGGTCGGAATGCTGGTTACCCGGTAGCCGCCCCGGGAGGTGCGAATGATGAGCTCCATCAACACAGCCCAGCCTCGCCCCTCCGACTCCAATTCGATTTTTTCGAGTAACCCTCGGCGGAACATCAGCACGCCTTGGAAGGTGGGCAGTGAGCCGAACAGGGCTCGATAGAGCAGGCGCTCGAGCAGCGATAGCATTCGGGAGAGAACCATGCCTGCCCGCCTCGGGATGTACCCCAATACCATATCCTGGCTTGGCATGGCCGCTAACAGCTGCTCGATGGAGGACGCCGGAAATTGACCATCCGCGGGAAAGAAGGTGAGATAAAGTCCCCGTGCCTCGGCAAAGCCGGTGCGATAGACCGCGCCGAGGCCGCCATTGGGCGTATGGTGGATGACTCGCACCTGCTGACTTTGCCGAGCCAAATCGTCGGCAATCTGACCAGTGCCGTCGGTGCTGCCATCGTCGATAATCAGCAACTCGTACTCAATCCCAAGCCGCTGAACCGCCGCGGTAATCTCATCCGCGACGATCTTCAAAGAATCGGCCTCATTGTAGGCCATGATGACAATGGAAAGCTGGAACGACGGCTCTGGAGGGGATGTCTCGACCATCAAGAACGCTCCGGGCCGCGCGAGCAGGACCTCACCCAGGTACCACGCCCTGATGCAGTCGTTCGCGCGAGCTCCGCAGAACAGCGCCGGGTGCACCGCGGCGACCGCGGTACTCAATCTCTTGCAGCCAGAGAAGTCCTTCACCCGTCGCGACCGCAACATCATTGTTGTCGCGTCCGACGACTTGCCCTGGGACCGCACAGGAGTGCTCGCGCCAAGGGCCTGGTCGTGCGCGCCAGACGACCAGATGCTCGCCGCGATATTGAGCAAAGGCGCCGACAAAAGGCTCGCTAGATGCGCGCACGAGTCGCCAGATGTAGTCGGCTGGACGCCACCATTCGATCCGGCCATCCTCCGGGCTGCGGGGGTAGCAATGGAGGGGGGTGCCGGTTTGCGGCACGGGAGAGTTAGCACCGAGAAGGTTGCTGAGAACCTCGCTGAACATACCGGGTACGTCACGGCGGAGAGCGGCGTAGAGATCCCCGATGTACGTTTCTGGAAGCAGAGGGAGACGACGCTTGAGAAAGATGGGACCCGAGTCGAGCCCTGCATCCATCCGATGTATGGTCAGGGCAACGGAGGATTCTCCGTTCAGTATCGCCCAAGCAAATGGCGCATTCCCGCGATACCGCGGAAGATCACCTCCATGGGCGTTGAGAATACCATGCGGAAAGAGGGCCAACGTTTCTGGAGGTAGTCGGGTAGGCCAGTTGACGCTTACCGCCACATCCGCATCGAGCCGCGTCGGATCCTCCGTCAGTTCACTACCTAGGTCGCGGGCACACGCGACCCAGTGGTCACGCGTGAGGTCCGACTCTGCGTTCTCGGGTGCAATCGCAATGCCCACGATCCGGTGCCCCTGGTTGTGAAGCAGGCGAACCGTATCAAGCAGCACGGGGCCACGTCCGATGGCCGCGACGTTCATCGGCGATTTAACACTTCCTCCAGGAGTGCCGCCACCACTTTCCGCTGCTCGTCTGCGGTGATCCTGGAATGCATTGGGAGTGCTATCGCCCGAGCGGCCAGATCATCGGTCACCGGGAAGTCGCCGTTGGTATATCCTCCCTGCTTGGCCCAGAACCTTGTGAGCGGCACATGGTGGGTTCCGATTCCGACCTCGATTGAGCGGCCGCGAAGTCGGGATATGATCTGTGGCTGTTGGTCTGCCGCCACCCGGGGCAGCAGGACGACATATGCCTGGTATATGTGCGCTGACGGCTCGAGCGCCAGCGGCTTCCGTATTTCAGTCCCGTCCAGCAGGCGATCATATTCCTCGGCTACACGGCGCCTGTGGCCGAGCAGCTCGGAGAGTCGCTGCATCTGGACCAGGCCCATGGCGGCTTGAAATTCAGTGAGTCGGTAGTTGAAACCGGGCGCGACGAACTCCGGGCTGGAGGATAACGGATCGAGGCCATGGTTGCGCAGAGTTCGAACCCGACGAGCGAGCTCTGGCCGGCTGGTCGTCACTGCTCCTCCCTCTCCGGTCGTGATCACTTTTCGAGGGTGGAAACTGAAACATCCCAGCACCCCCCAGGCTCCAGCTGGCCGGCCCTGAAGCCAAGCTCCCAAGGCGCAGGCCGCATCCTCGATGACGTAGGCATCATGACGCGTAGCCACGTCCAGAATTGCGGGCATATCCGCCATCCCGCCGAAAGCGTGCACCGGCAGGATGGCCTTTACCCGCCCGAGCGGCCGCAGTGCATCGGCGAGACGCTCAGGGTCCATGTTGAAGGTGCGCTCATCTATGTCGACGAACAGCGGTTGCGCACCACACAGCCCGACCGCATTGGCGGTCGCCGGCCAGGAATAGGTCGGAACGGCCACCACGTCGCCAGGACGGACGCCTAGAGCCAAGAGAGCGAGGTGCAATGCCGCCGTGCCGCTACTCACTACAATCGCATCGGAGCTTCTCGCCGCGGCAGCAATTTGACCCTCGAAGGCCCGAACCCGCTCCCCCTGCACCAAGAATCCGGACTGCAGGACCTGTGATATTGCCTCCACCTCCTCGGCCCCAATCGAGGGAGAACCTAGGCGGATTAGGCTTTTGTCTCGCCCGCTGCCTGGGTCCGATACCATTGGATCGTCCGTTGAAGGCCGTCTTCCAGGTCGACCTGCGGCTCATACCCGAGCAGTCGTCGAGCCTTCTCAATGTTGGGAATCCGCAACTCCACGTCCGTCTGGTCCCACGGTATGAATGACATTTTTGACCGGGAACCGGAGAGGCGCACAATTTGCATTGCCAAGTTGTAGATGGTCACGACGCTGCGCGGATTTCCGATGTTGAATGCCTGACCAATCGCCTCGTCCCGTTCGAGGCAGGCCAAGAGCCCGGTGGCCATGTCATCCACGTAGCACCATGCTCGAATTTGACTTCCGTCGTTGTGAATCGTGATGTCCTCACCGCGGAGCGCCTGGACGATAAAGCGGTGAATTGCCCCCTCGCCGATCTGGCCTGGACCATAGATGTTGAACGGTCGAACCGAGACGGCGGGTATGCGGAATTGCTTGTGGTAGTTGTGAGCGAGGTGCTCAGTCGCGAGCTTACTGACCGCATAGGTCCAGCGAGCTTCACCGACAGCTCCGAGGCTGGTCAGATCGGCTTCCCGCACGTTGTACGCGTAGGCCCCGAACACCTCGCTGGTAGAGAAGTCCACGAATCGCTCGAGACGCGGCTGTCGGCGGGCAGCCTCCAGCATGTTATACGTGCCCAGGATCGCCACCTTCATGGTGTCGACGGGCATCCGAAGCACCGTATCCACTCCGGCGATCGCCGCCAGGTGAACAATGATCTCGCAGCCTTCTGCGGCGGCGTGGGCTGCGTCCGGATCGGTGACGTCCCCGCAGATGATCTTCACGTTGGGATGATCTGAGAGACGGGTATGACGCAGCGCGTTGCGGTGGTAATTGTCCAGGATGACGATCTCGTTCTGATCCACTAAGCGCCCCGCCAGCGTCGTCCCGATGAAGCCCGCGCCTCCTGTGAGAAGGATCTTTTTGCCTTGAATCACTGACCCTCCTGCCACTGGGGAGCCGCGTTGTTGACTCGGGAAGACTTACCACCAAGCTGTGATGCGAGAATATCGGAGGTGGTGCAAAGATGATGCCCAGCTTGGAACAGGCAAGGTCATGGCCCACCAGATCGCGGGGGGACGCCAAGCAGACCCGGGCTGCCTTCGGTCGGGCGGCGATCCTGGCAATTGGGATCGCGTTGACGGCGATCATCTATCTGCCATTTGCCGCCAGGCCCTTCGATGTGCTGGACTTCGGGGAATTTCTACCCCTGATCCGCAGCAATCCAACATTCCTCACTCAGCTAAAAGCGCTACTCCGCTACTATGTCGAGGATCAGGGCCGGCTTAACGTGATACCGTATTTCTTTATTGTCACCAAGTGGTTCTTCTTCGGGTGGCACGTCCCCCTGTGGCAGACTGCGCGCTTCATCGAAATGTGGCTGATCGTCGCCGGCGTCTACGTCGTGCTTCGAGATCTCGGTATCGCACGTTTTGGCGCTCTATGCGGTGCCGCACTGTTTGTCGTCGCCCCTCCCGCCATGGCCGTTTGGGTAAGGCTGACCGTCGCCGAGCCCTTCGGGACCCTCCTGCTTCTCCTGGCGACACATCTGGCGACCGGATATCAGGAAGACGAACGCTGGCGCTTGCGGGCCGGTGCTATCGTTCTCCTACTTCTGGCAATTGCATTCACCAAGGAGATGCTGCTTGCCACCACGCCTTTCGTGCTCGCGGTGGCGTGCACCCGCAGCCCCGACGGACGTTTCGAGCCGCTCAGAGCCAGTCACCGCAATCGCTACCTAGTTGGTCTTGCCGGCTCGGTCCTGTCGGTGGCGGCGATGGCCATCGTGTGGGTGGCACTCCATGCGAAAGCAGATTCCCTTGCAAGGCAATATGGTACGGTCGCGGTTTCAATTGACAATTTTCTCGCCCCGCTCCTTCTGTTCCTGCTTCCGGGATATTCCCTCGGATTTCCCGCTTTTCCTCGGGCCTTGATCATTGCTGACGAGGTGTTTCTGGCCATCCTCGCGGGCGGCTGGTGGCTCGCATTCAGAAACGCAGTCGACAAATCGGAGATGCGGAGGCGCCTGGCAATACCGCTCCTCCTCCTACTCCCGGCCGCATTGGTGTATGTGCCATGGCATGTTGAAGTCGCCTATGGTTTGCCTTTCCTTCTCGCCCCGGCTTTCCTACTCGGGTACGCACTGACGTCGATTCAAGGTTTCTACAAGCGCCGCGTCGTCCTCATCGGAGCCCTCACACTTCTTATCCTGGTATCGTGCGCGATTAGCGCGCACCACTTCGCCCGGCGCGCCCTCGCCTTGCAGCGGGTTAACGCTGCAGTCGCAGCTAGAATCGCAGCATCCACTGCACAGGACTCGACTCTCGTTACCATGGCCACTCCGCCGAAGCTGGCCTGGATTGGCCCTGGGCCGACATTAGCTCGCTACGTGCTGGCGACGACCGGGCACCCGGTCGTAAGCCCCGTGCGAGACATCTCCTGCGCCGAGCTCGAGCCTGCCCTGCAGGCGAGCTCGAGGCTGCTCATCGTAAGCTACCATTTTCGCTGTGGCAGCCTCTCCCATCCAGATGTGATCCTTCGTCGCTACTTCCGATATCTTGACCTTTCAACCTTGGCACTCAGCGTCGACTCTGTTCGGGCTGACTTGTTGTTCCACAATCTGCGGGGTGGGTTGCCCTGAACACCTCGAACGGAGGGACTGGCGTAAGCTTCTCGTACTGACTCCGCACAGTGCCGGCGATCCGAACCGAGGCGGGAGTATTGTACTTATCCGTGGGATCGTAAAGCACAAGCTTAGGTGGGCGACAGCGGAGCACTTGTAGCACTGAGTCGAGGTCGGCGGCGGATCTGATCCCGACTGCTGTATTGTAAAACCTGAACGGATTGGTCCGGCGGCCGAGAAAATACAACTCAGCGTTGTTTGGAAGCGCAAAGATCGTGTCGCCCAGCTGAGTCTCGCGGTCGATCAGGCCCACAAGTGACTGGTAGAGCTGGGCATCGGCGGCGTCGACGTATATCCCCGCTACAGAGGAAGGAAAGGGTGTAACGGGAAAGCGCCGTTCGCCCGCCACCCCGCCCTGAAGGTTGAGCGTCAGTGGCATTGCTGCCTGATAGTACAGTGCCACGCCGGCGATCGCGGCTGAGAGAGCCGCTACCAGTCCTCTGATGGCTGCGCGTGACTCGGCCGTTAGAAGCAAGACGGCGGCTAAGCTCAGTCCAACGGTATAAAACAGGTAAATCGGCACCTGGTAGTGCAGCGACACGAGGGCGTAGAACGTGGCAATGACCGGCAAAGGATGAATGCTCGAGCGGCTGCCGCGAACCAGGGCGCGGAACAGGAGTAGGCCCAGCAGCGCTGAAATCAGGAGCAAGGAGGTGTACAGGCCGGCATTGAGGAGTCTGTCCACCTCACCGGAATGAAAGCCACGCCAGGCCAGGATTCCGATCATGAGGTATCCCGGCCTCTTCATGAATTCCAGCCGAGGAAGGGCTAGAGCGGCGCCAAAGGTATCCTGGACCCAGCTCCCCATGGCTCCATGCGCGAGGTGGTAAGCGAAGAGCGGAAGGCCCGAGATCAGCCCACCGAGCGCGAGCTTGCCCAGGGTGGTGACTACCTCCCGGTTGGACCGGTTCGTCCGTCGCCACGCGCAAGCCAGAACTGCAAGGGGCCAGACGCCGAAGAGAACCCAGCCGAATGGGTCGGTGGCACGCAGGATGTACCCCATGAGCACGAGGGCAATGAGAGCCAGGATTGCCCACGCCAATACTGGACGGTCTCGGCCGACACTCCCGGGCTTCTCCAGAACCAGGAAGACCAGCACCCCAGCGGCGAGGAAGACGCCCGAAAGCTGGCGGAACAGGAAGGCAGTGCCAAGCAAGATCCCAGTTACGACATCTCGCGACGCAAGTCCTACCCGGCTCCACGAAAGCCAGGCAATCGTCACGACTGCCAGGAACAAGATGTACCAGTTTGCAGTTGGGTTCAGAAACTGAACGAAACCCAGCGACGTGAGTGCCAGAGCGCTCACGATGGCTGTAGTAAATCCCCGATTCCGAAGAATCAGGAACATGAGTCCTGCTTGAATGACGGTCAGCATCGCCAGCGGATACCGCATGCTGACTATCCGGACGCCAAAGAGCGAGAAGGCAGCCGCATTCGCGAGGTTGACATAGCCGGGATAGAGGTCCTGAACGTCTCGATGGAGCACCTGACCCAGCAGGATGCGCTCGGCAACGTGGGCGTAGAGCCCCTCATCGGCCGGCGCCCAAAAGCGATTGTGATAGATGATCATGACGATGGTGCTGATCAGCACCACCAGAATGAGAGCGGCCCCGGACCGCAGATCCCAGGGGCCGGAGCTCCATCCGGAGTTGTCGCAGCTACCGCCGAGACGGGGGTTTTTTTGGCTCAGCTGTCGCTGGCGGGGAGTCGGAGCCGCCCGACTCTTCTGGGGTCGGAGTTTCAACTCGGCTCTCGGGTGGCTCCGGTAGGGTAAGGGTACTCTGGCCCCGGGAATCGACACCCATGCCGACCTTGGCGTCCCCGGATCTATCGGCGAAGACCAGAGTGGAGGAGCCGCCTCGTACCAGACTCAGAACCGTTCGGGTGGTCCCGTTCTCATCGGCAAGCAGCAGGCTGACCGTCTGGTCCGGCAGCAGACCCAACACGGCACGAGAGCGCCCGGCGGAATCCCGGATGGTGATTCCCGATGCTCCATCAGGCAGCGAGGCCAGGCTCAAGCCGGCCTTGCTGCCGGGTGAGTGGAGGCTCAGGCGCATGGCTCCATTCTGCGAAGCCCCCCAGGTACCGCGTATCGCTCCGTTGGCGTCACGCAGCAGGAACTGTTTCGCCTCGACGACCTCGGCCACGGTGCCGGGCAAACCGTGGTTGGCGGACACGATCACCAGCGCGGTGGCCAGCCCCAGCAGTAACGCCCCGGTAACGACGGTTCCCATCCAGAGGCGCCGCAGCCGGCGATTCTCCCGGGCCTGTTCCTCAATGCGAACCGTCAGGCCCCGCTCCAGCTCGTGCATCTGCCGCCGGACCGGATCTGGAGGCACCTCTGGCTTGAACGGATCGCCCTGCTTAATGCCGGTCATGCCGCGCCACTCACCAGGAAGTATGATCGACAGGCACCTTCCAGCAGATCCTGACTCAGCTGCGGTCTGGTCTCCCGGTACTTGGCGATGTCCTCGACATGAGAGATGAGATCGCGTGGATGGCACCCGCGAGGAGGTATCCCAAGCTTGTCGTAGAACTCGCTAAAGACGTACGCCACCGCCTCGGACTGGTAGGTCAGCCCCTCCGCCGCGCACTGCGCGCGGAAGATCTGCTCGTACTGCTCCCGGGTCGGATCGGTGACCGGAATCTTGTAGTGGATTCGGCGCAGGAAGGCTTCCTCCACCAGCTCAGCAGGGTCGAGGTTGGTCGCAAAAATCAGCAGACAGTCGAACGGAACGGGGAACTTGCCCCCGGTATGCAGCGTCAGGTAATCGAGCCTCTTTTCCAGAGGTACGATCCATCGATTCAGGAGGTCGCGGGGTGGAACTCTCTGCCGCCCAAAATCGTCTACGATCAAGACGCCGCCATTCGCCTTTACCTGGAATGGGGCCTGATACAACTTCGTGAACGGATCGTAGCGCAAGTCGAGCTGGTCCAGAGTGAGCTCACCGCCGGTGAGCACCACCGGCCGCCGGATCCTGACGTAGCGCCGATCATAGCTGGGCCCGCTCTTCCATAGCGACTCTATCCCGACAACTTGCTCCTCCGTCTCGATCTCCTGGTGGTGGACCGGGTCGTAGATCAGCATGATCTGCCCATCCACATCCACCGCAAACGGCAAGTACAGCTCCCCACCCAGCAAGTCGGAGATTGCCTCAGCAATGGCCGTCTTGCCATTTCCTGGATGGCCGTACAAGAATATCGATTTGGAGGAGTTGACCGCCGGCCCCAAGATGTCGAAGATGGCTTCGTCCAGGACCAGGTGGCTGAATCCCGCGCGAAGAGACTCCTGGGTAACCTGCGCCAGTTTGATCGACTGAGCATGGATCCAGCGATCGTACTGCACCAAAGGCACCGGTGCTGGGCCAACGTACTGGCTGGCCTCCAGGGCCTCCCTGGCGCGGTCCCGCCCCTCGTTGACCAGATCGAAGAGGTAACTACCCCGATGAGGCGCGGTTGTGCCGCGAACCTCAATGAACCTGCGCTGCTGGAGAGTCAGCAGCTCCTCATCGACCAGTGGAAACGGTAGTCGGACAAAATCGGCCAGGTACTGGCCGGTCCGGGAGCCCTGGACATACAGCACCTTGAGCAGCAGATCGCGAACCGCATCGGCCGAGAGGCCGGTATCAGCCAGCTTCTCCGGACTAGGCGGAATGGCCAGCGACTCGGCAAGATGCGGCTCGTGAGATATCAATGGCGTGGCGCTCACGAGGCCGCTTCCAGGCTTGACGGTGGCGGAGCGGTTCTTGAAGGGGCGGTCCAGACCAGGACGTCGCCTAATCTGGTGCCCGATTCAGCCAGTGCGCCGCTCGGGAGCTCCAGTGCGTGAGCGGCATTCCGGTGCCAGCGGGTTCGGGATCCTGGCGGCAGGGAAGGGTAGAGGGCTATCACTGTGCCTCCCTGGTCCAAGAATGCCACGTCAAGCGGGAACCGCATGCCATACATGTGCACCGAGGCGCAAGGCGTCAGTAAGAGACCCTCTCCTGGCCCCGGCTCCGGTCGAGCCAGCATCCCCCTCAGCCGTGGCAGCCAGCGGTCCGCGATGCGGATCCGGGATCCTAGCTCCTGTTGAGCCCGGGTATTGACCACTCGAACCAGCCGCATCAGAGCTTACTGAACGTCCGGAAGATGGCGAGCGCGGACGGACCAATTACCACCACGAACATTGCCGGAAACACCAGCAGCACGAGGGGAAACACTAGTTTGATGGTCGTCTTGGCGGCGGCCTCTTCAGCGCGCTGCCGCCGCTTGGTCCGCATCGTCTCCGAATGCACCCGGAGGGCATCGGCCACGGAGGTTCCGAAGCGATCAGTCTGAATCATCATGCTGACCAGCGATCGTATATCCGGCAGGCCGGTGCGATCGGCGAAGTTCTTGAGAGCCTCGTCCCGTGGAGTCCCCGCTCGCATTTCCAGGTTGACCAGGGAAAGCTGTTCCGCCATGACCGTGCTCACGTGCTCGATCTCATCGGCCACCCGCACCAGGGCTTGATTGAGCCCCAGGCCGGCCTCGACACAGACCACCAACATGTCCAGCATGTCGGGCAAGGCGAGCTGAACCTCTTTCTGTCTAGCCTTGAGCCGGCGGCGCACGTAAAAGGTAGGCCCGATCCATCCCAACGCCCCAAAGTACGCGACCGCAAGCATCACTTGGCTGGTGCCCACGCCCAACACTGGCAGACCAAAGAGGGCCAGGATGGGGAGCCCTCCGGCAAGGCTGACCCGGGTAGCCCAATAGATCGAAACCGCCCGAGGGTCGGAGAAGCCGGCCTGAAGCAGGAACTGCCGCACGGCAGTAGCATCGTTGCGACCGCCTCCAACTTGCTGCCCCAGGGTCTGGAGCACCTTCAACAGCCGCTCGGATTTGAGCTGGCGACGCCGCCGGGCCACCGTATCGTGCTGGTCGCCGAAGTGCTGGATCTGGTCCAGACGCCCGACAACCGAGTCGCGTCCGGGCCGGAGCTGCAGCAGCGTCAGGGCGAATAGTGCGACGGTCAGGCCGGTCAGAAGCAGAATTATCGCGAGCATGGACGGCTCAAATCTCGATTCTGATGATCTTCCGGATCCAGAGGAACCCTAGTAGCTGCATCGAGATGGCAGCAACAATCAGGATTTTCCCGATCGGATCGGTGAACAGGATCGACATGTACTGAGGGTTCAGCATGTACAAGAGCGAAAAGATGATGATTGGTAAGGCGGAAAGCAGATACCCGGTCATCCTCCCCTGGGCGGTATACACCCGGATCTGCCGCCGAATGGTGAAGCGGGCCCGCACCACAGCCGCCAGGTTGTCCAAAATCTCGGCGAGATTGCCGCCAACCTCGCGCTGAATGAGGATTGCCGTCACCAGGATCCGAACGTCCACCAGGTTGATCCGGTCGGCCAGGGACAGGAGCGAGTCCTGCAAGGGCAGTCCGAACCGTTGCTCCTCGAACACTCGACGAAACTCTCCTGCCACCGGCTCCGGCCCGTCGTCAGCCGCCATCTTAAAGCCCGCCGAGAGTGGATGGCCAGCCCGCAGGGCTCGGCCCACCAAGTCTATCGATTCGGGCAGGAACTCTTCAAAGGCGCTGAGTCGCTTGGTTCGCTTCCGACGGACATACATGGTTGGGAGCCATGCTCCCAATACAGTAGCCACGAAGGCGATGGGCACCGATCGGGTCAGGATCAATGTCATGGTGCCCAGCCCGACTGCCGTGCCGAGGGAGAGTATAAAAAGAGTTTGAAGGGTCCAGGAGACCGCGGCCTGCTGCAGCAGGAACTCGGCGTCCTGGAGTTGAGGCACCCGGGAAACGAGAGGCCGAAGCCAGGGCGACTGCATGACCGCGGCGCGGAAGACAGTGGAGCCCTGCCCGGCGGCTCCCAGCGGCTCGTTGGCAAGCGAGCGGAGCTGATCTACCATGCCGCGCTTGCGCCGGTTCTCCTGGAGCCATTCCCAGAGGAACACCACGGAAACGGTGGCCAGGGCCACCACGATGAAGGCGACCAGCGCCGGCAACCAAGTGCTGGAGGGCAGGTCTACCATCGTGGCATCCCCGCGCGGCCATTCTCGGGGTTGGAGAAAAGGAGGGCCGACAGATCGATGCCGTAGCTCTTGAGCCGGTCGGAGAACCGAGGCCGAATGCCGGAGGCGCGGAATTGTCCGAGAACCTTGTCGTTCTCGGCGATTCCCTCGCGCTCGTATACGAAGATGTCCTGCATGGTAATGATTTCACCCTCCATGCCGACGATCTCGGAGACCTGCATCAGCTTACGGGAGCCGTCGGAAAGCCGGCTCAGTTGGATCACCACGTTGATGGCGCTGGCGATCTGCTGCCGCATGGCGCGCTCGGGCAACTCCAGGTTGGCCATAGAGATCATGGTCTCGAGGCGGCTGAGGGCATCACGAGGCGTGTTCGCGTGCAGCGTCGTCAGGGAGCCGTCGTGACCGGTGTTCATGGCCTGGAGCATGTCGACCGCTTCAGATCCGCGACACTCACCCATGATGATCCGGTCGGGCCGCATTCGGAGCGCGTTGATCAGGAGCATGCGTTGAGGGACCTCACCCTGGCCCTCGATATTGGCCGGGCGAGTCTCCAGCCGCACCACATGGGGCTGTTTAAGCTGGAGCTCAGCCGAATCCTCGATGGTGACGATCCGCTCGTTGGCCGGAATAAAGGATGAAAGAATGTTGAGTAGGGTCGTCTTCCCAGCGCCGGTACCGCCCGAGATCAGGACGTTGAGCCGGGCCTTAACGATGGCCTTGAGGAGGGCGAGCATCGGCTCGGTGAGGCTATCGGTGCGGAGGAGATCCTCACCTGACAAGGCGTCACGCCTGAATTTGCGGATCGAAAGGTGCGGGCCATCAAGAGCCAGGGGCCTGATGATCGCGTTGACACGGGAGCCGTCCGGTAGTCGGGCGTCAACCATGGGAGAGGAGTCGTCGATCCGCCTTCCTACGGCGGAAACGATCCGGTCGATCACCTGGAGCAGGTGACGGTCGTCCTGGAACATCACGTCGGTCTTTTCCAGCCGGCCATGACGCTCGATGAACACCTGCTTATAGGTATTGACCAGAATGTCGGATATCTCTGGATCCTTGATCAGCGGCTCCAGCGGTCCCAGGCCAAAAATCTCGTCCAGCACCTGGACCACGACCGTGTCCCGCTCCTCAAAATTGAGCGGCACCGACTCCTGAGTAATCAGGTCCTGGACGACTCGCCGGACTGCCTCGGCAACCTGCTGGCGATCGAGCCGATCGAGATTAGAGAGGTTCAGCCGCTCCAGCAGCTTCCGGTGCACCCGGCCTTTCACTTGTTGGAGTGCATGAATGCTTTGGGCGTCCTCTGTCACTCCGGTTTGGATCGATGGAGCGGTGGATGCGTTCGTGCCCCCGGTGCGGGCTGTTTCCCAGGGCAGGGGAGGTCGGTTGCCATTCCCGGCAGGAGGAACGCCAGTGGAGATCTTGGGGTCGGTCATGCCCTACTTCCTTCCTTCTTGGCGCTGCCTTTTTTTGCCTACGATGCCCTGAAACCGCGATGCCAGAAGCCGGCCCAGCCGTGAACGGTGCAAGGATTTGTCGACCGGCTTGCCGGTGATTTGGGCGGCGAGCCCGGCCAGATCTCGAGTGTAGGGAGAGCCACCGTTCAGAACGATGGGCTTTCCCGCGGTGACCGAGCTCGTCACCGCTTCGTAGTCGTTGCTCACCTTCCAGAACACCCTCATGCCGAGGCTGCGCTCCACGTCCTCCACTGAGACTGTATCTCTGGGATCGTACCGGTTGAGGATAAGACGGATCTGCTCCTGACCTTTGGTGAGCACTCGTTTGAACAGCGGCATTCCGCGCTGAATGTTCCGCAAGGACTGCAGGTCGGCGATGCCGATCACGAACAAGAGGTCGGCTTGTTCGAAGACTGCCAGCGTGGATGGCCCAAAAGAGCGGGGGGTATCGACAATGATGTAGTCATAATGCTGGCGGAGGAAAGCCAGAACACGACGGACCTGTTCAGCGGTGATCTGGTCGGCCTTGTCCGGCTCCACCGGAGCGGACAGAAGATCGATCCCCGAAGGATGGTGATCGATGTATGACGCGAGCAGCCCGGCATCCATCCGGCGGAAGTTTTCGACAAAGTCTATCAAGCTGAAGCGGGGCTGGGTCCCTAAAATGAGAGCGCTCTCGCCCAGCTCGAGATCCAGATCCACCAAAAGAGTCTTCGTCTTGGTCATTCGGTGGAGCAGGATAGCGAGGTTGGTGGCAAGAGTAGTGGAACCGGCTCCGCCCTTGGGGCTGAAGAAGGAAAAGATCTTGCCGGGCTGGCGCTGTTTGTCGCTATCGGCCTTGCGTAGCTTCTGGGCCGAACGCATGGCAGCGGCGCGGAGATCCTCGGGAAGCACCGGCTTGGGGAGGTAGTCTGAAACCCCCACCCGCATGGCTTGCAGCAGCTGCTCGCTGGAGAGCACCGGACCAGTGGCTATGAAAAGCTGGCTTGGGTTCAGCTCTACCAAGTACTGGATTAACTGAAGCCCCAGGTCCTGATTCTCTTCCAGATCCAGAAAGATCAACTCCGGGGCGGCGGCTCGAAGAGCCTGGATCTGCTGTTCCCCCAGTTGATACAGGGGTACGTTGAGCTCCAGCTCCAGGCTGAGAGGCCGATCGGGGCCGCTCAGGAGCTGCTTGACCTGGGCCACGAACGAGGAGTCGCTGGAGAGGAGACCAGCTCGCGACAGCAGTCCGTCAGCCATGACGCGGCGCAACCTGTATCACTATAGGTCCTATTTGATGAGCTGAAGGGTTCTTATCAGTGATCCCGTGCTGCCACCGCCGCTCCCGCGCCCGCCGACGAATCCGAGGAACCGCCCGGTGATCGGGTCCTTGCATTGCGGACCCGAACAGCCTGGGGGACGCTTGTCCACAAAGATCCTTGCGAAATTATTGAACTGCAATGTGTTATCGCTGGGGCCTGTCATCTCGTTTTCGGGATCGTAGAGGGCCACTATGACCACTCGCGGACTATCCGGCAGTCCATCATGATCTCGATCGGGAAAGTCAGAATCCCTTACCCGGTTGTCGGTATCATCCCACCATGCGTCCGGGTCGTACCCGATTCGCGTGTCCCAGGCCGGGCTGATCTGGCCTACTTGCGCGCCGTTGCCCGCCGCTGCGGGATACTCGGTGCCGACGGTCGCTAGCTCACAGGATACGTTGGCGATTTTATCGTGCACGATCTGGGCGCTGTTGGCGTCGTTGGTGGTGTATCCCCAGGCATAGTAGTTGGAGCTGACGGTGCCGTCCTTGGGTGATATGTTCATCAGCACCATCTGCCGGCCGTAATCATTGGTCTTGTGCAAAAAGGGATCAGATCCACCTAGGGAGTTCCTCGCCGCTGTGCCGTAACCGTAGTCTCCCTGGCCATCGTTGTCGGCATCGTACACGTCTACACCGGGATCGAACTCCCAGAGCTCCCGTTCCACGGAATTGCCGGTTCCCCCATCCAACCACCCGTTCAGCGCTACCTGGCCGTCGAGGTAACTCCAGAGCCCATCCGGAGTCCCCCGCTCTTCCGGCGGGTTGTTTCCGGAGCCAGCGATGTCATTGTTCTGCCACAGGTCCGGAAGGGCCACTGGCATGACACAGGAGGCAATGCTGGTCTCGTAGGCACGGGCCGTTGCCGCAGCATTGACTGCCATGGTCGGTATGCCTATGGCATGGGCGAACCAGAGGTCCATCTGAGGACCAGAGTAGGTGACGGTAATCGTGTCGGGACGACTCAGATCCACCGCGATCTGGGGGTTCGTTATCGGAATGTTGTGGACCGTGTGCTTCCCGGCGTACTCCCGCGCGCGCGCCTCGGCCTCGATCTGTTTGTTTACCAGAGGGTCTGGAATCAGGAACGCGCTGGCTCCTGCCAAGGCCGCGGCGTCCACCGCCCGCTGGGCCTCCGCCTTGGACGCCTTGATCATGCCGAAATCCACCGCCAGGGCACTCATCCCCAGGGCCAAGAACAACATCAGCGACATCATCACGAGGGTTACCCCGCGCTCCCTCCGCCGCCCCGATTCGCTGGACCGCATACGTCCTCCTCTAATGCTCCTGATAACTTCTCCACGCAGTATCCGCCGGACCACCCTTCATCTTCATATCTCCGGACCATTTCCAGGTCGCGGGCTCGCCAGTGGGCAATAGGGCTGGCGCGTCGCTCGGCAGCACCAGCTTGGGTGAGACCAGTACCAGAAGCTCGGTGCGCCGCTGCCGTGCGTCCTTGGACTTGAAAAACTGCCCCAGGATGGGAAGGTCACCCAGTAGTGGAATCTTGGTCGAATTGTCCGTCATGGTGTTGTCTATCAGTCCCGCGATGGCCAGGTACTGGCCATTCTTCATCTCGACTTCGGTGTCCGCCCGGCGGCTGAGAATGCTGGGAATAGTGAACCCGCCGAAGACCAGGGGATTGGAGAAATCCAGCGCCGACACCTCGGGGGCGACCTTCAACCGAATGCTGCCGCTCCGGGTAATGGTCGGGGTGAATTTCAGGCGGATGCCGAACTCCTTGAAAACAATGGATACCGCGTTGTTACCGCCGCCCCCTTGCACCGCGGGATAGGGAAACTCCCCTCCGGCCAGGAAGGAGGCCTCCCGCCCCGGAAATGCGATGAGGTTGGGCTCCGCCAGGCTTTTCAATAGTCCCTTGGAGGTAAGGGCCCGGATCAGCACCTCGATGCTGGCATTCGCGTTGAAGAGGCCGAGGTCAACTACCCCGTCGGCGAACCCGCCGTCTTGCGGGTTGGTATTGGCCGACCCGATCCAGTCTCCGGTGCGGCTATTCAGGTCCTGGGGGTTGAGCGTGGCGAGCTGGGAGCGGAACTCCTTAATGGCGCTCTTGTTCACCTCAGCGAACCGGACCTTGAGCAGGACCTGAACCGCCTCTGGCGTGCTCAGGTTGTCCACAATAGTGGCTCCGGAGCCCTTGGCGATCTCTACCGCGCGGTTGGCCACGCTGGCGTCGCGCACCTGGCCCGAGAGCGTCACCACGTTGCCGCTGGCGACAACATCGATGCGCTCTCCCTGGAGCACTGAGGCTAGATAGCGCTGGAGCCCAGGAGCGTCAGCCGTTACCTCCACCGAGTACAACTTGATCTGCCCCTGGTTGTCCCACAGGAATAGACTGGTTGTCCCCAAGGTCTTCCCGTTGATCAGGATCTCGGTAGGAGACACCACGACCGCCTCGGCGACCGCGGGGTCACCAATGGAGAAGCGCTGGATAGCTGTGGGATTGACCAGGAGCGCGGATGCGCCCTTGGAGACCGAGACAACCTGCTCCGGTGCCCGAACCACCCGCTGGGCCTGGGCTGAGCGACCGCTGACCGCCATAACCGCAACGAGAAGCGCACCGGCAATACACCACTGCCGGGCTGAGAGACAAGAACCGGTCTGACCGCGGCGGAGGCTGAGCACGAATCTTCCATGGCTAAGGGTCAGGATCTCTGGGGCGAAGGGTCAGGGTTTCTGGAACGTGGTAAGGGTTCGCTCCCCCCCCTTGTAACCCTCCACGACAGTCGGATTCGCCCTGGGGGTGGCGACCGGGCGAGCTCGTGAAGACCGATTCGGAGTCGAGCCGGCGGGGGCGCTGGGAGAGAGCTTGTCGGCTCGGGCTCCGCTGGTGGAGACGGCGAGCGTATCCAGTGTGTTCCGCAGGGCGAGCTGGAGCCGACCCTCTTTCGCTGCCAGGGCCAGTAACTCGGCATTATCGGGCGAAACCAATAGCGTGATGACCGTTACGGTCTGAGGTTTGCCTTCTTTGTCGCGTTGGACCGATTGTCCAGCGGCGAGCGTTTGAACGTTCTGGAGCAGTGTCTTGGTAATTGCCTGAGGGCGGTTGGGACTCTTATCGAGGGTCAACAACACATCTACCCGGGTTCCTGGCAGGACGAAACCCGCGACTCCGATCACCTCGTCAACCCGGACGCTCATCGCCCTCATCCCATCTCGAATGATGATGGGAAGTCCACCACCCGCATCCTTGGTGGACATCTTGCTGGCCAGGAGGGGTTCGTTTTCGGCGACCGGGGTAATGATTCCGCGCCCGACCGCGTCGTTGACCGAGCGGACATACCCGGCGGGGACCGCCTCGGCGGGCCAGCTGACCGCTTTGAGGTCCCGCTCGGTGATGACGGCCCCTATTGGAAGACTGCGGGAGGAGAGAATGACAGTGGCTTTTCTCGGCTCGGCTGCCATGAGAGGAGTCGTGCGCTCCCGCAGGTATCGCAGTGCCAGGAGCGCCGCCACGATGCCCGATGTGAGAGCCAGCAGGAGCATGAACCAGGGCCGTCTTTTTCTCATGGGAACGCTCGCTTAACCATCGGTTGACGCCGGACCAGCAAGACTGCTCCCCCGGCCGTGATTGCTTCGTGAATAGCTGCTACTCGCCCCGCATGGTTGCATCGGTATTGATAGTTACGGTCGAAGGCACGCCAGCCCATTTGAGAAGAACGTGGACCAGCGGCATTCTATGCCGAGCGGCAACGCTCACCGTCATCTCTCTGCCGGTACCGTCCGTGCTGTGAAAGCAGGCGGTGATCGGGGAGCAAAACGGATCAGCGCTCGAAATAACGATGGTACTAGTAGTCGTATCGACATTTGAGAGAGCGAGCCGCTCCCGGATCTTATGCTCAACTTGGGCCAGCGTTAGCGTGTTATCCATGACGACCGTGTACCGGGCACCCTCCCGGGCTGCATCGGTTACGGCCTGCTTGATATTCCACGCCCGCCCGAACTCGATTATGGCAGCTATGAACAGAAGAATTAGCGGCAGCACCAGGGCGAACTCCGCCAGCGCTTGTCCGCGCCAGCTGGTGCACCGTGCAAACCACCTTCGGCCGCTCATAGACGGACCCCTTCACCGAACCACCAGATGAGTGTTCCTAGGGCGATTGGCACGCCGTAGGGTATCGTGAGGGCACCGGGCGATTCGAGCTTTCGAATCGGACCAGCTCGCCCCAGAGTGAGCCAGGACTTGATCACGTCGACCGTGTTCAAGACTAGGAGAGGAAGAACCCCCCTGAGGCTCATGGTGAGCAGCGCATACGCTGCTCCCAGTACGGCAATCAAACCCAAGGCTCCCAGCACTTCGCCGGAGCCGAGGAATGCGCCCACGGCTGCCAACAACTTCACGTCTCCTCCGCCGATCGCGCGAAGGACATAGAACACGAGCCCCAACCCGAGTGCGATCCCTAATCCACCCAGCCCTTGCAACAAGATGTCTAACCCGAGCGGGGCTCTCAGGATCACGGCTGCAGCGAGCCCCGTCATCGTGAGCTGGTTGGGAATTCGCCCGGTGTTTACATCCCACCAGGCAGCGGTGCAGACAAATACCAGGATGGTAAGGGTCGCCGCTGCCTGGGTCATCCCCAGGGCCTCAGCTGGCCTTTGCGGCCGCTGTCGTCAGATCGCTGTTGGCCTTGGTAAAAATCTTCTGAATCGAAATCCCCATTCCCTGAATCAGGAGTACAACACCGATCACAATTAGTCCGAGCAGCAAGGCATACTCGGCGAGTCCCTGACCTGACTCATCGTTCCAGAGCTTCTTAGCTAGCGCCATCATATGGTGCTTCCTCCAGTGCTGTTGGTGTCGTACAACGGGGGTCAAAATCCTGCAGGCTCCGGTACGGGTCTAGCAAATACTTCAGCTAGCTTTCGCCGCCGCAGTTTCGAGATCGCTGTTCGCCTTGGTAAAGATCTTTTGGATCGAAATCCCCATGCCCTGAATCAGGAGTACAACCCCGATCACGATGAGGCCCAGCAGCAGTGCATACTCGGCGAGTCCTTGCCCGGACTCGTCAGCCCAAAACCTCTTCGCGAGTTCTCTCATGGGATAGCTCCTCCTACCTTGCTCGTTGGGGGTCAGGGTTATAAGGAAAAACAAACCAATCCCCGCAAGGGGATGCTGCTGGCGCTCACTTGGCGCTGACGAGAGAACTGCATTTCTCTGAGGGGGCAGGTCTCGTCCTGCGGGATTCCTTCGGTACACAGATATAGCACGCATTCGCTGGTGTCGCCAGTGACCTCAGGGAGGGCTATCGCTCTGTGGAAAAAGATCCGAGCCATGATATACCTCCGGGAACGCAGGTCCGCTAGAGCCACCATCGCGTCATCATGGGAACGGCGGTGGCAGTCACGAAGCTTGGTTGGCAGAGCAAAACTTCTGCCTCCAGTGGGCCGCCTATATTAGTTCTCCGGGTCGCCACTCCAGCAACCCTCGCCCTCGCCACCAAGTCAATGACTTCTAAGAAGTTGGCGGCTGATGCCGTAGCCAACGGGATACCTTCCCTCGAGCATGCAACATCACGAGGGCCGTGGCATCATCGCATCGCACCGTCGCCTGCGGCCCTCATCTTTGTACTGCTTGGGTTAGCAGTCCCTCTCCTACTTCAGAAGCCGCTGCTGAACTCCGATGGGGATCTGGCTCGGCATCTGGCGCACGGGCGCTACATGCTGGAGCATGGCTCTCTCATTCGGGCGGACCCGTTTTCCTTCACCCGCCCCGGCGCTCCCTTTGTGGGATTCGAGTACGGAAGTCAGCTCCTCTACGCGTTGGCAGAGCGGGCCGGAGGACTGCCCGCAGTCGCTATCCTGGCCGGGCTCTTGATCGCGCTGACGTACGGGCTGCTTACGCAGCTTCTGTTGCGACGGGGCGTGGATCCGCTTCTGACTTGCCTCACGGTCGGAATGGCTGTCGCCCTGGGAATCGAGCATTGGACCGCACGCCCGCACCTTTTCACCTTCGTGGCGGTGGTCCTGCTGTTCGGGATGCTGGAGCGCCCAGGCGCATCTCTGGAGCATGGAAGGTGGAAGCCTGGGCTGTATGCGGCTGCTCTCTTTGTCCTCTGGGCCAACCTGCACGGCGGATTTGTGTATGGGTGGGTTCTTATCGCCCTCTACCTGCTTGGCAGCTTGGGTGAGCTGGTCTGGGGTGACGATCGGCAAATGTGGAAGCTTCGGGTCAGGTACTATATGAGCCTGCTGGTGACGGCCGTCGCGGTCACCCTGGTGAATCCTCGGGGATTGGAGCTCCACCGGCACCTGGTGGCATTCTTCCACAAGTCCTTCGCGCTGCGGAACACGTCCGAGTTCGTCTCACCCGATTTCCACGAGACGAGCGGAAAGGTCTTCTTGGGGGTTCTGCTCCTGGCATTCGGTTCCCTGGGGCTGAATTCTCGACGCCCAAGTCTGCCTCATTTCCTGGTTATCTGCGCCGGGATAGCGTTCGCCCTCATTTCGCTCAGAAATATTCCACTGTTCGGCCTCACCGCCTTGCCTCTGCTCGCATTCAGTCTGGACTCTGCCTGGCGCCGGCTGCCCGACCCCACAGGGGTACGAGGCAGGTTCGAGGCCACTGTCCGGCAAACCAGTACCCTCCCTTGGATTCTCGCGGCGATAGTTCTGCTGGGCGGACTGGGAATGACTCGCGGTCGCATCGGATCGCTGCAGGTGATTCAGGATCGATTCGACCCGAGGGTGTTCCCGATTGACGCCGTTGCCCACGCTCGGAATGCGAATCTCCAGGGTCATTTATTCAGCGAGTTTACCTGGGGAGGTTATCTCGTCTATGCCTGGCCGGAGCAGAAGATTTTCATTGATGGTGGGACTGACTTCTTCGGGGACGACGTGTTTCGAGAGTACCGGTCGATCAAGCTCTTGGAGCCTGGGTGGCGCAGTCGCTTGGCGCAGCGGGACATTGCACTCGCCTTATTGCGCCCGGAATCGGCGCTGGCCCACGAGCTGGCCCGGGAGGCAAGCTGGCCCATCTGGTACTGCGATTCGCTAGCAGCTGTGTTTCGTCGTACCCCAGCTCCACCGGTCATCTCCCTGACCGCGGCGGACTCAGCAGAGCAGGCCCTGAATCATTGTGGGCAATGACTTCAAACATCATGACGGTCAGATTGGACCTCGCCCCGGGGCAGCCTGAGAACGAAGTAAACCATCGGTAGGTAGACGGCTCCAAGCATCACTGGCCAGATCCTCGCGGTCATGGCGGCAAGGTCCGGGAGATCAAGGTTAGCGCCCAAGGCTCCCACCGCTAACCAGGAGCCGACCACTAGAACGCTCATCTGGATTGGATTACGGGGGATCAGGGCTAGTGGGACCAGCTCGTAGGGAAGGGAGTTCTGAGGCACCAGGGAGAGGGCTACCAGCAGTCGTCCTTCCGGGGTTTTCCAGCGCAGCGCGGCCAGGAGCAGCAGCCACCCGAAGGGCCGCAGGACAGGACTCACCAAATGTGCATTCCGCCTTTGCAATGCCGACCACCAGTCGAGCGGCCACGATGGCAAGAGCACAAGACTGAGCGCCAGAATCGCGAGAACGCCGAGCAGGGCAGCCTTCCTCGGTCTTGCCGCGAATAGCGCGAGTCCAAGATTGGGTTTTACGGCCAGTACGAAACCCACGGCAGGTGTCAAAGCTGCGGCAGTGACCAGCGGAGAGGATTGACCGAACTTTGCGGCCAGAAAGTAGGCTCCAGAGAGCAGTGCTAACACCGCATGGGGGCTCCGATGGCGCCAGAGCGCGTAGGTGAGGAGTCCCCCGGAAACAATATCGAACGCAGGACGCGCCGCCTGAATAGGGAGGATTGTGAAGGGGACGGCGACCAGGACGGCTGGAAGTGGGTAAAACAGCGGGTAAGGATACCACTGATGGACGATAGGGTAGGGGTTTTCCCCAGCGAGGAGATGAATAGCAGCGTAATACAGGAGGTCGAAGTCGGTCCCGAGCTGGCCCTGGGCTTGGTAGGCCGCCAGCCTGAAACCAACGACGACCAGGAAGCCGAAACCCAGCCACCGCTTACCTTCGACCTGGCTGAAGGCCCGCTTCAACGCAGCGATAGAGACGTTCACATCCGTTCTGCCACGCTATTCCTGCCGCTCCCGGGGCTACTTGCCGGGCGTTGAAGTGAAGCCGAGGCGCAGGAGCTCGGCATCGGCCGCGGTCTGACGATACAGTACTCGACCACCCGCGTGGGATATTGCGTTCATGAGGAGGGTGAGTTCGACCGGCGTAGAGTGAGCGTCGGCAATGAGGAGCCAAATGTGGGGCCGAGCCGCTCGCCGAATGCGCCAGGCCTCACTTTCTGCCCAGCCGGAATCAGGCTCTGGTGACGAGAGGTGGCCCCTTCTCACCTGTACTCCACTGGAAGTCCCGTACAGTTCGGTACCCAGGGCCGCTGAATAGACCAGACTGTCGCTTTCACCAACGTACCGTCGACCCCGACTGGCTCCATTGACCGAAGCCGGACCATTCGGACCGGTGACTCTGGCCACCCAGGCAAGCCTGCCAGTGTCGGGAGCCGCCCAATCGGTGGTGTGGAAGACCCATGCGGGCGCCGCCCGCGGATACACGTAAACCGGCTCGCCTCCGCTGTGCTGAATAAAGAGCCGGGTCAGAGGCTTGACCTCGGTACCGTAGAACCCCCAGGTGCCGGAAGGCGCAACGACGAGCGCCATAGCGAGCACGAGGGAGGGATACACGGCGAGGATGAGGATCCACTTGGCGCGGATTTTGGGCCAGCTTTGCTCCACCCGGTTAGCGACGCCGACGGTGCCGGCCGCCACCAAAGTGGCCACCACCGGAGCGATGAAAAGCAGCAGCCGAGTTGCCAGCGGATAACGCCCCAGTAGCGACGCTCCAAAAGTTGCGAGCATAGGGCCGCTGATGAGGATGGCGTACTGCGGTCCACGTTGACGCCATATCCATACCAGCCCGATGACCATGACCAGCAGCAGTCCGGGCCAGAGCTCAACGACGCCTCGCCAGCAGGTTAGCGTGCAAGAAAGCTCGGCCAGCCCGGACCAGAGTCGGGTGCCGAAATCTGGTGAGAGTGGTCCTAGAAGGCTCTGACTCCAGAACTCTCGCATGTACGGGGCGCCGGCATTAGCGGCGTACCAGAGTACATACGTAGTGGAGAAGATCGAGCCCCATAGCAGAACCAGAAGAGCCAGCCATGGCAGCAGGTACCACCGTCTGGTCCGGAAGGCCGCGGCCGCGAGACCTGCGGCCAGGCCAGCAACTACCAGGAAGGCAGGGCTCGAGAGGAGCACGCCGGCCGACCCGCCGAGCCCAAGCCCTGCCCAGCGGCGTGAGTTCTCCAGGTCATCCATGAGTCGAATGGCGATCCAGACCAGAACAGCGGCCACGAGGCTGTCGACTATGTATGGCTTGACCTCGAGCGAGTACCGGATCAGAGGATAGGAACCTGCGCTCAGTGCAACGGCCACGAGGGCGGGAATCCGGCCCGCAAGCGAATCGGCCAGACGGTACACGACCCACAGGAGGGCAATGCCGGCCATCAGGGGGGCTACTCTGAGCGTGTACTCCGACACGCCCGCCACCATGGTGACCACCCGCTCGGCCCAGAGGAACGGAACCGTAGCAACCTGACCGTAGTCCAGAGGTGCGAGAAGCTGCTTGAACGTGCGCGTTCCAATGTTCAAGGCGAGCATCGCTTCGTCGCCGCTCAGCGAGGAGTTTTGGAAGAAGCCGGTGATTCTCACCAGGGTTCCAAACAGAATGAGACCGACGGCCACAGCTCTCAATTTGGAAGTGGCTGTTCGAGTGGCTACGGGAGCAGAGCCGCCACCTGGAAACGGCAGGTTCGCAGTGGGGATGTTGGGGTTTTCGGGGGTGATACGGTTCAGCGGCCGACCAGCGGCTCGGTCGCGGGCGACGGAGCGTTAGAGGAGCGAGGCATGGGTGCTGTAGGGCGTCTGAGATTGAAGTAGATGATATGCCATGCCGCCGCCATTCCGTCTCGCCAGCTGATCTTCTTGCCTTCGGCATAGGTGCGGCCAGAATAGGAGATACTCATCTCCCAGACCCGAGCGCGGGCCTGCGCCAGACGCGCGGTTATTTCGGGCTCGAATCCGAATCGATCGCTGGTCAGAACGAGAGACTTCAGTAAGGGCGCGCGGATCATTTTATAGCCTGTCTCCATGTCCGTGAGATTGAGATTCGAGAACATGTTGGACAAGAGCGTCAACAGCTTGTTCCCAACCGAGTGCCAGAAGTAGAGCACCCGGTGCTCACCGCCGAGAAACCGGGAGCCGAATACGGCATCGGCATCGCCGCGTACGATCGGCTGGAGCAAGCGCACCAAGTCCTTGGGGTCGTACTCCAGGTCGGCGTCCTGCACCGCGATCACGTCACCGGTAGCGGCGTCGATGCCGGTTCTCAGCGCCGCACCCTTGCCGCGATTACTGGAATGATGCAGCGCCAGGTCGATCTTGCCGATTTCCCGCAGCCCATCAATGACAGTTCCGGTGCCGTCAGAGGAGCCGTCATTGACCGCGATAATTTCGAGGTCGAGCGGTGCAGCCCGAAGCCGGTCCACCACCGTCGCGATGGTCCGCTCCTCGTTGAAGGCCGCGATAATCACTGACAGACGGATCGAATCACCCACCGATGGCTCCTATTGCAATAACGGATTGACCAAGAGGCAGGGGTATGAGGTCTTCGGTGCGCAGGAGTGGCACCAAGCGGTCGAAGTGACGTAACTGACCCAGGGGGATCCGTGGGACCCTTCGAACCCGTGCATTCAGCCACCAGCCCAGGATTCCCGCGAGGTTGAAATAGAACGTGCGCGCCACTCGGAACCCGGCCTTCTCCATTTGGCGCCTCAAGCTGGTTCGGGTGTATCGCCGGTGATGGCCCAGTGCGAGGTCCAGCGACCCGAACAAGGCTGGGAGCGCGGGAACCAGAATCACCGCTCGACCACCTCCCGACAGCATGCTCGCTATCGATCGAAGAGCTCCGACATCGTCTGCGATATGCTCGATCACATTGAGCGCAACCACGGTATCCAGATCGAATCTGCCGAAACGCTCTGCGGCAGACGGGTCGGGGAGGGTGAGCTCCTCGACCACCACGTTCGGGCATCCCTCGAAGTGGCGCTGCAGCGCGGCCCGGTAGTATGAGTCAGTGTCGGTAGCGATCAGCAGGTCCGGGGCACTATCCAGAATCAGGGTAGACATGTTACCGATCCCGGAACCGATCTCACATATGCGCCGCCCGAGATAGGGAGCGATCCGGCTGTACTGCCAGCGGTTGTACCGTGGGGCCTCCTGCATGATCTCGAGGGTTTCAGCCCCGGCCAAATCTGCCGGCTGGATACTCCTACTCAAGGGGCGTTCGACCTAGCCTCGAGGTGTGCACTCCATGCAGCGAGATGGGGGACTTCGTACTCACCCCTGAGACAATGTGCCCGAATGCGGAACAGATCAGCCGCCATCCGGAATGAATCCACCGTAAGGCGTACCTTCGACCCCGGAATATGGGTCCAGTTCACCGGCACCTCCGCGACCCCATAGCCCAGCCGCCGGGCCATGATCAGCACCTCGACATCGAAGCTGTACCCATTCATCCGCATGCGCGAGAACAGGTCCTGTGCCACCCGGGAATGGAAGAGTTTGAACCCACACTGAGTGTCCTTCACGCCGCAGTCGGTGAGCCATTCCACCAGACGGTGAAACGTTCGCCCGATGAGACGGCGGTAGAGCTTTGCTCGCACCTGGACCCCCGAGGCGCGGAGCGCCCGGGATCCGACGGCGACGTCCGCACCCGCGTTCAAGGCAGATTCCAATCGCTCGATCTCACTGATCGGCGTTGCACCATCCGCGTCCGCGAACAGTATGATGCGGCCGACCGCGTTGATGACACCGCTCCGAACGGCGTACCCCTTGCCCTGATTCGCCGCCAGCCGTATCAGCCGAACCTCGGGGAACTCCTCAGACAGCATTCGTCCCACTCTGGTCGTGCCGTCGCGACTGCCGTCGTCCACCAGAATCAGCTCAAAAGCGCGTCCCTGGCTTCGGCAATAGACCACTATGTCCCGAACCGTTGGTGCAATTCGGGACTCTTCATTGTAGGCAGGAATGACTACTGACAGATCGGGAGTACGCGGCATCCAGCCTTCGCGAAGCAATGTACCATGGTACATCACCTGCCTTCACAACAAGTTAGCCAGGTTTCCATCCAATGTACAATGAGATCGGCGGGGGCGCGGCCGGGAGACCGGACTAACATGCACCAGCGACCAGCCCGCCGCCAGTTCTGAGGGCTTGCAGACTCGGTCAACTAGTGCCCGGGGTGCGAGCATCCGACGCTGGCCGCGAGAGCACCATATAGAGCGCGGGTGCGTAGACCAGCGCCAAAAAATAGGGCCACTGCGCGTCCAATCCCTGCGCGATAACTGCAGGACCGTGCGGGGTGAAGGCATATGCACAAGCGGCTGCCAGATAGCTCAGTCCAAACATGACCATGAAGCGCGCCTTGTTCTGGGGTATCAGCAGCAGCGGGAGCCATTCGTAGATCCCGGTAGTGTGCGGGATCAGGGCCAGGGTGCCCAGCATCCGAGCTTCAGGTTCGCGCCAGCGCAGGAACGCCAAGAGCAGGAGAAAACCTCCCGGGCGCAGCAGTGGGGCTCGGTATTGTGGCGTATCCCGTAAAGCATCAAGCCAGGCGATCGGCCAGTGGGGGAGTGCAATGAGGGACACCAGTACTAAACCGATGCTTCCGAGAAGGGCTGAGCGGGAGGGCCAAGCGGCTAACAGTGGGAGACCGATGCTTGGCTTGACAGCCCACACCAATCCCAGCCACGGCAATCCAATGGCGGCCGTGAGCCAAGGTGACCACTGCCCGAACAACACTGCCTGAACGGCGGGGGCGCTTACGATGATCCATTGCCGCCAGCCGGTGACGCTACAGGTGAGGAGTACCATTCCAGCGGCCGTGAACAGAGCGGCAGCGGCCTGTCGTGAAAGTACGCCGAACGGGGCCATGAACACCGCTGCTGTTCCTGGATAGTAGAACGGCATACGCAGCCGAGCACCGGCGATTTGCTCCTGAACGTAGGCGTATGGATCCAGCCCCCGGGTCAGTGCAACGCCACCGGCCCAGAAATAGTCGAAATCGGTAAACAGACCGGGGGCCTCATAGCCTGCCCACACCAGGCCGAAGGTGATGACACCTACGGTGAGCGGGAGGAACCAGCGAGGGGGGCCGACTTTAGTTTGCTTCGCGCCGTCGACACTATCAGTGAGCTGGGCCATTGGATCTGGGAGCCGCACGCATGAACGTCCCTTCAGCTCACCTGGCGAATCGATCCGAACTTGTTCGCAGCATCGGTCGAGCGCTATGAACGACCGGGTTGGGACTGGTGCCTTTACCCGGCTGAACTTTTCCACCGCCCTTTCCTTGTGTTATCCGAGGGATGGACCAGACGAAGACGCTGAAGATGTTGGAAAAGTCGTCAGTCCATAAACCCACGTCTTCGCGCTTCTGCAGCGGGCGCCACCGCTCATCCTTGCGCAAGGCAGCCAGGCGCGTTGGATTCGACGCCATGGCAACCCAAATGGATGGGAACCCCTCAGTCTCCACCTCCACCGCGCGCCCCGTATTCCTGCGAATGAGTCCGGCTGTCTGCGTGGCGTCAATGAGACCGGCGAGCACCGGCTCCAGGTTGAGATATCGGTTACTGATGTGGAAGACCAGGATACCGTTTTCGGAGAGCTTGCTCCGATATCCAGACAAGGCCTGAAGGGTCAGAAGATGAACAGGGATTGCATCTGAGCTGAAGGCATCGAGCACGATTATGTCATAATAGTGGTCGGGGGCGTCGGCCAGGGCGAGGCGCCCGTCACCCAGAACCACTCGTACCTTGGCTGGTGTGTCTTTCAGATAGGTGAAGTAGTTCGTGTCCAAGGCGACCTTGGCAATGTCGGGGTCGATCTCATAGAACGTCCACTCTTCTCCAGCGCCCGCATAGGACACCAACCCACCAGCACCGAGGCCAAGCACCGCCACTCGCCGTTGTGGACTCGGCGGGAACGCCCGGAACACATCGCCGATTGGGCCAGAGCGATAGTAATACGTGACCGGCTCCCGTCGCCTTGTGGGGTCGGTGCTCTGGGCCCCATGGTTGGTCGTTCCATGCATGAGCCAACGGATCTGTTTGTCAAAGTCGTCGCGTATTTCCCGCACCCCAAAGAAATTTCGCTCCTTGAGAAGAATGCCGGGCTGGGCGCGTGCCGTTACTATCCCGGCGACGACGACCAGCCCGACGGCCAGGGCAAAGCGGGCGGGATTGCGGCTCATCCGAAGACAAACCATGGCGACCACTGCCGACGACATGATCACGAGTGCAGGTATCGGTCGGTCTGGATCACCGAGACGGCTCCACACCATAACCGCGCACGCGCCCAAGATCAGGCCGATGTCTCTCCCGAGACCCTTGTGGGATGACTGGACGCCGGACCAGGGGCGAACCGCGCAGGCGATGAGGATGGTGAGTGGGTATTCGAGAACGGAATCAAAAGCCGCGGGGGCTATGACGGCGTTGAAAATCCCGCCCAGTACCCCCCCGATTGCGAGACACAGGTAGAAGTCGGTCAAACGAGAGGGGGCCGGTTTTGTCGCTGCCAGCTCCCCATGGCATACCAGCGCGGTAACAAAGAAGACGATCAAATGGAGAGGAAGAAGCCAGATCCCCGAGGCCGATGGGCCCCAAAAGTGAACGACCGCAAGTACGATCAAGCCGATCGGTTGCCAGCGCACCAAGCCGCTCTGGGAAATCCAGGTGCGCCGGCCAAAAACCATGGTGAACGACAGAAGATAGAGAACCAGGGGAATGATCCAGAGGAGCGGCACCGCCGCTATGTCGGTGGTGATGTAGGTCGTGAGGGCCAGGAAGAAGCTGGACGGCACGAAGGCAAGCAGCATCCAGCGAAGCATCGTGCGCCGGCCGACCTGAGCCACCGGAACGGCGAACTCCTCGAAGGTCAGAGGAGAGGCGGTCAAGGGTCTCAAGTAGGCCGCAGAGATAAAGACCAGTGCCACCAGGAGGAGGTAACCCCAACTCCACAGCCGGGTCTGACCGTTCAGGGTGATGGCCGGTTCGATGACAAAGGGATAGCTCACCAGCGCAATCAGACTACCCAGATTGCTGGCCGCATACAGGAAGTAAGGATTATGCGCCGATGGGTGAGCCGTCCGGGAGAACCACACCTGAAGTAAGGGGCCCGTACTCGACAGAAGCACGAACGGAGCGCCAAGGGAGGCAGTAAGGACCAACAGCAGCCACAGAGTGGGGTGCTCGACCCGGAATTCGGCGCCGGTAGCTGTCACTCCGATCGGGAGCAGCAGGAGACAGAGAGCCAGCAAGCCGAGGTGCACGAAAGCCTGGCGTCGGGGGCTCAGCCACCGTGAACCGATGTGGGCGTAGAAATAGCCCAACAGAAGCGCACCCTGGAAGAAGAGCATGCAGGTGGTCCACACCGCGGGGCTGCCCCCCAGAAGTGGGAGCACCATTTTCCCGAACATTGGCTCCACCACAAAGAGCAGGGCAGCACTAAGGAAAACGGCCACTGTAAATACTGGACCAATCAGATGGCTTCCTGGTTTGGCCCTGAGTACTGGCTCAGAGGCTACCTCAAGCTGGGCCGTGTTGATGTCCATTGTCGGTCAGTTAGTAGGAGACTGCAGACCGCAGATGCACCTGTGCTGCCACCCTGTGCCGAGGTAAAGTCACCAGGGCGGGGAGTATGCGGTGTCTGCAAGGTGTAGCTCGGGATTGCTACGAGCCGAGCTTCCAAACCTTGGCGAACTTGATTGCGGCTAGGACCAGGAACACGAGCGCAGCCACCCAGAGCAGGGTCGCCAGCCAGCCTTCCACCAGGAAGGAGAGGCCGGCCAGCGCCAGGGCGAGGGCCGCGAGCCGAAGTGGGGGGGTGAGGTGCCACTGCGGAGCTCTCGGTGCGGTCATCCCAATCCTCTCAATCCAAGGGTGAACCAGCAGGTTCGGAGGAGTTTTGAGACACCTGCTGGAAAACAAGGCTGCCGGCCACGAGAGGCAACTGATGCCCCTTCAGCGATGACCCGGCATGCTCTTGGAACGAAATGCTATGGTGCTGATGGAGTTCGAAGCCACGACACGGGCGAAGCCAACCGGCAACATAATAGCGATTGCTCGCCCTGCTGGCCATGACCCAACCCAGGGCGACGGCTGAGAAGATCCCATCCCTGCCCATTGCGGGGCCATATTACTTTAGAAGAGCCTGCCCTACCTGATTGGTGTTTTTATGTCTTTGCACCACATAGTTTTTGCAGCCGGGCTGATAGCTTCGACCAGCTTGATTTTCCCGCCTGCTGCTTCCGGGCAGACCCCCAGTGCCGACAGTGCCGCCCCACCAGTCGACACGTCTGTGACCGACAGCGTCTCACAAGGCAACAGCACTCGCCTGACCGTGGACAGCCTCGGCGCCCGGACTGGTGGAGCAGGCCAGCCGGAGCAAGGGTCCGACAGTGTTCGTCCGCCGGTACCGGTTGACAGTATCCTCAGGAAGGCCTGCCGAGGTTCTGGAGGTTCAGCAACCTTAGCTCGGGACCTGCTGGTAGTTGTCTTCGCGCCCGAAGCAGCGAGGGCCGACCGTGCTGCGCTTGCCAGGGAGGTTGGGGGCAAACTGCTCGGTCCGGTAAGCTCAGAACCGGGGGCCTACTACTTGAAGGTACCGACCCGAGGGCAGGAGCACCGCCTGAGAGCGGCGGCCGATGAGCTCGTCCGCTCTGGCCTGGTTCGGCGGGTAGGCACTCGGGCCTGCCCATCGCCGGCACCAGCCGACACCAGCCGCAAGGCACCAGCCGACACCAGCCGCAAGGCACCAGCGGACACTGGCTCTAGGACACCTGCCGATACCAGCCGTCCGACCTCTGCCGATACCGGTAGTGCAGGGCCTGCCGACACTAGCCGCGCAGGGGTGATTGATTAATCCAACAGCTTGCGCGACCCATTCGGTACCTGATCCGGGCTTCGCAGGTAGGCAAGGCAACGGCCCTCAGAGATGGAGGGCCGTTGTCTTGTAATCCTGACACGTAGCTACTTCCTCGCTGATCCTCGTATGTTCACGACTTTGGCGAAGCGGCCGGTCTGTCCAATCGCATCGCTGACCACGAGGACGACCGTATACTTCCCCCCCGCCGTGTACGCGTGAAACATCTTTGGACTGGCGCTCGTGGCCGTGGTACCATCGCCCCAGGTCCACTGGTAGGTCACGATGCCGCGGTCATCGGTCGAGGCGGTCGCGTCAAATGTGCACTGTCCCTTGGGGCAGCTCGCGCTGAAGCTCGCGGTGGGTGGCCTATCGCCGGGAGGTGGTAGAGGGATCGAGGTGGTGTCCGGAGGCGGCGGTTCGGAGCTCGCGCCCCCGATGAACCCGGTGTAGAGCAAGAGATTTGGCGATCCCGCGCCGAGTGCCGAAAGGACGCCGGCGGTCGCGTTGCTGGTGATGGCGCTCGCAACCTGCGCTGGGCTGGCAGTGGGGTTGGCGGCGAGATACAAGGCCGAGGCGCCGGCGACGTGGGGAGCCGCCATGGAGGTGCCACTCATTCCGGCATAGACCGTGTCATTGGTATACCAGGTCGAGATGATTGACCGACCGGGAGCGTATAGATCCAGACACCTCCCGTAACTGGAATAGCTCTCTTGCGCGTCGGCTTGATTTGAGGCTCCGACAGTCAGGGCAGCCGCAACGTTGGCAGGTGTGGTATTACAGGCATCGCTGGATGAATTCCCCGCTCCCACCGCGTAAACCACACCAGATGCAATTGAGTTCTGGACGGCTTGGGCCAGCGTAGACGAAGAGGAGGTGGCGATGCTCATGTTGGCAACCGCTGGACGCACGCGGTTCTTCGTTACCCAATCAATGCCTGCAATTATGCCGCTTATCGATCCTCTGCCGTCACAGCCGAGGACGCGGATACCGATAATCTTCACTGCCTTCGCGACCCCGAACCGGCTGCTTCCGACGATTCCAGCCACGTGAGTTCCGTGGCCGTGGCAGTCATTGGTGCCGTTGCCGTCGCTGATGGCGCTGTAGGCGCCAACAGCCCGGCCGCCGAACTCGACATGCGTGGCGCGTATACCCGTATCCAGAATGTAGGCGCTCACCCCGGCGCCGGTGTTGGGGTAGATATAGTACTGATCATAGGGGAGCGCACGTTGATCAATGCGGGATAGTCCCCACTGCGATGCCCAAAGCAGTTGAGCGTCGGCCGTCTGTGCCATCTGGTCTTGCTCAACCGACGCCACGTTCGGATTTCTTCTGAGGGCCTCGATCGCCTGCGCCGGCAGCTTGGCCGAGAATCCTTTCAGTGCCGCGGTGTAGGTGAACCGGAGCGTGCCGCCGTGCTGGGCCACCAGCGCCCGGGCATGAGCTGCCGGGTCCGGCAGGCTGGAGTTGAACACCACGATGTACTGGTCAGGGATGGTCGCTGCGGTGGCGCTGAGCTGGGTGGCTATCGGTTCTGCTGGTGCGGTAGGTCCGGAAGGACCGTCGTCCGGCCGGCACCCGGGCACCAGCATCATGCCCAGAATGACAGCCAAGACAAAGCCGAAACCCCGTGGGGTGGACAGCATAAACCCCCTCCTGCGGTTCGTTCGGCGGCCCGACTAGCATGGCCCGGCGCGTCGGTGCGCAGTGGGCGTTAGCCTCGTGGCTTTGCGTCCCCGCCTTTCGACGGGTTTGCCTTTGTCGCGACCCTCACATGGAGGGGGCGATCCTGCCGATCAGTTGTGAGATGGCGAGCGCCAGGTAAGCCGGCGCGACTCCTCTGAGGCGACTCCTATTCTTATAGAAGTACGGGTTCAACGGCGTCAGGCTAAGGCTGCCGCTATCCGAAGATCGGTTTCGAGGCTTGCAGGCGTCAAGCCACATCGCTTGCAGCTTCTTCCACTGCAGCATCTTGCAGCGACATCTGATTGATTACTGGAAATGCTAGTCGTCGCAGACTGGGACGCCTGCACGGCTGTCCTGCCTCTTGAGCGCGTCCGTTAGCGGCCGCCTGGCGACTGCTCCGACCCAAATGACGCAGCTCTTCCCCGGAAATCTGGCATGGGTAGCTCTGGCCGCCCACGACTGTGCGTCGGCCGTGAGGATTTCTACCCGCACATCACGATGCCAGAGGTACTGTAGAGCAAGGGTTTGGGTGCGAAGAGCGTATACCCCCTGCATCGCGAAGTACGTCTCTTGGGAATGCGCGAGATTCCGGAGGTCGACCTTCATCAACACTCGCGGGTCCAGCAGGTCCAGTGCGCTACCGGTATCAGGCGCCGGAGGAGCAGGGTTGGCTGGTGGAGCCTTGGGCGCTCTCGCGGTGGTTTGCGGCCGTGGGGCCCGGGACCTGAAGTCGTCACAGACCGGAACCCCCTCCCGTCCCGACCTTACGTATTTGAGCGTGGTGGGCGGCGCCTCCGCCTGACCCACGAAAATGACACAGTCTCTGCCCGGGAGCTCGGCATGGGTCCCGCTCACGGCCCAGCCGTCCCGCGAGATCCAGAGAAAGCGGATCCTGGTATCCGGATCCAGCCGTACTCCGATATGCCCAAGATCGTCATTGTAGGTGCCGTTCTCGGCAAAAAACGTCTCCTCCGCCTCGACCAGCTGACGCAAGGTGCGACGGATCTTGGCGAAGTTCGCCGCGGCAGTGACCGGATCCAATGCAGTGTCGCTGCCTCTAGAGGGAGCGGAGACCGACGGCAGGTCGGCCGAGTCCGCTGTCTCGGCTGCACGTGCGGGAACCCTGGCCAGGTTCTTCAAGTCACTACATGCGCCTGACACCAGCACGGATGCGAGCAGCGAGCCGTGCCCTATTAGTGCCCTGGAAAACATTCGGAGAGATTCCTTACCGGTCGAGAAACGGATGGCAGATCCTGCTATATCATAGCTCCAAAATGCCGGGCCTGCGTCAGGGGATTAGCCGACTGATGAGGCCGGGGATGCCGGCCTTCCGATCACCTTCGCCCAGATCCATCAGTGAAGCTGCCGAGCGGTTGAATCGAGTCTCGAACGCAGTTAATTTCACCGCCTAAGTGAAAAATTTCACTAAGCGGGGATCTCCACGCTGATGCTGCAGCCCTACGTGCCACTCCTGTTGCTGATCCTGTTTGTGATTGCCAACGCGATCATGATGCTGGGTGTGTCCCACATCCTCTCTACCTACCGCCGCACGCCGACCAAGATCGCACCCTACGAGTCGGGCATGCCGGTCTTGGGCGACGCCCGGGAGCGGTTCTCGGTCAAGTTTTATCTGGTGGCGATGCTGTTCATCGTCTTCGATATCGAGACCGTCTTCATGATCCCCTGGGCGGTCGCCTTTCAGCAGCTCGGCTCGATGGGGGGATTGCTCATCATCGAGATGTTCGTCTTCATCCTCATTCTGGCAGTGGGATACGTGTACCTCTGGAAGCGCGGAGCGCTCCAATGGGACTGAGCAATCCCGCCACGGAAAACCGGGCCGACGAGACCACCACGGTCTCGACCATCTCCCCCAACTGGGTGACGACCCGGCTCGACTTCCTCACTAATTGGGCTCGGGCCAATTCGCTCTGGCCCATGCCGTTCGGCACCGCCTGCTGTGCCATCGAGTACATGGCCACCGCGGCGAGCCGATTCGACATCGCCCGGTTTGGAATGGAGCGGCAGAGCTTCTCTCCCCGCCAGGCGGACGTGTTGATCTGCGCCGGCCGGCTGCCCTTCAAGCTGGCTCCGGTCATTCGACGGATCTGGGACCAGATGCCGCAGCCCAAGTGGTCGATCTCCATGGGTGCTTGTGCATCCACCGGTGGCATCTTCGACAACTACTCCATGGTGCAGGGTATCGATACCATTATCCCGGTCGACGTGTACGTGCCCGGCTGTCCCCCGCGACCCGAAGGCCTCATGTACGGCATTCTCCTGTTACAGAAGAAGATCAAAGGAGAGACCATCGCCGACGAGGGCCTTCGGGTCGAGAAGCTGGTTGGACCCTCGGGCCTCTATCTTCCTCCGGAGCGAGTGGACGAGCTCAGTGAGCCCTTTGGCAACTCGGTGCAGCAGACTCGCTCCTCCTGATGCAGAGCTTTCCACCACGCGCTGAATGAGCACACCGTCCCCCGCGGTCGCTGCCCTTCGCTCTGAGTTCGGCTCGGCCATCGGCCGCCATTTCGTTTCCTCGGAACAGACCGTTGTCTTTGTCGACCGAGACCGGTCCCACGACGCTCTTGCCTGGCTCAAGGACGCGCCGGGCCAGGAATTCAACTACCTGACCGACGTCACCGCGGTGGATTACCGCGATCCGGAGCGGCCGCTGGAAGTGGTCTACCAGCTGCGATCGCTGAACCGCAGGGCCGATCTCAGAGTGAAAGTCGGCCTCGATAAGCGGGAGCCGCTGGAGGTTCGATCGGTCGTGGATCTCTGGCGCGGTGCGGACTGGCTGGAGCGGGAAGTCTACGACATGTTCGGCGTCACCTTCGTCGGGCATCCCGACCTGCGGCGGATCCTGATGTGGGAGACCTATGCCGAGGGGTACCCGCTGCGGAAGGACTTTCCGTTGCGAGGTCACTTCAGCCGGGCCGAGCAGACCCGGCAAGCGCTCGCAGCCAATCCGGAAGCGCACTACTCGTTGGAGGAGCTGTCGATTGCCGACGCCTATGGAGAGCTGCCCAGGGACATGCAGGAGCGGCTGGCCCGAGGTGAGCGGGGGTTCCTGAAATGACGCTGCGGACGGTCGAGATGGCCCTGGCTACGCCGGGGGTAGACGCCGCCGGGAACCCTACCCGAGTTCCTCTCGGTGTTGCTCAGGACGACGGAGGTTATCGGGAAGACCTCGGGGCCGAACATATGCTGGTCAACATCGGGCCCCAGCATCCGGCCACCCACGGCGTGCTTCGCCTGGTCCTGGAGCTCGAGGGCGAGACGGTTCGCCGCTGCATTCCCCACGTCGGGTACCTGCATTCCGGGTTCGAGAAGCTGGGCGAGTATCGCCACTACAATCAGATCATCCCGCTCACCGATCGCACCGATTACCTGTCGCCCATGGCCAACAACGTCTGCCTGGCCCTGGCAGTCGAAGCGCTGATGGGGCTGGAGTTGACTGAGCGCTGCAAGGTGCTCCGGGTGATTGCCTGCGAAATGAGCCGGATCATCTCGCACCTGGTCTGGCTGGGAACCACTGGTATCGACCTCGGCGCCTTCACCCCATTTCTCTGGTCGTTCCAGGAGCGGGAGCGGATCTATAATCTGCAAGAGGCTTGGACCGGTGCCCGGCTGACCACCAGCCTGACTCGAGTCGGCGGCCTGATGGCGGATATTCCGGACGGCTGGGAGGCCGGGCTGCGGGAGTTTACCCAGACCTTCCCCAAGACCCTGAGGGAAGTGGACACGATGTTCACCCGGAACGCCATCTGGATTGGGCGGACCCAGGGTGTGGGAGCGCTCTCGGCGGAGGAGGCCATCAATCTCTCGCTCTCCGGCCCCATGCTGCGGGCGAGCGGGGTGGATTACGACGTGCGGAAAGACCGGCCCTACCTGGATTACGAGACCTATGATTTCGACGTGCCGATCGGCGAGTACGGCGACATTTACGATCGCTACCGGATACGAATGGAAGAGATGTGGCAGTCGAACCGGATTCTGGAGCAGGCACTCGACCGCCTGGCCAGGCTCAAGGGCGCACCCATCAACGTGTCCGACCCGCGGGTGGTGCTGCCCCCCAAGTCCAGGGCAATGAGTGACATGGAGGCGATGATCTTCCACTTCAAGCAGGTCATGGAAGGGGTCAAGCCTCCGGTGGGCGAAGTCTATATGGGAATCGAGAATCCCAAGGGTGAGCTGGGCTACTACATGGTCTCGGATGGCACCGCGAAACCGGTACGCTGGCGCATCCGTCCCCCGTCGTTCATCAACCTCGCGAGTCTCCCGGTGATGTGCGAGGGCGCGCTGCTGTCTGACGTCATCGCGATCAACGCCAGCGTAGACATCGTCATGGGAGAAGTGGATCGATGACGGCCAGGAAGCGAGGAAGCGGGGAAGGGGGGATGGTAGGCTCGCCGGTGCAAATCAGCGGCGCTCATCGGGCGCCGGGTGAGCACGGCGTCACCGGAGGCCACGGCACCGAGACCGAGCCCTATGAGAGGGTCTTCCGCGGGGACCGGTTGGTCGGGCTGGAGCGCCTGTTCACTCTCTATCCGACCAAACAGGCCTGCCTGCTGCCGGCCCTCTGGATGGTCCAGGAGGCCCGTGGCTGGATTTCCGAGCCGGCTATTGGAGAGGTGGCCGAGGTGTTGGGGCTTACCCCGGCGTACGTGAAGGGCGTGGTGACGTTCTACACCATGTACCATACCCACCCCGTGGGCCGCCACTTCATCCAGGTCTGCACTACCACGCCCTGCAATATCTGCGGCGCGGAAGAGGTGATGAAGGCACTTCTGGAGCAGACCGGGTGTGGAGAACTCGGCGCTACCAGTCCCGATGGACGGTTCACCGTAATCGAGGTCGAGTGCCTCGGCGCCTGCGGCTTTGCCACCCCGATTCTCATCGATGACGACTTCATCGAGAGCGTCACCCCCGAAAAGGTCCCCGGGATCCTGCAGAGGTACGAGTAATGGGCTACCCCCATCCCACACACCCCAAGGAAAATCCGGTTCTCTCCAAGCACTTCGGCGATCCCGAGGCGCGGACCTACGACGGCTGGGTCAAGCGGGGCGGCTACGAGGCTCTGCGGAAGGTGCTGAAGATGACCCCCGAGGCCGTGGTCGAGGAGGTCAAGACATCGGGTTTGCGTGGCCGTGGCGGAGCCGGATTTCCCACCGGGCTCAAGTGGTCGCTCATGCCCAAGGCGGACGGCCGCCCCCACTATCTGGTGTGCAATGCCGATGAATCCGAGCCCGGCACGTTCAAGGACCGGGAGATCATGCGGTGGACCCCGCATCAGTTGATCGAGGGCTGCGCCATTGCATCCTACGCCATCGGCGCCGAGCGCTGCTACATCTACATCCGGGGTGAGTTCACCGAACCGCTCGAGATCATGCGCCAGGCGATCGAGGAGGCTACTGCTCGGGGTGCCATCGGGACCAACGTCCTGGGGAGTGGCAAGCGGATCGAGATGATCATCCACCGGGGGGCCGGGGCATACATCTGCGGCGAAGAGACCGCGATGCTCAACTCGATCGAGGGCAAGCGGGGTAACCCGCGCATCAAGCCGCCCTATCCCGCCCAGGCGGGTGTGTTCGGCATGCCGACCACGATCAACAATGTGGAGACACTGGCCGCGGTACCGCACATCATCATGCGGGGCGGCGAATGGTACAAGGGGCTCTCCCTCAGCAACCCCAAGAGCACCGGGACGAAGCTGATCTCGGTGTGTGGGCACGTGCAGCAGCCAGGCAACTACGAGGTTACCATGGGCACCCCGATGCGGGAGCTCATTTACGAGATGTGTGGGGGGATGCTGCCGGGCCGCACCCTGAAAGCCGTCATTCCAGGCGGCTCCTCGGTGCCGATCATGAATGCCGCGGAAGTCGAGGATTGCTTGCTCGACTACGAAGGCGTCGTGGCCAAGGGATCGATGCTGGGCTCGGCCGGGATGATCGTCATGGACAACACCACCGATATGGTCTATCAGATCTGGCGGCTGGCCCGGTTCTATGCCCATGAGTCCTGCGCCCAGTGCACCCAGTGCCGGGAAGGGACGGCGTGGTCCGTCCGGATCCTGGAGCGGATCCTGACCGGGAAGGGCAAGCAGGAGCACTTCCAGCTGCTGCTCGATCTTTCGGACAACATGACGGGAAAGACCATCTGCGTGCTGAGCGACTCCTGCGCGGCCCCGATTGTAAGCGGCATCCAGAAGTTCCGCCAGGAATTCGAGGCCTACATCCAGGGTGCGCGCGAGCCGGCCATGGCTGCCGTTTAAAGACGATTGGAAATGACAGAAGAACTCGTCACCGTAACAATCGACGGGGCGCAGGTGAGCGTGCCCAAGGACACGACCATCATCGAGGCCGCCAAGATGGCCGGGGTCCTGGTACCGCATTACTGCTACCACCCGTCGCTGCCGTCGCCGGCATTGTGCCGGATGTGCCTGGTCGAGGTGGAGAAGGCCCCCAAACTGATGCCTGCTTGCGTCACCCAGGTGGCCGAAGGCCAGGTGGTGCATGTCGAGAGCGAGAAGGCCAAGAGGGCGCGCGAGGGCGTGCTGGAGCTCCTTCTCATCAACCATCCGCTGGACTGCCCCATCTGCGATCAGGCCGGCGAATGCGAGCTTCAGGACTACGTGTTCCAGGAGGGGCGGGCCGGAACTCGCTATGCAGAGTATGCCAAGCGCTACAGCCCGGTCGAGGATTTCGGACCCGATGTGTTGTATGTGCCTAACCGGTGCATCCTGTGCACCCGATGCGTTCGGTTCATGGAGGATGTAGCGGAGGAGCCGGTGCTGAACGTCTCGGAGCGGGGCGACCGGGCCTACATCGGGATCTCGCCCGACCAGCGCCTGGAGCATGCCTGGTCCGGCAATGTGGTGGATCTGTGCCCCGTTGGATCTCTCATCTCCAAGGATTTCCTGCACAAGGCCCGGGCCTGGGATCTGGACAAGACCGCGAGCGTCTGTCCTGGCTGTACCCAGGGGTGCAACATCACCATCGACACCCGCGACGACGTCGTGGTCCGCTTCCGCCCGCGCCCCAATCTGGAGGTGAACCGGCATTTCATCTGTGACTATGGCCGGATGAACTACCGCTGGCTCAATCGAGGCGACCGGATCGAGGCACCGCTGGTGAAGGACGGCGGCCGCCATGCCGCAACCGACTGGGACACGGCGCTCGACCGGCTGGGGCAGCTGGTCCGCGGCACCTCAGGGTCGGCGCTGATTCTGGCCTCAGGGCGGGCCTCGACCGAGTCGCTGGGACTGGTGCGCATGATGCTCGGGAGGCTCGATGTAACCGCCGCGGTGCAGGTTCCCCTCGGCGATGAGGCTCCTCTCGCCGGCATACCGGATCTGGCCCTGCGGCGGGAACGGGCCGCGAACCTGGCCGGTGCCGAGCTGCTGGGGTATCGCCCGTCCTGGGAGGAAGCCCTTCGCTCCGCTGACGGGGCAGGGCTCATTATCGTGCTGGATGCGGATCTGACCGACTCGGATCAGGCTCTGCTCGCTGCCACCCCGGGAAGCCTCGTCGTGCTGGGCACCGTCTGGCCTGATGGCCTGCGCAATGCCGACCTGGTGCTTCCGATCACCAACATGGCCGAAGAGAACGGTACCTACGTGAATCGTGACCGGCGGATTCAGCGCTACACCCAGGCCAAGTCGCAGCCCGGCATGGCGCGCCCTGCCTGGTGGGTTGCAGGCGAAGTCCTCGCAGGCCCGGGGCCGAGTCCGACTGCACCAGCTACGGCGGCGGAGGCTTTCCTGCTGCTGGGCAAGCGATGGCCCGCCTTTGCCGGCCTGACCCACGCAGACATGGGATTTACCGGACGCGTGTTGGGACTGGCGCTGGATCGTTCGGCCGAAAGCCAGCAGGCGGACCTGGGGGTCGTGTGACGCCAGAGATGAAGGGCTACCTCCTCCTCAGCGTCATCAAGATGCTGCTGGTGTTCACGGTCCTCATGGTTGGGGTTGCCCTGCTCACCCTGATGGAGCGGAAGGTCAGCGCCTGGATGCAAAACCGGCGGGGGCCGAACCGGGTTGGCCCGGCGGGCCTGCTCCAGCCTGCCGCAGACGGGCTCAAGAACATCCTGAAGGAAGAAACCTTTCCCGCACTGGCCAACCGTTGGCTGTTTCTCCTGGCCCCGGCACTCTCCTTCATCCCGGCGCTGCTGCTCTTTGCCGTCATACCGTTCGGCGCACCGCTGCCAGTGGATTTCGACTTCACGCTCGGGCCTCTGGGTCGGTTCGTTCATCACGGCCTGATGCCGCTGGTGGTAGCCGATCTGCCGATCGGATTCCTCTTCGTGCTGGCCATCAGCTCCATGGGGGTCTACGGCATTGCCCTGGCGGGCTGGGCCTCCAACAGCAAGTACGCGCTGCTCGGGGGACTCCGGGCCTGCGCCCAGATGGTCTCCTATGAAGTGCCCATGGGGCTGAGCCTCATCCCAGTGCTCCTGTTGTCGGGCAACGTGAGCCTCTCCGCCATTATCCACGAGCAGCAGCTGGGACTGTGGTACGTGCTCCCGCTCTTCCTCTCGTTCTTTGTCTTTTTCATCTCTGGTTTCGCCGAGACCAATCGGCTGCCGTTTGACCTGCCCGAAGCCGAGTCCGAACTGATCGCCGGGTATCACACCGAGTACAGCGCCATGAAGTTTTCCTTTTTCTTCATTGCGGAGTACTCGAACGTGGTAACCGTTTGCGCCATGGTCACCACCCTCTTTTTTGGCGGCTGGGACATTCCCTTCACCCACTGGGATGAGTCCGGCGGCGTTCTTCAGACGCTGCTCACCTCCGGGTTCTTTTTCCTCAAGGTGATGTTCTGGGTCTTCTTCGTCATGTGGATCCGCTGGACGCTGCCCCGGTTCCGCTATGACCAGCTCATGGCTCTGGGCTGGAAGGTGCTGCTGCCATTGGCGCTGGCTTACATCATGGTGATTTGCGTGGCCATCTACGCCATCAATCGATATACCGATTGGACTGACCCGGTGATGCGAGGGCTGGGTCTGTTCGGTCTCAATGTGCTGATTGCGGTATTGGTCTTCGGCCTGCTCGATCGGAACGTGTTCGTCCGAGGCTCGGCCCGGCAGCGGCGGGCACTGCAGGCGCGGGCCCAGCGGGCCCCGGCGGTGACCTGATGCCAATCGGAGTCAAGGTCCTGCCTCGGCCAGGACGCGAAGTCAGCTATGTGCGGGCCACGCTCAAGGGCATGGCACTCACCTTCAAGCACATGTTCGAGAAGAAGGTGACCATGCAGTACCCCGAGGAAAAGAGTACCGACGCGGAGCACGGCTCGGGGCGGTGGAGCCTCAGTCCTCGGTGGCGGGGCACCCACCGGATGTTGACCGACGAGCAGGGCCGCTCCAAATGCGTGGCGTGCGGGCTCTGTCCCCAGATCTGCCCGGCCAACTGCATCAAGTTGGTCCCCGGAGAAGACGAGCAGGGCAATCGCTATCCCCTGATCTACGAGATCGACGAGTTCCGCTGTGTGTTCTGCGGCTATTGCCAGGAGGTCTGCCCGGAGGAGGCCATCCACGTCGGCGTGCACTACGAGAATTCGGAGTATACCCGCGGGCGTTTCGTCTACGACCTCGAGCGACTGTCCTCCCAGACCCACGCGGTCTCCACGCTCTGGGATCCGACCGATCCGAAAGGCGAGTAGATGACCGAGGTCGTGTTCTACATCTTTGCGGCGGCGGCGGTCCTCTCGGCCGCGCTCTGCATCCTGCAGAAGAACCCGGTCTCGGCAGCCCTGTGGCTGGTCTCCACCATGTTTTCGCTCGCCGCAATCTACGTCCTGCTCAACGCCCAGTTCATCGCCGCCATCCAGGTCCTGGTCTACGCCGGGGCGATCATGGTGCTGTTCCTGTTCGTCATCATGTTGCTGAACCTGGGACACGCCCAGTCCGACATCCGCGGCCCCTCCACTGTGGCCGCGACTCTCGTGATTGTGGGGCTGCTGAGCATCGAGCTGTTTGCCCTGTTGCAGTACACGCCCCGGCGGCTGGCGTCCGAGTTCGCCCAATGGCCCACCTTCACCGATCCCTCGACGGTGTTCGTGGCCGGTCAAATCACCCAGCAGGCCAGTGCGGCCCGGGGGGTCGTAGGGGCCGTGGCCGCCCCTCTCTTTCAGGTCTATCTGATCCCCTTCGAGATTACCTCGATTCTGCTCCTGGTGGCGATCGTCGGCGCTGTAGTCCTGGCGAAACGGAAGGTCTGATGCTGCTCGGCCCCGCGCTCGGACTTTCGGCCGTGCTCTTCAGTCTCGGCGTGGCCGGTGTGCTTCTGCGCCGCAATGCCATCGTGCTGTTCATGTGCATCGAGCTGATGCTCAACGCGGTCAACCTCAGCTTCGTAGCCCTGGCGCAACTCCACGGGGCAAGCGGCTACGTCATGGTCTTTTTCGTGATGACGGTGGCGGCGGCTGAGGCCGCCGTGGGGCTCGCGATTATCATCGGCATCTTCCGCCACAAGCAGAGCGTGGACCTTCGGAACATCAACTTGCTGCGCGGATGACCCCACTCGTCTGGTTGACCGTGGCGCTTCCCCTCCTGGGATTCCTGGTGAACGGTGCAGTGTCCCTGGGCCGACCCCAGGCCAAGAACCTGGTCTCCTGGGTTGGAGTGGGGGTGCTGGCCGGTGCTTTCCTGGTCTCACTAGGGGTCTTCATCGAGCTCTGGCAGCATCCACCCCACCAGCCAATCGTGGTGAACCTGTGGCGCTGGCTACCGGTGGGGGCGCTTCAGATCGACATGGCATTACAGGTGGACCAGCTCTCCACCGTCATGCTTCTGATCGTGACTGGCGTCGGGAGCCTCATCCATCTGTTCAGCGTCGGCTATATGAAGGAAGACCCGGGATATGCCCGGTACTTTGCCTACCTGAACCTGTTTGTGGTGTTCATGCTGGTGCTGGTGCTGGGGTCCAGCTTTCCGGTCATGTTCATCGGCTGGGAAGGGGTGGGCCTCTGCTCGTACCTGCTGATCGGCTTCTGGTTTAACGACAAGGTCAACGCCGACGCCGGCAAGAAAGCCTTCATCGTCAATCGCATCGGCGACTTCGGGTTCCTGCTGGCAATGTTCCTCATCTGGAACTCGCTGGGAACGCTGACGTTCACCGGGATGGTGGCCAAGGCTCCGGCGCTTCTGGCGCCAGGAAGTGCTACCGTCACGGCCATCACCCTGTTTCTCTTCCTGGGCTGCACCGGCAAATCAGCCCAAATCCCGCTCTACACCTGGCTGCCCGATGCGATGGCAGGTCCCACGCCGGTGTCCGCCCTCATTCATGCGGCCACGATGGTTACGGCGGGCGTCTACCTGGTCATTCGCACCAATGTGCTCTTCGCCCTGGCTCCCCTTTCCAGCACCGTCGTGGCCGGGATCGGCGCCCTGACGGCGCTATTCGCAGCCACCATCGGACTGCGCCAGTACGACATCAAGAAGGTGCTCGCCTACTCCACCGTCTCCCAGCTGGGCTACATGTTTCTCGGCGTCGGCACGGGAGCCTATGCCTCGGGGCTGTTCCACCTGGCCACCCATGCTTTCTTCAAGGCGCTGCTGTTTCTTGGCGCCGGCAGCGTGATTCACGCGATGCATCACGCGTATCACGCCACTCACTCTCATGCCGATGCCCAGGACATGCGAAACATGGGCGGCCTCAAGCAGTACATGCCGCTCACCTTCTGGCTGATGGCCATCGCGACATTGGCGATTGCCGGCATCCCTCCGTTCTCCGGCTTTTTCTCCAAGGATGAGATTCTGGCGGCCGCCTTCGCCCGGGGAGAGATCACACCGATCTACTACCTGTTCTACGGTATGGGGCTGGCAGCAGCGCTGATCACCGCGTTCTATATGGCCCGACTCATGGCCATGACTTTTCTGGGGAGCAACCGGACCGGGGAGAAGGAACGGCCCCATCTCCACGATGCGCCCTGGGTGATGACGGGGCCGCTGGTGGTGCTCGGCGTGCTCAGTGCGATCGGCGGGGTGCTGAACCTGCCTCCATTGGTGGGCGGTGGCGCTGCTCTGGAGCAATGGATCGAGCCGGTAACCGCCCCCGCATCGGCCTTTTTCCGGTTGGAAATGCCTCATGGCTCGACCGAACTGTTTCTGGTAGGTGCTGCGGTTCTCATCGGCGTGGCGGGGTTGCTCGCGGGATGGCAGGCCACGCTCCGCCGCCCCATCCCGACGGCCGCCGATGCTCCACCCGAGACTGGCCTGGCTCAGGTTGTCAATCGCAAGTACTACGTGGATGAGATCTACGATGCCATCATCGTGCGCCCGGTCGTCTGGCTCTCCCGAATGGTTCTCTGGAAGGGGGTGGACCAGGGGGTTGTCGACGGCGCTGCGGTGAACGGCAGCGCCAGGCTCTCGCGAGGTCTCGGTTGGCTTGGAAGCCGGCTGCAGACAGGGCAGGTGGGTGTGTATGTAGTGCTCTTCCTGGTTGGCGCGCTCTGGGTCCTCCACGCTGTGGCCGGGTGAACGCCTGATGAGCAACTTCCTGGCATCGGTCGCGTTCAATCAGTGGATCCTTCACGCGCTGGTGCTTCTGCCGCTGGTCGGCGTAGTGCCGGTGCTTTTGGGCGACGATCGAACTGCTCGGCGCACTGCACTGCTAGTCAGCCTGATCGAGTTGGTGCTGTCCCTTGGCCTCTGGTGGTCGTTCGATCCGGTCGAGGGTGGTATGCAGCTCGTGTCCAGCGCCCCCTGGATTCCTGCCTGGGGCATTTCCTACCGGGTGGGCCTCGACGGGATTTCGCTGTTCATGGTGCTCCTGACCACGGTCATGATGCCGCTCAGCATCCTGGCCAGCTGGAGCTCCATCACCCGGCGAGAGCGAGTCTTTTATGCCCTGATGCTCACCCTGCTCACCGGCCTGATCGGGGTCTTCATCGCCTTGGATCTGTTCGTGTTTTACGTGTTCTTCGAGATCATGCTGATTCCGATGTACTTCATCATCGGGATCTGGGGCGGTGCCAACCGGCTTTACGCGGCCATCAAGTTCTTCATTTATACCATGGCCGGGTCCCTCCTCATGCTGGTTGCAATCGTGGTCATGGCCTGGAAGATTGGCGCGGCCACAGGAACGCTCTCCTTCAGCTACGAGCATCTGCTCACCAATGCCGGGACTCTGGGTTCCACGGCGCCCTGGCTATTCGCGGCCTTTGCGCTCGCCTTTGCCATCAAGGTTCCGATCTTTCCGCTGCACACCTGGCTGCCAGACGCCCACGTCGAGGCGCCCACCGCCGGCAGTGTGTTGCTGGCGGCGATCATGCTGAAGATCGGCACCTACGGATTCCTTCGCTTTGCGGTGCCCTTTTTCCCTCAAGTGGCACTGTCGCCCGAAGTCACCCATCTGATGGTCCTGCTCGCGGTCATCGGGGTGATCTACGGGGCGCTGGTGGCTATGGTGCAGCCGGATATCAAGAAGCTGGTAGCCTATTCCTCCGTCAGCCACCTCGGCTTCGTCATGCTGGGGATCTGGGGCGTGAGCGTGATCAGCGTGCAGGGCGCGCTCATGGTAATGATCAGCCACGGAATCTCCACCGGCGCGCTGTTCCTGCTGATCGGGATGATCTATGAGCGACGGCATACCCGCATGATTGAGGACTACGGCGGCATTGCCCGGGTGGTTCCGATTTTCAGCCTGATACTGACAGTGGTTGCTCTTTCGTCCATCGGGCTGCCGGGTCTGAACGGGTTTGTGGGCGAGTTTCTGGTTCTGCTGGGGAGCTTCCCAGCCTATCCCTGGGCCACCGGAATCGCCACCACCGGCGTCATCTTCGCCGCCGCGTACCTGTTGTGGGCCTTGCAGCGCATGATCTTCAATCGGCTGGACAATCCGGAGAACGAGAGCCTCACCGATCTCACCCGGCGCGAGCTGGTGGTCCTGCTGCCACTGATCGTCGGGATCGTATGGCTGGGACTCTTCCCCGGCCCCGTGCTCCGCCGGATGGAGCCTGCCACTCAGCGCTTCGTGGAAACAGTGCAGGCAGGCCGACCAAATACGATGCTTCTCTCCGAGCAGGGGAGTCGCTGATGCAGCTCGATCTGGGCACTCCAATAGGGGTCACGCTGGGACTTCTGCCGGAGATACTGGTGTGTGCCTGGGCCCTGGTTGTGCTGCTGGTGGCCAGTTGGCGCCACGAGACCGCAGCCGACAGCCGCCTTGCCGGGTGGTTGAGTTTCGTCGGTGTCGCGCTGGGCGGGGCAGGCCTGGCCTGGCTCTGGATCAACAACACCGCTCCGCTTGGCCTGGCTCAGATGGTGGCGCTCGATCCGTTCCGCTATGCCGCCGCTGCCCTGATCCTGGTTGCAACCGCAGCAGCGATCCTGCTCTCCCTGGGCTATCTGGAGCGGGAGCTGCTCCTCGCGCCGGAGTACTACCCGCTCCTGCTGCTGGCCGCCTCCGGGATGATGTTCCTGGCCGGAGCCGAAGACCTGATCGTGCTCTTCCTGGGGCTGGAAGTCATGTCGGTCGCCGTGTACGTCCTGGCGGGCTACAACCGAGCCAATGCGTCATCCAGCGAAGCCGCCTTGAAGTATTTCCTGATCGGCGCCTTTGCTTCAGGCTTTCTGCTGTATGGTATTGCGCTCGTCTATGGGGCAACCGGCACCACCAACCTGTCCCTGATCGGAGCGCAGCTCGCCGGCGGGCAGTTGTCGCTCATGGCCGCACTGGGCCTGGGATTGCTGTTGATCGGCTTTGGCTTCAAGGTGGCGGCGGTGCCGTTTCATATGTGGGCTCCCGACGTGTATGACGGCGCGCCCACCCCGGTCACAGCGTTCATGGCAACGGGGGTGAAGATCGCCGCCTTCGCCGCGCTGGTCCGGGTCCTGATCGAGGGGTTCCCCGCGGCGCATGGCCTATGGCAGCCGGTCATCGCGGGCCTGGCGATCGCCTCGATGATCGTCGGTAATCTTGTCGCCCTGGCACAGCCCACTATTAAGCGGATGCTGGCCTACAGCTCGATTGCGCATGCCGGCTACCTCTTGGCTGCGGTCTGGCCGGGAACCCGGCTGGGTTCCGGCGCCGTTCTGCTGTATCTCGCAGCGTATGGACTGACGACGCTGGCGAGCTTCGGTTTTCTCGCCGCGCTGGGCCGTCACGGGGAGCGGAGTGTTACCTACGACGATCTCGCCGGTCTGGCTGCCACTCGACCCTGGATCGCCGCCGGGCTCAGCATCTGTATGCTGTCGCTACTGGGCTTCCCGGGCACCTTTGGTTTCATTGGCAAATGGTACATCCTGTCCGCCCTGATCGCCGAAGGGCAGATTATCCTGCCGGTCGTACTGGTAATCACCAGCGTGATCTCCGCCGGCTACTATTTACCGGTGATCATGGCGATGTACATGAAGTCCCCGGCCAGCGAAGACGTGCACCAGGGCGTGCGGCTCTATCCCGCCGCAGCGGGGGCCATAGCACTCTCGGTCGTCGCGGTGCTGGTCTTGGGATTCTGGCCCCGGGGCGCGCTCGAGGCATCCGTTCACAGCACGGGAACCCTGTCCCAGACGAGTGTCCCGGTAGCGGGGAAGTGAGCCGGGCGAATACCCATGAACGTTCCTAAGTCAATCTTCCGGCAATACGATGTTCGCGGCCTAGTCGACCGGGAGCTGACCCCGGAATTCGCCCGTGCGCTCGGGCGTGCCTTCGCCAGCATGGCGACAGATCGGCTGGGACGCTCGCCAGTCATCGCGGTGGGAAGGGATAACCGGCCGTCGGGCCCGGTGTTATCCGAGGGCGTCCGCCGGGGAATCGCCGACGCCGGCGGGACCGCGGTCGACGTCGGGACCCTGCCTACGCCGGCGCTGTATTTCGGCGTCGCGGCGTTGGAGACCGACGGAGGCCTGCAGGTAACCGGATCCCACAATCCGCCCGAGTTCAACGGCTTCAAGATGGTCCTGGCGGGCGAAGCCTTCCACGGGGAAGACATTCTCCAGCTCTGGGAGATCATAACCGCCGAGCGGTGGCGCTCGGGCAAGGGAAAGCAGACCGCCGACAGCTCGGTCCTCCAGCGATACCGAGAGGGAATCATCAGCCGGCACCGGCTGGAGCGCCCGGTCCGAGTGGTCGTCGATTGTGGCAACGGCGCGGGCAGCCTCGTTGCAGTCTCCACTCTGCAGGGACTCGGAGCCGAGGTCACGCCGCTGTTCTGTGAGTCGGACGGAACCTTCCCCAATCATCATCCCGATCCCACCGTTCCGGAAAATCTGCGCGACCTGCAGGCAGCTGTACGCCGGGGGGGAGCCGAACTGGGAATTGCGTTCGACGGAGATGCCGACCGCATCGGGGCGGTGGACGAGACCGGCGAGATCATCTACGGCGACCAGCTGCTGGTGCTGTTTGGCCGTGACGCGGTCCGCCGGTTCGGGCCGGGGACGCCGGTGATCTTCGACGTCAAGTCCTCTGAGGTCCTGCCGTCCGCCCTGACTGCCGCGGGAGCCAAACCGGTCATGTGGAAAACCGGACATTCGCTCATCAAGGCCAAGATGAAAGAGCTCAAGGCTCCGCTGGCCGGGGAGATGAGTGGCCACATGTTTTTCGGTGGCGACTACCTCGGGTTCGACGACGCCCTCTTTGCCGCCGCTCGCCTGCTCGAGATCGTAAGCCGGCAACCCTCCGGCCTGGCACCCCTGCTGGCTGACCTTCCGAAGACCTTCGCCACTCCGGAAATCAGGGTGGAATGCGCCGAAGAGGAGAAGTTCGACCTGGTGGAGCGGGCCGCTCTCCACTTCGCAGCACTCTACCCGGTGAACACCATCGATGGCGTGCGGATCACCTTTCCCAAGGGATGGGGGCTGCTCCGCGCGTCCAACACCCAGGCGGTTTTGGTCATGCGCTTCGAGGCGACCGATCCCGAATCCCGCGACGCTTACCGGGCCGAAGTCGAGGGGTGGCTGGAGCGCCAAAAGAAAGCGTTAGCGGTGAGCAGTAAGCAGTGAGCAGTAAGCAGCTTCCGACAGCTAGCTGCATCCAGGTGACCATGCTCTACGGCCGCCTCCCGCTCACCGCTCACAGCTCACCGCTCACGTTTTTGGATTAGGCTTGTCCCGCCGAGGCCGGCGGCTTGCTGCCGTAGTCGGCGCCGTCGTTGCTCTGCTTTTCGCAGGGCGCTGGACCGCAACTCTGCTCGCCGATCGCTGGTGGGCCGCCGAGCTTTCCCCGGCCGCGGCTTCCTTTCTTACTGACTGGCACCTCCTCCGCTTCACCCTGGACCTCGGCGGCTGCCTCATTGCCTCTGCCTGGTTCATCGGGCATCTCCTGCTCGTCTACCGCGCAGTCGGCACGGTGCAGGTCCGCCGCAACGTGGCCAACCTCGAATTCCGGGAAGCTCTCACCCCGCGGGCCCTGCTCACCGTCGTGGTCACCGCCGGTGTCCTGCTGGGTCTGCTGGTCGGGGTCGGCGCCTCCCGCTGGTGGCGGGACGTCACTCTCGCGTGGCAGGGGGTCAGTTACGGAGTGTATGATCCGCTGCTCCGACACGACCTCGGTATGTATGTGGCGCAGCTACCGGTCTGGCGTGCGGCGCACGGGTTTTTCACCCTGCTGGTGCTTCTGGCCCTGAGCGGCATCGCCATTCTCTACATGCTGGTTGGCGCCATCCGCTGGATCGAAAGACGGCCCGCTATCAACCAGCACGCGAGAGCTCATCTCGGCTGGCTGCTCAGTGCGCTGGCTCTCGCCCTGGCGTGGGGCTATTTGCTGGAGCCCTACGAGCTGCTGGCCGGGCCGGCAGAGTTACTGAGCCAGTCTACCTGGCGCTCGAGTGTGCTGGCATCACCGATCCTGGCGGGTGTGGCACTGGCGGCTGGAGCGCTGTCAGCATACTGGGCTGCGCGTCCCCGCCACGCGCTGGTTGTCTCCGGGTGGCTTGTTCTTGCGGCCGCGTCCATGATCGGGCACTGGTTGCTTCCGTCGCTACTGTCGGGTTCCCGGGTGCCGGCCGCGGATAGCGGGCCGGTGGAGCAACTCACCCGCATTGCGTACGGACTCGAGGACCTGCGTGACAACAGACTCGAGCCGACTGGCGTCCCCGGGCCACCCGCGGTCCCTTCGCTGTGGAGCCCCGCGCCGCTGGCCCAGACGTTTACCGGAGATTCGGGTCGGATACTGACGGTCGATCCGGCGTTGTTGACTCGAGATGGCCGGCGCCGCCCGGTGTGGCTGGTGCTTCGGTCGGGGGCGGCGGGGCGGCTCACTGCATCAGCGGTGGCGGATCAGCGGGTGAGCGCCACCGGTGAGCCGTTGTTCTATCGTTTGGGCGATACTCTTCCTCGTACCAGCACAACTCCACTGCTCGATATCGGGACCGACGCGCTGGCCCCGGATGCTCCGGAGTACCGGCTGCATCCCCGCGGTGGCGCCGGAGTCACGGTGGGTTCCTGGCCCCGGAAGCTGGCGCTCGCATGGGCGCTGCAGGCTGGAGAGCTCCTGGGGGATGTGCCTCCCGGGACCCGGATCGACTGGAGGTTGTCACCGGAGGACCGCCTGGGGAGGCTGGTACCCTTTGCGGACTGGAGCGCTCCCACTGCGCGGGTGATCAACGGAACCCTGGTGTGGCTTCTCGATGGCTACTTGAGCTCGGCCTCATTTCCCCTTGCTCCGCGTGCACTCTGGCGCGCACGGAGAGTCGGCTCAGTCACGGCCTCTTTCCTCGGCACGGTAAACGCGGAGACTGGAGTGGTGAGGGTGTATCTCCAGCCCAGGGCAGATCCGGTGGCCGCTACCTGGAGCCGGGTGACTGGCGGCCTGGTTGAACCGGCTTCGGCCATGCCCGAGTCCATCCTTCGAGCGGGGCATTACCCGATCGATCTGTTCAGGGTGCAGAGCCGGCAGCTGGAACGGCCACCCTGGAAGGCTGGGACGCTGAGTGGAAGCGGCAGCGGTCGTACGGCCGAGCCACAGCCGCCCCAGGTGGCATGGGGAGCTGACACCTCCGGGCCGCTCGTGGTATCCACCTTCGAATCCCCGCCCGACCGGCGACTCAGCGCGATCCTGATCGGGTCGCGCGACGAGGGTCGGGTGCATCTGAGTTTGTTGCGGCTGGATTCCGCCAGCACACTTCCGATCCGTGACGTTCTTCAAAACCGCTGGGGCAACTTTCCTTCCTACGATGCGCTCAGTGACTCCATTCGGGAGGATGGCGGCAAGCTGGAGCCAGGCCCGCTGCGGGTGGCCGTCAGTCCGGGAGGCCCGATCGCGTATCAGCCGCATTATGCCCTGCGTCCGTCGGGCGGCACGGTGCTGGTTTGGGTGAGCGTAGCGGCGCCTGATCGGCTCGGCGCCGGGCGGAATCTTCGGGAGGCCTGGAGCAACCTCCTGGGCGCCACGGTGCCCTCACCTCCAGGCTCGGCACAGGTGGGTCGCCTCGACGAGGCTCGCCGGTGGATGCAGCATGCCGATTCGGCTCTTCGCTCCGGGGATTGGAGTGAATTCGGCCGGGCCTGGACCAACTTGAGAAGCCTGCTTGGCCTCCCCCTCGACTCGGCGAGGTTCTAGCTTGCTCGACCATTCCCTGCGGACTAGCTTGGAGGGCTTTTTTTGCGGACGGCAGTTTTAGCACTCGGCGGCAATGCGCTGGCGCGATCGGGTGAGCCTGCCACAGTCACCAATCAATTCCGCCACGCGCGCGAGAGTGTCGCGCCGATCGTGGAGCTGGCAAAACAAGGCTGGCGCATCGTCATCGTCCACGGGAACGGCCCTCAGGTCGGCGACGAGCTGGTCCGCAACGAGGCAGCCCGCAAGCTCGCCGAGCCATTGCCTCTCGGCGTGCTGGTGGCGGAAACTGCCGGTTGGATCGGCTATATGCTGCAGCAGTCGCTGCAGAATGCGCTGGCGTCAGCCCGGGTTCGGCGGGAAGTAGTCACAGTGATTACCCAGACTCTAGTAGATCGCTACGACCCGGCGCTGAACCAGCCGACCAAACCGATTGGCCATGCTCTGTCCCCCCCCGAGGCGACTCGCCTCCGTGAAGCCGGCCGGGCGGTGGGCAAGGATGGCGCCGGTGAATGGCGACGCTTGGCGATGAGCCCCAAGCCTCTGGGCGTGGTCGAATTTCCGGTCATTCAGCGGCTGCTGGATGCCGGCGCCCTGGTTATTGCCGCTGGTGGCGGTGGGCCGCCGGTCTACGAGGATCCGATTCTGGGGCTGGAAGGGCTCGATGCGGTCGTAGACAAGGATCGAGTGTCCTCCATATTGGCGACCCAGTTGGAGGCTGAAGTGCTGATGATCCTGACCAACGTCGATGCCGTGTTCGAGGGCTGGGGCACTCCGGGCGCCCGGCCGATCCGGCAGATGACGATCCACCAGGCTGAGGCTCTGATCGCCAGTGGGTCCCTCGATCCCGGCGGCATGAAGCCAAAGGTTGAAGCGGCCACAGCCTTTGTCCGGCGGGGGGGAGGGCGGTCCATCATCGCCCAACTCTCGGCAGGTCCCGCCGCGCTTCGAGGAGAAACGGGAACGACTATCGTGGGGAACTCGTGAATCTGCACGAATATCAGGCACGAACGCTGCTCAAGGCTGCGGGCATCCCCATGTTCGATGGGGACGTGGCGTCCACTCCTACGGAAGCCGAAGCTATTGCCCGCCGACTGGGAGGACAGGTCGTCATCAAGGCGCAGGTCCATGCCGGTGGACGAGGCAAGGCGGGCGGAGTGAAGCTGGCCCGCAATGCGGGCGAGGCGCTGGACCATGCGTCCCAGATCCTCGGCATGCAGATCAAAGGGCTTACCGTCCATAAGGTCCTGGTCGTTCCCGCGGCCGAGATCGCCACTGAGAGTTACCTCGGCCTGATCATGGATCGGGAGACACAGCGACCAGTGTTCATGGTGAGCTCGGCGGGAGGAGTCGACATCGAGGAGGTCGCCGCCAAGACTCCCGAGAAGATTGTGCGACTGCCGATAGACCCTACCTACGGACTCTTGCCTCATCAGGCGCTTACGCTCGGCTTTGCCCTCTACCGCGACTTCAATCAGGTGAAGGCCGCGGCTCGGATCATGGAACAGCTCTATGCGGTATTTACCGGCAACGGCTGTTCCCTCGCCGAGATCAACCCGCTGGTTACCACACCCTCGGGACAGGTGCTGGCCCTCGACGCCAAGGTCGTCATCGACGACAACGAGCTGTTCTGGCGGCCGGATCTCGGCCTGCTGCGAGATGAGTCCGCCGAGGAGCCAAGCGAGGCCGCGGCTCGCCGAGCCAACCTCTCGTTCATCAAGTTGGAAGGCAACGTGGGCTGCGTGGTGAATGGCGCAGGGCTTGCGATGGCAACCATGGATCTGGTGAAGTACTACGGGGGAGAGCCGGCCAACTTCCTGGATATCGGCGGCAGCTCGAGTCCGGAAAAGGTGATCAACGCGCTCAAGATCATTACCGCCGATCCAAGGGTGCAGGCCATCCTGTTCAATATCTTCGGCGGTATCACCCGGACCGATGACGTCGCCAATGGCATAGTGGCGGCCACTCGGCAGTTCCGGGTCAACGTTCCCATCGTCATCCGACTCACCGGCACCAACGAGGCCGAGGCCATTCGCATTCTCGAGGGCGTCGGCATGCCCGCGCTCAGCGATATGGACGAGGCGGTGCAGCGGGTGGTCCAACTGGCACGCAAGGCCGCATGAGCATCTTCGTCGACCGCCGCACCCGTCTCGTCGTGCAAGGCATCACCGGCCGGGAAGGCGCCTTTCACGCCCGGCAGATGCTGGAGTACGGCACGGCCGTAGTTGCGGGCGTGACACCGGGGAAGGGTGGCCAAAGGTTCGAAAACAAGGTCCCCGTGTTCAACACGGTGGCCGATGCCGTGCATGAAACCCGGGCCAACTGCAGCGTGATCTACGTACCGCCAATGGCGGCAGCAGGGGCCATCTTCGAGGCTGTCGATGCCGGCATTCCGCTCGTGGTGTGCATTACCGAAGGCATTCCTGTCATGCACATGAGTCGGGTCATGCCCTATGTACGGGCCCACGGCACCAGGTTGATCGGCCCCAACTGTCCCGGCCTCATCACCCCCGGCGAAAGCAAGGTCGGCATCATCCCCGGGAACATTTGCATGCCCGGGCGGGTCGGATTGGTGTCGCGCAGCGGGACGCTGACTTACGAGGTCGTTCACCAGCTGACGCGGAACGGGATCGGTCAGAGCACCTGCGTCGGCATTGGCGGCGATCCGATCATCGGCACCGACTTTATCGACTGTCTCAGGGCCTTTCAGGAGGATGACGCCACCGATGCCATCGTGATGATCGGCGAAATCGGCGGCACCGACGAGCAGCGCGCTGCCGAGTTCGTGAAGGAGCACGTCAGCAAGCCGGTGGTTGGCTTCATCGCTGGCCAGACTGCGCCTAAGGGCCGGCGGATGGGCCACGCCGGGGCAATCATCTCGGGCTCATCGGGCACCGCGGAAGAGAAGCTGGCCGCCTTCAAGCGGGCCGGGATCGATATCATGCGCCGCCCGGCAGATGTCGTTGATCTCTTGGGCAAGCGGCTGGGGGCGGCGGCTCTCAGCAGGCGATGATGGAGGTGGTGTGGCAGCAACGTTGACACTTGGCATCATCAAACCAGATGCGATTGCCAGCGGGAAGACCGGGGCCATTCTGGCCCATCTCCAGCAAGCTGGCTTCGTGCCGCGGGCGGCCCAACTGTTGCGCCTAACCCGGGCGGAAGCCGGTGCCTTCTATGCGGTTCATCGAGGCCGGCCGTTCTACGGCGATCTAGTCGAGTTCATGACCAGCGGTCCCTGCCTTCCGATGGCGCTGGAGCGGGAGAATGCGGTGGCTCACCTGAGAACGGTGATCGGCGCAACCGACCCCGCCGAGGCCGCTCCGGGCACGATCCGAAAACTGTTTGCAGAGTCGAAGGGCAAGAACGCCATCCATGCTTCGGACAGCGCGGAGAACGCCGTCCGAGAGGTCGCCTTCTTCTTTGCCGAGGCGGAACTGGCCCGGCTTTGGGGACAACCGTAAGCCGATTCGGCTTGATCTATCTTGTTGTCGCTGCTAGGTTAAGCGGCTATGCTGCGCGTTGACATCCGGGATCTTCAGCGGGGCCCCGTGCGTACAGTGGGAGAGCTCCGACCGGATGACCCCGCCTTCGAGGGATTGGACTTGGATTTGGCCGGACCGGTGTCCGTGACGGGGCAGTTGCAGTCGACCGGGCCGGGAGAGTACCTCTGGCGCGGCCACCTGCATGGAACCATGCAGGGAGAATGCCGGCGTTGTCTGGCCGACGTTCAGACGGATGTCGATATCGACGTGGACGCGGCGGTGTTCAGCTCGGATCCCGAGGCGGCTGACGACCCTGACTTTTATCCGCTGCTGGAGCGGGCGTCGCACATCGATATCCGGGATGTGGTCCGGGAGGAGCTGGCGCTGGCTGCGCCCGCTCGCCTGTTATTGTGCCGGGAAGATTGTGCCGGGCTCTGCCTCAGCTGTGGAGCCGATCTCAACGCGGGGCCTTGCAGTTGTTCCGCGCCCGTCGAACCTGTCTGAGGAAATCATGGCTGTCCCCAAACGCCGAATGTCCAAGTCCCGCAAACGCCTGCGTCGCGGTCATCACTCCGCCGCCGGCCCCCGCACCCAGGCCTGTCCCCGCTGCGGCTCTCCCAAGCTTTCGCATCGGGTGTGCGACTCCTGCGGTTACTATCGAGGTAAGAAGCAGGTCGAGGTCGAGGACGTCTGAGCGTGATCCGCGTGGCGGTGGACGCTATGGGGGGCGACAATGCCCCGCAGGCGGAGATCGCCGGCGCGCTGCAGGCTCTGTCCACGCTCCCCCAGTCCTTCTCGGTTCAGTTGGTTGGACGGCCGGATGTGATTGCCACCGAGTTGGCCAAACACCCGGATGCCGACCGCAGCCGCCTCGAGGTCCATGAGGCGGCTGAGGTTATCGGGATGGCAGAAAAGCCGCTCGCTGCCATACGGAGCAAGCGCAAGTCCAGTATCGTAATCGGGCTCGGGCTCCAAAAGGCTGGGGCCTCTGATGCGTTCGTGTCCGCTGGGAACACCGGAGCCCTGCTGGCCGCCTCCACCTTGCTGCTCGGGCTCCACGACGGGGTCGAGCGGGCCACGGTGGCGACTCTGTTTCCCACCTCCTCTCAACCGGTCCTGGTCCTCGACGGCGGTGCCAATGTGGATTGCTCGCCCCGGGAATTGGTCGGCTTTGCCTACCTGGGCAGCGTCTACATGCGGGACGTGCTGCGCCGGCCCAGCCCGACGGTGGGGTTGCTCAACGTCGGGGAGGAAGAGGAGAAGGGGAACGCCATCAGCCGTGAGACCCACGCGCTGCTCCGCCGCAGCCCTCGGCTCCATTACATCGGCAACATCGAAGGCCGCGATATCGTGGCCGGTCATCACAAGTTCGGTGTGGTGGACGTGGTCGTCTGCGACGGCTTCGTGGGCAACGTAATCCTCAAGTTCTACGAATCGGTCGCGCACCTGTTCGTCAACCTGGTCAAAGAGCGGGCCCCCGATGTACTTGGCCGGCCGGAGATCAAGGAGCTGTTCCGGTTCCTCGACTACTCCGAGTATGGCGGCGCGCCACTCTTGGGCGTAAAAGGCATCTCCATCATCTGTCACGGCGCGTCCACCGCCAACGCCATCAAGAATGCCATCCGAGTGGCGGTCCAGTCGGTCGAGGTGGACCTGAGCCGGCACATCGGTGCCGAGTTCGCGCAACGAGAGGCAGGTGCCCCAGCATGATCCGCCGCCCATTTGCCGAAATGGCCAGCGTCGGCGTGGCGGTGCCACCCAGCGTGCTGACCAACGCCGAATTGACCCGTATGCTCGACACCTCCGACGAGTGGATCGTGGAGCGAACCGGCATCCGGGAACGCCACATCGCCCGACCCGATCAGTCGGTCGCCATGCTGAGTTGCGAGGCCAGCGTGAAGGCGCTCGACCAGGCCGGCTATACCCCGAAGGATGTCGATGCCATTGTGCTGGCAACCGCGACACCCGACCGGCTCCTGCCTGCGACCGCCTGCGACCTCCAGGCACTGCTGGGCGCAGATCGAGCCGCGGCCTTTGATATCTCCGCGGCCTGCCCCGGTTTCGTGTTCGCGACCGGCGTCGCAGAGGGCCTGATTGCCTCTGGCCAAAGTGAAGTGGTGCTGGTGGTCGGCGCTGAGAAGCTCTCCACCATTACCGATTTCCAGGACCGCTCTACCGCCATCCTCTTTGGTGATGGTGCCGGGGCGGCCGTGGTCCGCCGCAGCACTGGAGAAAACGGCCGGGGGATTCTCTCCACCTTCCTCAAGTCCGATGGCACCCTGGCGCCGCTGCTCCTGAGACCGGGCGGCGGAGCCGTGGACCCAATCAGCGAAAAAGTGGTATGTGAGCGGTCGCACTACATGAAGATGGCAGGGCGCGAGGTGTTCAAGGCCGCGGTGCTCACCATGGCTGAAGCCTGTGATGAGGCCATTCGGCGAGCCGGCGTGACCGCGGACGAAATAGATCTCCTGATACCGCACCAGGCCAACATCCGCATCATCGAGGCGACGGCGAAGCATGCCGGCCTGCCCATGGACAAGGTGATGGTCAACGTGGACCGCTACGGCAACACTTCCTCAGCATCGATCCCGCTGGCCCTGTCGCAGGCCATTGAAGAAGGCCGGGTCAAGCCCGGGTCATTGCTGCTGCTGGTGGCCTTCGGCGCGGGCTTCACCTGGGGCAGCAGCGTCATCCGGTGGTGACCGTCTTGATGTGCCCCGGCCAGGGTGCACAGAAGGTCGGCATGGGAAAGGATCTGGCGGAGCGATTCCCGGCAGCCCGAGACACCTTTGCCGCGGTCGATGACGCCCTCGACACTCGGCTCTCCCGACTCATGTGGGAGGGGCCGGAGGATGAGCTGACCCAGACCCAGAACACCCAGCCAGCCATCCTGGCACATTCGCTCGCGGTGCTCGCCGTAGTCAGAGACCAGCTGCCCGGCTCCGGGGCTGCTGCGGGCCATAGCCTCGGTGAATACAGCGCCCACGTAGCAGCCGGAACCCTGAGTGCCATCGATGCCGCCCGCCTGGTGCGGCGGCGGGGAGAGCTCATGTTTGCTGCTGGCCAGGAGCGGCCCGGTGCCATGGCGGCTGTGTTGGGTCTCGCCACTGCGGAAGTGCAGAGCGCCTGTGATGAGGTCTCGGGGCCGGAGGGAATCGCGGTGCCGGCCAATCTCAACGCGCCGGACCAGACGGTCATCTCGGGCGATCCTGCCGGCGTCAGCCGGGCGGGGGAGCGCTGCAAGGAGCGGGGAGCCAAGCGGGTGGTTCCCCTCAAGGTGAGCGGCGCCTTTCACTCTCCTCTCATGGCACCGGCAGTCGATGGCCTGCGGGAAGCGCTCTCCGAAGCGACCTTTTCCGACCCGGCGTTCCCGGTGATCGCCAACGCGAGCGGAGAGGCGGTGCGCAGCGGCGTGGATGCCAAACGGCTGCTGGCGGATCAACTCACCGCTCCAGTACGCTGGGTAACCTGCATGCAGGCCGCGGCTCAACTGGTGCCCGACGCGACCTTCGTCGAGCTGGGACCTGGGAACGTGTTGACCGGGCTGCTCAAGCGGATTGTGCCGGGGGCCAGGACCATTACGCTGGGCTCGGCCGCCGAGGTGGAGAAGTACCTCCATGACTAGCGGGGTCGCTCGTGATGAAGTGAGTCAGGTGGCAACCACGATTGACCTGACCGGCAAGACCGCGTTTGTGACCGGCAGCACCCGTGGCATCGGTCTCGCCATCGCGCGAGCACTCTACCAGGCAGGCGCTAAAGTGGCCGTGGTGGGGCGAGATGCGGAGCGGGCCCGGTCGATTGCCGTCGGCCTGGGCAGCCGGGCGGCCGGCGTCGCCTGCGATGTGGCTGTGGGCGCCCAGGTGACGGCGGCGATTACCGCGGCCGAGGCGACTCTCGGCCCGGTGGACATTCTGGTCAACAACGCCGGGCTCACCCGGGACAACATCCTCCTGCGGCTGACCGATGAGGATTGGGACGCGGTGCTGGAGGCCAATCTCAAGGGAGCATTTCACACCACGCGCGCGGTCATCAAGGGCATGATGAAGCGGCGGGCTGGGCGCATCATCAACATCACCAGCGTCGTAGGAATGACCGGCAACAAGGGCCAGGCCAATTACGCGGCCAGCAAAGCCGGCTTGATCGGGTTCACGAAATCGGTAGCCAAAGAGTACGCGAGTCGCAACATTCTGGTGAATTGTGTCGCGCCTGGGTTCATCGAGACCGACATGACCGCCTCCTTGCCCGATGAAGCGCGAGCCTCATTATTAGAGGGGATCGCGCTGGGCCGACTGGGTCGGCCCGAGGACGTCGCAGGAACCGTGCTGTTTCTGGCTTCAGACCTGGCCGCCTACATCACCGGCCAGGTACTGGTGGTAGACGGTGGAATGGTGATCTGAGACGGACCGCAACTTCAATCGAGGACGACATGAGCAACGTCGAAGAGAAGGTTAAGGATATCATTGTCGAGGAGCTGGGCGTCGAGCGCGAGAAGCTGACCAGCGATGCCAGCTTCATGGAGGATCTTGGCGCGGACAGCCTCGACACTGTCGAGCTGGTCATGGCGTTCGAGAAGGAGTTCGACATCGATATCCCGGACGAGGAAGCGGAGAAGCTCCGCACCGTCGGCGACGCCATGTCCTACTTGCACGAAAAGATCGGGAAATAGCGTTGGCGCGTCGTGTCGTCGTCACCGGGCTGGGCCTGGTGACACCGGTGGGGAATGATGTCGAGAGCACGTGGCAGGCGCTGCTGGCGGGCCGCTCTGGTGCCGCACCCATCACCAAGTTCGACGCCTCCAACCAACAGGTGCGGTTTGCCTGTGAAGTGAAGGGCTTCGACCCCCTGCAGTACATCGACCGCAAGGAGGCCAAGCGGTACGACCTCTTCGCCCAGCTGGCACTGGCAGCCGCGCACCAGGCCGTCAGCCAGGCCGGACTGGAAGGTCGCTTTCCCAACTCGGATCGAACCGGTGTCGTCATCGGCAGCGGCATCGGCGGCATGCAGACCTACGAGGATAACTGCCGGCTCTTCGTGACCAAGGGGCCGGATCGGGTCTCACCGTTCTTCGTTCCGATGTTCATCCCCGACATCGCGGCAGGCCTGGTTTCGATCCGCTATGGGCTCAAGGGACCTAACTTTGCTACCGTCTCGGCGTGTGCTTCGTCCGCTCATGCCATCGGCGAGTCTTTCAATTTGATTCGTCAGGGGGTGGCAGACGCCATGGTCACCGGCGGCTCCGAGGGTGCCATCACCGGCCTTACCGTTGCCGCCTTTGCCAACATGAAGGCCCTGTCCACCCGCAACAACTCCCCCGAGACCGCCAGCCGACCGTTCGACAAGGAACGCGACGGATTCGTGCTCGGCGACGGGGGTGCCATGGTGGTATTGGAGAGTCTGGAGCACGCCGAGCAGCGGGGAGCCCAGATCTTGGGTGAAGTGATCGGCTACGGTCTCAGTGGCGACGCGTACCATATCACCCAACCCGCCGAAGGTGGGGAGGGGGCTCAACGTGCCATGCGCGACTGTCTGGCTGACGGTCGAATCGAGCCCCGGGACGTCGGCTATATCAATGCTCACGGCACGTCCACGCCACAGGGCGACATCGCTGAAACCCGGGCGGTCAAGGCCGTGTTTGGAGAACAGTCGCGAAAATTGGTGTTCGGATCTACCAAGTCCATGACCGGGCACCTTCTGGGCGGGGCCGGCGCGCTGGAATTCATCGTGTCCCTGCTCGCCTCCACCTGTGGGGTCATTCCACCTACGATTAATCAGTTCATTCCTGACCCCGAGTGCGATCTCGACTCCGCTCCCAATCACAAGGTCGAGCGCAAGGTCGATGTGGCTCTATCCAACTCCTTTGGTTTCGGAGGCCACAACGTCACCCTGGCCGTAAGGCGCTGGGAGAGTTAGTGGCGCCGTAGCGTTCCCCCTAAGCGACCTCCTGATTCCGAGCGGAGCGAGGGATCTGCCGAGACGTGGTAGATCCCTCCTTGCATTGGGGATGAGGAGGACTGCTGAGCGATTCTCAGCTAGCAGCCCCGGTCGGATCCAGTATAGATTTTGGAGCCGCTGGCAACCGCATTCAGAGGAGATATGATGGCTGGTGGGCTCGACCTAACGCGTCTCCGTGACCCAAGACTGCGTTCTCTCGCGGAGAAAGTCGCGGCCGGCGCTCGGCTGGACCGGGACGACGGCGTGGCACTCTTTGCGACGTCCGATCTGCTGGGCCTCGGCATGCTGGCCGACTTCGCCAACCAGCGGCAGAATGTCGACCGGGTTTTCTTCTCCGCCAATCAGCACATCAATCCGACCAACGTCTGCATTCTGCGGAATACCTGCACCTTCTGCTCCTTTGCCCGGATGCCGAAGGAGGAGGGTGCCTACACCCGGTCTCTGGATGAGGTGTTCGAGGAAGCCGAACAGGCCACCGGAATGCCGACCCGCGAATTTCACATCGTGGGTGGTCTCCATCCCAAGCTGCGCCTCAGCTATTACACCGACATGATCCGGGGCCTCAAGGAGCGGCATCCCCAAGTCCATGTCAAGGCGCTCACCGCGGTGGAAATCGCTCACCTGGCGCGAATCGAGAAGACCACCGAGCGAGAAGTACTCCTCGCCCTAAAGGACGCCGGGCTGACCAGCCTGCCGGGGGGTGGCGCCGAGGTGTTCAGCACTGCGGTCCGCGCCACGATTGCCGAGCGGAAGCTCACTGGGGAGGAATGGCTTCGGGTCCACCGCGTGGCCCACGAGCTGGGCATCCCGACCAACTGCACTATGCTCTACGGCCACGTCGAGACCGCGGAGGACCGGATCGAGCACCTGGCTTCGCTCCGGGCCCTGCAGGACGAGACTGGAGGCTTTCTGACCTACATCCCTCTAGCTTACCACCCCGACCATAACGAGCTGGGCGAGGAGATGGGCCGGGTGGGCACAGCCACCACCGGTTATGAGGACCTCAAGAACATCGCCGTGGGCCGCCTCTTCCTCGACAACATTCCCCATGTAAAGACTCACTGGCCGATGGTGACGCCGTTCCTCTCCCAGATCGCGCTGAGCTTCGGCTGCGACGACGTAGAGGGCACGGTGGTGTATGAGCGGATCTATCATGAGGCCGGTGCGCATACCGCCATGCACATGCCCTACATGGAGCTGGTCCGGCTGATTCGGGGGGCAGGGAAGCGGCCGGTGGAGCGCGACAGCCTCTATCAGGTGGTCCGCGACACTTTCGACGAGCCCCCGCCGGAACCCTCCATCCGGCGAGGTGCCTCGCTGCCGGTGGTGCACGCAGCATGAGACTCGGGCGCATTCCCTGGATCAACTGCTATCCGGTCTACGCCGCCATCGATCGCGGATTGATACCCATGCCGGCGGAGGTAGTGTCCGGCACCGCCTCGGAGTTGAACGACCTGCTCGCGGCCGGGGCGTTGCAGGTGAGCGCCGTGTCCGCGGTAGAGTACGCCAGAAACGCGGCCCTGTATCACCTCCTGCCTGATCTCGCGATCACCTGCGACGGACCGGTTCACAGTGTCGCGCTGTTCTCGAAGCGCCCAGTGGGGGAACTGAGCCATTGCACGGTGCTGCTCAGTGCGTCATCCCGTACGTCGGTACTGCTGCTGGAACTGCTGTGCCATCATCGCTGGGGCATTGCGCCCCAGTTTGCCACGGCCCGGGCGGAAGCGCCGGATCTCGGCACTCTTAGTGCGCTGCCCCACGAGGCGGTGCTGGTTATCGGCGATGCGGCGCTGCACCTGTCCACCCAATCGATGTATCCCGTACGGGTCGACTTGGGGCAGGAGTGGAAGGAATGGACCGGGCTGCCGTTCGTATTCGCCGTGTGGGCTGCACGTCGTGATGCTCCACCAGGAAAGGTTGCGGTTGTTCATCGGCGGCTGCTCGAGTCCCGAGCCTGGGGACTCCGTCACCTGGATGAATTGGCGGCGCTAGCCGCTGCTAACACTGGTGTCGCTGAGCCGGTGTGCCGGGCGTACCTGGACAACCTGGACTATGCGCTGTCCTATCGACATCTCGCTGGACTCACTGACTTCTTTGGACGGCTGGCTCAGGATGGGTTGGTGCCGGATGGGTCGCTGTCATTCATCTCGGCGGCGTGAGGCGGGCGGAGAGTCGGAGAATCGGTGTAAAGAGGTCGAGCGGGCTGCATTAGCACGTTCTCATGGTGGGCGAAGTGATGCATCTAACAGATTGAGAATATGAGCATTGTAGACCGCACCTCGAGTGAGTTCAACGAATACCTAGGGCTCTATGAGCGGGCCAGCCTACTGGAGCTAGGGCAGCTCGCTGACACCGAGCGGTGGCGGCAACACCCCGAGAATGTGGTCACCTACATCATCGATCGGAACATCAACTACACCAACGTCTGCGTTGCCGACTGCAAGTTCTGCGCGTTCTACCGCCGTCCCAAGCATCGCGAAGGTTACGTCCTGAGCTTCGAGCAGATCGGGGCCAAGATCGACGAGTGCAAGGCGATTGGCGGCGTCCAGATCCTGCTTCAGGGGGGCCACAATCCGTACATCCCCTTCGAGTGGTACCTCGACTTGATGCGGTACATCAAGCAGCACCATCCAATTCACATTCACGGGTTCTCCCCATCGGAAGTCGTCTTTTTCAGCGAGCGCTTCGGACTGACGGTGGCGGACGTGGTTCGCGAGCTCCGGGCCGCCGGGCTGGACAGCATTCCGGGCGGTGGGGGAGAAATTCTGGTTGACGAGGTGCGGGAGCGCGTGGCCCGGAAGAAAGCCCAGACTGAGGAATGGCTCGGGGTCCAGGAGGAGGCTCACCGTCAGGGGATGAAGACTTCGGTAACGATGATGTACGGCCTGGGCGAGTCCAACGCCGACCGAATCGAGCATTTGCTGCGAGTCCGTGACCTCCAGGACCGGACCGGCGGCTTCACCGCGTTCATCTGCTGGCCGCTCCAGCCCGAGGGTACCGGGATGGCGGATCAACCCAAGACCGACGCGGTTACCTATCTCCGCACGCTGGCAATGGGCCGCATCATCTGCAACAACGTCCCCAATCTGCAGTCGTCGTGGGTCACCATGGGTCTCAAGGTTGGCCAGGTTGCCCTCCGCTTCGGGGCCAACGATTTCGGCAGTCTGATGATGGAGGAAAACGTGGTGTCCTCTGCGGGCACGACCCACCGGGCCAGCATTGCCGAGATGGAGCGCTCGATTCGCGACGCCGGATACGAGGCCCGCCGCCGCCGGCAGGACTATTCGATCATCGACGAACCCGCGGCCGCATGATCCGGGTGGGCATCGGCTACGACTCGCACCGCTTCGTAAA